>CAIONQ010000077.1 GCA_903859705.1 uncultured Chthonomonas sp.
CAGACAGGTATGAGAACCAATCGTTTGGTAGCGGGTGCGGCGCTGCTTGCATGCGGCCTGGCGGCCCTGCTAAACACGGCACCCGTTGCAGCACAGGATGATGCTGGCCCACTTTCGGGGCTTGCAAAACCACAGCAGGGCAGAAGCATGCGGGCTACCTCCACGTTTCGGGAAGGGAAAGATGGGAAGTACGACCCCACGGCCCCACCGAAAGGCGATGGAGAAGAGAAGAGCAACTTCGACAACTTCCGCGTTGCGCCGGGCAAAACCCACGTAGTTATGGATGTAAAAGGGCCCGGTGAGATAACGCATATGTGGTTTACCTTCCTTGGCCCCGAAAAGCAGGGATGGGCACCGAATGGCTCCGCAAGCCACCAGGACATGCTGCTGCGCATCTACTGGGATGGTAGCGCAAAGCCGGGTGTAGAGGCGCCTCTGGGAGACTTTTTTGCCGGCTGCTTTGGCAAACGCAGCGAAGTGGTTAGCCTGCCGGTTGTGGTAGAGGGCGGAGATAGCTACAACTGCTTCTGGCGCATGCCCTTCCGCAAATCGGCACGTATCGAGATTGTAAACCAGGGCACTCAGAACATTAATCTGCTGTACTACAACATCGACTGGATTAAAAAAGACCGCATCTCAAAAGACACCCCCTACTTCTATGCACAGTACCGCCAGGAGTACCCTGCCCGCCATGGCAGCGACTACCTGATTTTGGATACAAAAGGCAAAGGGCACTATGTTGGCACCGTAATGGCGGTGCGCACCCGCAGCCCAATGTGGTTTGGGGAGGGCGATGAAAAGATCTATATCGATGGCGAAGAGAAAGCGTCCATCTGGGGCACCGGCACCGAAGACTACTTCCTATCCGCCTGGGGCCTGAAGAAAACAAGCACCCCCTATTTTGGCGTTCCCTATTTTGATCAATGGGGAATAGTTGGCGGCCACACAAGTGCTTACCGATGGCATATCAACGATCCGATTGTGTTCAACAAAGGGCTGCGCGTAACGATAGAGCACATGGGTTGGATATCGCCAGATGAAAACCCGAAACGCCAGACCAACAGCTGGAATGAGCGCGAAGACGACTACGCCAGCGTAGCTTTCTGGTACCAAACTGGCACACCCACCTTTGCCGAGCGCGCGCCAGAAGGTAAAGACCGCAAGCTGCCCAGCCTTGAGCGCGAGATTGCATATGCCCGAGACTTCACTGATGCTAAGTACCACGGCGCAGGCGAAGTTAGTAAGCAGGATCTCTCCGTATATCCGGATGGCCCGCAGCTGTTCTTCAAAGCCGAAAACAAGGCAAACCGCTGGCTGGAAATACCCATAACGGTGCATAAGAAAGAGCCACTCCGCCTGATACTGAACATGACCAAAAGCTACGACTTTGGCAAGTTCCAGGTGTACCTCAACGGTATAAAGCTTGGAGACCCGGTGGACCTGTACAGCACGGATATCTCAAGCCAGGAGTTTCAATTGTTGGATTTTTGGCCCGAACCCGGTGAGTATAAGGTTCGGCTGGAGTGTGTCGGCCACAACCTTGCCAGCCAGGGAGAGTACCTCGGCATAGAGTCGGTTCGGCTTCGAGAACGCCGGCCCCGTGTAGCCGAATTCGGGTTTGAGAAGAACGATGATTGGACCAAGAACCCGCACGTTTATAACTGATCTTAAGCTCGAATTACAAGACGTTATGAACGGTGATCCGCTGCATACCTTGAATTTAACTCAGGGTATGCAACGGCAATGGCATTAATCTTTGAGTATCCCGCTAATCTGCCTATCCAGTTCAGAGGCCACTTCAACCACATTAGGATAATCCATCATCGTCAGGTGATCGCCAGTAACATTGATTACATTGATAGGCGACAGAATATAATCATCCCACCACAGCACCGGATGGTCGGTATAGAAGTCAGATAGGCGTTTTGCTCTAAATAGCGTTACACTGCAATCACACTTTGCAGGGTGATATTTCGTGTAAGCGATGTGATAAGCGTATTGGAGCTTGTATACCTGTTCTCTGTAGTCCGAATTTTCGAGTGCATCACCATCTCGGCCGAGCACGTCTTCAACTGTGGAAAGCCCGGCCGCTCCAGCCCCATGGCTTAGTATAGACTTGAAGTAGAGTTTTTTCTGCGCTGCAGGCATCGATAATATGTTGCGGATATGCGCGGTTAGTTTTGCCATGCGCGATTTAGGTTTTCGTTTTGTTAAAAACGATGGGGCAAACGCATCAATAAGAGCAACTAGCTGCACATCTCTACCCTTAGCCTTCAACTGTATCGCACATTCTAGCGCCAGTACTCCACCAAATGACGAACCGGCAAGCATGTAAGGACCACTTGGGCATAGTCTAAGGATGTCTTTAACATATCGGGCAGCCATCTCCTGAATATTGGTACAGGGTTCCGCCCCTGGCTCCAAATCAGGAGATTGAAACCCTATGACTGAGACGTCCGATTCGAGGATCTGTCCAAGCTCGCGATAACATATATCGAGCCCATCAATCCTGTGAAAACAGAACAGACTGTATGGTGATTGGTTTTGCCGAATGGTTGAAATGTACTGCCATTGCGTGATGGTACTATTTCTGCTGTCCACAAGACGCGAAAGGAGGCGTATCGACGGCGCTTCAAATATCGATGCAACAGGCAGAGTTACACCGCTCTCGGTTTCAATGCCCTGAAGCATCTTGAGAATTAGCAGTGAGTGACCTCCGGCATCAAAGAATGAGGTGTCTAGATCGAATTTACTGATTCCAAGCACAGTTCTCCAGATGCTTAAAACCATTGCCTCTGATGCTGTTAACTGCGTTTCATCCAGATCGGTATCGGTGTGGTCGTCATTAAGAACAAGGTGCTGCAACGCGGCCCGATCGAGTTTTCCGTTGTTTGTCTGGGGCAATCGGTCTGCGGTAAAGTACTGTGAAGGAACCATGTAGGCAGGTAGGTGTTGCTGCAATTCTGCCCGTATTGTGGCAAAGTCTAAAGGCTCAGCAGCAATTATGATATATGCTGCCAGGCTAATATCGCCACGTACAGACTTTCTCGGTGCAACCGCAGCATCCGCCACGCCCGGGATGGATCTGAGAGCGCACTCAACTTCATCTGTTTCAATCCTAAAGCCGCGGATTTTTAATTGTGTGTCCTTACGCCCCTCAACGATAAGCCGACCATCTTTACGAATCTTGCCTAAATCCCCGGTTTTATACCAGCGCATCTCAGACGAGTACAGGTTGGAGGTCACGAACTGTTGTTCGGTGAGATCCGAGCGCTTATCATAACCAACTGCAAGGCCATCCCCACCGATATATATCTCCCCCAACCCACCAAGCGGGGCCAACTTGCCAGCACAATCCACTACGGCGATCTGCGTGTTACGAATGGGCTTGCCTACAGTAATATCTCCTGGATCCAGCACTCTTTCACATGTCGACCAAATCGTAGTTTCGGTTGGTCCATACATGTTCCACAGCTCTGCACCGGCTTCAAGCAATTCCCGGGCCAGGTCGGATGGCATCGCCTCACCACCACAAAGCAGTTTCTGATTAAAGCCCGGTTTCCAGCCAGTATCCAACAGAAGGCGGAACAGGGCTGGGCCAGTTTGCAGCACCGTATCTGGGTTGGCATCCAGCAGCTGTTGCCTATTGGCTTCTGTGGCCAGTAGCTTACTATCGCCAATTGTAACGGTACCACCAGAGACGAGTGGCAGCCAGAGTTCCAGTTCTGAAATATCAAACGAGAGCGTTGTTACTGCAAGCAGCCTTTCTGTGCTGGTAAAACCTGGTTTCCGTTGCATCGATAACAGGAAGTTCGACAAGGCTGTATGCGGAATTACTACACCCTTTGGCTGCCCCGTGGATCCCGATGTATAAAGTGTGTAGGCCACAGCACATCGTTGTCGGTTCCGCAACAGTGGCGATGAGCTTCCGACTGCAAGCAGGCTATCTACACCAGCGAGGGTGACTTTGATATCAGAGTAGGTGCTTTTTGTAAAGTCATCACAAATAATCAGCACCGGTTCAGCATTGGTAAGCATGTACTCAATTCGGGATTGAGGATACTCAGGATCAATGGGCAGATAAGCTGCGCCGGCCAGCCATACTCCAAGCAGAACCGGGCAGATAAAGCGCGAGCGCCGAATACTTACTGCTACCGTATCGCCCGGCTTAACACCGGCCAATGCTAAAGAGTTTGCAACACCAAATGCCAGGTCATTAAGCTCTTTGTATGAGATAGCCCCATCGAGATCTCTCACGGCAGGCTTATCTTGCTTTAGCAGGCACTGATCAATAACCCTGTCTGCGGTATCTGTATCCGCCGCAGTTTCTGTATGGGGCAGGTTAAATTCCGAACTGATCTGTTCTAGCTGCGCCGGGGAGCATGCACTAATTGCAGTTAAAGGCTGGTTGGCATCGGCTGTTAATTGCTGAAGTACCCAGATGAGGTTATCCAGAATTCCATCGATCGTTTCTGGGTCAAACAGCGATGTCATGTATTCAAGTTCTAAATCTATACCATCGCCAATTGGTTGAATAAGAAACACCAGATCGAACATGGAGGCGCGCGGCCGCATTCTCAGGTTTGTGGATTGTACACCTGGAAAGTTGATGCCACTGCGCTCTACATCCAGCTGGTTTACCAGCACCTGAAACAGTGGATTGCGTGTGCTATCTCGGGGAATATTCAGCGCTTCTACAACGTGCTCAAACGGAAGATCTTGATTTTCGTAGGCAGAAAGCGCAACAGATTTGGTTCTGGATAGCAGTTCCGAAACTGTTGGGTTCCCCGCCAAATCCAAACGCACAACCAGCGAGTTAATAAAACAACCTACCAGGGCCTCCAGTTCAGAGTGGCGCCTACCTGCTGCAGGCGTGCCAAGTGGCACATCTGTAACGCCAGCATAGCGGGATATTAATAACGCAACAGCACTTAAGAAAACCATGTGCTGCGTAACATCGCATTCTGAACAGAGCGCCTGGATGCCTGCCACCAGTTCCGGGGAAAGCGAGCGCACATGTGTGTTACCACAGTAATCCGGCATGGCGGAACGGCTATAATCTGTCGGCAGATTTAAGGTTGGCAGATCTTGCAGCTGCTTGCCCCAGAACGAGCGCTGATGTATTCCTGCGCCTTCAGTGGCCTCTTTTCGCTGCCAGAGGGAAGCCTGTTTGTAGCTGCATGGCAAAGGCAGAAGGCCCGGATTGCGGTTTTGCAACTGTGCACAAACTGTTTCTGAGAGTTCTCGTTCGATTACCCCGAGCGACCAGGCATCGACACATGCATGGTGGAACTCCAGCAACAGGTATGCGTGATCTGAAGAAAGTAATAATAACCCGGAACGGAACGGGTTTGTATTGAGGCACAGCGGCTCGTTAATACGCACAGCGAGCCACGACTCTGCCGATGTACCCTCGGGGAGATCTGAGACATTTACCGAAGTGTGAAAATCATGAGGAACAGAATTCAAGCACTGGGTTAGCTGCCCGTTTATAACCTCTAAACTGGTGCGCAGTGGCTCATGCCTTGCAACAATCGCACCAATGGAATTGCAAATAGCATCAGGGCACAGGGCTCCCTTTAAATCGTAGGCAACCGTAACTTTGAAAGCCGGGCTCGTGGGTGCCATCTGCTGCAGATACCAGAACGACTCTTGCGAATAGGATGCCGGAGTGCACACGGGTTCTGCCAACTGCGATGGCGCAACCCCAGCTGCCAGAGCGGTACAGGTGAAATCCTGTGCAGAAAGTGCCTGTAAACGTACAGTGTTTAACCGAAAAACATCGGTAAAACCCAGGGTAATTGCCAGTTCATTGCGCAACCGCAAAATTAGCCGCCCGGCAAGCAACGAGTGGCCACCGAGGTTAAAGAAGCTCGTTTCTGGATCAATGAAAGGCAGCCGCAGGATGTCTCTCCAGATGGCTGCAATCTTTTCCTCTAATTCATTTTGATACAGCACATCTGAATTGATAACTACTGGCACCACTGGCGCCGGTAAGGCTTTGCGGTTCAGCTTACCATTAGATGTTACAGGCAGTTCGTCCAGTACAACCCAATGTGCCGGGGCCATGTATGCTGGCAGCTTCTCACCAATAACGTTTTTCAGGTTATTCAGAATATCTTCGGGGTCGGTAGTGCTGTCGGCTGTTAAATAAGCAACCAGTCGTTGATCGCCGGGCACATCTTCCCGGGCAATCACAACACACGATTTTACATTGCCATGGGTGGCGATTACGGTTTCAATCTCACCCAGTTCAATGCGTTGCCCTCGGATCTTAACCTGAAAATCCAGGCGAGATAAGTACTCTATTGCTCCATCCGGGCGCCTTTTAACCAGGTCTCCAGTTCGGTACATCATTGCGCCAGCGGTGTTCGCAAATGGATCCGGCACAAAAACCTGGGACGTTAGCTCTGGCCGGTTTAGATAGCCTTTTGCAACACAAATGCCCCCGTGGTAAAGTTCTCCCGGCGTTTCTCCATTTACGGGCTTTCCATTCTCATCAAGTATGTATGCAGTAACATTGGGTATTGCGTAGCCAATTGGTACAGCGTTTTCTTTCTCATCGCGGCTGCATTTCCACCACGTTGTTTCAATTGCTGCCTCTGTTGGGCCGTACATATTGTACAGATCACAGGTTGCGTGCATCCTCTCATAAAACCTGTCTCTAACGAAGGCAGGCAATGCTTCCCCACTACAATAAACCCATTTTAGAGATGTGCACGCCGCAGCACCGTCTGTTTCAAGAAAAATGCTTAGCATGGAAGGAACGAAATGAGCGCCAGTTATGGAGTGCTCCTTAATAAGTTCCGCAATATAATCTGGGTCCAGGTGTCCGCCGGGTTTTGCAATCACCATCGTAGCGCCCGAAATCAAAGGAACCAATAACTCCCAAACGGATACATCAAAGCTAAACGGAGTTTTGTGTAAGATAACATCCGCAGGAGTGATATTATAGGCATCCCGCATCCACAGAATTCGGTTGGCCACAGCGTTGTGCGGCACCATTACTCCCTTTGGCTGCCCCGTAGATCCGGAAGTGTACATAACATAAATTAAATCGTCACAAGCAAAATTCACCCATGTGGCGTCCTGTTCATCAGCTACATCTTCAATAAGGCTCCATCGTTCCAGGTTGATGGCATGCGGTGCCAGTGATGTGGCGAGATCAATATGCTTTGTGCTTGTTAGAATGAGCTTCAAGCCGGCATCATTAGTAATATACTGAAGCCTACTCACAGGATAGTCTGGATCCAAAGGGACATAAGCACAGCCAGCTGCAACAATTCCAAGCACACCGATAACAAGCTCAAACGAGCGTTCGGTACATAATCCAATCAACGAGCCAGTCGGCAAATTCTGATTTGAGATCCATAACCTCAGGCAATTCACGCGTGCCATGAGGTCGGCATATGTGAGGGTTGTATCCTCAAAGACCAACGCAGTTGCATCGGGCTGACGCTGCGCCACAGACGCAATTTCATCTATAAGTATTGGTAGCCTGGTCGAATTCGACATGATATGCGTGCCGCTCCGGGAGATGAGTGGACATTGCGAATAACAGTTACCTGCTATGGATTCGCGTTAATATTGCTGCTATATCCGTTTTTATGGATGGCAAACGGATCCTACAACCACTGCTTAATGCTGTTACACGTGCAGTTCCAAGTGAGTTTCCAGTTGAAGTATCAATCCATCGAATCTGGTATTGCCCCGCATTAAGCCCATGCAATACAGATTCCCCTCCCGAAATTTCAGTTGGAAGGTGGCCCATACTTCGATTTAACCAGGTGTTTACTGTGTTATGCACCCACAACACCGCCGAATCTGAACAGTGAATGCCATATATCTGAAGAGTAGAGCTTCGGCTGCTGCGGTAGCCCTGAAATGTAATTCCAGCTAAGCTTAGCCAATCACCACTCGTGTTGTCTAACGTTACGGTATGATCCCCGGCACTAACCGGCACCACTACAGACTTTTCGAAATTAGCCTGATAAACACCATATTCTTTAAAGTACTTAGTACTCTCATACCCCGGCTTTAAAGAAGCTTCTTTTGGTGGAGACGCATCAAGGTCTGTTTCGGAAACCTTGTTCCCGTCTATTGAAATTGACAACCGGCTGCGATCAGAAACCATGTTTAGCCGGATGGCAATAGAACCATCCTTAGTATACCTTAAGTGAATCTTAAGTGGAACCCGCAATTCTGGTTTGGATGGTCCATATAGAAACTCTGGCATGGACCTGTGATCCCCAATACCAAGTGGCGTTACATCTATATCCGTATACGCCGATCGCCCCCATCCTGCAGCTGCTGGCAAGTACATATCGCTGAAGGTCTCGATTGCATTGGGAAGCATAATGGGGTCCGACTTAAGCAAATTCCAAGAACTCTCGGTCCAGGCTACCTGATCCGTAAACTTACGTACCGCCGTAAACTGGCTATACAACTTTTTGGGCGCAACATAGCTATCCCAGTACCACAGCATCGCTGTTCCGGCATTGCCACTTGCAACGCCGGCCCAAAGGCCGTTGTGCAGGTTTATGCCATCACCGGCCTTATCGTACTGTTCGTCACCACCGCGCCAATCTATTCCAAATTCCGCAAGAAAGTGAGGTCTGGAGTATTTTGCATGGGCGAAGGCATCGTCTGCCTCAACGGGCGCTATGTCTGGCACATTCCCGGTGCCGTAGCTGTGCGTCATTGTAAAATCGATTTGAGGCAGGTTCCATATGGCATCCGTACCATATGTGGTGGAAACCAGATGACGAAACGGATCGGCAGGCACACCGGCAAATTTGCCAGATCCTTTAAGGAAATCTGCCATTTCAGAAATCCAGGTAGTCGGTGCCTCTGCCTCGTTCCAGAATTCCCAGGAGTGAAGGTGCGGATCCCATCCATAGCGGGATGCAAAATATCTCAATTTTTGCTGATACTTCTTGCGGGCTGCCGGCAGCTTCCAGAAATCTTCAGGGGTTGCACATGGCCCACCGTTGGCAATGTTGTAAGGGTTTACTGGCCACTGGCCCTCGTTAAAATATCCGCCGGTCTTCAGGTCTCCATACGTTCCAAGGCAGAGCATGGTGTAAATGCCATTCTGCCGAGCGGCCTCCAAAATGCGATCTATTCTCCATGCATGATCAAGACTATAAGCTCCAAGGCCGTGGTATCCTGATGTAGCGGATTGCGACTGCCCTTTTTCGGGCATAGATTCAATCGTAGTGTTCCCGTTACTGCACCAGAGCCGAATAAAGTTGCCACCGTTCACAGCAAGGTCGTGCAGCCAGGTATCAAACTCAAAAGTACCTTTATTGCCACTCCAGCACATATTCTCGCCCACAAGAAATAGCGGTTTGTTTGAAACTGCCGCACTGGGGGCATGGGGTCGCAACTCAAATATTCCAGGCGCCTTATTGCTAACCTGTACATAGCCTGGTAGCTTAGAAGGCAACGCTGTAAAACTGCCCGGTTTGCCCGTGGCAATTCCCGTTCGATCTCGAACTTTTACGCTATATCGCCAAATTCCAGCCTGATCTGGGCTAAACCTAACTCGGAAACCTGGCTGCCCTAGCGGCGTAAGCTTTTCTGCCCCACCCGCTTCCTGGCCTCGCGTATAGTTCTGGTAGTAAAACCCGTTTATGTGAACCGATCTGCCGGTTGGAGACGTAAACGTACAGGATACGTCAACATCCTCGGGATCAAACGGATTATCGTACGTTGCCTGAAGATCCACCGATAATTCAAACAAACCACAAACTAAAGCTCGCCGAGAGTTCGCTCTTATTTCGTCAATTCTTAGCGGCAAACGGGATGCAAACACAGTTGATTGTGCATCCGCCGTGCTTCCATATAGGAGTACCAGTAACAACACCAAAACAAATTGCCTGCACAGCTTGCCAACTTCTGCCTTGTTGGCGCTCGCCAATGCCAGAACAATAGGGTTAGATTTCATGATATGCATTTTTCCCTGGCTCCTCCAGTTCATCCGCTGCGAACCCTAAACAAAGATTGCTCGTCAAAAGGAACATCTGTAGGGTTAACCGAAACGTTATAGTGAATGATCATCCTCCCCGCACGATTACTCATTCTGTTCACTTTACTCACACAATATACAGAGCCCTACTGCTGAAGTTTATCATAGAAACAGCTCTCTGCCTCACTCAGCATATTCTTCTGTCTGGAGACACAACGTGTTGCTCAACTTGTTGCATAGGGCCGGATGGGTTGCCTTTCCGCTCGGGCTATTTTCGGTGCTGCTGCTTGCGATTGTGATGGAACGATTCTATGCACTAACTCAGTTTAAAAAGCTAGAATTGCGAGCCTTCGATTCGTTGATGGTGCGCCTAACGTACGGTAGCTCCCTGCCAACTATGGACCCGGCAGATGCCGATGCCCCTATCTATCGAATACTGTGGGCAGCTTCTTCGTTGCCCTATGGCCCGCTGGAAGCACGCCAAACGGCGGCGGATATTGCCCTTGCAGCGGAGAGAATGCGCCTGCGCAGGTACATGAACCTGTTGGCTACCATCGGCAGCATTTCCCCCTTTATTGGCCTGTTTGGAACGGTGCTGGGAGTGCTTGAGTCGTTTCAAACCATGCAAAACGCCGGGCTTGGTGGGCAGCAGATGGCCGGCGGAATTGGTGAAGCATTGAGCGCAACGGCCCTGGGGCTCGCAGTGGCAATACCGGCGGTAATGGCATACAACTTTTTTGCCGGGCAGGTTCAAGGAATGGTTCTGGATATTCAGGGGCATGCCGCACAGCTTGTGCCGAGGCTGGGCATTGCTGCCGCTCCCAACGGCAATACCGGAGGGCCAGGCAATGCATAAATCGCAATTCGGCGATTCGGATGAACCCATTGCCGAAATGAACCTCATTCCGCTTATCGATATTGCTCTTACATTGCTGATTATCCTGATGGTAACAACAGCCTTCGTACGAAACCCGGGAGTGAACCTCAACCTTCCGAAGACAAACACGCGGGAGGGCTCACCTGAAACCGAAAAGGACATTACAATCTCGGTAACTACCGACGGCACCCTCTACCTGAATGGTAAAAAAACGGATGAAGCGGCGGTAAGAACTGCCCTATCGGATACGGCATCCCATGCGCGGGATGCGCGAGTATTGATTAAAGGCGACCGGGCGGCCCCCTATGCGAGAATAATGGATGTTATGGACCTTGCTCGCTCTGCAGGGCTCACTAAAATCACTCTGCCAACTGATCAGAAGGCTACCGGTAATACCAACAATGCCAGGTAATCAAGAAATGCTGGTGCAGAAGGCAAGATATCAGCCGGCCCGAAGCTTTGTCTTCTTTCTAACAGTATCGATAATGCTGCATGGCGTATTTCTGATTGCTAAGGGCATCCACACCCGTATTCCGCCTCCTCCCGGGCAAGCCCGTAGCGGGGGAATTGAGATTACGCTAGAAAATTCGGCCCTTTTCAGCCGCAATAAGGGGTTAAGCCTGGAGCAACAGGCACATTCCATGCGCGGAAAAACTCAGGAGCGAGTTTTTAGCGGAAGCACCTCTCCAAAATCAACGCATAAAGCCGCCGGCCGATCAAACAAACAGGCTGGCAGAGCCCGCACTGTTTCACATCCGCAGGGTGTTCATGCCTCTGGCCAACCACAGAGCATGCAACGTGCCCAAAATGGGAATTCTGGTGACAGCACCGCGAGAAGTACAAGCGATCAAACAGCTGGTGGCTCACCTCCCACACCACAAACCGGCCCGGTAACTAACGCAGAGAACGATCCACGGCGAAAAGATGCTCAGGCACAAAATGGTGCTGTTAAGCCTGGCCCGCCGGCCGGTAACAGCGCTGGCGATGCTGGCGGAAGCGGTTCGCGCGGAGCCCAGGGCCGAACAAATGGCACAGGAGATGCCGACTCCGCTGGAAGAGGCGGTGTGTTTGGTGCCGCACCCGGCGTTGGCGCTGGCCCACTGCATGTTGTGTATGTGCTGGATTGCTCATCCAGCATGTACGATGGAAACAAAATTGGAAAAGCGAAAGCGGCCCTTAAGAAAGCGCTGCGAGAACTGAAGCCAGGAGACACATTTAACGTTATCGCATTTACGGGCCGTGCTTCAAAGCTTTCTCCCATTATGCTGCCAATGAATGCAGACATCATGGATGCGTGTTACCTGTGGATCGACAGACTCAGGCTGGGGCCATTCACTAACATCTCCGGCGCACTATATGCCGCATTTAATTGCTCACCCATCAACTGCGTTTTCCTGATGTCTGATGGGGAACCAGAGGGCCCCAATACCATCCGAAACACAGAACAGCTAAGGCAGTTTGTTACGCGTTACAACACAGATAAAGCACGCATCAACACGCTTGCACTGTGCCTGGGAGAGCGTTACCCTGGCGAGGCGCTGATGAAAGGCCTTGCAGAAGATACCGGCGGAGATTACAATTATATTGATTTAACAAAGGTGAGGTAATTTCTGAGCCGCCCACTCAAACTGAAAACGGTTACCCCTAAAATTAACAAATGGCCGCCCTCCCGGGGTTGGGAAGGCGGCCATTTGATCGATAGTACAGAGGATAGTCTCTGTGTCAGACTTTAAAGCCAGAACGGAAGTGAGGATGCAGAATAAGATCTGCTTCCGGCACGCCCTTCGCCTTAATGTGCTTGTGGTCCCACTCAATTGTTTTGCCAGTGCGGTATGCAACGGCTCCAAGAAGAACGGTTTCGGCAAGCGGGCCAGAGTAGTTGAAGTTGCACAGCGGTGTTCCGCCATGCTTGCAGGCTTCAATCCACTCCGCATGGTGGCCGATAGATTCCGGAATGGATGGCTTCGGCGCAACGTAGTCTTTGAAGTCAGTCTCAGGCAGCAGAACATAAGATCCATAGTCTGCCAGCAGCCAACCCTTGTCTCCAACAAACAGAGAGCCATCGCCCCAGCGTGGTAGTTTGCCCTGTGCAAAGTAATCCGGGCGCTTGCCACCGTTGTACCAGTGTAGTTCAACCGGGGGCTTGGTTCCGCGGGCCGGGAAGGTGTACTTAACCTTAAGCCACTCCGGCGCAGTTTCAGGATCTACGGGCGGGCCCTCTGCGCTTATGGTTTCGGCATGGCTTAGTTCCAGAGCCCAGAACGGAAGATCCATGTGATGGCAGGCCATATCGCCAAGGGTACCGTTACCAAATGCCCACCATCCGCGCCACTCGCCGGGAATGTAAGCCTGGCTAAATGGGCGCTCGGCGGCAGGGCCAAGCCACAAATCCCAGTGGATGTTGGAAGGAACTGGTGTGGTATCGGTGGGGTGGCCAGCACCAGACCACACGCGATCTGCCCAGCTATGAACTTCTCGTACAGGGCCAATAGCTCCAGACTGGATTACTTCAACTACCCTCCGGTAGTTGCTCATCGCGTGAATCTGGGTTCCCATCTGGGAAACCTTCTTGTGCTTGTTCACCAGTTCGGTTACATGGCGTGCCTCCCACACAGAGTGTGCCAGCGGCTTTTCACAATACACATGGTGCCCGGAAAGAATGGCTGCAGAGGTTGCAGGCGCGTGGACATGATCAGGAGTACTGACAACAACTGCGTCAATACCCTTCATCTCCATCAATTTTCGGTAATCATTGAACGTTTTCGCCTGTGGAAACTTTTCTTTGACGCGCGCCAGGTAGTTATCATCGATGTCGCAAATTGCAACGATATTCTCGTTCATTACGCCTTCGACATTTGCACTTCCACGGTTTGCAATGCCAACTACGGCAACGTTCAGCCGATCGTTAGCGCCAATAATCCGTGCCTTCGCGGGTTCGCTTGCCCAGAGCAAACCGGCACCCGTAAGTGCCGCGCCCTTTAGCAGGCCACGTCTTGAAATCTCATTCGCCATTTACATCCTCCAACAGTCAGGAAGTCCCTGCTGTTCTGTAATTGGATACAGGCCTTGCTTCTCCCTCCTGAATGTGAGTATGCGAATGCAATTTCCGATAACTGACCTCCGAAAGGTTCTCAAAGGCACCTGCCAATAGAGCATTACGGTACAATAAGTACATGTCTGAAATACCACTTAAACCTGTTAATGCTCTCATTGTTTCCGAAGTAGAGGCTGGCTCTGCTGCAGAGAGAGCGGGCATCCGTACAGGAGACCTTGTAAGGTCCATTAACGGACGCAGTATTCTTGATATCCTCGACTATCGGTATCACTCTGCAGCAAGCCGCCTTGCTATAGAGATTGATCGTGCCGGTGAGCCTGTGCAGGTTTCTGTACGTAAGCGTATAGATGAAGATGCTGGCATGGAGTTTGAGTATGAACTTGGCGACAAGATCCATACCTGTAAGAACAAGTGCGTATTCTGCTTTATTCATCAGCAGCCCAAGAAGATGCGTAAGTCTCTGTACTTGATGGATGATGACTTTCGCCTGTCATTCATGCATGGTAACTATGTAACGCTCACAAATCTCAGCGATGAAGAGTGGGCGCGGATCCTGGAGCAGCGGCTTTCACCGCTATATGTATCCGTACATGCTACCGATCCAGAGTTGCGTGGCAGGCTGCTTGGCCGGCAGGCAGCAACCTCCATTTTGCCCCAGATCCGTGAACTTGCCGATAACCGAATTGATGTTCATGCACAGATAGTGTTGTGCCCGGGCTGGAACGATGGCGATGCCCTGAATCAAACGCTGGATGAGCTTGCTGCAGAACATAGAGCCGTTACTGGAAAGCGCGCTGGTGTTCCATCCGTTGCCATTGTGCCGGTTGGGATGACAAGGTTTCGAGAACGCCTGCCCGAACTGGCCCATGTCGAACGCGATTATGCGCGCGACATGATTACTTTTGTACGCAAGAAAGAACGCAAATTCCAGAAATTGGTAGGCAGCCGCTTCGCCTGGCTGGCAGATGAGTGGTACCACATTGCCCAACTTCCCTACCCCGGACGCGAGCATTACGAAGATTTCCCACAGCTTGAAGATGGAATTGGCACTGTACGCCTCTTCAAAGAGAGCGCCCGTTCCGTATCCAGAAGATTGCCTGTGCGCGTTGAAACACCCATTGCGGCCACACTTGTTACTGCCGAGATGCCTTCTAGCGTGGTTCAGGAGTTTGCCGATCGGCTTAACCAGATAGAGAACGTTTCGGTAAACGTTTGCGTTGTAAAAAATAACTATTTTGGCGGCGATATACACATCGCTGGCCTCATGACCGCCGCTGATATCGTGGAACAGGTACTTGCCTTTGAGCAGTGCCACCCAACCGTGTATTTGCCACTCATCTGCTTGCGCGAAGATGGCCTCTTCCTGGATGATCTCACCCTTGAGGATGTGGCTGCCTCCCTTCAAAAGGATCTGCGCACCGTCGGCAACTCTCCGCGTGAACTTGCCGTGGCGATGGGGCTGGTTACAGGTGGTGCACCCACGGGTGGGTCTAATCGGTGGCTAATGGAACCGGAAGCAGCAGCCCTGTAAAGGTGCAATGGTTGGCCTGTTCGACGATTGAAATGCTGGAGAATTCCTTAAATGACAGACACGGCGGAAAAGGGTGGCTATTCAGCCCGTAAAGCTAATCATGGCAACGCAAAGGCAGCCAGCAATGGCCACCGGTCAACATCCTCTCCAACCGGTATTTCCTCCATATCGCGCCCGCAGGTTCGCTCTCGCTCAGATCTTTTCTTTATTCGGGAACTGAGCTGGCTCGAGTTTAATGCCAGGGTGCTGGCAGAAGCCGCCAACGAACATACCCCCTTGCTGGAACGCGTTAAGTTTCTGGCGATTTTCGCCAACAATCTTGATGAGTTCTTTATGATTCACGTTCCCGGTATGCTTGAGAGGGCGGGCTCTGAAGCCGAAATCCCAAACCACGAAAAAACAATTGCAACTCTGCGCCAACTGCATTTGAGAATTGATCCGCTATTACAGTTTCAATTTCAATGCCTTCAGGATCTGCTGCCACAACTTGCCCGGCATGGGGTTCGGTTGGTGCCTTATGCTGAGCTGAGTTTGGAACAAAAGGCAGATCTCAAAAACTACTTTGATACGGAAGTGTTTCCTGTACTTACACCTCTGGCCGTAGACCCGGGCCATCCATTTCCCTACATATCAAATTTGAGCGTTAGCCTTGCTGTGGTTGTCCATGATCCGCGCACTGGCAACGATCGATTTGCCCGAGTAAAAGTACCTGCGAAGGCTGTGCTTCCACGTCTCATTAAGATAGGCAATAGCTGGCAGTACGTGCTGCTGGAAGAGGTAATTTCTGCTCATATTGGCGCGCTGTTCCCGGGTATGGAAGTGAAAGATTGTTATCCGTTCCGAATAACGCGCGATGCAGACCTCGAACTGCAGGAAGAATCTGCAGACGATCTGCTGGAAATGATAGAGGAAGAGCTCTCTAAGAGGCGGTTCGGAAATATCGTGCGCCTCGAGCTTGCCCGTTCCATGCCAGAAGATGTGCGCCAACGCCTTATGGATGAACTGGAAGCTGATGAAGAGCAAGTGTATACCATCGATGGTCCGCTCAACATGTCGGATCTCTTTACACTTGCATCCATTGATATTCCAGAGTTGCGGGATTCACTTTTCACGGCCGGCAAACCCGCCTCACTTGCCCATTCTGGCGATGCATTCGCAGCTATACGCCATGGTGATATTCTGCTGCACCACCCCTATCAGGCATTTAGCTGTGTGAGTGATTTGTTGAGTGCTGCCGCCAGAGACCCACAAGTACTCACAATCAAACACACGCTTTACCGTTCCAGCGGTGACTCCCCCATTTTGAAAGCCCTGACGACTGCCGCAGATAATGGCAAGCAGGTTGCCTGCGTTGTTGAGCTTAAGGCACGGTTTGATGAAGCGAACAACATTTCCTGGGCTCGGCAACTTGAAAAATCGGGAGTGCATGTAGTGTATGGCCTGATGGGCCTTAAAACTCACTGCAAGGTTACGCTTATAGTTCGCCGTGAGGGCGAGCACCTGCGGCGCTATGTTCATATTGGTACCGGTAACTACAATCCCAAAACAGCGGCACTTTACACCGATATAGGCTTGCTTACTTGCAGAACGGATATCGGGGCAGATGCCACGGATCTATTCAATTACCTAACCGGGTATGCATATCAGGAACATTACCGAAAGTTTCTGGTTGCGCCAAATACTGCGCGTAAGAACCTTCAAACCATGGTGGAGCGTGAAGCTGATCTTCACACACCGGAGAAGCCGGGGCGCATTCTGTGCAAAATGAATGCCATTGTAGATCCGCAACTTATCAAAGCACTCTACAGGGCATCGCAGAAGGGCGTACAGGTCGACTTAATCATTCGCGGCATGTGTTGTTTACGGCCGGGCGTACCGGGGCTCAGCGATAATATCCGAGTTATCAGTATAATTGGCCGATTTCTTGAACACAGCCGAGTGTTTTGCTTCAACAATGGCGGCAATACAGAAATCTACTTTGGCAGTGCAGACTGGATGACCAGAAATTTAGACAGGCGGGTGGAAGTCATTGCTCCGCTGGAAGACCCACACTTACGCGAAACCGTGCTTCAAGACTTGCAGGATCTCCTGCGAGACAACTGCCAGGCCTGGGATCTTGGGCCAGATGGGGCCTACACTCGGCGAAGCCCCGCGCCAGGCAGTACGGAGTTTAATGCACAGGTTGAGCTCTTAAAGAGGTACGCGCGGTGCTAACATCTGCAATCCTCGCTTCCATTGCGTTCTGTTTCCCGCAAGCAGGCACGATACCGCCTGCAGCATCGCCAGCACAAGCACCGAATGTGCAAGCAATTGTTGGCGCAAACCTTATTGATGGAACCGGATCCAAACCACTACTTTCCTCCGTTATCGTTGTCGTCGATGGGCGCATTCAGGCTATTGGTAAGCTGGATGGCAACAAAACCGTTACGCTAACGGGTGAACCACTTTCTATACCCGCCGGCGCGCACAGGTTATTTGCTAAAAACAAGTGGATAATTCCGGGCCTTATTGACTCTCACGTTCACATAGATGAGGTGCTGGATCCAGCCGAATTTACACAGTATGGCGTTACCTGTGTTCGTGATGTTGGCTCACGCCTCTCGTCCATTCAAAAGCTTCGTAAGCGTGCCTCATCAGATCCACGAGTGCCTCAGGTACTGTGGATGGGCAGAAACATCGATGAAGGCAAGGCGAGTTGGTGGGGTGCGGTTGCTGCAAAAAACACAGCAGATGTTCCACGGGTTATCGATGAAATGGAGCGCCAGGGAGTAGATGGCGTTAAGCTCTACGTTAATGCCGGCCCATCGGTAACCACAGAGGTAATCAAGCAGGCTCATGATCGGGGTTGGCCGGTAACGGCGCATCTTGGCAAAACAACGCCATTGCATGCCGTACTTGCCGGTATCGATAACCTGGAACACGTATCTACCCTCTTCTTGCAGTTTGCGCCGGCAGCCAACAAGAGCACAGATGCCGATAGCTGGTATAAAGGCTATGCAAGTGCTGCGGGTGCCAATCCACATAGCCCTGAGGCGCTGGCGCTGCTAAAGTTTATGGCAAGGCGGGGCACCATAGTCACGCCAACTCTCATCTCCTCAACGCTTCCAGTTCTCGGAAAAGCAGCTGCAGACGATGCCTATGGTGATTGGGCGGAGATTTCGGATGCCTGGAGAACGGATTGGGCCAGGCCATACTGGGATTTTATGAAGACAAAGGGTTGGAAAAGATCCCAAATTGAGAATGCTAAACTTGCCATCTGGAACTACAACGATTACGTTCACCAGATTATAAAGAATGGTGTGCCGGTGATTGCGGGAACGGACACTCCGGCTCCCTGGGTATTGCCCGGGGCCTCGCTGCTGGTAGAGCTGGAAATGCTGGTTAAGGCAGGGATGTCACCGTTGGAGGCCATTCATTCCGCAACTGGCCGGCCAGCAACACTCATGCACCGCGATGATGAATTCGGTATTATTGCACCCGGCCGAGTAGCAGATTTCGTGATCCTGAATGGCAACCCACTCACCAGGTTTTCGGATATTCACCGAATTGCTGGTGTTTACCGCAGTGGCAACAAGGTGCCCAAATCCTCTGTCGCCGTGCAGCGCACTGAGAGTAAGAGATGAGCAGCAGAGTGCCTGATATGAAACGCCCAACCGTAGTTATTGCGGGCAGTGCTAATATGGATATCGTGGTCAAAACACACCGCATACCCGCAGCAGGCGAAACGGTGCTTGGTGGCACATTGTATCAGCTGCCAGGTGGTAAAGGTGCAAACCAGGCGGTGGCAGCAGCTCGCCTTGGCGCCAGAGTAATATTTATTGGATGTGTTGGAGCCGACAATTTTGGAAAAGCCCTGAAAGCAGACCTCGAAAGTGAAGGGATCGACTGCACGCACCTGAAGGAGCTTCCGGGTATTGCTACCGGAGTGGCACTTATCGCAGTGGATGAACAGGGCCAAAACTCTATACTTGTTGCGCCGGGAGCCAATGCGCAGGTAAGTATTGCGGATGTTGAAGGAGCTGCAGCAGAAATTCAGGAAGCCGATATCAGTGTTGCGCAGTTGGAGATACCAGTTGCTACAGCGGCCAGGCTCTTTGAGCTTTCAAAAAATGCTGGAGTAACAACTATTCTTAACCCGGCTCCATTCCAATCTGCCACCGAGCTTGCAGTTCTTCTCAAAAACACGGACATTGTTACGCCAAACGAACATGAAGCAGCTGGAATTTTGGGACTTCCGCCAATAACAGCCGATAACTGCGATAGTTGTCTCGAGGCTCTGCTTGCTACTGGTCCAGGCACCGTAATCATTACTCTGGGGTCTGAGGGTTGTATCTCCAGTTGCGGCGATAACACCTCTCAACTGCATCCTGCATTTAAGGTTACGCCTGCAGATACTACCGCTGCGGGAGACTGTTTTACAGGCGCGCTTGCCGCAGCATTGTCACGTGGAGACAGCCTGCATAGCGCCATTCGGTTTGCAAGTGCTGCCTCTGCCATCTCAGTAACTCGGCTTGGAGCCCAACCGTCTCTACCGTCCCTGAGTGAAGTTACAGAACTCCTCGCAACACACTAATTACAAAAACTGCCCGGCACCCCATGTTACTGGCGCCGGGCAGTTTCTTGGCGTATGGTTACAGCCGCCAACCTTTTCGGTATGGTGGGTTCAGCAGTGCATTTGCTCCACTATGGTTCTTGAATTTAACGGCTCGCTCATCCCATTGCAGGGTTTCGCCCGGGAACCGGAGCGCAATGGCCCCCAGGAGCGCTACTTGAGTAAGGCGTCCGCCGTATGCAAAGTTGGATCCTGCCTGCCTGCCCGTTCGTATCGCTTCCAGCCAATCCCAATGGTGCCCTTTAATGCGCGGCAGTTTTTGAGCCGGTGCATTGGAACCACTCCATTTATCTCGTAGCGCTTCTGGCTGCAAGCGGCATGCACCGGCTCCATGCGATCCATGTACAATCATGCCTTTTGAGCCAAACAGAATGGCACCTGTACCAGGTACATCGTCATCTGCTGGGAAATCTGCCGGCTTGGGGATCTTCTTATCGCCATCATGCCATACCAACTTCACAGGGCCCCGATTTTTATTGGCGGGGAATTCAAATGTGAGGCGTGTTCCAGGTGGATACGTTAGCCCATGAATTTTTGGATCCCAGCCGAATACTTCGGCGGTAACTGATGTAGGTGCACCGAGATCAAGTGCCCAGAAGGAAGGGTCAACTACATGGCAGAACCAGTCGCCAATGCAACCTGTACCATATGGCAGCCAGCCACGCCAGTTCCACGGAACCCAGAATGGAGCATAGTCGCGCTTCTCAACCGGACCAGTCCACAGGTCATAGTCCAGATCTGCAGGTACATCGTAGTGCTGCCCAATCTTATCCAGATTACGAATTTGTGAGTATACATCTCGGAATGCATCACAGCCGGCATGAACTTCGTGAACGTCACCAATGGCACCAGCCCACACCCATTCACACAGTTTGCGGATACTGTCGTAGCTATGTCCCTGGTTGCCAAGCTGAGTTATAACGTTGTACCGCTTGGCTGCCGCCATTAGTGCGCGAACTTCGTGAACATTATGTGCAAGTGGCTTCTCGCAGTACACATGTTTGCCATGCTTCATGGCCTCCATCGCGATTACAGCATGTGTATGGTCCGGGGTACCAATTACAACAGCATCTATCTCATCATGCAGCTCATTCAGCATCACCCGGAAGTCTTTAAACCGTTTTGCATTGGGATACTGATCAAACTTATGCTTTGCATATTTCTGATCTACATCGCAAAGGGCAACCAGCGTAGCGCCTTCGGCAACTACAGCATCAATATCCCCGCCACCCTGGCTGCCAATGCCAATGCCAGCGAAGCGGATACTGGCAAATGATGCGGGTTCCGTTTGCTGTGCTAGCACGGCCTCTGGCGTTAAATGCATTAGTACTGCGCCTGCGCCTGCCGCAGTTAGGAACTTGCGGCGATCGATCTTCAAGTTGTCGCTCATAGTTGCTCCTGTTTCTCCGAAGTCACCAGCCGAGCATCGATGCATCTCAGCAGTGCCGCTATATTCCCCGTGTTGCAGATGGATTCCTGAAACTATATTATTTTGAGTTATGGTATTGAAACCTTGAGCGGAGCAAGCCACCCATTTCGGTATGCATCCAGGCGAGAAGGAGGAACAGCATCGCCACGGAAGAGGTATAGCATGCTGACAGTTTGCGCTGGGGATGCGTTATAACCTACCCCGCCCCAGTTTGAACCGGCATCCCAGTAAGTTATGTCGCTTACAGGAGTTAGCGCGATGCAGGCCATCCACCATTTTGCTCCTGTTACTGAGTACCATCTGGGCTTTTGCGATACACCGCTAACTCCTTCCCCATCCCCAGTTCCATCTATCAAAGCCTGCACTCCCCCGCTATCCTGATACTCACCCTTCAGAGTAAAGTAGGCTCGGCTCATTACTCCATAACCGCGATTTGCGGAGCCTGTTTCTACTACTCCGGCGGGATAGAACGTGTAGGTTCTATGAACAGTAACATCGCTCTGGAGGCGCTTCTGAATATATACTACGGTGCGAACAGGGCCATCCTCTAAAACTCGCATGCGCGTTACAGTTCCGGGTTCATCGGTCCAACCCGTTGTGGCGGATGAGTACATGAGTTGCGAGATAGCAGCATTAGAGTTCACACTTACATTGCGCAGAACGCCCGCATCCAGGTGAACACTGTAATGTGTGCCTGTATACATCGAAGACAGTTCATTCCACTGACATCCGCTGGATGGCATCATACGATTAGAAGCGTTAGACATGTTGTAACGCGCTATGAGGCGAACCGACCCATTGGCTTCGTATGCCCCTGGCACGATAGTAATAACCGAGCGCTGATCCCCGGTGGGATCACACACCTGGGTTGGAAGAGCCTTCCCGGCAAGTGAGATACGAACGGAATTTAGATCAACTGCACGGTTTTCAATTGCAATTATTACCATTGGGTTCTGGCGAGGAATGGCACCCATGGGCACCTCTACATTGGTAGTGTATCGCCAACGTGACGGATTGTCTCCAAATTCGGCGGATGCTATTGCCACATTATTGCTAGTGCATCGCTCCAGGCGCACAGGTACTGCATACGCTACGAGTTGGTGCCTTCCATCGAGGCGGGCAGTATAGATTGGGATTTCCAGCAACACGTTCTGCCAGGCGGTGAGGTTCACCTTGGTTGTTCCCAGCCGTAAATCGTTCCGATTGTGATCTGCATAAATGCTAACGGTAGTTGCAACTGGATTAGCCCCGTAGTTGCGGATCCGTAACCGTGCAATTCGCTTCGAATTGGCTGCGGTACCTGTTATATGAAATTCACTTACCTGAAGATCTGCCTGATTAAGCGCAGAACCAGTGACCAACTCGGCAGATTGCGGTCCACTAAAGTCAATGCTCTGTTCACCAGGCAGAAACGCACGGTCTCGTTGCCCTGTGTTATTCAACTTGTACAGAACAACCTTGCTGCTACCCCACCCTGCTGGCAAATCTGCTCTTGTGAACTTAACTGTTCTCCCACAGACATGGATTTTAGAGTGGGTTGCGTCTATGGTGTGGATTGCAAGGCTGCCCGCCAGTGTTTCTACATAGCGAAATCCCGGTGCCTGGATGCGTGAAACCGTTTTTCCGTTCTCAATAATCCTGGTTTGTAATCTGCCCGGGCCATCTACAATCCAGCCATTTTGCGGAATCATAAATGTCTTGCCATGGAACGAGTATTTTTTGTCGGCTTCTCCAAAGTTGACAATGCAGGAAGTTCCATTCGCAAATTGGGTTCTCTGAAGAGCTCGGTCCGAGGTTAGGAATTCGTGGTCTATCATGGCACTTTCGGCAACAAGTGCCTGAACGCCGCAAACATTTCGAACTGTACTCAAGAATAGATCCCGTTGTTTTATCCACGCGCCTCCAGAATCTGCCCAGAGCATTGGCATCGTTCCATACAGTACGTTGAACGCCATTTTCTTTTGTAAGGTGTCGGGGGCTGCATCCAGTAGATAGTCATTTGAATCCCCCCAATACCAGGTAGAAACCACGCAATCATGAAACACGAGCTCCCATAGTGGAACTCGGCTCTCATGCCCCATGCTCCAGTTCCGGTATACGTCCCAAGTTTCGGTGCCATAGGGTCCTTCAAACTTCTCTTGCTGGTTTTTGGGGTGAATGAGATGCCCGGCCGGCCACGCAAAACGGTTGCCACTCATCATGCCTTCTATATAATCCAGGTACGGTACTCCCCACCAAATCCCGTGTTCACCACCAACTACCAGATGATTGGATCGAACGGTTCGGAGCAAGTCTTCACCGGCCTCACGTTTTTGAGCCTTTACCAGCGGGTGAAGTGGGTCATAACATTCGTATAGCCCTTCGGCCGTAGTCACATCTATAAATCTACCGAGGTATGGGTATTGCTTCAGGACTGCAGGAATAACGTTAGCGGCTGCCTTTGCCCATAACGCCGGGCACCTCTTCATGTACTGCGTTTTCTTATCGTATGTGAGCCAGGCTTCCATCCTCTTACCATCCGCCCGTACGGCCGCAGCCCCAGGCAGCTCATCGTGGTTAGAGTCGGGGCCTTTGCCGGTGCCAACTGCAAGAATGTCCGTGTAGTTATCGTACTCAGAGCCCAGATATCCCAACGCCTGAATGCTGCGCAGTTCTTCGGGAGTTGTGCGACCGTGGATGAGCATCTTTTCTACACCCGCAGTACGTGCCTCTTTTGCGAAGCGCAACGAAGCATCTCCCCATACATCTGGCGCCCCAAATAGGCGCCTAATCTCAGGGTTCGTCTCTAATTTCTCTGTAAATGTCTTCAGCCTTCCGTGTTCCCGCATCCAATCTCTACAGGCAAGTGCCCCCGCAACATAGCCGCCACTGGGGCTAAAGCGTAACAGTACCGAGCGCGGTGGCCCAAATGCTCCCTTTACGGGCTGCCAGCCGAGCAGTGGAGCATAAATTTGCGTGCCATTCTCCCGGGGGCTTCTGCGGCACTCAATAAATGCGTCGTCGGAGCTTTCCAGAATTACGGCACAGTTCGGCCCATTTTCTCCGGAGCAGATGCTAACCAGTGGCAAATCGAGCCGCCCGCCGTCAAACCAGGTGCGCGGTAGCGATTCTCCTGTTAATTGATAGAGATGGCCGTCGCAGTAGTCGGCCACGGCCATATATATAACTGTGCTTCCAATGTTTGGTACAGGCAAGAACATCAATCCGCCGCCGTTATACCCGGCATCATTTGCGGGATTCATCTCAACTGAGAAACGTAAGTCAGCTTTACCGGGCAAAAGGTCCAGGCGCACCTGCATTGCGCTCTGCTTAATTCCACGATCAGACTGCAGCCACGATATTGATGACGGGCCCTCACTCTTAAGATCCATCAACGGACTATGGCCAGTGGCGGGTGCGGAAGGGCGCCAGAGCACATGTTTGCGAAGATCTTCAATAATTACCCCGGGAGGTGAAGAAGTTACCTGTACACGTAACAGGTTGTTCTGTACCACAACCGTTTGTGCAGGCACACTGACACAAGTGAGGAGAAACAGCACCCCATAAATTGCTGCAGCCAATGGCTGCACGAATGTGTAACGCATAGTAACCAGGACCTTCCCAATACTCTTAAAGATGGTTGGCATCTAAGGTGTTAAGAACCACTTGCTGGAACTCCTGCACCGTCGAACCGACGGCAATGAATGCAACTAAAAAATAATTTCAAAATATTTGCTTTCTCATTTATCACTTGTAAAGGTTCCGGCGATAGAGTTTTGATAGCACGAAAGAACTGTGTTATAATGGTGGCAGAAGCGGGAGTTGCTCCCGGCCACTGTGCCGCACAGCTTTCGTAATATCCAATTTATGTGAAAGGAGGAGGGCGGAAAATGTTGATATCCAGATTGCAAAACATCGCAGATGCTGTTGCGTGGGACCTTAGTGGCCGAAACGCAGCGCCAAATATGGCCCAGCATTGCGTCCGACCTCGTCCATCACACAGGAGAGTATCTCGAAACCCCGAATTGTAGCGGCGGTTATGTCGATCTCTCGCAGTGATTGTGTTTCCTACTGCAGAGTTATGCGCACAGAATTAGCGCAGCTGAAGTTAAGGGAAGCCTCTGGTGGACAAAACCAGAGGCTTCTCTTTTTTTATTTCGCGGCAGCGCAGAAAGTATGCTGCCGCAGGGGATCGACACAAATAATGTCTCATGTATACGAGCGCGCCAGAAATGGCGATAAGAGTGCAGCTGAAAGCGTTTGTACCCAGCTTCAGCCCCGCATTGAGAAGATGGCCGGTTATTTCGGCAAACAGTGCGGAATTGACTCCGATGATCTTAGGCAGGAAGCATGGGTAGCAGTGTTGGAAACACTTCCGGCACTTGATCTAACCATTGGTTCTCCAGAGCAGCATCTGCTGAAGCGCGCACGGTGGCGTATTCTGGATACTATTCGCTACCAACGCAGGCGCCAGCACCACGCACTGGAAGATGAAGAGAACAGCGCCGGAAGTTATCTTGATATCCACAGCACATTCGATATGGACCGCCTGCTGGCACGCCTATCTCCGATTCAGAACCGCATTTTGCGGTGCCTGATGGAAGGATATACGTGGCGAGAGGCCGGCGCGATTGTTGGATGCACATCTCCCAACGTTGCATACCATGTACGGAAGATCAGGGAAATCTACGTGGAGATTGAAGGGGTCGGGGTTGATGAACACACCAGGTAACCCGGAACAGATTGTCTTCAATTTCACAGTCTGCCAGGCGTCCGCCAATTTCGGCGGGCGCCTGGTTGCATTTTAGGGGCCCTTAACCCGGTGAGCAGTGGTACAATTGAGTGCTAAATCGTCTGCCCTTTGTGGATATCAGACCACCCAATTTATAAGGACTCAATCATGACTGCCAACACCCCGAACCTGATGGATAGAGCGGAGCAGGCAAAGCTGCTGGAGCTTTTTCCGAACCCGGCACCGCAACGCGACTACACCATAGCTCATACCTGCCATGAATTTACTTCTGTTTGCCCAAAAACAGGCCAGCCAGACTTTGCTACTATTGTTGTGGAATATGTTCCGGATGAAACTTGCCTGGAGCTGAAAGCGCTTAAGTTCTTTTTTCAGGCGTTCCGCAATCAAGGGATCTTCTACGAGGCAGTTACTAACCGCATTCTGGAGGATCTGGTGGAAGCATGCAAACCGCGCTCAATGACGATTACCGGCAATTTTAATGTGCGCGGCGGTTTCTCCTCAATCATCACAGCAACCTACACACGATAAACGCCAGAGGGCACCAACTATAGTGGCCCGGCTTCTACCATAATTGGTAAAAGAGCCGGGCCATTGGCATTTAACCAGAGTTCAATTCAGAGGCCGATCATTGAACGGATATGGTCGTCAAATGCTTTTTGATCCACAATGAACGACTGCAGAGCTGATTCGGTCATAAGGTCATCCAGTGCAGCACGGCCAGCCCAGCGAGCGGTATCTGGAATCTTTCCCTTAGTTCGGATTTCCGTCTGCTCGTCTGCATGGAAGTTTGAGAAGAGGTGTGTGTCATGCTCGTGGTCGGATGCCCGAAGATCATACCCTGTGAGATTGGCAGCTCCCCTCGCCGCAATGTCGTGTGCAAACTTCTTGAACTTATCGTCAACTGTCCACAGTAGTGCTACGGCCGCATGGTCGGCATCCGCGTTTAGAGTTACAGGGTAATCCTCACCGGTTCGCAGAGTAAGAGAATCTGGGCTAAGGTTCTTAGTGTAGAACTCCGCAACGGCCTTTGGAGGAATGGTATACACATCCACACCCGCCAGAGATACCATTTGATCGGCATTCCTCATAGAAGCCGCAATCTGCCTGGTTGGGATACTGCTGTCCTGGGTGCGCAGTTCCACGAGAGCTGCCTGAGATGCCAGGGTTACCCTCTCGCCAACGTTTTTACCATCGCCAAGTTTGTTATCTGCAACAACAGCGTTTAACCGGCCAAGGAACACGTTTACGTAGTTTGGCTTAGATATGAGGGCAGCCAGATAGTTTTGCCGTGCAGAGAAACCAAGCGTGTAGTTTACAGGAATACCCAAATCACGGATTCGGGCAACTGCACAGTATCCTTCAGGTGTAAGCGGTACCTTTACAATGAAGTGCTCGGGATTTACTGCGTAGTAACGCTGGGCGTAGCGCACGCTTTTATCGATATTATGGGCAACTGCCGGGTGCAGTTCAACACTCACTAAGGCACCAAATGCCGCCACAAGGCGCTGAGCAATCTGGCAGTTCACAACAAAAACAATATCGAGAACCAGATCCTCATCCTCAATGTCGGGTTCCAGTTCTCGAATGCGCTTAGCTGCCCGAGCAATCACGCCATCCATAACGCCGGTTTGCACTACCTGGTTTGCAAGCGTGTTATTTGTAGTAAGTGCAGAAAAGTCGCTCTTCCAGAGTTTTGCTGCCTCTTCCAGATTGCCTGTATCCAGCCAGAGGGTGGTACCAAGGGCTTTTAGCTTATCCAGCCCTGGATCGCTGTCTGGCTGCGGAACACGCGCTGGAAGATCGTGCGCTTCCTGCGCAAGCTCCATCAGGAGTGCCTCTTTACGAGTCATAGCATGCACTGTAAATCCCACTTTGCTAATCCTGCCTTTCACGTTAAGGGCTGGCCCATGCTTGCGCCGGTTAACCTGCCCAAGGGTTGCTGCGTAAGTAACGCACAAAACTCAGAGGCCATACCAGGCTTTAACCTGCGGCCTCGTCCACAAGGCTATGAACACTACACAGAAAGCCAAATACCCGGCTGCCAGCACATGAGAAAATGTTTCTGATGCCTTGAACAACATTATCGAGCGTATTGCAAACACGCCCACCACGGCAATCTGAACATTCCAGCACCATGTGCGTTGGCGATATACAAACCACGCATGGATGCACAAAGCCACGGCAATAGGTATGGCTATTAGCCCGGTAACAACCGCTCCAACAGCCCCGAATGCTGTTGAAAGCGTGTTCTGGTAAGCCATGTCCGGATCGTTGGTCACCTGATGTGGCAGGCTGTGAAGAAAAATGGCGATTGGCGTGAACAACGCAAAGAGCACGTCAAACACGGCTGCCACTGTTACCGCCGGCGGCCGCACATTCAGTGCCTTTACCTGAACCGCCAGGCGGCCCTGATAAGTTTCTCCGTTTAACTGCCCGCTATAGGCCGTTAAAGGAGTAAGGCACTGCTGGCACATCGAGAAGCTCACGTCGTTGTCTAAGCCACAGTTCTGGCATTTAACGGTATCAGGCACAGGTGTTCTTTCCAGCTCATTCCCCTGAATACTACAGAGGACCGCACACATATGAAGTGACTACTACATGATACCCGCCACTGCGAGGGACATATAACATCCCAAACGGCATCAGGTGGTGTGCCCTTCCGCCTCCATCACTACCAGATCGCCATCCTTATCATCATGAGCTATCAAGCCAAGTTGATTCATCTCGTAGTACAGAGTGCTGCGCAATCCCTCATACAAGGTTCTCGGTTTGAAGCTAAGGATTACTTCAGCCTTATCGTATTTGGCAAGGCTTGTTGTGCCAGCTATCGAACGCAGGAATTCTGCCGAGTAACCTTCCTCTACAGGTAGCAACCCACCGATAATGCTCATCATTGCTGCTTCAAACCGCAATACTCCGGGGGGAAGGCTATGTTTTGGCATAGGAAGATGAGTAATACTACTTATCATCTTCAATACACCTTCGACAGTGCTGATTGGGCCAGACAAAAAGTAGCTTTCACCTGGTGTTCCGCGTTTCATGGCCATCACATGGGCATCGGCAACATCATCAACATAAGACCAGCAATAGGCCGTTTTGCGTGGATAGGTGCGTAGCACACGATCCTGTGGATCGGAAAGGCCCCTGCGAAGGAAGTTATAAATAAGTTGATGAGCGTATCCAATATCACCAGGTCCGTACATCATGCCGGGTTGAAGAGTGAGTACGGGAAGACCTTCCTTCGCCATCTTCATCACAACGTTGTGTTGAGCCTTCCACATGGTGAATTCGTATTCACTATTCCATGGCCCTGTGTATCTCGCTTCTTCCGTAAGTACCCTGTTGCGAGTGTCGGAATATACGGCAAGTGTACCGGTATACACTATGCGCTTAATGCGCATTTCTTTCGCGGTTTCTAACAAGATACGAGTGGCTTCAACGTTGTTCCGTTCAGAAACCGAGATCCCGGAGTCCTTTGCCTCCTGGCGCGCTTCCTTCAGCTCTTTTACAGTCTCTTTGATATTCTTGCTAAAATGTACGCTTACGTTACGGTTCTCTCGTACCTCTTTGGTCTTGTAGTGATGGTAGGAGCTCATGTGGAATATTCCGTCCACACCTTTCAGCGCATCAAATAGCGTGTTCTGCCATAGAATATCGCCATACACTACCTCTACCCCACCATCCAATTCATCCTTGGCACGCTCAGGCTTCCGGGCAACTGTTATTACTTCGTGCCCGGCATCTATCAGCCTTCTCGTAACTGCCCGGCCAAGGAAAGTTGCCGCTCCGGTAACAAAATACTTCATTTGAACTTTCCTGTTGCCTTTCTATTTCGAAATTCCGAGTAGCTGTAAAGCTGTAAGGAAGATTCATCGCCTATATTATGATAGACGGACAGAGGTGGGCATAGTTACCCTGCCGCTGCCTGATCAGACTGCGTGAAATAGATCACAGACACTATATTTACGTATATTGAACCTCTGTGTTGTACTTTCCTATTTGCTTATCCGGTCAGGCTGTAGATACTTCCCACCGCAAAGGTATTGACACAGAGCGGGTTCGGTTGTACAATCAAAATAACTTTGTGAAACAAAGCGCTTTTCGTATTTGTTTCATTCGATAGTGTAATCGGTGTGGAGAGGCAGGGGTTCGTGCCGGATCAAGATGAGAATGCATCCGAGCCAGATGCTCGCGAGGCAGTCGCTAACCTGCGCGCGATCCGAGAGCTGATGGAGCGCTCCACAAAGCACTCCACGTTTTCCGGTCTTTCTGGCGTGCTGGCGGGCCTGGCATCTATCGCAGGATGCTGGCTCACACATGAATTGCAGAACCAGAGCGTAACCAACCAACAGTACAGCATCAACTTTGTATTGATATGGTCACTGGTGATTATTGCGGCCATCGGGTGCGACTATATCCTAACCAAGCGCAAGGCCGCGCTTGTCGGCAAGAAAATAGTATCGAGGCTTGGCAAGCAGATGGTAGCGGCTGCCGGACCTGGCCTCGGAACAGGGGCACTGCTCACGCTGAACTACCTTCAGCACCATATGCTCATGGATATATATCCCATGTGGATGCTGTGTTATGGCTGCGCAGTAAGCAGTGTTGGGCTATTTTCTCAGCGCGAGGTTCTGTATCTTGGTGCCGCGTTTCTTTTTACTGGTGCTGGCACGCTTGCGGTTGCACCGCAGGCAGGATTGATGATGATGGCAGTTACGTTTGGTGGCTTCCATATCATTTACGGATGTTGGTCTTCGAGGAGGGATGGTTGGCTGTAACGCACTGTTCGCCGGTGCGAAAGGAAGTAACCGCGCTATGAACGATATTATTGCCGCTCACCCAAATGCTGTTCAGGCATTTGAGGCGCTTGAGGCACTTGGAAATATAGACGATGCAATTCACCAGAAAGCACGCATGGGCATCATGTCTCTGCTGCTGGCGCTTGGTGAAGCTGATTTCAAGTTTCTGAAAGAGACATTGAACCTCTCAGACGGCAACTTGAGCACACATCTAACTCTGTTGGAGGACCGTGGATACCTTGAGGTGCAAAAGGAGTTTGTACGCAAGAAGCCGCGAACAACGTACCGCCCAACAGATACTGGCAGAAATGCCTTTCAACGCTACATCCTTGCACTTGAACGAATTGTGAAAGCATCCACCGAAAACGTGGAATCCGCATAGTCCGCATTGCAGCCTAAACAATACACGCAAGGCTGCCTGATAGGATGAAATTGGAGAGTGGTACATGCCGTTCAGCTATCCAAAACTTGAAAACTGGGAAAAAGAGCAGCTACCCAGGCTCCTTGATGAGTCGCCTGATTCCGTAGCCGAATCCAGCGCACCTATCCGTTCATCTGCAGCTGAGGGCATTATTCGCCTTGCGGTTGCATCTGCTGAACGAGCCATGCGAGTTAAGCGCCGCATTGCGGATGTTTCTGTTCTACAGGGCACTCGCCTTCCTGAAACTGCCCTGGAACAACGCCTTGTTGGGCTGTTTGCCGAATAGCAGATCAGCCTCTGAGGCAGTACAATAAGGCATGACCGCAGCCACAGACACCTTACCGTCGCCCCGAAGTCGTGCCCTACCCTTTGATGCTTTTGTGCTGAACCGCGTGATTGCGGAGATGCGACCACAAATTATCGAGGGGCTTGTACAGGATGTTCGGCAGCCCACTCACCAATCCATACAACTTCGCATTCATGCACGTGGCCACAGTCATCTGTTGCTGATTTGCCTGGATGCGAAGTGGTTCAGGATGCACCTCAGTGCCGCTCGACTGCCGAACGCACAAACACCATTTTCTTTTTGCACCGCATTGCGCCGGCATATTGAAGGCCGCAAACTGTCTTCTATCGAACAGATTGGCTTTGACCGTTTTGTAAAGCTCACGTTTATCCCTACGAGTTCCGCACAGTCAGATGCGGGAGACAATGACGACATTGCAGGTGAGCGCTATCTGTATCTTGAGTTGATGGGTAAACATAGCAATGCCATCCTTACAGATCAAAACAATAGGATAATCGACTCTGCAAGAAGAGTTAGCCACCGAATTAATCGTGTTCGTGAAACGCTTCCCGGGCTGCCCTATTTATTTCCGCCTGGTATTGACGCATCTGCCTTGCCTGCACCACGGCAATTTGCCACCGATGTGATGCACGCGCTGAGTGGCAACCTTACAACACACAACACTGCCAGTATTGCTAAGGCCATCCGCGCAGCTAGCCCAACAATTCCGCCGTTTTTAGCAGAGGAAATGGCGTTGCAGGCGTCTGGCGGTGACCCGAGCGATCAGCGGTGCTGGATTTCCCATTTGATGGAACCCGAAGATGCGCTTTGTGCTCTCTTCGAGGTGTATTCAGGCTCGGTATCATCCGCTATCGAAACCATTTCACCAGCGGGTGTGTCTGCATACCCAATGCCGCTATTCTCTCTCGCAGCCGCTTCACAAAGGTCTACAGCAAGCCTGAATGCTGCGATAGACCGTGGGACGGCGCTTTCAATTAAGCAAGAAGCTGCTTCACAGTCTACATCCAGACTGTTTGCTGATATGCAGGCTGAGCTGGCTCACCTCCAGCGAACCGCAGAATCAATGCTTCAAACAGCCGCAGAAGGTTCGCGAGCAGATGAATACAACCGAAGTGCAGACCTGATTTTCGCCTTCTTGGGCCGAATTCCGGAAGGTGCATCCGTTGCGGTAGTGCCTGATCTTTATGATTCAGAACAGAAGGACACCCAAATTAATCTGGATCCGCAACTTACACCGCAACAAAACGCGACTGCATACATGGAGAAGGCAAAACTGGCACGAGACAGGCAAAAGCGCGCAGAGGCACGCCTGGATGCGCTCATGCCACGAATCGAAAAGTTTGAAGAGGCAAAACAAAAGGCAACGTTGCAGCTTGAAGGCCCGGATGCAACAGCGAAGATGGCAGATGCTATAAGAGAAGAGCTGACAAGCGCGGGGCTATTGCGCAGGCCAGCTCTTATACATGCCAGTGGCGAGAACCCGTTTGCAGGCCACAAAATAAGAAGACTGCACTCACCACAGGGTTACGAGGTTCTGCTTGGAGAGACCGCCACCGCGAATGATTATCTAACACAACGCATTGCGGCATCGGGAGATATATGGATGCATGTGCGTGCGTCTACCAGCGCACATGTTGTTATCCGCACTTCCGGCAAACCAGAACTGCTGCCCCACTCTGTTGTACTGTGGGCTGCCGGACTTTGCGCTCAGCACAGTGATCAAAAGCACTCATCTCTGGTGGCGGTAGATTATACTCAGAAGCGTTATGTACGAAAACCAAGGGGATCTAAGGTAGGATTTGTACTTTACACTCATGAGAAAACGGTGCACGTCGCACCTGAAGATCAACTGTAATTCAGCCAATAATCTATGAAATGGCAAGCATTCTTTCTAACGCCAACTTCGCTTCTGCCGCAACCTCTGTAGGTACAGAAACCTGATTGCGGACCTCACCCTCTACAAGGCCTTCCAAAATCCACAACAGATAGTGCGGATGTATGCGATACATGGTAGAGCAAGGGCACACAACAGGATCCAGACAGAAAATCGTTTTCTCTGGCATTTCATGCGCGAGCCGGCTCACCAGATTAACCTCTGTGCCTACTGCCCATGATGTTCCGGCAGGAGCATCCGATATTTTCTTCAGGATGTGCTCAGTACTCCCAGCACTATCTGCTGCTCGCACCACTTCCAGGCTGCACTCCGGATGAACAATAACGTGTATTCCCGGGTAATCTCGCCTGGCCTTTTCGATTTGATCTACCGAAAACCGAGCATGCACGGAGCAATGGCCCTTCCAGAGCAAGACCCTGCTATCTCGAACCTGATCTGCCGTTAGTCCACCGTCGGCCTTCGCCGGGTCCCACAACGCCATATCCTTAGCCGGATCAAGGCCCAAATCGGCAGCAGTATTTCGTCCGAGATGCTGATCAGGGAAAAATAACAGCTTATCCCCACGCTCTAAAGCCCAGCTTACTATATTGCGCGCATTGGAAGAAGTGCAGGATGCACCCCCATGTTTGCCAACAAACGCCTTCAGGGCCGCTGTTGAGTTTACATAGGTAATGGGAACAATCCGACTGGTATCTGTAACTGTAGACAACCAGCTCCAGCAAGCCTCCACCTGATCGATGTTGGCCATATCTGCCATAGAGCACCCGGCAGTCATGTTGGGTAGGATTACCGCTTGATCTGAATTCGTAAGGATGTCGGCAGACTCAGCCATAAAGTGCACCCCACAAAACACGATGTAGGATGCTTCTGGATGGTTGCCAGCTATTTGAGAAAGTTTGAGACTGTCTCCACGGAAGTCTGCCCATTTTATAATTTCGTCGCGCTGATAATGGTGACCGAGGATAACAAGCTTAGAACCGAGGGCGGTGCGCGCGGCACGTATACGGGAATCGGTGGCATCGGCATCCAACCCTCGGATGTCGGCCGGCAAAAGCTGCTGTAGCATCACATTTACTCCCGGGCGCGCAGCCTGCGCAGAGTAATCTTTGATTGCTCTGTGAGGCGGAGATGTTGAGTTCGCCCTATTGGTGGCAGCGAGCAAGTAACTACTGGTAAGAGTGGCTCGCATCACTCATACTTACGACGCTTACAAACCGATAGTTGCTTTGAGCGCCTACAGTGGCCGTGCACGAGATATTTCTACACCGACCGACGCTGCAATTGCATTCATTGGTGGATACACCTTCACAACCCGGATCCGCATCTGCTCAACGGCAGGGTACTCTGCAAATATTACCGATACGAGCCTGGCAGCCAGTGCTTCCAGCAGGCGATACCTCTCGGAAGTACCAATCTCCAGAATACGACGAGCCACCTTGGAGTAGCTTACCGTATCTCCAAGTGCATCGGATATACCTGCGGTTGCAGTGTTTACCTCCATGCGGAGGTCAACCTGATACCTGTGCCCTACGGTCTGTTCCTGATCAGATGCACCATGGTAGCCGTAAAACTCCAGGCCGTTGATCAGAATTCCATCACGCTCGTCCATGTTATTTACCAGGTACTTTCAGGAGGCGAGTATCAATCGGGCGAAACGCCGTGCGCCCACCTTGAGTACGGCATTGTCCACAATGGTGCGGCTGACGTTGGCTTTTGAATCTGTAACCTTATCGCCGTTTAACGATACTCCACCCTGTTGAACCAGCCGCATAGCCTCGCCATTGCTCTTAGCCATGCCTGCCGCTACAAGCAGTTTACAGATCCATATTGTATCATCGGCAAATAGATCATCCGAAAGCACTGTTTCCGGCATGTCTGCGGGCGCCTGCCCAGCAGCATGCACCCGGTGCCACTCTTCGTCCGCACGGGCTGAAAGAGAAACCAGAGAACCATCTTCCGCTGTGAATGGTGGATGATAGATATCGATGATTTCGCGGGCAAGGCGGCGCTTCACATCTTTTGGATTGACTTCGCCAGACTCCGCTTGCTTTATCAGCTTATCGATCTCTTCTAGCGAGACATCGGTGCAAAGCACAAAATAGTCTCGCATGATGGTATCCGAAATTGAGAGGAGCTTTCCGAACATCACATCTGGCGACTCGGCAATGCCAACATAGTTGCCTAGTGACTTGCTCATCTTCTTCACACCATCCAGGCCAACAAGCAACGGCATGAACAGAGCAATCTGTGGATCTTGCCCCTCTTTTTCCTGCAGATCACGGCCAGCAAGAATGTTGAATGTTTGATCAAGCCCGCCCATTTCAACATCGGCTTCAATAGCAACCGAATCATAGGCCTGGGCAAGCGGGTAGAGCAGTTCGTGTAAGCTGATGGGCAGGTGCTGGCTAAATCGGTTAGCGAAATCTTCGCGCTCCATGATTCGTGCCACGGTAAACTTGGAAGATAGTTGCACCAGCTGAGCGAAATCCAGTTTACCAAGCCACTCGCCATTAAACCGCACGACGGTTTTATCTCGGTCTAAGATCCGTGCAAGCTGATCGACGTATGTCATCGCATTTGCATGCACTGCCTCGGCAGAAAGCATTGGCCTGGTGGCTGATCTACCCGAAGGATCGCCGATGAGAGCAGTATAATCCCCAATTATGATGATAACCTGGTGGCCAAGATCCTGAAACTGGCGAAGTTTGCGCAACACAACAGCAAACCCAAGGTGAATATCAGGCGCAGTAGGATCCAAACCCAACTTAATCTTCAGGGGTTTTCCGGTGCTGGCAGATCGTGCGAGCTTCTGTTCCAGACCATTATCTGGCACTACGCTCTGCGCTCCGCGCTTCAAAAGTTTAACCTGCTCCAGCAACTCTGCAGATAGTGGAGCACTCGTGTTTTCATTCTCCAAAACGGTGTTTTCTCCGGCCGAGTCTGCGCGTTACGCCCGGCAAAAATGTGGTTTATGGTAGCATGACACTCAGGAGGCTGTCAAATTGGCGCAACACTATAACGTGCTTATTATGGGTGGTTCAGTCATCGATGGTACCGGTGCTCCAGCCCAAAATGCAGACATTGGCATTGTTGGCGATACCATTGTAGACATCGCTATCAGACACGAAGCGGGGGCCTCTGGCCTATCCAATGCAAGTGCAGATACCGTGATTGATGCAGTTGGCCAGGTAGTATCGCCCGGGTTCATAGACATTCATACGCATGCAGATATTGCACTGCTGGCACGCCCAGAACACTTACCGAAAACCATGCAGGGAGTGACAACAGAAGTTTTTACTAACTGCGGGCTTGGTTTTGCCCCAATTACTGGCGAGGCACTGGAAATGCAACGCAAATATACCGCCGGCCTATTTGGCAGCGAAACCGGCGAGAATGGCGAAAGGGGCAGGGTTGACTGGGGCTGGCGATCGGTAGCTGATTTCCTGAGTAGGTATGAGCAGGCAGGCATCGGCACAAATGTTGCTTACCTTATCCCTCATGGGGCGGTGCGGGTCTCCGTGCTCGGGATGCAAGAACGCGCCGCAACAGCTCTTGAAATCGAACAGATGCGTTCCATCGTGCAACAGGGAATGGAGGAAGGCGCCTGGGGCATGAGCACTGGCATATGGTACGCTCCGATGCGGTCTGCTGAAATGGCGGAGCTTAAAGCGCTATTCAGTACTGCAGGTTTTTTTGCTACCCATCAGCGTGACTATGGAACATCACTATTTGAAGCCACCGAAGAAAGCCTGAACATATCCAGATCTGCCGGAGTACCAGTGCAGATTAGCCATCTACAAATGAATGGAAAGGGAAACATAGGCAGGGCTTCTGAGCTGCTAACGGTACTTGACCATGCTCGCCTAACGGGTGTTGACGTAACATGCGACACTTACCCGTATACAGCGGGATCAACATTTATGCAGTCTCTGTTGCCGTCCTGGGCTGTGGAAGGTGAACCGGAGCAAATACTCGTTCGCCTTGCAGACTTCGATACGCGCAACCGAATATGCCTGCACCTTAGTTCGTTGGATGTGGTATGGGAACAATACTGTTTGATAGGAGTTTCAAGTAAAGAGAATCGCTCCCTGGAAGGGCTATCGTTTCCAGAATGTGCGGCGGCAAGAGGACTGCAAATACCTGAATTCATTTGCGCAGTTCTTGCCGAAGATGAACTGAGAGCATGCTATGTGCATCATGCCGCACATGAAGCCAACATGCGTGAAATCTTAACATGGAGCGGGCAGATGGTAGGCTCGGACGGCCTGCATCTCTCTGGCAAAACGCACCCTCGCCTTTATGGTACATTTCCGCGCGTTCTTGGAAAATATGCTCGTGAGGAAAATGTAATTAGCCTTGAAACTGCCGTCTATAAGATGACGGGCTTCCCTGCCGAGCGCCTTGGCCTAAAACGGCGAGGAACAGTGCAGAAGGGGTACTATGCAGATCTAACAGTCTTCAACCCTAACCGTGTACTGGATACAGGAACATATACAGACCCACTTCGCTACCCTGAAGGCGTAGAACATGTGTTTGTTAACGGTTTGGCGGTGAAGATAAACGGGAACCCAACTCGGGCACGAAATGGGCGGGTATTGCGGAAGAATAGCCAATAACCCGGTATCAAAATCAGATTTTCCCGATTTTTAACTGCAGAGGCAGGATTTGATCGGGTTTGTGCCAAAATACACACGACATACCATGTATGTTGGGCGTGGAGCTGCACTGGAAACGTTCAGGGCGCAGTGACTTGCCGCCACCCCACGTCACAAGGAGGACACTCAGTGAAAAGACTTGGATCTCTTTGCAGCGCAGCAACGCTGCTGATGCTGGGCATCGGTATGCTTTCTGCGCCGGGCGCGGCGAAGGCTGATGAAATGTCCAGCGAACTGTCCAAGGACTGGGCCATTCGCGTAGGAACATACATCTACCAGAGCAAGAATACCCGCACCCAGAACGGCGAAGTTGGCTTCAGCGGCTCCGTTGAGCGAACCGTTTACCGCGGCCTTAAGTATGATGTAACCGTTGGTATTGGATACCAGGGTTGGGATCGCGTTTACGCGGTGCCGGTTACCGTTAACGGCATTATGCACAAGGACAACTTCCGCTATGGTGCAGGAGTAGGCTACGCATTTAACAAGCGACTGGATGGAACGGGCAGCAATGGCACCGTACTCAGCCTGATCGCTGGTTACCAGTTTGGCGCTACTAAGAAACCGCTCAGCCTGGATGCTCGCTACTACTTCCTCGGCGGTTCTAGCAACGAACTCGATGGTCTCAGCATCACCCTCGGCGGAACCTTCTGATTCCATAACCGTAAGGGAAACAAAAATAATGAGCTGGCTGCCTGTGCAGCCGGCTCATTTTTTGTTTTTCTCCTGTAGCATTCAGCAGATACTGCTCCCCGTAGTTAAACACAGTTGTGGCACGTGAGCATCGGACGATTTTGACTTATTAGATCCTAATGTCATATATGAGCTCGATTAAATGGATGTTCCGTGTGCGCCGCAGATAAACTGGCCGAGTATGGAACATCCAAACGGTTGAAAGGCGTCTTACCACACACAGGGGGAGACAGAAGACAGTAAACAATTTCCGAAATTTCCCCGTCTAATAGAGTGGTACTGGTCGCGATGTCATAACCGGGTGTTTTCCGAGGGATTCCGTGCTAATACAGTCGGTCCCAGCTATTCTCTATACTTAATCCGGATCTCCCGAATAATGTGTGTGGCTCCCATACACAACACAGTGAACGCGAACCTGAAAAGCCAGAAGGATTAGGCTTTCAAAAGGAGAAGCATACATTATCTCGATTACGAAACCTGACATTCAGTCTTCGTTGAAAGATGCGAAGATCTGAGGCGTCATTCGTAACTCGGTTATCTCTCGCACAGGATTATCCGATGCAACGGGGGAAACCCTGTGCAGGGTCGTTGAGTTCGCCGATACCGGCGAACATTGAGCAAAGTGCCATGAATGACAAGAAGGACACTGATAAATCCTCTGGCAGCCGCACTGGGGAACCTGAGGATGAAGCTGAGCCTAAATTCAACCTGGAAGCGCTTTCGTTCATTAATCGTCTCACAAGGCAAAAACTGCTGACGTTTGACGAGGAGGTGCGCCTCTCGGAGCAAGTTAAGGCAGGCAACACGCGCGCCAAGGACAGACTTGTTGAGGCAAACATGCGGCTGGTGATTAATATCGCCAAGAACTATCACAATCCACTTGTCCCCTTCGAAGATCTGGTTCAAGAAGGCGCAATCGGTTTGATGACCGCTGCAGAAAGGTACGACCCTGGCAAAGGTTATCGCTTCAGCACATATGCTACTCACTGGATCCGTCAGGCTATAAGCCGTGCGATCGATAATAAAGCTAAGGCAATTCGCATTCCAGCCCATGTTTCTGAATCGTTACGGAAGCTGGAGCGAGTTCGAAGCGCTTTCATTAGAGAACATGGCGAAGAGCCTTCAGCAGAAACACTTGCAACGAGCCTTGGCCTTTCTGTTCGAAAGGTTAATTCGCTTATTCAAGCGGGCTTAGATCCAGTTAGCCTGGATATGCTGGTTGGAGATGAAGACAACACGACGCTTGCCTCTTTGATCCTCGACAAATCTGCAGCAAATCCTCAGGAAGCTGTGTTGGGTGCAGAAAAACAGGAGGAGCTAAACTCCCTTCTAAACATTCTCACCCCACGCGAGCGGGAGATAATGCAGAAGCGCCTTGGATTTGAGGACGAGTCGGCACAGGTCCTTCAAGAGATCGGTGAGAAACTGCATATCTCGCGCGAGCGAGTTCGGCAGATAGAGATGCAGGCCCTGCGTAAGCTTAAGTTTGCTGCCAAGCGGCGAAACTTGTTGGCTTACCTTGCCGATTAAAGAGATGTAATGTAAAAAGATTTGGCCGCTCTGGATGGTATCCGGAGCGGCCAATTTTTTGCTTGCAATCTAAAGTTAGGTTACTCGTCGTCTCGTTTGTCCTGTTTCTGGCGGGCTCTCATCTTAGCCGCCATCAATCGGGACATGCCGTTTTGATCATCATCCTGGGTCGTTGCTGCTTCTGGCTGCGAAGGCGTTTCTGGCAGAGAGGCAATAGATGGCACAACCGGTGCGGCTGGCCTCGCTCTGGCTTCTTCAGATCGCAATGTGCGGCTGCTCGCTGTGCTTTCAGTATTGACGCTGTTACCCTGAATTGTCGGCGGTCGAACAGGCTGAACTTCTTCTCCCGGTGATCCCCTATCAAGGCGCTCTGAGGCTACTGTAGCCTTCCTGCTCTTAAGACGATCCAGTTCAGGTGCTGACTGGGCTTTGGCTGGAGCAGCACCTTTTCGGCGAGATAGCCACCTTCGAACATCGTCTGGATCCACGCTGAGACGCCGCATTGCTACATCAATAGGCAAGAGTAGCATTGCAAGGAACAACAGCCGAGGAATCATGTCTGTTGGAGAAAGTACCCCTGGCCTATCCCCTCCAAACACTGCCGCTGGCGCAGGATCTACTCTGCCAGAGCCACTCTGGGCCAGCTGAGCAAGAAGTGGCCTGTTAGGCTGCGTACTTCTGTATTCTGGCGAATATGCCGTACTGAGGCCCACTACAGTACTCTTGGATGGGCCACCGTCCATCGATTTTTGAACAACGTTTACAAGATACGTGCCCGTTTGCGGAGCATCGAACCAGCCTTCGTAGTGGCCCGGCCCTGTTTGCCTAACCGCTAGCTCCTCAGCAGGTGTACCCTTAAGACCACCTGTTGAGGGATTGGCAACTCTGGCGGAAAGCTGTAACTTGTTTACAAAGTGCCCCTGCTGATCAATAGCATCAACGGTGATGTGACCACGGCCGCCATCCATCGTTACTTGTGTGCTGTAATCCGAAGGTGCAAACGGTCGCAATGTGTAGCGAATGGCCTGTGCCCAGAACTTCGCATACCCTTGCCAGCCCATCCACTGTGCTGCCCATCGCGCACGATCATCAGACATAAAGGCTATGGAACGCCCCAGCCCATATCTCCAGCCGGCAAAGATCGGGTCTTTGCGGTGAGATAGAAGCGATAGCTCAGCGGTTGCCTTGAGGTTGCTTACATTGTAACCAAGCAGCGGCGGCGCAGAGTTCCAATCAATTCCTTTAAACACCTCTTCGCCCTCTACTGGGCTCGCTCGGAACGGTTCTTCAATGATGGGCGGTTGGCTGATGGTCATCTGATCCTTCAGCAGCAACCGGGGAAGATCCTGAGGCCGCTCAGCCACATATGCCTGGCCACCGCCAAGATAGGCCAGTGTTGCCATAAACTTAACATCGTCTCCACCGTTTGCACCGGTTGCAATGGTTGAAATGGTTACACCCTGGTTGCGAATGCGCTGGATGGTTGCCGCGATTGTTCCCTGGTTTTGCTCCATCACAGCATCGCCATCTCCCAGGAAGATGATGTGTTTAACTTTGGCATCCGTATTTGCCAATACCCGCGCGCCCTCTAACAGGAACGGAGTGTAGGAAGGCGGATCCCCCATTCCCTGAAGGTTCTGCATTGCGGACTTAAGGGCTTCCCTATCGGTAACATGCTGCATCGGAATTCGCCAGGTGCCACCCGGGGAATCCTGACCACCTCCAAATGAGAAACCGCCAGCGCCGTTGCAATCCAGAACCCCGACCTGGTCTATGGGCTCAAGGAGGTCCATCGTTGCTTTTGCAGCTTCAATAGACATATTGATCGTGGTAGGTATCTCAAGGTCCTCAATAACCAGAGCCACTGCAACGGATGGCAGGCGCTTATCAATCTTTACGTCCATGGTTACTGGCAGCGTATCTTCAATGGGAGTGCCTCGCCAGCCGCCAGCACCAAAACTGTTTTCGCCGCCGATCATTCCAAAACCAACACCAAAGTCTCTACAACTTACCTGCAGCGCAACCATTTGCGCGCTGGAGAGATCCGAAGCCCGTACGTTGCTGAGTATCACACTATCGTAGCGCTGCAGGTCGGCAGCAGAACCAGGCAGAGCCTCTGGCGAGCAATAGTGCACTTCAATATTTTCACCGCGCAGTGCATTTTGAAGAAAGCCAGTTAGCGCCGGGCTATCTGCAACATACAGGATTGCTGGCTTACCCTGTACCTGCACAAGTCCCTCGCCTTTATTGTTTTCAGCAATCGTGTCGTCGGGTGCATCCAGCGTTGCAGTATAACGGGTGTTCCCAGCCCTATCAATATTCTCTTCGAACACTACAACGTTTTTGCCAGGGCGTAACTCAACCGCGCGAGTATTTCCCGTTGGCTTACCATCCCTGAATAAAGAGACATGGGCAGTTTGTGCCGTGAGGCTACTGATCACAGCCCGTACAGAGAACGGCTCACCAATCTTAACCCGCGCCGGAATAACAAGCTTTTCAATCAGTGCCTCTTTCTTCAAAGAGCTCTGAACGGTGATGGTATCCAGAACAATGTGGTCGGCTGCAAGCTCCGGCACTTCTGCCAGCGCACGGCCCGTAGTTTCGTTGCCATCCGTAATCAAGACAATGCGCTTGCCGCTCTCTTTAGCGGTAGAGTCCAATTCACTCCGTGCTGATCTAAGCGCCTGTTCTATATCGGTAGAAGTGGTGGTTCCCTGATCACGCACGCGTGTTGGATCCAACGGCTGGCCTGGTGCCGATTGCGTATGCGGATCCTGGGCGAAAGTAATAACGCCCACTTTGTCCACGGTGCGCATGCCACGACTGGCGTCATCGATATACTTGCGGATAGCTTCGCGCTGCTCATCTCGCACAGAACGAGATCCATCAACAACAAACACTACAGCCAGGCTTTCGCCTTTACGCACAATCTGAAAGCCTGCAAGCACAAAAGTTAACAGCGTTACAAGCAGCAGCCGCATACAGAGGGCAGCCCGTGACCTTGTTGGGCTCATATCTGTATAGCTGTGCTGATTGAGCCAGAAAGAGTAGATAAACAGCGGAGGCAGTAACAACAAATACGGCCAACTCAAGAACCGTATCCACTCAAAATGCAGAAGAATTCCTAACACAGCGAGCGCTGGCAGGACTATCGCACACGTCAGTATGATCTGTTTTCGCACGAAAGAGACCCTTTTCAGCTGGCGTCAACTCGACAGCCCCGCAGACACTGATGCTGCAGGCATACACTCACTACGTTAATCTGGATTGCAGGTTGCATCAATCGTGGCAGAAATCGGAACTTTCTGCCGATATCTTATGCATACGGTGCATAAATTTAATGCGCGTGATGCCCATTCGAGTAAACCTCGATAGCCGACTCATAGATCCGCCGCATTGCGGAAGCAACGCGCGGCCACGCAAAGCGATCTGCGTACTTCTGTGCCTTCTGTGCCAACACTGCTCTTTCCTCCGGGCTATCCAAAAGACGATTCACTGCCTTTGAGTATTCTGCAGCATCGCCGGCCTTAAACAGTGCAAGGCATCCAGAGCGATCATAGATTTCCTTGAAGCAGTCCATCGTAGAAGCCAATATTGGTCTGCCATGCGTGATAGGCAGCATAACTGAATAGGAACCTGTGGCTTCAGTATGCGGTGTTAAAACCAGATCGGATGCCGCCATGGCATCCGGCACATCAGAATCCGGTAAGAATCCCGTAATCACCACCCTGCCCTTGATTGAGGGTTCTTCTGATTGCCGCTTAATATCTGCCGCGTAGGGCTCCATATCTGACGTACGCGGCCCACCAGCAATTACTACTTTCACATCCGAAGGCAGCTCTGGCAAAATCTTAAATGTAAGCTCATACCCTTTGTTTGGTGCCATATATCCAAACAGCGTCACAATCCGGCACCCTTCCAGATTGTATTTCTTTCTGAATGCAGTACCCCCATCCAGGGATGGCAGTGCCGGAGGTACCCCCGTCGGCACCACACTGATATAAGAACCATTAACTCCACGCTGCATTAACTCTTCTCTCGCGGCCGTTGTATGAACAATCGTCCACGCCGAAACGAAGGGTGCTGTATCTACACTCTGCCTGTAGGCGGTGTTGCGCAGCAACAATTTCTTCACAAGCAACTTGTGAATGCGCTTTTCGGTTTCCACTCGCAGCATGTGCTCAAGAGAGTAAGTTGTGTGCGCTGTTAATACCACAGGCTTCTTGATAAGATAGCGCATCTCCCAGAATGCGGAAGCTCTGGGCATAATGCCGCCCCAAAAGCTATGCTCGTGCTGAATGTGCACTATATCAATATCTGCCGCGTTTAACAGTTCAGCCTGTGTAACATAATGCTGAATAGGCTGCCGGCCCACAGATATGGGCACCACAACTACTTCAGTATCAGGTAGCGTGCGCAGACCATCCACAAGGGCAGCTGTATAAGCAGCAATTCCACAGCCACCACCTACTGATGTAAGCATCGCAATTTTCATTAGGTTACGTTCGACTCCACGTTACTAACACCGGACTCAATCTTGCTACGCTTCAACCGCAGGCATGGTTCTTCCACAAACTTCCAGCTCAATATCGCCAGAACAAATGATACTGGCAATGAAGCCAGAATTACCGCAATCGGGCCAATTCCGGGCACAAATCTTATAATAAGTTGCTCAACCGGGTACGCGTACAGGTACAAACCATAGGATAGATCCATACCCTTCAACCAGGAGTTGATCTTCCATGGCTGCGCATATGCAGCGGTAAACAGAAGCCAGGTACCACATATTGCAAGCCAGGGCTCAAAACCGCGGCCAGTCAAACACGAAACAACTAAGATCCCCAACGACACACACGTACCCAATGAGCATCTTAGCAACCTGTTTCTTAGCTGATAAACACAAACACCTGCAAAAAAATACGATAAGAAGCGCGGATAAACATTCGGTGCGCCAATTAGCCGAATTTCACGCCCCGCGAGCGGGTGTATGTGCCAGTGGTTTAATGCCAGATATCCCACAAAAGTTAAACTCCACGCAATTATCGTTACGCGCTTATCTCTGAGGATACCCACACCTGCCGCCGCCACCAGGATAACATAACACCAGAATTCATACCGGAGAGTCCAAAGAGACCCGTTCAGGAAATTTGAGAAACGCTGGTGCTCAAAAACCACTGGTGGCCCCGGTATTGCAGGCGATGCCAGAAACACCATCCACACAAGGTTCTTTGGCCCGAGAGTGAGCAGATAGGCGTGTACCGAATCGGTGCCCAGTGGGCCAACAACCAGCAAGCCGAATAGCGTAGCCACAGCAAACCCCGGGTATATGCGCAGAAAGCGGCTCCGCAGAAAATTGCCTATTTCAGGGCGCCGCACCCAGCTGTTTGCAATTAAAAACCCGCTTATAACAAAAAAGAGATTAACCGCAAACCCACCAAGATCCATCTGCCCGTGCGTTAACCAGAGCAACGGGTCAGATTTTTTGAACTGCCTGGGAGGCAAGCTCAACAGGTATGCATGTGATACAAGCACGAAAAATGCGAGAGCCAGCCGAATCATATCAAAGTTTGCAGTTCGGCCAGACCGCGTATCCAGTGGTGCCAGCAATTTAGCAATCTGTTTCGGCTGTTGTTGTGTCACCGCAAAAGCCTCGCCTTACGCAGCAATCGCTTAACTGCTACACCAAAGTGAAGATACTCATTACGAGCAAACCCGGCAATATAAACCAAATGCGCAGCCAGCCGATCCTTAACGGTGCCCGTTTTTCGATAATAGATCAACATACTATCGAAAAGCCGAATCGTCATCTGCCTGCTTTGCTGGCGAACGCTCCCCATCCAATGGTGCTTTACCCGGGAAGCTGCCAGATACACAATCTTCTTGCCGTACCTTTTGATTCGCCAGCACCACTCAACCTCTTCGTAAAACATAAAGAAGGCATCATCCAACATGCCAACAGCTTTCATAACTGCTGCAGGCACCATAATGCATGCACCCGTTACAGAATCAACTTCAGCATCCACATCGAAATCCGTTCGGCCATACTCCCAGTCGGTGCCGTGTGAACCACGCATGTATCGCCGAAGATTGGTGTGCCCCAAAAACTCCCGGTACGGTGTTGGAAAAGAACGCCCATTGCGCTGCAGGGATCCATCTGTATTTAACAGCTTTGGCCCAACCGCACCAACCTCAGGATGAGTATCGAGGTATTGTGCAAGCATCGACAGAGAGCCGGGCTCTGCCTCGGTATCCGGGTTTAGCAACAGCATGTGCCTTCCCCGTGCATCCTCAAGCGCCTGGTTGTTGGCACCGGCAAAGCCCGGGTTACTCTTATTGGCAATAAGGGTTACTTCGGGAAACTCAGCAGAAACCATTTCAGCACTGCCATCCTGCGAGTTGTTATCCACCACAAATAGCTCATATGTATAAGGGGTTACTGCCTCCGGAATACTTCGCAGGCAGTCGCGAAGCATGCCTACAGTGTTGTAGCTAACAATTACGATGCTGATATCTGGAATTGAGGCTGCACCGTTCCTTACATCGGCCATTAGCGACTCATCCCTGCAATTACATCGGCATATTTGGTAGCAACAAAGCTCCGCTTAACCTTAAGAGTTGGCGTAAGTTCGCCGGTATCAATACTGAATGGTTTGCCGAGAACGCGGAATTTTTTGATCTTCTCATAATCAGCCAGCGTCTGATTGACTGCATCAATTTGCGCCTTCAGCAGCTTCTGAACGTCTTGAGACTCAATTAATGCGGCTACGTCGTTGAATGCAACGCCGGTTTCCTTCGCCCACTCCACTACCTTCATGAAATCTGGTACAAGCAGCGCCATTATTGTGGATTGCCCATCGCCAAGAAGTACTGCCTCGCCTATATATGGCCTTAATTTGAGCTGCGCTTCCAGCGGCTGAGGTGCAACTTTTTTGCCGTTGCTAAGCACTATCAGGTCTTTCTTACGGTCGGTAATCTTAAGGTATCCATCCGCAGACATTTCCCCTATGTCACCAGTATGGAACCAGCCATCCGAATCGATTGCCAACGCCGTGGCTTCCGGTTGCATAAAATATCCGTTCATCCGGCCTATCCCACGCATTAAGATCTCGCCATCGGTGGCTATGTTCACCTCTACATCGGGCATAAGCACACCAACCGTACCGATCCGCTGGCGACCGGGGCGATTGATGGCCATGATATTTGTTTCAGATAATCCATATCCTTCAAGGATCTGTATGCCAATTCCAAGAAAAAACGTGGCAGTTTCCCGATTCAGAGGTGCGCCGCCGCTGACAAAGAACCGGATATTTCCGCCTGTCAGCTTTTCACGGACGCGCGGAAGTATTAGTTTTTCGGCGATAGCCTGCTTGATACTTAGCACAATGCCAGGATGCTTGCCATTAGAACGAGCCTGAGCAAATGCTATCCCAGTTTGCAGGCCCCACTCCACTTTGCGGCGCATACTGGGATCCATTTTAGGCAAAGACTCCAGGAATTTGCCGTGGATATTCTCAAAGATGCGTGGCACGCACAGCATACAGGTTGGCCGAACAACCTCCGTAAGCTCCTGTGCAATGTGTGCCAAACCAAGTGAAAATACTATGCAGCTTCCCACTCGAACAGGCAAGTAGTAGCCGCCAACACGTTCAGTTATATGGCTGAGCGGCAGAAACGACAGGAAGACATCGCCTGCGTTTATATCTGCCACGTGCTCTCGCACAACCCCATCCGGAGTTTGCAATATGTTAGCGTGGCTCAGCATTGCCCCTTTGGGTTCGCCCGTGGTACCAGAAGTGTATATGAGCAGTGCGGTTTTGTGAGGATCTACTGCTCGAGCAGCTTCATCCAGTTCAGAAAGAGCCGTGCCCTTCTCACTCCCGAGCGCAACAAATCCCGCCATGCTCAGGATATTGGACTTGTCGGTAGGTGCCTCACCATCCAACACCACAAGCTTTTGCAGGTGGGGACAATCTGGCCAAAATTCCTGAGCCTTCTTAACCTGTTTTAAGTCGGCGCAAACCAAAAGTTTTGCACCGCAATCGCGCACAATGTAGCCAGCCTGAGCCGCCGGAAGAGACGCATATGGTGAAGAGACCAGAATACCAAGTGAATGTGCTGCCATGTCAAAAAGCAGCCATTCAGCACAGTTCTCTGCCATGATCGAAAGGCAGTCTCCATTTTTCAGGCCGAGAGCATCGAGCCCCCTGCGAACTTCGTCTACATGGCCTGAGAACTCACGATAGCTCCAGTACTGAAACTCTGCCCCTTTGCCGGAACGAAAGCCAACAGCCCGCTTATCGCCATGTGCATCCACGGTTTCACGAAACATCGTGTACAACGAACGTGCAGTCATAAACTCCTCGGATAGGATTCAGAAATAACAGAACTGATATCCTCAGTTCTGCTGGCTATTGTCTTGCTTCCCTGCAGAGTCACTCGGTTTAGTTGCTTGTAAAGAGCTGACGAGCGGAAAGGGTTCCGACTCGCCCAGCGCTTTACCACCAATTACTACCGAACATCGATAAGTAACGCCCATCATGGCCGTAAACTGCTCTAATGGTGCATCCATGTACATATCCACTGCTGTGGGGTCACCGGTTATGTGCAACGGCATTGAGATCCGCATTTGATCACCTCCGGCCGAAGTTGGATCTCTTGTTGGCATGGGCGTTTTGTCTGGGTTGAAAAACGAAACTACCACACCGCCATCGCCATTGCTTAGCCCTGAAACAGTGCCAGAGACATGAATTTTAAAAGCTTTCCCGTCGGTGCTGATGCCTACAACAGTGCCCTTTAAATTCACTTTTCCACCAATCGGCCCACCTGGCATCATTGTTCCTGGCTTACGAGAGGGAGCCTCCGGGATAACTTCTGTCTGTGATGGAGATGGATCTGATGTGCCAGCTTCTGCAGGCAAACCAGTTGATCCTGAAGATCCAGGCGCCTGGCCGCTGCCTGGTGGTGCGGTACCGGGAACAAGTGTTGGCTCGCCAGCGGGCTCTGGTGTGGTGCTTGAAGTGCCAGGTGCAGGCGCTAATGTCGGTGTGGATTGTGTTACCGGACCTACTGCACCTGTTTCAATGGCCACCTTGCGAGCATACACTGCTCCCACACCAATAAGGCATATGCCAAAACATACCACTGCTAGGCGCCCCCCACTCTGCGGCGACTTTGGTTTCCTCCCAGAAGGCACATCTGCAGTTGGATCAGGCATCCACTAAATTCTCCACTACCATAAATCGTAATTCCAGGACACCGGCGAGATACCGATATGCGCTGTTGGGTAATGTTAACACAATTCGCTTGATTTGAACAGAACTTACCTATCCCATACACTCCCCCATACGGTATAATAGGCGAAAGGATTAGCGGCGTTGAGAGCCGGGAAAGGCGTAACAGCAGGCTGGCGAACCGTGTCAGAGAGGAGACTCAGCAGCACTAAGTCAGTCCCCTGTGTACGCCCTACCCCCGGCTCTGAGCGCCGCTGATCCTTTGACCTTTTTGCCGCTTAACTCCGGCACATTGCCTTCAGCTTCTTCTCGTAACGTAACATTTAAATAATATCCTATGGCTTACGTAGCGCTTTACCGAAAATACAGGTCGCAATCGTTCGGTGAGCTCATGGGTCAGGACGCCGTTACTACCGTTCTGCAAAATTCTTTACGTACCGGTAAGATTGCGCACGCCTACCTGTTTTATGGCGCACGCGGATGCGGAAAAACCTCTACCGCACGACTCTTATCGCGGGCTTTGAATTGCGAAGCTTCCGACGGCCCTACCCCTGAGCCTTGTGGAGTCTGCCGCCTTTGCGTTGCTATCCGCAACGGTGCCTGTATGGATGTTGTTGAGATTGATGCGGCATCCGAAACAGGCGTAGACAACGTGCGCGAGAAGATCATTGAAAATGTACAGTACGTGCCTACTGAGGCGCGATACAAAGTGTACATCATCGATGAAGTTCATGATCTTTCCACCAAGGCTTTTGATGCACTCTTAAAAACGCTGGAAGAGCCTCCGCCTCATGTTGTGTTTGTGCTCGCAACTACCGAACAGCACAAGGTACCAATCACAATCCGATCACGCTGTACACAGTTTCAGTTTAAACGGGGTAGCCTTACCGATTTATCTGCGGCGGTACAGAGAGTAATTGACCAGGAAGGGTTTTCCGCTGAACCAGAAGCGGTGCGTGCTATAGCCCGATGTGCGGAAGGATCCTGGCGTGATGCCCTATCATTATTAGAGCAAGTGCTGGCATATAGTTCTGGGACAATACTGGAAGCCACCGTACAGGATGCTCTTGGTACCGTTGGCAGCGAAACGCTGGCACAAACAGTTGCCACTATTGCGGCAAACGATTGGGCCGCAACTCTTGCAGTTGCAGGCAAACTTATTGACAGCGGCAAAGATGTTAGGCAACTCATTACTTCACTTAGCGGGTATTTACGTGATCTACTACTGATAGCCTCAGGCGCTGTGAGGGCAGCTGAACAGGAACTTGGGCCAGAGCGTGTGCAGGCTCTTTCCACTCAAGCATCTCTTTTCACTTCAGGCAAACTTCTTACAATGCTTGGAATGCTTGCTGCTGCCGAAAAAGAAACCAGACTAAGTAACCAGCACCGATGGCTACTAGAGCGAACACTTTGCAGCTTGATGCCGGTAAACATGGAGGCCGCTGAGGCACAACGCCAGCCAGCCATTACTGCAAGGGCGGATGCCCCGCGGGTAAACCAGCACGCTTCTGCGCCTTCATCGGTTACATCGACCCCTGTTTCAGAAGGCACATCGCCATTCGCAGCAGTGCGCGAAGCGCTCCGTCAGTCGCCCACTGTTCCACCTAAGCCTACACCTGCTCCGCCGACTTCCGCTCCCCAACCTCAGTCATTGCAACCTGCTGTTTCCAGGCCAGTGGAGCCAACATCAGAGGATATTTCAGACGGGATTCCAGAACGCTTTGCTGGCGAGATAACTCTGGACGTGGTCCGCAGGGCCTGGCCCCGTGTACTGAAATTGATTGAAAAAGTAAGTCCCTCTGCGGCAGGTTATCTGAAACAGGCAGAGATTGCAGCCCTTGAACCCAATACTGTGGTGCTTGCGTGGGACGATTCATTTCCACGAGAACGAATCATGGGACGTGGCAAGCCGCTTGTTGAAAAGAAACTGAATGAGGCACTCCAGGCGGAGGGATATCGTATTAGGGCAAGAGCCGATGGTGAGATATCTCCCAGGGCAGCGCCACCACCAGTTGACGTACCTGCAGACCCAGTTGCAGCTCCGCTAGAGTTGGTAGGTGCGATGCCAGACCCTATAAGAAGCGAAGCAGCACCTGTCGTGCCATCTGTACCATCGGGCCCCACAATGCTGGAAGAGGTACTGGATATATTCGGTGGCGAGGTAATTAAATCGGAGCCGAAGAAACCAACTCACTGACTCGATCGTTCGTAGTGAAGGGCAGCAGTGTTGTTGAGGCGTACGGCATGCGGCACTGAAAATTGTTACGAAGTACGGCCTGTACACTGGCACGCGAATGCAGTGCCATAATATAGGCAGAACGCAGTTCACTCTGTCAATAAAAGAGGAGACATACAATTATGGCAAGATTTGGCGGATCCGGCGGCGGCTTTGGCGGCCTGGGCGACATGAAGAAACTGATGCAGCAGGCACAGAAGATGCAGGAAGACGCTGCAAAGCTTCAGCAAGACCTTGAGCTTGCACGAATAAAAGCAGAAGCGGGCGGCGGCATGGTTACAGCAACCGTCAATGGCCACGGCCACCTGGTTTCCATCAAAATTAATCCCATTGTAGTAGACCCTGCAGATGTAGAAATGCTGGAAGATCTTGTACTCACGGCAGCACGGGAAGCAGCGGCACGTGCTAAAGCAGATCAGGAAAGCCGAATGGAAGAGATCACTGGTAAGATTGGCGACTTGCCACTGCCTCCCGGCCTTATTTAAACAGCAAACGCAGACTAACGGGATTTCCATTCGATGCTACATTACGCAAGGCCCCTTGCACGGCTTGTTGCAGAACTTGAGCGGTTGCCCGGTGTAGGCCCAAAGTCTGCACAGCGCATGGCGTTTCACATTTTGCGACAGCCTGCGGACGAAGCACAGCAACTCGCCGAGGCGATTCTAAACGTCAAACTATCGATCCGGTTATGTGCAGAGTGCTCCAATTTTACGGATCAGGAGTACTGCGAGATATGCCGCGACGTAAAAAGAGACAGAACTATTATGTGCGTAGTCGCTGAAACGCGCGACCTGATTGCCATGGAGAAAACCAACGAATTTCGTGGTATGTACCATGTACTGCAGGGTGTTCTGAATCCGATGGAAGATGTAACGCCCGATAAGCTCAAGATCAAAGAGCTTTACCCACGTATTGCCAATGGCGTCAATGAGGTTATTCTTGCGCTAAACCCCACAACAGAGGGGCAAACAACCGCACTGTACCTGGCGCGCACGCTTAAGCCGCTGGGAGTGAAGGTTTCGCAGATTGCACATGGCCTGCCCGCGGGCGGAGATCTGGACTATGCGGATCAAGCAACGCTGATCTCAGCTTTACAATGGCGACGAGAGATCTAGGGCGGGATATATTTACAGGAGAACTGAGATACGATGACAGATAGAGCTACATGGCGAACCCGCATTGGGCTCGCTGAGATGCTCAAGGGCGGCGTTATTATGGACGTCGCAAATGTTGAGCATGCTGTAATCGCTGAAGAAGCAGGAGCCGTTGCCGTAATGGCACTTGAGCGTGTTCCATCCGACATTCGCTCTCAGGGCGGTGTTGCCCGAGCGAGCAGCCCCAAAATGATCAAAGAGATCATGGCAAAAGTCAGCATTCCTGTGATGGCAAAGTGCCGTATTGGCCACTTTGTAGAAGCACAAATGCTGGAGGCCCTTGGGGTTGACTTCGTGGATGAAAGCGAAGTTCTGACTCCCGCCGACGAAGAAAACCATGTAAACAAGTTGGCCTTTAAAGTGCCGTTTGTTTGTGGGTGCCGAGACCTGGGTGAAGCGTTGCGCCGCATCAGCGAAGGTGCCGCCATGATCCGCACCAAAGGTGAAGCTGGTACTGGCAACGTTGTGGAAGCAGTGCGGCACATGCGTACGCTGATGCGCGATATTCGTCGCATACAGACCCTCCGCGACGATGAGTTGATGGTTGCTGCAAAAGAACTGCGGGCGCCATTCGACTTGATTGCGTACGTGCACGAAAATGGAAAGCTTCCAGTTCCCAACTTTTCGGCTGGCGGCATCGCTACTCCCGCCGATGCAGCTCTGATGATGCACCTTGGTGCCGAGGCAGTGTTTGTTGGATCTGGTATTTTCAAATCTGCAGACCCGCGTCAACGCGCGAAGGCTATTGTGGAAGCCACTACCTACTACGACGACCCAGCGCGACTGGTAGAGATTTCAATGGAATTGGGTGATGCAATGCCCAGCCTGGACATTCGTACTATGCCAGAATCGGAAAAATTGGCTACACGAGGCTGGTAGTACCTGCCTCAACAGTGTCGAAATATCAAGTGTAATCTGGCCGCTGCGCCACAGGTAAGTAAAATCTGTTAAGCGGCGGCCATGTCTCTGTTCGGGCAGCATGCCGGGCAGTAAGAGGATAATCAATTGGGAGAGCATCTGCAGCGGTACCGCGAACATACGGGCAAAATTTCCAGCCTGGGTCAGATAGCTGCGTTGATAGACTGGGACCAGCAAACTTACATGCCCGCCGGAGCAGCAGGAGCTCGCTCCGAGCAGATTGGTGTGCTCTCAGAGCTCATCCATTCGCTATCTACAAGCTCGGAAGCCGGCGATCTGCTGAAGCATGCGGAAGACGAAGTTGCTGGAAGTGATCCGGATAGCCCCGAAGCGCGCATGGTAAGCGTGGGCCGCAAGAACTACGATCGATCCATAAAATTACCAGCAGATCTGGTTTCAGAAATATCTCGCCACTGCGCTTCTGCAATTAGCGTGTGGGAAGAGGCTCGTGAGAAGAGCGATTTCAGCCTCTTTGCTCCGGCTCTTAAAAAGACATTTGATCTAACAAAACAGGCTGCCGAATACCTTGGGTATACCGACCATATCTACGATGCGTTAATTGACCAGTACGAGCCCGGGTCTACTCAGGCATCTGTAAAATCGATGTTTGCTAACCTTGTACCGCACCTTGTTAAGCTAAACGCGGGCATCGCTAATGCTCCACAGGTGGATGACTCGCCTATTCGTGGCAGCTTCTCGGTACCTCAGCAACGCGCGTTCACGCTTGACATTGCATCGCGCCTTGGCTACGACTTGAACCGAGGCAGGCAGGATGAAACGGCCCATCCATTCTGCACCAGCTTCTCCAAGTACGATGTTCGAATCACAACTAGGTACGATGAGCAGTTCCTGCAACAGGGATTGTATGCTACCCTGCACGAAGCTGGCCATGCCATGTATGAACAGGGCGTGCCCGACGAGTGGCAAGGAACACCCATCGGCGGTGCCGCCAGCCTTGGCATTCATGAAAGCCAGAGCAGGTTGTGGGAAAACCAGGTTGGTAGAAGCAGAGCCTTTGCCAACTGGATATTCCCGCACTTAAAGGCCGCTTTTCCTGGTTCATCTGCTGATACCCCGGAGGCATTCTATCGTGCGGTTAACAAATCTGAGCCTTCGTTCATAAGGGTTGAAGCAGACGAGGTTACATACAACTTACACATCGCCCTGCGCTTTGAGCTTGAGTGCGCTCTACTGAGCGGTGAGCTAGCCGTTAAGGATTTGCCGGCAGCGTGGAATGAAAAGATGCAGGCGTATCTAGGTATCACCCCACCAGACAACGCACTGGGAGTATTGCAAGACGTGCACTGGGCAATAGGCCTTATTGGCTACTTCCCTACGTACTCCATTGGAAACCTGGTTTCTGCACAGCTCTGGAACTCAGCGGAGACCGTCATACCGGACCTAACAGGAAAGATACAGCGTGGGGAGTTTGCACCGCTCCTTGCATGGCTTAACCAGAATGTCCATGCCCATGCAGCCCGCTTCCTACCACATGAAGTAGTGCAGCTAGCTACTGGTGCACCCCTGGATCCAGCACATTACGTAAAATATCTGTTTGGCAAATACAGCGATATTTATGGTCTGAGTCTATAATTCGGTAAAGATCCAAACAGTTTGCACCACATCGCAGCTGGCGTGCCATACTGAACTGCCTTTTGATGGCAACCAGAATGGCCTCGCCGGCTGCTCCGCATTGTATGGTTTGGTATGTTCCCCGAAAGTATATGGCGCTTAACGACCTTCAAGATATAAAAGAGGAGATCCGAAGCCGCGTCGACATTGTCGAAGTGGTAAGTGCCTACACACGCCTAAAGCCTGCTGGCAAGAATTTTATGGGCCTTTGCCCATTTCATGCCGATAAGAAGCCCTCATTCAGCGTTACTCCATCTTTTCAGAGCTATAGGTGCTGGAGTTGCGGCGACAAGGGCGATGTATTTACATTTGTTCAGAAGAAAGAAAACCTCACATTTATTGAGGCAATGGAGGTGCTGGCAAAGCGTGCCGGGATTCCCTTCGAACGATCCCGGGTTTCTGCAGAGCGGGCCAGCGAACGCGAAGAGATGCATGCAATAAACTCTGTAGCCGTTCGGTTTTTTCAAGATAGGTTTACACGAAGCGCCGATGCACTGGAGTACTTGACGAAGCGATCCATTCTTAAGGAAACTCAGGCGCGCTTTGATATTGGATATGCCCCGCCGGACTGGGATGCGCTGGTAGGTTTTTTGCAGCGACAGCGACTAAGCCTGGAAATTGCAGAGAAGGTTGGCCTTATCCGGAGGCGCCGCGAGGGCGATGGTTATCTGGATATGTACCGAAATCGGCTGATGTTCCCCATTTACGATATGATGGGGAATGTTGCCGGATTTGGCGGAAGATCAATGGGCGATGAGCAACCGAAGTATATTAACTCTCCCCAGAGTGATATCTTCAATAAGTCTCGGCTGCTTTACGGGCTATTCTTTGCTCGTCAAACCCTGGGAGCCGATACTCCCCCAGTGTTTGTTGAGGGCTACATGGATGTGGTAACAGCCCACCAGGCGGGTTTTACGCAGTGTGTCGCTACCCTCGGCACCGCCATGACGGAGGAACATGCCAGAACACTTGTTCGCTACAACCGAAAAGTTATTCTGTGTTACGACGGCGATTCTGCGGGTATAAACGCAACATTAAAGGGCGCCGCCGTTTGGGATGCAATGCAAGTGGATGGGGCAGAGCTGCTTGTGGCGGCACTGCCTGCAGGTGAAGATCCGGATTCCCTGCTCAAACGCGGGGATACGGCCCAATTTCAAAAGGCTCTCGATACTGCGGTGCCGCGCGTAGAGTTTGAAATTGAGCTCATACTTGGCCGGCACAACATCTCCCGGGATGATGGGCGGGATGCGGCGCTCCGGGAGATTATCCCCGTATTGGCAAGTGTTGCCGTTCGATCTACGCTCGATCGATACGTGCAGAGGATAGCCCGCCTCCATTCGATGTACAACTTCAATGTTACCCGTGCGCTGGAGAGCATACTTGCTGATGTACAGGCTTATAAGCAACATCAGCAGAGGAGTGCCCCTTCGGCCCGACAGCGAGGTTACGACACCATACAGGCACAGAACGGCGCCCCGTTACAGGAAACACCCCCACACCAAAATCACAACGCTGGAGAGGGGTTCAAACGCACATTTAATCCCGGCACATCCAACTGGCAGCGCGCAACCAACAAATCTGGTGGTCAGTATTGGAAGAAGGAGAAGCAGGGGCCACCTTCGGACATGACCCCTCCTGACCTCTCACTACCTGCCTTATCAGCAGCTGATAAGGCGGAACGAACCTTGTTACGCGCCATGTTTCTTGGAACATGGCGCCACACTGTTGCGTCTCGATTAGATGCATCGTGCTTTAACGACTCGTTAGGTGCAGACACCATGGCATGGCTGCTAAAGGCACCAACCGACAATGAGGGTGATATCGATCCCCTTGAACTGGTTAACCTGCTTGAGAGGAATGCAGAGGATGCGCCAGCAGGAACCAATAATCAACCGGGCGCGGCGGCCCCAGGTGGATCTACAGAGATTTCGGCTACAGAGTTAGACCCATTTGCACAGGATGCAATTGAATTGGATCCATTCGAACATGAGTCAATTCCGTTCCCGGAGGATCCGCCACCGGATTTAATTGACACGAATGAACCTTACTCTGGACAGTATTTTGCAACATCTGGCAATCATTCCGCAAAATTGTCCGCGTTTATCCGCGAGTTACTGGAGGAGTCAGACTCCATGCTGTCGAATGAACCGCTGAATGAGCAGACCATTGACGGATGCATTCGGCGGCTTCAAGAGAGAAAGACCACTCGATGCATACGCGATGTGAAAGCCGAGCTGGAACGCACAGACTTAACGCTTCAGCAGCGAAAAGACCTGATGGACCAGTTGATGTTTCTGATGCGAGCCCAGCGTGGATCGCCCCCGGGTGGAGCATGATGCTCTTCCGTTACCCCCAACACGCAAGCTGGCAGGAGGAGTTTGGCCGTGGCAGATGTCGTTAGAGCCATGATTCCTGAAACGGACTCAGTCCGTATGAGCATTGAGCTTCAGCGCTTACTTGAACAGGGTAAAGACCGCGGCTTCCTGACGTTTGACGAAATCCACGAATGCCTTAATTCCGAAGAACATGAAATCCCGGAAGATGAGCTGATTGAAATGCTGGCCGGGCATGGCATTGAGGTTGTATCCAAGCTTGCCGTGGTGCGTGACTTTGCAGTTGCCAGTAATGCAGATGATATCCCCGTTGAACCTCTCGTTAAAGAAGTGGAGATCGCGGAAGAGGAGATCACTGCTCTTGAAGGATTGCAGCTCGACGATTCGGTACGCAGCTGGCTACGAGAAATAGGCAAAACTCCACTCCTTACCATGCAGGAAGAGATGATGCTGGCGCGCCGAATTGAACGTGAAGACGAAGACCCCTATCTGGCAAAACGTGCCAAGGATCGACTTACTCAGGCTAATCTCAGGCTAGTAGTTTCGATCGCAAAGCGGTACAGTGGACGCGGGATGTCCTTCTCAGATCTGATTCAAGAAGGCAACATTGGCCTTATCCGTGCGGTAGAGAAGTTCGATTACCGCAAGGGGTACAAGTTCAGCACGTACGCTACCTGGTGGATCCGGCAGGCGATAACAAGGGCAATTGCCGATCAGGGACGAACGATAAGAATTCCCGTTCATATGGTTGAAACAATAAACCGGCTCATCAAAACGTCGTCTCAACTCCTTCAGGAACATGGCCGCGAGCCAACACTTGATGAGCTGGCGAAAGCTCTAGAAATGCCGGTGGAGCGCGTTTCCGAGATTATTCGCGTGGCTCCAGAACCCCTTTCACTCGAAACACCCATAGGCGAAGAAGAGGATAGCCACCTGGCTGATTTCGTGGAAGATCACGACGCACTCTCCCCGGCAGAAGCAGCATCTAACTTGATACTGCGAGAGAAGATTGAAGATGCGCTTAATCAGCTGACCACCCGAGAGCGTGAAGTACTTATGATGCGCTTTGGCCTGGAAGATGGTTGCCAGAAGACACTTGAAGAGGTTGGCCGCCATTTCCGCGTAACTCGCGAGCGTATTCGCCAAATTGAAGCAAAGGCACTTAAGAAGCTACGCAATCCGCGGTGCAGCCGGCAGCTTAGAGCTTGCCTGGAGTGGCACTAAACTCTACACACATGACGAATATTATGGTGTTTAAAATTGCTGTTAACATTGGGGCTCCAGTTACCTGGAGCCTCTTTGTGTTGTGGCTATCTGCAATGGCTGAGCGAAAAGTGCGAGCCTGGCACAGAGTTAATACCACGAGTGGTTTAGTTGAGCAGAACCACGACATCATTTCGCCGATTGAGTATCACATTTAGCTGAATGTGCTCTATTTTAGGTGTCAATGTTCAGTCCCGAGATGCAGGAACTTTCTGGCTTAAATCAAGCGGATGCCCGTCATCCATTACTGTAAGTGCCGGGTTTGCACGCGTTTCATTCAGCAGGGCTTCTGAAATCTCAAAGCATCGAGTATCTGCCGTATTTCTTATCCTCACGAACTTAACTTCACGGCTATCGCCCTGGCCACAGGTTGCGTATGCCGTCTTTACACAGTCATCAAACGTTGGCATTATTAGCGGCAGGCGCGCGCGCATCACCCCACCCTCCCCGCTAGTCCGCATGTTAATAAGCATGGAATTAAAGTCAATCTTCTCTACCAAGGTACGAGTTGTGATATCTGCTAGCCCAAGTGCAGTAGCGTTGCCGTGAGATGCGTCTGTAAGATCCAATACTGCTAGCAAGCGGATGTTAGGCCCACCCCACGTGTGCTCAGGAATGCTTGGCATAAAACCACGGCCAATAACATGTGTATCCATGCCACAGCCACTAATATTCTTTCCCATTTCATCAATTACCAATAAATCCAGATCTTTGTAAGGAATGCTGGGTGAAATGGCTCGGGAGCGATTAAGCAATTCTCTCTCACGATCTTCGGCCATCTCATCATAACCTACTGCATGAATTTCAGCGGTTCTGCCAAGCTCATTCTCTATCAATGCAACACCGCCTACAATATTGGTGTTGTGCGCAAGAAACCGCGCCACACGCGGCATTAATTCTCGTAGGCCGCGGGCTCCATAGTGGTGAATGCCTTCTGCACCCTGTTGCTTGCCGAGCCCGATAGCGGCCATTTTTCCAATGCCACTTTCGATTTCTGAGCTAAAGTCGGTATGTGGTTTAATTCTGTTCACAAGCAATACAGCGTCGGCTGAAGCAGCAATAGCGTCGTAGCACACCACGTGTCCCTCAAAAGGGCCAGCCGACATACCCGTTAGCCGCCCCGCCTCGATCACATCCATCGTGGCGCGTATAGGTGCCCCAATGATTTCTGGAAGCAGGCCATAATCTTTTAGAAGAGCCTCTTGCCCCTCTTTAGTTGCGCCGCCATGGCTGCCCATGGCAGGGATAACAAACGGCAGCATCCCTGCTTCTTTCAGACATGACACCACCGTTTTTACCACTAAAACCAGGTTATCCAACCCACGACTTCCGGAACCAACCGCTACAGATGCGCCGGGTTTTAACCGTGCATCGCGGGCAATAAATGCACGTACCGCCTTTGCAGTAGCCTGCTCAACCTCGGCAGAACTAAGTGCAGGCGTATCAAATCGCTGTTCTACGCTCCACATGCGAGGCAGCGGCACTTCTGGATAGATAAACGTATCCATTGGAATAGAAACTGTCAGCAAATCACGCCCCTGTGCTGTATGCGTCATTCTTTCTCTCCTCTGGCTCGTGCTAAATCTACCGCTGTGCGGATAGCCTGTACCATACTATTTGGCCGGGCAATCCCCCTGCCGGCAATATCAAATGCAGTGCCGTGATCTACCGACACCCGTACGATTGGAAGCCCCAGTGTGATGTTGATGCCGGTATCAAACCCGTGCAGTTTGATGGGGATGTGCCCTTGATCGTGATACATAGCTACAACCGCATCAAACTCACCCTGAGATGCACGGTAAAACACTGTATCGGGCGGATACGGACCGGATACATTGATTCCAGTCTCTTGAGCGCGCAAGATTGCTGGTAGAATTTCATCTCGGTCTTCTGTACCGAACAGGCTATCCTCACCTGCATGTGGGTTTAATCCCGCAACTGCAACGTGTGGCGATGCTATGCCAAGCTCTCTACAGCCACGCTCAGCCAGCAAGATGCATTCCAGCACTCTTGCTGCCTTGACACGCCGTATCGCCTCCAACAGAGACACATGAGTACTTACATGCACCACACGGATGGTGCCCGATACAAGCATCATGCCAAAAGATGTGGTACCCGTACGATCTGCAAACAACTCTGTGTGCCCCGCGTAGCTGTATCCCGCAGCAGACAGGGCCTTCTTGTTAATAGGCGCCGTAACCACGGCTTGAACGGCTCCCTCAACAGCATCGTTGATAGCATGAAAAATTGCCTCGGCTGCCAACAGCCCTCCAATGGCCTGCACCACACCAATTTCAATTGGTACAAGCGAATTGGAAGTTTCCTGAAAGCATGTGCTATCCAGATCCATTCCCAGTTGTTGCGCCGTTGTATTGAGCACATGTATATCGCCATATATTACCGGACGGCAGATTTCCAAAACTTCTGGCATCGATGCGGCACGCATACAAATTTCCGGCCCAATACCGGCTGGGTCGCCCATAGTGATAGCAATGCGTGGCAGGTTGGTCAATGGCTTAACACCTCCCCTGAAATGTGTTTGCAAATCCGGCGAAGCAATTCTAAATCACCAAATCCACCCGATTTAAGCAGCAGCCTGTTACTGCTCGTCTGGGAGGGGTGTTCGGATTGGATTTCGCAAATGGGTATGCCTGGAGCATACTCACCTAGAACCTTGAGATATTTAGCCTGCGGAATTCTGCTGAGCATATGCATCGCAGTATCTCCCCCGGTGGCAAACAACACAATATTCGCGTGGCAAAGAATCTCTTCGCTACCAGCCAGCATCTTCGCCAGTGTTGCACCGGCTTCCTGCTCTTTCATGTCTCCCACAATAATGGCGCATCGTGCCCTTTGGGCACCTGTTAGTGCGTCAAGTGCATTTTGTATATTGGAATACGCGCTAACCTCATCGTCTAACATGGCATTGAACGCTTGTTGCCTACTTACAGCGTTACGGCTACCTATCAGCGCTAATAGGTGCCCTACCGGCACCTGTGTACAGTTCGGTACTAATTCAGATACATTTGCGATTGCCCGGGCCAAACCTCCAGAAGCAACAGGCAACACTCGGTGCATATTGTCGTCAACTGCAACGGCTATTTGCCTCAGATCTTCCGGTGTTTCTGTATCGCAGATCACAATACGTGAGCCATCTGAGTGATAGCGAGCAATTGTTGCAGAAGCCGCACCAGAGCGAATTTGCTCTGAAGTCAGATACACCGCGGTTTCCCCTAACCTTCCAAGGCGCTGGCCAACAGGCACATGTTCTGCATTTGGCAGGCGAGAGTTTATTAACTGTCCGTCTACAACGCATCGCCCCATCTCAGGAAATGCGGGGCACACTACTAGAAGGCGATCAGGATACAGGTGTCTTAACGTGGTAAGTTCGCACTCTATATGGCCACGGAGAGTGCTATCAATTTTCTTGTAGACGGTATACGCAGGGCTAAGCACATTGTCGGCAGTTTCGATCAGCGCCTGAACAATATCTTCATACTCATAAACAGAAAGCGCGTCGGCATCCCGCGTTTCGGTGCTTACAGCAAGAACATCAGGATTGCCCTTGTAATTACCAAGTGGGGCTATCGCGGGTATCACAAGATCGACACTGCTACCCATAACGGCAAAAGGGGCCGCAGTATCTGCAGCCCCGGTTATGTCATCTGCAATGATAAGCATCTTCATGCAGCTTGCCTGTTTCCCTATTCCAGATTACTCAGCTGGTACTTCAGATGCCTTTCGGTAGGCATCCATAACTTCATGCGTAGGGCCATCCATTTGGATCACACCTTTGTTAAGCCAGATTATTCTGCTGGCAACACGCTCGACAACCGCCAGGTCGTGAGATACAAACAGAATGGTTTTGCCCTGTTTCTGCATCTCAGCAATAAGCCGGTAACACTTATTCTGAAACGACTCATCTCCCACGGCAAGCACTTCATCCACAAGCAGTATATCGGGCTCAGTGTGTACTGCGATGCTGAAACCAAGGCGGAGCTTCGCTCCGTCGTTCCAACCTCTCATCTGCGTATCTATCTTCTCTTCCAGCTCTGCAAACTCGATGATCTCTTTCGCCCGCGACTTGATGTATGCAGAGCTCATACCTAGAACAGACCCATAAAACTCGATATTTTCCAGGCCAGTAAGATCCGGGTGAAAGCCTGCATCGAGTGCGAGCAGTGGAGCAATCCGCGCGGGTTCATCTGTGCGCCCCTGCAATATCGCAACGCCGTGCGTAGGTCGGTAAACGCGAGCAATTATCCCGAGTAGGGTCGACTTACCGGAGCCATTGCGACCGATTACGGCAACAGTTTGCCCATGGGGAACTTCGAAAGATACATCGTTAAGAGCAGTGAACTCTTCTCTAGATGTTCCACCACGCATCTTCTTAACAGCACCAAGAAGTTCCCGTTTGAGGGAGCCTCCACGATGCATCAGAATAAAGTGCTTTGTCAGATCCTGAACCGATATTGCGCTATTAGGCGGAACAACACGGTTAATATGTTTCTGCATCTTATGGCCTCTCCACAAACTGCCACTTACGATAGTTGAAATACGTAAGGCCAGACCAGAAAATGAAGACGCAGATAAGGGAGGAGCCAATGAACGTTGGCCAGTTCATATACAAAGGCACCAGATGCGGATTGTTGTATGAGCCTCTTGGGATAGGTTGCAGAAGCGTTTTGCGGTATCCCTCCATAATTGCGGCTGGCGGGAGCAGCATATATAGCGTGAATACCCAGGTGTGGTGACTAACGAACGCTGTGTACCTGATAACATCAGCAGGAATGAATACTGGAAGCAACAGCAGCAGCAGATTAAATGAAGTTTGAATGATAAACTTCACGTCATCGTAGAATACATTGAGAGCGGCAGACCACAGGGAAACACCGGTTACGAAGAGTACCGCAACGAGCGTTATTACCGGGAACCACAGCCATTGTATGGAAGCGTGAATGCCGCCCTTACCAATAAGGGGCATCACGATGAGGTACACTCCAAAAAACACTGTCCAGCCAAGTATGAAGTGAATCAGATTGCTGATAACAATCGCAAGCGGGATTATCTCCCTTGGGAGGTAAACCTTCTTGATGATTGGAAAGTTAATCAGTAATGACTGGCTGGCATCCAGCGTGGCCGTCGTCATAAAGGTCCACGGGATTACGCCGCAAAGCATATAAGCTCCGGCGCTCATCGTACCTGTACTTACAGAACGGATGAAAAAGGTATAAACAAATACTTGGAGCAATGGCGGCACAATGGACCAGGCAAAACCGAGAACCGAGTTCTTGTATCGAACTTTTAGTTCACGGCGAATCAGTTGCCGCAGTAGATCACGAAACCTCCAGAGCTCCTTTAGGTTTTCAGCCATGGATGCTGTCGGTCTCTGGATCAGAAACATGAGCACCAGTCACAACATCACTTTCGCTAACGTCTTCACGGCGGGCTGGCTCAAGCAGAGCAAGCAAAGCAGTTCGTGGGATCAGTACCTTCCGCTTACCGGCAATTCGAAAAGCCTGAAGACGGCCCTGCCGAATGTACGAGCGGATGGAAGACTGGCTGACCTGTAGATACTGAGCGGCCTGTTCAACAGTAAGCAGATCCCTGGAATCTAAATCCATGTTTGGATCCTCTCTTTATAACTTACAAGGTGTTCCGAATCATAGCGCGGCATAGTACTGGCAACGAAATACAACGCCAGAGCCAGTAAAATGTACCGAAATCCGCCAGCCGGACGGCGGTATGAGTATACAAAATACCGACAGAGATTGTCAATAGTTCTCAGGAGAGTAGAATATGCCGCCACAATTTGAGAAATGGCTTCGTAACCCAATGCACAAGTTGAGATTGACAATAGCCATAGGTGCCACCATATGCCTGGCGGGTTCTACGAAGGGGCAGGATACAACGCAGGAACTGAAGCCTGTGCCGATACATAAGGCAGCATTGATCTTCCCAGATTTACAAAAGCCTGGTGATACTGCGGTGATCGAGTTGAGAGACCTGGGTGCAAGGCGTGCAGAAAGTAAACGCAGAAAGCGGCTATTGCCTGGTACTGCTGGGCCTGCTGCAAAAGTTGCCTTTGTTCCGCCAGGCAAAAGAGCCCTTAAGCCAACCATAGATGACGTTAATCTATCTCCGGCGGCGCTAAATGACTATACTATTTTGTGCCTAAAGGATGCCCTTGTAGATCGCTTAAAATCGCGCTGCAGCGTTTCAGTAGTGCCAGATGCACAACTGGCAGTAGCGATTAAAGAGTTAAGGCTGCACAAAGATACCATGAGTGCCGAAGATGCAGAGAAACTATGTACCAAGCTGGATTGCGATGCAGTGGTTGTCGCCGAGAGGCCAATAATTACTGTGCAGGATGGTGCGCTGCGTGAAATGAATATTCGCACCGAATTGAGGTTGGCAGCCCTGCGTACCGATGCTGGACAATTTGTACCCACGGGTAAGAATAAGCCAAAACAGCAAAAAACCAAACCCCAGCGATTACATGGCCCGGGCTCATTTATGCTGAGCTCCGGTCAAACCGCTACTCGCGCATTTCTCAAGCCGGGTTACAGTACTGATCCTGCAGAATTGGCCCAACTTGCTGCAGGTGATCTTGCCGCTCAGGCTATCCATACATTGACCAGCGGAGACAGCTTCCCTCTCGGAACACCGGGTGTAAAGGTGGCTGTAGCCCCTGTGCCGGCCCCTGCAGATGCCGATATGTTTGTAGCCGATGGTACACGTCGGTTTACCGAAACCCAGGCGATCCCGATGTTGAGTACGGCTGTTTCAGACTATTTTCGGCCAGATCTGCAGCCTCTTATGCATACCGATGTGGTGCCGCCTGCTGATGTGGAGGCAGTATTGAAGAAACATGGACTGAGTGTATTGACGCTGTGGAAAACTGCCCACGACCCGAATCCAGATACTGCGAGACGAATCGGTAAGGAACTGAAGGTACAGTATCTCCTGGTTAGCCGCGTTACGGACATTCAGGCAACAGCCTATCCGCCGCGACCGGCGGTTGCGGGTAGGTTAGCAGATGAACCCTGTAGGGAAGCGCACTCTGAGGCAGTAGGTGCGCTAATTCGCGTTGAGGATGGCGCAATCCTCTGGAGTGGACGCGGTGAAGCGATTGTAACGTCAAGGGAAGTTGTAAAGTCAGATGCAGTGGCAAAAGCGAACAGACAAACCTGCCAGATGGCAGAAAAGTTCGCTCTCATAGACTTAAAGCGCCGATTTTGGGAGTTTCGACAGCTGTACCTTCAGTAACGGTACGGGTTTACGCAACAGGTTTCCAACCATGTCTTCCTATTCAGCAACGGGGATTGTACTTAGCAGAACCCTGCTTGGCGACAATGACCGGATCATAACCGTCTACACCAAAGAGTACGGTAAGGTATCAGCAGTTGCAAAAGGGGCCCGTAAGGCTGGAAGCCGTCTTAGCGGAGCAACAGAGCTGTTTACCTCTGCTCGCCTGCTTATGGCAAAGGGCAGATCGCTTGATGTTGTGTCTCAGTGTGAAATAACAGAGTCTTTCCAGGTGTTGCGGCACGATCTGGAGCTAATGGCCAGAGCTACATATCTTTGCGAACTGCTGGATCACACAACCGTGGCGCATGACCATACTGCTTGCGACAGGCTGTATGATTTGTTAATGGGAGCGCTGTACTTACTGCAGCGGGCTAAATCATATCCCGATGGTGTGGTGCACGCCTTCGAGCTGCACCTGCTCGCTGAACTTGGTTATGCCCCTGTGCTTGAAGAGTGTATCAGGTGCGGCGAACGAATTGAGGAAGGCAGTGCTTCCATAAGTGTGCTTCAGGGTGGATTATTGTGCCGTGAGCACCGCCATGTAGTTCGCGATGCCGAGTTATTAACCGGCGAGGCACTGCTGCTGCTACTGCAACTACGAGATCAAGAAGCGGATACCATTCTGCATTTATCTCCAAACCCAAGGATAACGGCAGAGATAGCGCGAATGCTGCGGCGCTACATCAGCGTGCGGATAGATCGGCCCTTGAAGAGTATTGCATTCTTAGATGAGATCCGGCATACGGGCGCCTAGAAGATGCCAGCCGTGCCGGCTGTCATTGCCTCCCCCGCCGGGCCTCGTGCAAAACTACGGAAAAATGGAAATGCCTTTATACGCAATGTCAAGAAGATCTGCCTGGTGCTGATATAGCTGCTGGGATTATCAGAGTAAGTTAGGCTGGCTTCCATGCAGTCCCACTCATGCGTAATCTGGTAGTTAATGGTGGAAAACTGCCGCAATGCCCCATTGTATCTCAGCAGGCCAACGGCCTTCCATGTTCTTCCAATCGGTACATCAAACTGCGTATTAACCTGCGACCAGCGCTTTATTGTTGGATCATATACGCCTGCCAGATCAACTGAATAATCTTTGTGTAGCCGATACCGAATGCTGTTAGTTATGTTAAACCATTGGCTGGTGTTAATATCATAAGTTGCAATACTATCGAACCTAACTCTATCATTGGGTCGATACATCATGCGTGTAGATACAGACTGCCATGGGGCTTGCCAGTAATCTTTCAGGAAATTGTATCCCGTTTGAAGTGTTAGCTGAAAGTGCTTATCATCAAGATAGCCAGCCTCTGCTGTTACGTTATGTACCCTGTTAAAGAGGTCAAAATAGAACGGAGTTGCACCTTCTGGCTGTTGATAGTTGTAGGTAAGGTCAAAACCAGACCTACCTCCCAGGTGTTGACGAAGGCGTGTAGTGTTTGAGAGCAGGTATTGGGCTGCGGTATCGCTGTAAAATCGCTGCTCAAAACCGGTACCGGTAGTCATCTCGGTTCGCCCGCGCATCACCGTAATATCTGGAACCTTGAAAGTAAAACTGAGTCGATCATTCTCAAGGCGTGTTTGATTTGTGTGCCCCGGTTCGCTGTACCTGCCTACCCCAATATCAAGTTCGGCAGGAAGTTTAGCGAAATAGCCGCCCTTGTAGTTAATGGTTTGTGTACTGAACTGAAGTTCTGGTAGTTTTTCGAGCGTTCCAAATGTACCCGAGCTGCCCGTTGATGCCAGTGAAAACGACTTGTTAGCAGAAAGGCCAAGCGTATAATCTCGTGAAATGTGCTGGAATTGAAATTGCGAATCAAGCGTTGCACTGCTGTTAGAGTTAACGGTGGCTACTGTGCCAGTACCGGTGCCACCACTAGTATACGCACTATCTGAGCTCGCATAGTTCAGCGAGTAGCTAAGCGTATTTCGGTTAGTGCCCTTACTGGCAAAGTCCCAGGCCTGCCTCAAGGAGGCTGTGATCTGATTGCTTGTTGCTAGCGTTGAGTCGTTCGAGTTTACACCTAACGAAAGATCAACCGTGGAACCATGCGATGGATCGTTATGGCTGAAATTGAACTGTGTGTTCTGGCTGGTTTGGTTACCTGCTGTATAAAAACTATTTTTGGTAAGCTGCGTTGTTAGTGATATACGGTTGTTACTGCCAATACCCTGTTGGTGCCTGAAACTCGCAGTGAAGTCCTTATTGAACCCTTCGCGGAAATAGCCCTGAAAGGCGAGCAATCCGCCACTTTGCGGCCCGAGACCTGTACCCATGCGTGATAGGCCAGGAGCAACTGAGCCGTAGCCATAGGCATTGGTATAGGCGCCAGAAAGGCTACCAGTAAAGCCCTGTGGAGATGTAACACCGCGTGTATTAAACAAGCGCGGCTGCTTACCGGCAAGGTATTGCTGCTCTACCCGGTATCCCAGCCCCTTCTTTGATGTAATATCGAGCCGTATAAACGTTGCCGCGAAATTCTTTTCGGCAAACTCGTATGGAAACCGAGCATAAAAGCCCTCTATGCTATTCTGTCCAAATTCCGGGAGATAGTCTGTTCTGGGTTTCCTAATCTGCCTATCGATTGGGATGACCATATAAGGCAGAGTGAGTACTTTCACACCGAACAGATAGAAAGAAACCTTGTGGAGCACAATACGCTCATGAGGGTAAAGCTCCGCTTCAGCAGCTTTTAGCTCATAGTGCCGGTGGGGTTGCAGGCACGTAGTAGCAGAGATATTATCAGCATCAAGGTAACCAGATCTTTGCCCCAGAAGTTCGCCACCTTCCAGATATAGTCGGTCAGTAATACGGCCCTGCAAAACGGAAGGGTCGACAACTCCCCGTGCATTTATGAGTCGGAAGGCTCCGGTTCGGGGATTTGTGTGTATCGCATCTGCTGTGGCATCAAACTCGTGGGAATGTAGGTGGGCATGGCCCGATAATACAATCTCGCTATCCATGCTGCCTTGAGCACGGTCTGCTGTAAGATCTGCGCCCCGGTATGAGAGTTGAACGTCTTTAGCATCAATTGATTGGTCTGCGCCGAGTTTCAGATCGCCAAAGCTGGAGGTTACTTGCTTACGGGCAGCACCGGTTTCCGGATTGGTTTCCTCTGATGCGGAAGGCAGATTACTTGCTGAGATGGGTCCCTGCCGTTTGCCATCAATTGCAAGCGGTTCCGGAGCACCAGGAGGCAAAGTAGTATGCTCGACATCCAGCGGAGTTACGGGTTTTGCCGGGGCGGAGGGCTGTTGTGCGGCAACAGAACCGGTTGGCGTAAAGAGCGAGGCAACTGAAATTGCGGCAGCCCCTGTGCCCGCAATTGGCAGGCAAAGGTAGCGGCGCCTGGCGCTAGGCCGGCGATTCGAACGGTATCGAAACGGAATTCTGCTCGACAACGTAACAGCACCCGATGTAGATTTAATAAATGCACATATAAATGGAAGAAGCCGCCCAAATGGGGCGGCTCCTTCTCAGCGTCGCCACGCTACTGGTGTATTAGTGGCGGATCAGCTCACTGGGGCCAAGATGCCGCAGTTTCTTAAGAGCGCGAAGTTCAATCTGGCGAACTCGCTCACGGGTTACCTGCAAGCGGCAGCCAACCTCTTCAAGAGTACGAGCATAGCCATCATCGAGGCCAAAACGCATCCTCAGAACATCCTTCTCACGCAATGTTAGTTTATCGAGTACCTCTTCGATCTGTTCGCGACGAATAAGGTTCAGGGTAGCTTCCGATGGCGAGACAGCACTGTGCGACTGAATAAAGTCTGCAAGCTGGCTGTTGTCCTTTTCACCCACTGGTGTTTCAAGGCTCAGAGGTTCAAGAGCGATGCGCATGATCTCGTTAACACGCTCAACCGGCACTTCCAGCTCACGCGCAATCTCCTCTACGGTTGGATCACGCAGCAACTGTTGGCGCAGGCGGCTACTGGCCTTAACGAGTTTATGGATAATTTCAGCCACATACACGGGAATTCGAATTGTGCGGCCCTGGTTAATAATGGCGCGTGCTATAGCACGGCGGATCCACCAGGTTGCGTAGGTGCTGAAACGATATCCCTTGCTAGGATCGAACTTCTCAACGGCGCGGATCAAACCAATGTTGCCTTCCTGAATGAGGTCAGGAAGCGGGATACCGCGAACGGAGTACTTCTTAGCAATGGATACCACCAGGCGAAGATTTGCTTCGGTAAGCTTATCTTTGGCTTGTTTATCCCCACGTTGAACGGCGCGTGCGAGGCGCACTTCCTCATCGGCAGTCAGGAGTTGAGCACCGCGAGCGCGGCTCATCCACACCTGAAGGCTCTCATCGTTACGAGGGCTCTCGTTTTCATCCGACATAGAGGATCGGCGGGTACGGCTGGGAAGAACACTGACATCGCCAAGAGCGGGCGCAGATGCCTCCTCCTCCTGGAAGGACTCATCAGACGCAACGATGTCGCTGTCATAGAGGTTCAGAAGATCGTCAGCAGGCTCCGGATCGAACGTATCCTCTACCTCCTCTTCAGGAAGTTCGGGATCCTGTTCTTTCGGGGTTTTATCGGGCCGTGTGGTACGGGACTTCGACCTCTCAAGAACAGCGGTCTTGGTACTCATCAATGCCACTCCTCTCCTCTGACTCAAAGTCGTCTCGTCTTGTGGCGCAGTTATGTACAGGTGTGTGCAGCGAGTATTCCGCGAAAATATTCACGAAGTATGGTATCGCTGCATGCGAGACCGGTACAGTGCGAACAAGGATAGGAGAAATCCACCGTGCTGCGCGCTAACCTGCGTCCCGCAAGAACCGAACGGAGCATCTGTTCAGCGGCCTATTGAGAACCACACCAGAGCACACCTACGTGTACATAAGTCCACACAGCGTGCGCCAGCAAGTTATCGGCCGAGGAAACTGCGAATGTGGCTGCCTATGATTGCAAAGGACGCGATTCCGATACCGAAATCTGCGCATTGCGCACAAAACACACCGCAAATGTACGAGATAATTGCTATCCGCCTCAATTATAAGACAGGGGTTCTGCTTTGTCAAGCGGATTCTGTCTTACAGATTCAGATGGTTTTGCGTGCCAGAATATGCAATTTCATGCATACTCTGCAAGCGCAAGCGATTCTAATGTGCTTTTCGGAGTGATTTAGCGGGTACTCAGGCTTCTGAGGCCGTTTACCGCCATTTCAAGCACATCTACAGTATGAGAAAGCATATCCCATGTAGTTGCTCTGCCAAGGGTGAAACGAATAGCCCCTTTGGCAAGCTCCTCTGGGAGCCCGATGGCGAGGAGTACACCCGACGCAAGGGTGGAACCGGTACTGCACGCGGAGCCAGCAGATGCACAGATGCCTGCCATATCAAGTGAAAGCAGCAGAGGCTCTCCCTCCACCCCTTCCACACATATATGACAATTGTTTGGCATGCGGTATACGCGTGACCCAGTAACATGAATGCCGGATATCCGCTTCATAAGAAGGGCCAAAAACCTGTCTCTAAGGTCAGATTGTCGTGCCGCTTCTGCCTCCATGCCCGCAATGGAAAGGCTGACTGCCTTACCCAAACCTACGATCCCTGGCACGTTCAAAGTTCCGCCACGGCGACCGCGCTCCTGTTCCCCACCCTCCTGGAAGCGCCTTAGCTGTATCCCTCTCCTTATATACAGAGCACCGGTGCCCTTGGGGCCATACAGCTTGTGAGCGCTCAGGCTCAACAAATCAATATTCATCGCCTTGACATCAATAGCAAGTTTTCCAAAAGATTGCACCGCATCTGTATGAAACAGAACACCGGCCTCGCGACAGATTGCCCCAATGGAGGAAATGGGCTGTATGCTACCTATCTCATTATTTGCATGCATCACTGATACAAGGATGGTATCTGGGCGCAACATTCGCTTAACATCTGCGGGGTCTACGAGGCCATCAGTTCCAACAGGGAGGATTTCAATCTCAAAGCCGAGATCCGCCAACGAATGCATCGGTTCAAGCACTGCGTGATGCTCAATGGGAGTGGTAAGCAGATGCCCCTTGCCGTTTCTGCCCCAGGCCACCCCTTTAATTGCCGCGTTATCCGATTCTGTACCACCCGAAGTAAATATGATTTCATCAGCCGCAGCATTCATGGCAATTGCGATGGACTTACGTGCCCCTTCCACGCCTGCTCGGGCTTCCATTCCAAGGCTATACAATGACGCCGGGTTACCGAACGAGTGCATGAAAAAAGGCGTCATCGCTTCCAGGACTTCTGGAAGCAAGGGTGTGGTGGCAGAATGGTCGAGGTAGATGGGTCTATCAGACATGGTGCTCTTTCAGGGGAAATGCAGTGATCCTGGCACCGCACAGCCGATTAAAACACTAGCAATCAACATCCAACCAGCTTAATGCGGCTGGATCTTTGCTACCGTTTAACAATGGGTATTCGCGAACGAGGAGAAAGCGAGGCTGGCCCGATAGATGTGCATAAAAGGCAGAGATTTGAGCATCTGTTCAAGACAGAAGATCTGCATTTTGCATAGTAGTGCCGGCCGCTTTCTCCATTGAAAGCGCCAGATCAAAATCCTTCTGGGTAATACCACCCATATCATGTGTACTGAGACGTACTTCCACGCGATTGTAAACGTTGCGCCAATCAGGATGGTGGTTCATGCGCTCTGCAGCCAGGGCAACGCGGGTCATAAAGGCCCAGGCTTCCTCAAAACTGTTATACACAAAGCTCTTGCGCAGCTCGCCAGATTCCACAATCCAACCGGGAAGCTCCGAAGCGGCCTTAACTGCAGCATCTTCGCTGCTAAACAGAATTCGGTTGCTCACGAGTTTCCTGCTGGTTTCGGATCAAACTCCAACATGCCAAACCGGTGTGCGGTTGTGTCCAGGGCATCGCGCAGAGCGCGGTAAGACGCCTCAAGCCGAGCTCGGATCTCTTCCAGCTCTCTGGCTTCCGCAGTGCCAGATTCGAACCTTGAGGAGTTTGCGCGCTGAGATAGAGAGGTATACACTCGCTGAACTTCCTGAAAATCGGTTCCCGGTGCGAGCCCAAGCATACGGTAATGATAATCCAGGGGATCACCTGGTGCCGATGCACTGGAATTTGTACGCGGAGGCATTGGTGCACCAGCAATCTGATCCGGCGTTCGGAGCTTCTGCTGGATTGGGGCACTCCTCACTGGCGCTGGCGAGATGCCTCCGGCTGGCATTGGATTCGCAAGTGCCTCATTCATCTCCTGGTTGGCAGCTAGCCGAGATTCCGCACGGCGAAGGCGCTCAATTTCTGCCGGATCCGCAAGTGCCTCTTCATCGAGCTGATCGAACTTGTCTTTCATCTCGTTCAGTTTATGGCGCATTATGCGGCCCAATCGCTCAGGAATGCTCATACTGCACTACTCCACCCAATCTCAGAAGTTACGGGACGTACCCCGGATGCATCTCTATTGGCGGCCATTGCCGTACTTACTTCTTATTCAACCGCTCTTCCAACTCACGCAGTTGCCGATCCAGATCAGACTCCACAGGTGCGGTGGTTGGCGCACTGGATGCTACACCGCCGCCACCGCCAACAGTTTGAACCTGCTGTACCTGGTTGGTATTGTAAGCATTGGCCGGGCTGCCTCCCATGGTTAGCTTTTGCTCGAGAACTTGCAACTGCTGATCGGCTTCAACATCCATCTGGCTCATTTCAAGTTCGCGGAGTTTGGAATCCATACTATTGTTGCCAAGCTCTACACGTGCCTTAGCTTCAGACTGGAGTGATTGGATCCGCTCCGTAGCAGCCGACCACTGGCCTTCACTATCGCTAAACTGCATGCCATCGAGCGCTTTGCTGATTGATATCTGGATTTGAGCAGATTTGAGATTCGTTTTCTGGACCATCGCTTCAGTGGTCTTCATCCGAATCTTCTCTTCTTCTTGTTTTATTGCCAGCTTAACTCGCTCTACCGTTTCGGTGGCAGCATCCAGGCTACCGCGCATGGTGCCGAGCATCTGATCGTGCATGGCTTTTTCACGCAGAAAACTTCGGGCAAGTTCTCTGTTGCCACCCTGTAGCGCCAGCGTAGCCTTGCGCTCAAACTCAGCAACCAGGCGGGTTTCTTTATCAACCTCTGCCTGAATATTGTTCTTTTGTGTGATAGCCTGTACGGCAAGTTCACGATTTCGCGCCTGGTTCTCTTTCATTTCACGAACTGCTTCGTTAATGATTACCTCAGGGTTTTCCCACTGATCCAAATTTCCATTGATCAGCGCTTTCAAATACCTGAAGAAGCGTGTGATCGGATTAGTCGATGCCATTGGGTTCCAGTCTCCTTGTCCCTTCGGTTCCCCGGGATATCCTCCCCGGCCTGAGCGTGCGCAAACCGTCCACCGAGTCTACCTACTGTTTTGTCCGTGCAGACTCGGCACATTACGAGTAAGTATTATACTCTTAATCTTTCCGTGCTAAAACTGCACTGGTCTGGTGTGCAAACTCCCGGGTTCTCATAAGATCGTCAAGACCCCGGCGAAGGCCCCAACAACTTGCCGAAGTGGCGAATGTGTGGCTGCATAACCAGTACACACAGAATACCGGACAGTTTATGGTTTGCGTTTCGGTGATTTCCATTTCATGCGTGTGCTTCTTTTCACACGCACTACAGTTAAGCAGCCACAACACCACACTAAAGAATGCTCTAACTCATGCACTTCAGTAATGAATCACATACTGAAAATTCATTTGTGTAATGCTGTAGTGGGCGGTAGAATAGTGGTTGATGGAGAGAAAACAGAGCGTTTAACCTTCACGGAACACCAGGCATGCGTGCTTTGAAAGTACTAATGTAGCTGGCGCAATCCGGTAGGTTGATGCCCTATATATAAGGAGGGATGGCACATGGCCAATCATAATCTGTTTAATTCGCGAAAGAACTTTTCGTTTGAAGGCGGCACCGGTCACTACTACTCCCTGCCCCAGCTCGAGGCCGAGGGAGTTGGCCCGGTATCGAAACTACCGGTAAGCATTCGCATCGTGCTTGAATCTGTGCTACGAAACACGGACGGCAAGCGTGTCAACGAAGCCGATGTACGCAGGCTGGCAAACTGGCAGGCTAAGGCAGACCGCACCGAAGAGATCCCATTCGTTGTTGCTCGCATTGTACTTCAGGACTTCACGGGTGTGCCGCTACTGGTGGACCTGGCATCTATGCGCTCCACGGTATCCGGACTTGGCCGAGATCCTGGCTTGATTGAGCCGCTGGTGCCCGTTGATCTGGTTATTGATCACTCAGTACAAGTAGACTTTGCAGGCTCCTCTACCGCCTATGAGCAGAACATGGCGATTGAGTTTGAGCGCAATGCTGCGCGTTACCAGTTCTTGAAGTGGGGAACACAGGCATTCAATGGTTTTGGCGTTGTGCCTCCCGGCATTGGTATTGTGCACCAGGTTAACCTGGAGTACCTTGCTCGTGGCGTGCTGAGTAAAGATGGAGTTTATTACCCGGATACTCTGGTAGGCACAGACTCTCATACCACTATGATAAACGGTATCGGGATTGTTGGCTGGGGCGTTGGCGGCATTGAGGCAGAGGCCGGCATGCTTGGGCAGCCAGTGTACTTCCTTACTCCAGATGTTGTTGGCGTTCACCTACACGGTGCACTTAAGCCTGGCGTAACTGCAACAGACCTGGTTCTGCACATCACAGAAATGCTTCGCAAAGCCAAGGTTGTTGGCAAATTTGTTGAATTCCATGGCGAAGGCGCCGCATCGCTTTCCTTAACCGACCGCGCTACGGTCGCCAACATGGCACCAGAATATGGCGCAACCATGGGCTTCTTTCCTGTGGACGAAGAATCTTGCAGATATCTTACTAACACGGGCCGAACAATCGCACAGGTAGATGCCTTCCGCCAGTACTTCAAAGCACAGGGCCTGTTCGGAATGCCGGCAGCCGGTGAAATTGAGTACAGCCAATTGCTGGAATTGGATCTGAGTACGGTAGTTCCTGCCGTGGCCGGCCCGCGCCGTCCACAGGATCGGATTGAATTAACCAACCTTAAGCCCGCGTTTGATGGCCTACTTGGCAAGCCATTGACTGAAGGCGGATATGCAAAAACTGCCACTGTAGAATCTGCAGCCAAGTTTGATCATAGCGCTGGTGAAGGCAAGCTGCACCATGGCGACGTAGTTATTGCAGCCATTACAAGTTGTACGAACACCAGCAACCCCAGCGTGATGCTGGCCGCCGGCCTGCTGGCAAAGAAGGCCGTGGAAAAGGGCCTGACTGTAGGGGATGCGGTTAAGACATCCCTGGCGCCGGGATCTCGCGTGGTAACCGAGTATCTGAACAAAACTGGGCTTCAGCCATACCTCGATCAGCTTGGCTTCCAACTTGTTGGATACGGATGCACAACGTGTATCGGAAACTCTGGCCCTCTGGATCCTGCAATTGAAGACCAGATTGTTTCTGGTGATCTCGTGGTTGCCAGCGTGCTCTCCGGCAACCGTAACTTTGAAGCACGTGTACATCAGAACGTTAAGGCGAACTTCCTGATGAGCCCACCGCTTGTAGTTGCCTTTGCACTTGCCGGGCGTGTTGACCTTGATATGGTTAACGAGCCGATCGGTACAGGCAGCGATGGTCAGCCTGTTTACCTTAAGGATATCTGGCCAAGCAACGAAGAGATTGCCTCACAACTGTATGCGGCCAACGATCCGGAAGTGTACCGAAGCCTGTATCGCGATTTTGCTGATCAGAACCCGCTCTGGCAAAAGGTTCCCGGAACCGTGGGCAAGGTATACGAGTGGGATACAGAATCCACTTACATTCAGGACCCGCCCTATTTCGAGAACTTTGGCATGGATGCTGGTGTAGCAGCGGATATTATTGGTGCAAGCCCTCTTGCGATATTCGGCGATAGCGTTACCACCGATCATATCTCCCCTGCAGGCGCCATCAAGCCTAGCTCACCGGCCGGCATCTACCTGCAGGGCCAGGGCGTGGATGTAAAGGACTTCAACAGTTACGGCAGCCGACGCGGTAACGATCGTGTAATGACCCGTGGCACGTTTGCCAACGTTCGCATCAAGAACCTGATGGTTCCCGGCGTTGAGGGCGGCGTAACGAAGTATCAGCCTACGGGCGAGCAGCTTAGCATTTACGATGCCAGCATGGCGTACCAGGCAGCGGGCACACCGCTGATTATACTTAGCGGCCAGGAGTATGGCACCGGGAGCAGCCGGGATTGGGCCGCCAAGGGCACCCGCCTGCTGGGTGTGAAAGCTGTTGTTGCTCAGAGCTTTGAGCGCATCCATCGCAGCAACCTGGTTGGCATGGGAGTTCTGCCCTGCCAGTTCAAAGAGGGCGTAAGCGCACAGACACTTGGACTGGATGGCTCTGAAACATTCGATCTCACAGGCATCTCTGGTGGAATTAAGCCGCAGATGGAAGTGAACCTCGTTATCCACCGCGCAAGTGGCGAAACCCTGAATGTGCCAGTGACACTACGAATAGACACAGCAATCGAAGTTGACTACTACCTTAACGGAGGCATCTTGCCATTCGTTCTGAGGCAGTTGCTGGCGTAAATCCAGGGCTTTGAGTGTATGAAAAGCCGCCGGTTCGCGATTGCGAACTGGCGGCTTTTTGTATTTATAGTAAGTTGAAGCAGCCCGTGTCTGCTCGAAATTACAATTCGGCCTGATTTGATACGGATTTTGTAATGTTTGTTGACATAAGCTCTTTTGTAGTTTGCAGATTGACTGCAACCAGACGCCTGCAGCGCACTTTCAGGGCTATGTGACTTCAGTCATGTGGGAATTTCAACCCTCGGTATCACGCAGCAAGAGGCAGCAAGAGGATAAAATGAAACAACATACGTATTACTCCACTTCAAACCGTGATCATACTGGGACAATGTATTCCCAGCATCATAGCGTGGCAGTATCGGTTGATGCAAGTTCTTTTCCGGATGCCCATCCTATAACGCTAAGTATAAGAGACCATTTTGATACTTACTTAAGGCATAGTTACGCATTTTCCCCGCATGTTGCTACGCTTAGCTTCAATACCAGTGTTATGGACCGAACGGTACCTTCAAGTCAGGTTCCATTCAAAATATCAATGCCACATCAAGGGGAATATGACACCAGGAATACGGTGATGGGTGTAGCAAACACACAGGGCCAGGTTCTAGCAATCCCTTCTGCACAGATCTCGGATGGTATGCTGGCCGGCAGCTTAGATGTGAGAACAATCGATCGCCTTCCGCTCACTTTGCGAACAGGGATCATTTCAGTTTAATGAGCTTAATTGGCGAAGAGTTACTCGGCGTATCGTTTCTGAACGCACACTTCCCACAGCCAATTGCGCACCCAGAGGATTGCTTCTTACTCAATGCCGCCTTCAGGCTACACCAACCAGACCAAACTAAATACGCACCGCAGGAGAGTACAATAGCGACAGCCGAATAGGTTTGCCATATTGGCCCTGCCACATTACTATGCATTTGTTAGGCTCTCCTTTCGGTATCTAATTGAAAGTACTTCAGTCAATATACGCAGACTTACACTACTTCGTTCGGCTGCGAGTTTCAGTTACCCCACCCCATGGCTACTCCAACGTGGTAGGCAACAAACGTGGCCAACCAGGCAAGTCCCGTCATATAACCAATCTGGAAAATGGGCCACTTCCATCCATTTGTTTCCCGCCGCACAACGGCCACGGTAGACATGCATTGCATAGCCAGTACGTAGTAAATCATGAGACAAACTGCAACAAGTGGCGAATAGACTTTTTTACCGGTAATTGGCGATACGTCGGACTTCATCTTTTCGCCAAGATCTACGCGGCCCTTGTCGTTGCCGTCCGCATCCTCAATGTTATACACGGTACCCATGCTCGAAACAAAGATCTCACGAGCAACAAATGAAGAGACAATTCCAATGCCCATCTTCCAATCAAAGCCAAGGGGCCTGATCGCTGGTTCGATGGCATGCCCTATATGCCCGACATAGGATTGTCCAATTGGGGTTCTCTCGTGGCCGTTTCGCGGGAATGTTGCCAGGCCCCACAACACCATACTGGTTGTGAGGATAACCGTGCTTGCCCTTTTCACAAACAGTCCTGCTCGTTCCACCATTTGAATGCCGGCAGCCTTAAGGCCGGGCATTCTGTACGGCGGAAGTTCGAGCATGAATGTGGGTGATACTCCCTTTAGCAGCGTACGATGAAAGATACCTGCCATGCAAAAGGCCGCGATCATACCCAGAAAGTACATAGAAACAAACGTGAGCCCGGGCAATGTAAGTACAGTTAGCCTGCCAATATGCAGCACAGGCCGGGCAGGCACAAACGCACTTGTCATAAGCAGGTAAACAGGGAGCCGAGCCGAGCAAGACATCAGGGGCGCAACAAGAATGGTAATCAGGCGAGCTTTGCGATCACCTATGGTTCTTGTGGCCATAATGCCGGGAATAGCGCATGCAAAACTGGAAAGTAGCGGGATAAAGGATTTGCCATGTAGCCCTACTTTGCTCATAAGGCGGTCCATTAGGAACGCCGCACGCGCCATGTAACCTGTATCTTCTAATAGGCTTACAAAAAAGAAGAGCAGCAATATCTGTGGCAGAAATGAGAGCGTTGTTCCAACGCCACCAAGCACACCAGAGCGTATTAGATCCTTAAGATCTCCATCGGCCATATGCCTGCCAAGGGCTTCACCAAGATCTTTGATCTTATCACGAATAAAATCAGCGGGTCCTTGCCCCAGCGTAAAAATAGTTTGAAACATTACCGCCATAAGGCCAAAAAATAGTATGTAGCCAAAGACGGGATGCATGACAACTCTATCAATTCGATCGTTAGCAGAAACCGGAGCTGCGTGCCGTTCAGAGTGTGGGCGCATTACGCCGTTACATACGTGGGCAATCCAATCGTAGCGCGCTGCAATTGCTGCTGCGGCAAAATCGATATCATCCTGTGCCAGACGTTCCGCCGCGTCTTTAACTTGCTCCCTAACGCCGGACGACAAATGCTCCGTGGCATAAGCGGCTCGGTCGTCCTGCTGCATGAGCAGAGTGAGGGCCTCTACAAATGCAAAGCGCTGCTTAATGCCGTATTCGGCAACCAGTCTATTTGTGAGGGCATCTAAATCGGCCCGAATTTTCTCAGGAACCAACCACGCTGGCTCAGGTGGCACAAGCACCTTGCTGCGCTCAAGCGCAGCCAACAGCTGCGGTATGCCAACCTTCTGCCCGGCAAGGACAACAATAACAGGCACACCAATAGCTGTTTGAAGTGCTGTTGCGTCTACCTGAACTCCTGCCTGTGCGGCAGAGTCTGTCATTGTAAGCGCAATTACAGTTGGGATTCCAAGATCTAATAGTTGCCCGGTGAGGTAAAGATTGCGCTCCAGATTTGAGGCATCGACCACGTTCAGTACAACGTCTGGAACTTCGGTATCTGCGCGCAATCCCATCAGAACTTCACGCGCTATGGTTTCATCTGGAGAGTGTGGGGTGAGCGAATAAAGGCCAGGAAGATCTAGGAGGCGTGCAGTACCGCCATCTGGAAGGCGGCATCGCCCTTCCTTCTTTTCAACGGTTACACCGGGGTAGTTGCCAACCTTCTGCCTGAGGCCGGTTAGCGCATTGAAGAGGGTTGTTTTTCCAGAATTTGGGTTGCCGACAATGGCAACGGCAACAAATGAGGAGGCACCGTTTGCGGCTGCATCCGAAGATGTTGAGGTCATTCCTGCTTATCCGGATCATCCAGCCACACAGCAGACGCCTCATCGCGACGTAAAGAAAGCTGGTAGCCGCGCACAAGAATATCCAGAGGGCCACCAAATGCAGCGGCACGAACCACTTTAACATGTGTCCCGGGAGTGAGGCCCATTTCAAGTAAACGAAGACGGTCTCTCGAGCTTCCATTCAGATGGAAGATATAACCGCACTCACCTGGCTGTAAATCTGAAAGCGCGAGCCCAGATCTATACAATGAGCCATGATGGTGGTTAACGATACTGCCATCCGCAACCGCATCCAGGGCATTTTGCGCCGCCGCACCAAATTTGTGGCGACGCTTCGAAAACAAGCCTGGCTTGCAGGGTTCACTATCGCTCTGGTGTTTCTTATGTTGCATCGGTGTATATAACGCATCCAGCGGCAACTACGTCCGCAATTGATGGGAGTTCTGACGGCTTTTCTGGCCTAAAGTTTCACAGCATCTGGGCCAGTGTAAACCCACACGCTGTTCGCAACATCTCTGCCGATAGGAACCGCCTCGTTGAGGCTCTGAACAGAGAGTGTAAGAACGTCCCCAAAGGGTGTCCGGTTTTTCACACTAACCGAAGCCTCTGGTATCAGGCCAATTTCCAGTATATAGCTCAGAAACTCCGCACGTTCGTCAGTTATCCTCGCAACAACGCACTCATCTCCGGCCTGCAAGGCAGATAGGCGTACCGCATTGTCCACTCTTGTGGCATCTACGGGGTTTCCATGTGGGCACGTTTTTGGATAGTGCATCGCCCGCGCAATTCTATCGGCTACATCCTCGCTGATGTAATGCTCCAGCTTGCAAGCAAGATCGTGCACATCATCCCATGGCAATTCAAGAAAATCAACTAGCAGCCGCTCCACAAGCCTGTGGCGCCGCAAGAGAGCTATTGAGATGCTAACACCACGATCAGTAAGTCGCACCCCCTGATAGGGCGTGTGTGTTACGAGATCCAACTCAGCAAGCCGTTTCAGCATGGTGGTTGCACTTGCTGGTGAAACGCCCATGTACTTGGCTACATCTCCCGAACTTACTGCTTCCAGCTCTTCTTGGAGCCGGTATATTCCCTCTGTATACTCTTCTATACTCTCGGTTAGCTCACCCGGGTCGCGATCCTTCGCCTGGCGCGGCCTGCACGGTGCCGGGCATCGAAGGTTTACCTCTTTTGTATCGCGCGCTTCTCGGATTGGCATTGGTCCCCCAAAACTGGATAGCTATATCTATTTTACCACCGTTCACCATCGGCGTCAATTGCCTGCACATTATTTTTAGTGCAGACTAAAAATAGAAGTACTCTCATTCAATATACGTAATCTGCCATAATTCATCAGCGCAACCACGCACCATTTTATTTGGTCCCGAAACGATGCTGTACATCTATGACACTGGAAGCTGTAAATCTGTCTCTTGGATATGGCGATGGCGACTTAACTACTTTCGCAGTTCGTGAAGCAACGATGCGGATTGAGGGTCCAGGCTTCTTTGGCGTTATGGGGCCTTCTGGCTCCGGTAAAAGTTCACTTCTGTATATGTTATCCGGGCTCAAGAACCCAACGGCAGGATCTGTGCTTTTCAATGGCAAACATCTTGAAAATATGGCAGATAAAGAGCGAGCCGCCCTTCGGCGGGAGCATTTCGGATTTGTATTTCAGCAGCCATTTTTACTAAGCTTTTTGACGGCACGGGAGAATATTGCCATTGCAGCACGCCCGGGTGACAAGGCTGCCAACCGCAAAGCAGACGCTCTGTTAGAAGAATTGGGGCTAAGTCGCCTTGCCGATCGCACCCCTGTGCATCTCTCTGGCGGTGAACGCCAGCGCGTGGTTGTTGCGCGAGCTATGATTAATGAGCCATCCATTATCTTCGCAGATGAGCCCACTGCTGCTCTGGATCATCGCAACGGATTTGCTGTAATCGATCTGCTCAAGAGATATCGAGATCGTGGTACTGTGATTGTGGTTACACACGATCCGGCAATGATTGCTGGTGCCAACAAGATATTTCATCTGGAAGATGGTGCAATTACCCATGTTGAAATTTCGGAAATTTCCGAGCCACCGGGTTAACGTGCCATATGCAGAGGAAACACTATTAGGCGCTCATGCGTAGATAACACGGATTGGTCCAGATTTAGCATCCAGCCGTAACCCTGTACAATCGCATACAAAGTAGGAGACTTATACAGAATGTCCAGAACTGTTCTTTTCAAGGGCAACCCCGTGGCCGTAACTGGCCCAGAGCTTAAAGCGGGCGAAAAAGCACCAGATTTTAAGGTGCAGGCCAGCGGTGCTGCAGGCCTCGGCGATGTTACCCTCGCAGATTTTGTTGGCAAAACGGTAATCCTTTCCGTTGTTCCTTCCGTAGATACCGGTGTGTGCGCTCTGCAAACAAAGAAGTTCAATGAGCGAGCGGCGGCACTTCCAGAGAATGTGGTAGTGCTTACGGTTAGCACCGATCTGCCGTTTGCGCAGGGCCGTTTCTGCGGTGCTGAAGGCATCGACAAACTTCGCACCGTTTCCGATCATCGCGACGCCAGCTTTGGTGCATCCTACGGTGTTCTGATTACAGAAGGTCCGCTCACCCGGTGCCTTGCACGCTCCACTTTTGTCATCGGCCCCGATGGTAATCTGAAGTATGTTGAGTACGTACCTGAAATCACAACCGAACCAGACTATGATGCCGTTCTGGCAGCTGTGTAAACATCGCTTCCCAGTAGTTGTGCTTATCACCTTTGCCCTGCTTCTGTTGCTGCCATGTTTTACGGCAGCACAGAAGCGGGGCAAGGTTACTTCACCGCTGCAAGTAACCGCCTCAACTTCACTTCCGCATACAACATCCGCCATTTCAGAGTTCATGCCACATGTATCAGCTAAGGCTATTGCGTACCAGCGCACTTCGCGTTGGCTTGCGATTACTGGCAAGATCTGGTACTTGTTAGGCTTGTGGCTATTCCTTGCTTCAGGTGTAGCCGCAAAGATGCAATCCAGCGTCCGATGGACCCTGCATGGTAGGTCGGATCTGGTAGTTCGCTCGCTCCCCCCCTCACTATTTCAGATTGTTGCCTACATCACTGCTTTTGCGATAACTATGTGGATATGGCAACTGCCGTTTGATCTCGGTTTCATCTGGTTAGAAAAGCACTACGGATTTGGGACACAGAGCATATTGGGTTATGTATGGGATAGCGTTCGGGGCATAATTTTTCAGGCACCCGCAGCCCTGCTATACAGAGCAGGTTACGAAATGCTCTACCGCAACCCTTTACGGTGGTGGATGCCAACGTGGGGATTAGGCTCTGCTGGCCTCCTGTTCCTATTCGTAATTCAGCCTATGTGGCTGGCTCCTATGTTTAACCACTATTCCTCGCTGCCTGCATCCCCAATAAGGCAGGCTATTAGCGAGCTGGCGAGAAATGCAGGAATTGCTCACGCAGAAATTCTGGTAGAGAACACCAGCATACGAAGCAAGCACGTAAATGCGTATGTAACTGGCATTGGCCCCTCCGCGCGCATAGTTATCAACGATACCACGCTCGCCGCATTGCCACAAGATCAAATCCTCGCTATGGTTGGGCACGAAATTGGGCATTACAAAGGGCGGCACCCGATGTTACTGTTGGGAAGTTCCATTGTTGGCCTTGGAATGTTTCTGTGGTGCCTGGCGCTAGTAATTGATTCTGATTGGTTCAATTATAAATGGGGTATTCACTCAAATTATGATCTTATCATGCTCCCCGCAATCAGCCTTGCCGCGGCTATATTTTTGTTCGTGCAGGCTCCTATCGAAAGCGGTATCTCTAGAAACTTAGAACGCCGCGCGGATGATTATGGATTGCACCTTGTAAATGAGCCAGAAGCAACCGCAAGGCTTATGGCAGGTTTCGCAGAGCGAGACCTGGCCGACCCAGATCCACCGATGATCTTACAATTCTGGTATGGTTCCCATCCTACGCTGCACGAACGAATTACCACTGCGCTGGAGTACCGCGATAGACATATTAACGCAGGGCAATCTCGTTGACAACGACATCGCGAATACCGGATAATATCGCAGGCATCAAATCCCCTTTTACTGCGCGAAACGGTCAACAAGCATGAGTTTAAGAGCGGCATCTCGGGTTTTAAAGGACCGCAGAACAAAAAACCTGACGCGGCGATTAAAACCTGGCGATATCGCTTTGATTCATCATGCCGATTTGGATACTACCGCTGCCAGAGCCCTGATCGAAAGTAATATTTCCGCCGTTGTAAATGCTTCTCGAAGTATCTCTGGCCGATATCCCAATCGTGGCCCACTACTCCTGCTGGAAGCGGGCATCGTTCAGATAGATGATCTGGGTGAGGATGCTTTTGAATCCATTCCTGACGGGGCACTGGTTGCGCTCGATCCCGCGCGAGGCACTATCACGCTGCCAGATGGCGCGGTAATTCAGGGGTCAACGCTTTCATCAGAACTTATTCAACAACAGATGAAGGATGCGCATGCCAACCTTAGTACGGAGCTGGATCATTTTGCGCGGAATACTCTGGAATATCTGGACAATGAAAAAGGACTGCTATTCGACCCGGTAGAAGTGCCAGGCCTAAGAACAAAATTTGCTGGAAGACACGTTATGATAGTGGTGAGGGGAGAAGGTTACAAAGATGACCTGGCCCTCTTGCACGACTATCTGCGCGATACCCGCCCTATCCTACTGGCGGTAGATGGTGGCGCAGACGCGCTTATAGAAGCCAGGCTAACGCCAGATGTGATCCTCGGTGATATGGATAGTGTTTCGGACGATGCCTTGCGCTGTGGTGCCGAGCTGATTGTGCATGGTTATCATGGATCCAAGGCAAGTGGTGGTAAGAGTGGCGCTCCTGGCATGGAGCGTATCAAAGAGCTGGGATTGGAAGCGCAGGTTCTTTACTCGCCGGGAACGAGCGAAGACGTGGCGATGCTCCTGGCCGATGAATTAGAAGCCACCCTCATTGTTGCCGTAGGTACTCACTTTTCATTAGAAGAGTTTCTGGACAAAGGGCGTAAAGGAATGGCAAGTACATTTCTAACGCGGCTACGTATAGGATCTAAGCTGGTGGATGCAAAAGGGATAGCTCGGCTCTCACGTGGGCAACGTCCACGCTTGCGTGAGCTTGCACTTATCGTGTTTGCAGCCTCTACTCCCATCATCGCTGTAACGGTGCTTTCGCCCGTTGGGCAGAACCTTCTTGAGATTATCCGCGTCTGGATGCATGTGCATCTTCATATCGGCTAATTGGGGCGGCACCCGCACGCCTGAGGGTATACTTGGCAGGTATAGAATGCAGCGGCGCACGTGCCAATGCAGGGGTAAACCACGTGGGGTATGGGTTTAAATATCACGTAGCCACTATCGCGGCTATATTTTTTGCTCTCACCGTTGGCCTTGTAGTTGGCAGCCTTTTTGTTTCGCCACGAATCACAGTTCAGCAAACACGCCAGATTGAACGACTGCGCAACGATGTTAATCGCGATATTGTGATAACACGTACAGAGAAAGATCGCGACGAAAAGGCCCTTTCAGCGTTTGTACCAGCAGCCCTTCACGGCAAACTTGCTGGTGTATCGGCGGCAATAGTACAAACGGGAGATTATCCTGAAGCGGCTGCAAGCATTCGAGAAGCGCTTACACAGGGCGATGCTCATGTGCTTTCTACTACGGCAACGCTCCATTTTATAGATCGTCCAGATGGGTTGTTGCTACCTGATCTTCAGTCCAGATCTCAAGTGCAGGCCGGTTTTCCCGCCACCAGGGAAGAGCTTGCAGACCGTATCGCCAGACTGATCGTGCGCGGTGATAATCCGGCCGATAGTGGCATTGCTCAACTTGAGCGAGAGGGTATATTGCGATCTGAACAAGGTAGCGATTACAACAGTGGGGCTAGGCTTGTAGTGATTGCTGCTGGAAGTCGATCAGAGGCAAACGAGAGAGTTTCGCGCGTTGATGCACTGCTGATAAAAGCCCTGCAAAAATACGGTGCCACCGTGATGATGGCCGAAGCTACCGATGCTCACTCTTCTGACGTAGATGCATACAAACGCCTCGCAATTTCTGTTTCTACAATCGATGATATCGATACCGATATTGGCCGGGGCTCGCTGGTGTTTGCCTATGGCAGCGACCCGGGCAGCTATGGTATAAAACCCACCGCCGCCGACCTATTTCCCCCGGAGCTCAGCCGCATCGGAGCCCACTAAACACAGATCAAAGCTTGTTCCTATGACAACAGTATCGGTATTGATCCCAGCATTTAATGAAAAAGAGCGGATTGCTGTGACCATCGCAGCCATTCGCAAAATTCCACACATCGCTGAAATTATAGTCATCGATGATGGCTCTTCAGACGGCACTGCGGCAGCCGCGGAAGCCGCAGGTGCCGACGTTGCACTGATCATTCCACATGGCGGCAAAGGCGCAGCGCTAAACGCTGGCCTTAATGTAGCCAGAGGCGACGTGTTGTTGCTGCTGGATGCAGATCTGGGTGATACCGCAACCCAGGCGTCCAAGTTGCTGGAGCCTGTGCGAACCGGAGTTGCTCATATGACCATAGCAACCTTTCCGGTAATACCGGGAAAGGGCGGTGGTATTGGCCTTGCAGTAAGAACAGCCAGGAAGGGTATTGAAAACCTTACCGGCCGAACAATGCATGCTCCCCTTTCGGGCCAGCGTGCAGTAACACGCACAGTTCTGGATGAAGTTGGTGGTTTTTCTGAAGGATGGGGAGTTGAGATTGGCCTAACAGTAAAGGCCCTGTGGCTCGATTTTACAGTTATGGAGGTTCCGACCACCATGACTCACAGAGTAACCGGGCGGAGCTTTGCAGCAATTCGGCACCGACTTTCACAGTATGTTGCTGCCCAACGATTGCTGTCTCATCTTCGATCTATCCGTGAAGAGTTCATTGCTAACCACGGCCAGAAGACTGCGTAACTGAAGGCAAACCTGTTTCTCGAGAGCTTTAATGTCTGATATCCGTTACATCGCTAGCGTCACATTCTTTTCAGTTGTGGCTGTACCTGCAGCAACATTAGCGGTATTGCGTTTGTGCCACTGCACAGAAAAGAACTTCCGGGGTGAAACCATACCCGTTAGCTTCGGTATATCGCTCCTCATCTCAACTGAGTTACTGTTATCGGTTGTCATTCGTAACACACCAGTATCCACCAAAATGTTGTTACTCTTTGTGAGTACTGCCGCTGTGTTCGGCCTGTTGGGATTGCTGGATGATAGGTTAGGCGATAAGGCAATTAAAGGACTAAAGGGGCACTTTGCTGCCGCCTTGCGGGGCAAGATAACTACCGGGTTTTTGAAGGCCATAGGGGGTCTCGCCTGGTCTGTTTACTGTGCCTGGCGGGTTTCGCCACATCTGATCGGAGTGGTTATACTCAATGGGCTGCTAATTGCGCTTTGTGCCAATCTGTTCAATTTACTGGATTTACGTCCTGGGCGTTCTTCTGCGGTATTCCTGCTATCTGCAGGCATGTTGCTCGGCATTGCAGGCAACTCGTTATCCATACTGCCAGCAACTGCTGGACTGGCAACTGTAGTGGTTTCTGCCATACCGTGCTGGCTACTGGATTCCAGAGCTAAGGTTATGCTGGGCGACACGGGCAGCAATCTGCTTGGCGGATCTCTGGGCTTAGCAATAGCCATGCTGCATAATACAGCGCTATCCGTTGGAGTACTGGCAATTCTCATTTTCGTTCATGTAATTGCAGAACGCAAATCACTAACAGCAGTAATCGCAGCAAGCCCAATTCTGTGTGCGATGGACAAGCTTACCGGTATACGTGGTGACGTGCAATCATCCATGCCTAAAAAACAACAGTGAGGAGAATCAATTGATACGTCTGGCTACACAAAGTGACGCAGAAACACTTTTGGGACTTATTGATGCGCTGGCAGATTATGAGCAGTTAGATAGGCCCACTGCAGATGCCAAAGAGCGGTTAACACTGCATGGGTGGCCCACAAACGGCTCTGCGCCACTTTACACTGCCTGGTTATCGATAGACACAGAGAGCGGTGCTGCAGTTGGGTACGCCATTACCTTCCTCACCTATTCCACATTTCTTGCAAAACCAACTATGTATCTGGAAGACCTGTTTGTGCTGCCAGCTTTTAGGAGGTCGGGCCATGGCAAGGAACTAATTAAAAAAGTAGTCGACTGCGCACATGAAACCGGTTGTGGCCGTGTTGAATGGGTAGTACTCGATTGGAACACCTCTGCACAGGAGTTCTATAAGGGAATGGGAGCAAATCACCTTACAGAGTGGCTCCACTATCGGCTCACAATATAAGTGTCAGGTGGAAGTTTCGCCCCGCATTGCACGAAGTTGCTTTTTCTGAGCTTCTCCAAGAGAGGTAAGGCGTTGCATCCATTCCTGCTTATGCGGCCGCAACGCCTCCACTACCGCTTCAGCAAGCACCAGATTGCGGAACCATTTGTGATTCGCTGGCACAATGGTCCACGGTGCTACAGCCGTGCCACAATGGTTGATTGCATCCTCATAAGCCAGCTGATAATCCGCCCACAACTCCCTCTCTTTCCAATCTGCGGGGCTTAATTTCCACGCCTTCGTAGGATCTTTCTCGCGCTCAAGAAGCCGGCGCTCCTGCTCATCTTTTGATATGTGCAGGAAGAACTTCAGTATGAGCGTGTTATTTTGGGCCAGCATTTTTTCAAAGTCATTTATACTGTCAAAACGACTTTTCCAAGTTGATTCTTCAATGAGTTTGTGTACTCTGACCACAAGTACATCCTCATAATGGCTACGATTGAATATTGTAATTTCACCTCTAGCAGGTGACTCAGCATGAACACGCCAGAGAAAGTCGTGAGCGGCCTCACGTGGTGTCGGCACTTTAAACGAAGCGACTCTGCAGTTTTGGGCGTTTAGAACCCCCATAACATGCTGAATAGAGCCATCTTTACCAGAGGTATCCATCCCTTGCAGAACTATAAGCACAGCGGTTTGTTGAGCAGCATACAAGAGCTCTTGAAGTTCGGCAAGTTCTGTTAATAGTTCCGCTGTGCGAGCAGCAGCAGCTTTCGGCGTTAACTCACTCACACTTCCCGGTTCAATATCACTAAGCCGTATGTGATGCGTGCCATCCACCTTAACAATGTGCTTCACAGCATTTCTCCCAGGAGCCTACAGGCTCAGCCCACATACTTCTACCAGCAGCCTGCCTACTCCATCGTCAGTATTTGACCATATTACTCTGTCTGCCGCTTTTTTGAGGTCTTCCCGTGCATTTGCGACTGCAAGTCCGAGCCCCGCCCACTCCACCATGGGAATATCATTATAACTGTCTCCAATTGCAATGCACTCTGCCTGCTCAATTCCAAAATGCTCAGCAACAAGACTAAGTGCGCTGCCCTTATTGGCTGCAAGTGGCATAAACTCAAGGTACTCAGCTGTGGTCTTCGTTACGTAGAGCGTGTTGGCAAATTTTGGCTTGAACTCCGCCACAAGTCTATTTGTGTACTCTTCGGTGTTTACAATCAGCAACTTGGTAGGCTCAATTCCCTGCATTGCAGTTAAAAGGTTTGGGCAAATAGTATATGGTGAGCCGGTTCGGTGGGTGTAGAGCTGAAGCCAATCTGTATCGTGCTCTGAATATATCAGGCCGTTATGGTAGAAATTCAACTGTAGGTCATTGTTCTGGCAGAACTGCATAACAACCTGTGCAGCATCGGCAGGAACCCTGTGGTGTAACCATTCATCGCCAGTGGCAGGATCTTTAACGAGGGCGCCGTTGTACGATACAATTGGGCCTGTTAGCCCGAGTTGCAGCGCATACTTCAATGTTGACTCGTGCATCCTTCCGGATGCAATTACAACCTGCATACCTGCCGCAGATGCAGCCTTGATGGCCCGAATATTAAACTCTGAAATTATGTGCTCTGGACCAAGTAGGGTTTCATCCAGGTCGATGGCGCACAGGCGGTAAGCAAGGTTCGTAGAGAGTGACATATCATGTTCCTGATATCGGCAAATCAAGTCGCCGTTTCTTGATCCGGGCCCGGTGGCAGTTGAACCGGCCGGAGTAAAATATCTGTGGGTTGGCATCCTACATCGGATGCTGGGCGCAGCAGAGAGTCGTGCTGGCCATTTGGCGAAGAACCTCTCAGCAGGGTCATCGTATCTGGATTAGCCTTCTTAATCCGCGAAATAGCGTCCACAGCAGCAGCAGCCACTGCTGCACTCTTTTTATCTGCGGCCTGTTGTAGCACAGGTATCGCCCGGGTTTCCCCAAGCTTGCCCAGGGATATTGCCGTGGTGATTAGTACGCCATCAGCCAGACTATCCATACCACCAATTAGAAACTCAAACGTGCCCGGCGCACGCAAATCTACGAGTGTTTGCCCTGCCGAAACCCGAACAATTTGTAGCAGTTCATCACTGGAACTAACTGAAACGCGGGCTAACCTGCCTGTTGAAGCAGCGCGATAAGTTAAGAATGCTGCCGTGTGGATCTGATCCATTGCACATGTGGCACGTTCTGCATCAAGCCTGCCAAGCGCTTTTAATGCGGCGGCGGCGGATGCAGCTATGTCTCTGGTTGAGACGGCCGTTTGCGGGCTGGTAAGCAATTCCAGGCAGTTCTGCAATAGGCGCGCCAGCAGCATTGGAACGCGCTCATCCTCCAGAATCCAATCCTCCGCTCTTCGTGCAGAATCTGTTGGAACGTACTTTTCGGCCGTTTCCCGTGAGAAGCGTGTAATCCAGTTGGTTACATGCTGTACCGCATCATTGACGGCGGCTCCCATATCCTGAGCATTAGCAAAGGTTTGTTGCAAGTTTTTGAACAGGCTCTCGCTCGGGCGCCCAGCTTCAAGAACCATGCAGAATGCAGCACCATAGGGTTCTCCCCAGGCACGCAATGCCACGCTGGCGGCCGAACGTGGGGCTGTTTCCGCACACGATAATAGTCCATCGAGAGTGCTAACAACACGCGTCCTCATTTCGCCAGAAGGAGCGTCCGGTGTGTCTGTATCTTCAGAGTCTGTAAGTGGTGCGGCACTCGCCAGTAGATCTGCAGCAGCAGATAGCACAACGGACGAAGGTTTCCGATCCACGAGAGCGCACATGGTCTCAACTACCAAAAAATTTGGATGCCCAATCGATCGTGTTGCTGAGATCGCTTCACACACGGTTGCATCGGTACTGCCATCCGGCTGATATGCATCAATGACACTTACAAGCAGTTGCGGCAGATCTGGCGGGCGGAGCAGCGTTAAAGCTCGAATAGCCCCCCTGGACAAGTAACCTGCTTTATACGCTGCAGAGATGCGGTTTAAGGCTACAACTGGCCCCGCAAGGGTCATTACAGCATCTGCGGCTCTATCTCGAACATCGTAATCGTTGTCTCGTAATAGTCCAGCAATCGTATCAAGCGCTTTTTCGCCGCCAAGCCTTTCAAGAGCACTAATGGCAGTTATGCGAATATCAGGCAATTGGTTATTAGATATCTGAACCAGCCCGGGAACGGCAGACGGCCCCAACCCCTCACACAATCTGCAGAAAAGATTGGGTGCCTTATCGGCACCATCTGCCATTACCGGAATGACGTTGGCATCTCGCAACTCAATCAGCGTTGCCACTGTATGGCTCGCAGGGATACTGTTATCCGATAAACCGGGTATTCTACGCCACGCGTCTGCTAGAGCCATGGAGGCATCAGGCACTCCAATTTGCACAAATGCAAAATTGAGTTCAGTATGAAGGTTCTTTTCAGGCGCCCTATACTGCAATGTATCAATCAGAAACGGTAAAGCTTCCTTCTGTTTAAGCCAGTGAAGAACCACTGCGCTGCGTATCTGAGCCTCAGGCTTATCCTTTTCTGCCATATAACGGCGCAGATGGGGAATGCTCACTTCACCAAGATCGCGCAGGGCATACATAGGCGCAAGCGGGTTGGCTTTAGCGTCCGCAAGGCGAGACGCATTCCAGAGCGCCTTAAAGTGGCGAGCAAGTTTTTCCTGGTAAAAGGCCATGGATAAGATCAGTTTTAATGGCGGGTACGCCGCATAAAACAGTGAAGAAGGCACGTAAAAGCCAATGCCATCGGTTAGATTATAGCATGCGGCAGGACTCCCTGTTTGGCCCGCCGAAATGAAGATGAGATCTAAGTGATCGTAGAATTCGGGCGAGAACCCAGGTGGTATCTACGCCTTGTCGGAGAAACAAGATTATGACCAGTAATGGAAAAATAGGCGTTGCCCTGCTATCGTTTGCACATGTACATGCGCGCGGATACGCCGACAGTGTGGTGGCACATCCGGATTGTAAAGCGGTGGTTATCTGGGATGAAGATCCTTACAGAGGACAGTTAGAGGCAGATAAGCGCAATCTCCCATATAACGAACATCTGGACCAGGTTCTGGCGCACCCCGAAGTGGATGCCGTGGTTGTTAATGCCCCTACCGCCATGCATGCCAATCTGCTTATTCAATGTGCAAAGGCTGGAAAGCACATCTTCACCGAGAAATCGCTCACCATCAATGCCTCTGAAGCAATTGAGGTAATACGGGCAGTTGAAGATGCTGGCATTAAGTTTATGATCTCCCTGCCCTCTCGAACTCGTCCCGAAATCCTGTTTGCAAAGAAGGTTATTGATGAAGGCCTGCTTGGCGATATCACGCTGATGCGTGCGCGCATAGCCCATATGGCAGCACTGGATCGCTGGTTCTCGGGTGGATCTAACTGGTTTGGAGATGAAGAGCAGGCTGGCGGCGGTGCCTTCTTTGACCTTGGCTGCCATAGAGTAGATGTAATGCGGTGGTTCCTGGGTGAACCGCAGTCTGTTGTTAGCCAGATGGTGAATTTCAGCGGAAATTATAACATCGACGATAGTATGGTATCTGTAGTGACATTCCGCAGCAAGGCAATCGGTATACTGGATGTATCGTGGGTGCATCGTGCCGGGCCCAATCCCCTTGAGATCTATGGAACCGAGGGATATCTTGGTATAGATACATCGGCTGGCGGGCCTAAAATTCAGTTGATCAGCAATAAGTTGAGCACTGGCGATATTGAAGGCGTGATCTGCCCCACCAACCTTCCCAAAGCCCTACCTTCTCCAATGAACCAGTGGATTGCGGCAATCAAGGATGGAACATCGCAAACGATATCCATCTACGATGGTTATAACCTTGTGCAGCTGTTGGAAGGCTGCTATACAGCTGGGCGCAATGGCCATGAGGTAACGTTTTAAGTAATGGAAGGTGAGGATCTCTATGCGCCGCTGTATGAGTTTGTGAGATCCATTCCACAGGGCAAAGTGGTGACCTATGGTCAGGCCGCAGATGCAGTGGAAACAGTTCGGCTTACTGCCCGCATGGCTGGCGCAGCCATGCGGGTTGCTCCCGAAGGCGTTCCCTGGCACCGTGTAGTTGGTGCAGGGGGCAGATTAAGAACAGCCAACCGAAGTATTGAGTTAATGCTATGCCAGCGCGAGTTGCTTGCTGATGAAGGGGTACACTTTAAGCCTAAAGGCGGCAACACCATTGACATGAAACACTCGCAATGGCTTCCTAAACTGTGGAGCAGGCTGTATGAAGAAGCGGCAAGTGAAGAAACAGGATAAAGGCCCCGCACGTCCAGGCCCAAGCGCTAGCCATAACTGGAGACTGTACCAGTTGGATTATCAGCGCTTCATTACTATAGAAGATGTACTGGCTACACAACCTGCGGTTGACCAATTGCGTGCGCTCGCAAATACCCCACTTCTGGATAAACATGTAACGCGAGTCTTGAAAAAAAAGCTCAGCTACAGTACCCTCTGCCACGAAATCCTTATTGCTCACTGTGGGTGCACAGATCCAATAGATATCGAAGCCAGACTTGTGTACCATGCCTGCAGAATGAAACACAAGCAGAAGGTCGAAACATTCAGAGCCCTGTTGCATGGCCTTAGTTATGATTCTCGTAACATGCCAGACTGGCTCATTTGCCATGCACCAATTAGGGGTATCTTGTCTCCTGAGGAAACGCGTGAGCTCTATTCAGCGCTCATTGCAGATCCGCCGCGCATGCGTCCGCGCGGAACCGATTTCATGTCATTTATTATGGATGCTGCACGCGTTGCTCTGAATGCCAGTTATGACTTCAACGATACCATGACGGTACTTCTCTCGTTCCTTCGTGCCGCATCGGAACGTGGGATGGGCTTGATGTTAACCGATGCGTGATATTCCATCCACAAGAATTACAGGAGCCACCATGCGAACATCCTCCCGTGTTCGAAATGCCTTTACGCTGATCGAACTGTTAGTTGTTATAGCAATAATAGCAATACTTGCGGCCATACTGTTCCCGGTGTTTTCTCAGGCTCGGGAGTCTGCCCGACAAACGATGTGCGCCTCTAACATGCGGCAAATTGGGCTTGCCATGAGGATGTACGTCATCGATTATGATGACGTGTGGTTCCCGGCGTTTTGCAACAACCCAATTGGCCCCGGCTTTAGCCACATTCAACCCTGGATTGGTTACGACAACAGCAATGTTGCGCCTGCTGGTGATATCATGCAGCCGGCAACGCACCCCATTCGGCAAGGCGCGATTGATAGCTATATCAAGAACGATGCTGTTAAGCGCTGCCCCAGCATGCCATCCGGTTGGCAGATGGCTCTGGCACTAAATGCATTTAGCACAATAAACGGATCTCAGTATTACACCACTAATCCGGCCGCGGCTGGTTCTGAGTTTGGCCCAAGCTTTGCTACAGAATTGGCAGACCCAGAAACTGGCCAGCATGTAGAGACGGGTGCATCAGATTCGGCCATTGATCAGCCATCAGAAACGCTCGTAATGTGGGAGCATGCGGCCTATGCCCCAATTTGTAACTTCCTTCAACCACCAGACTGGTTTACAAGTCCGCCAGATGGCGGCTACAAAGACCACTTCCACCTATTGCATCGAGAAGGATCTACTACACTCTGGGTAGATGGCCACGTTAAGCACACCCTTTATGGCCGCCTGCGTAGGTCCTGGTTCTCATGCCGAAAAGACATGTACCCACAGAGCTGAAGCATAAACAAATAATGGCCGGGGATTGCCAAAAGGTGGCAGCCCCGGCCATTTTGTTTTGTTTTCCGATATCAGGCCTTGATCAAAACGCTTTCTTTCTCAAACAGGCTGGTGGCGAGCACAACAGCAGCCAGGCCATATAGAATTGAACTGCCGAACGCAAGGGATATGAATACAGGATCATATATCCCACTGAATGCCTGCTTGATGATTATTGAAGTGCCCAAGATTGGCACAAGAGCCATGGTTCTCGGAATATCCGAGTGAACAAAGATGGATATCATCACGGGAACCATCACTAGCAATAGGATTGGAGTGATATAGGTTTGAGCCTCTTTCTGGTTGCGGGCGAAAGTGGAAACAGCAAGTAGCAAGCCAGCGAACAACACTGCAAGTGGCAGCATCATCAGCATTGAGACTACTATTGCGGATGCACTCAGGTGCAGCCCCCCACTGGTACTGAGGGCTGTAAACATGGAGCCAGGCAGCGAGAAGGACACTATAACGCCGGTAACAGAAAGAATACTGCTGATTACACACACGGCAGCAACTGCAGCAAACTTACCAAGCACTATTTCTCGGCGTGTTGCAGGCGAAACCAGCAGCGTTTCAAGGGTTCCCCGCTCCTTTTCACCAGCCACCTGATCAAACGAGGCATAGATGGCACCACCAAAGCTGGATACAACCAGCAGGTATGGAAGCATTGTCGCAAGCAAGAGTGAAGTCATAGATCCGCCAGCCTTGATAGGTGTTTGTCGGATCGAAAACGGGCTGGCGAACTGGGCGGGCAATCCCCTGTCACTCAGGCGCGTTGCAACCACATGCTCGCCAATTTTCGCTAACCCGGAAGAAAGCCGTGAAGCTGCGGCCTGAGAACTCTCATCGCCGGCATCCAACAGCAACTCTACTGGTACTGGCTTAAATTGCTTTGCAAGCAAATCTGTTTCAGGCGTCAGCACAACTGCTGCTGTCATTTTGCGCTGAGCAATCGCTGTTTCGGCCTCCTGGCGCGAAACATACCGCACGGAAACTTGTGGCAGCTCACTAATTGCTTTTGTGAGGCCCGGTGATGCACTTGATTCTATTACACCAATGTCGTAAACCCGGGTGCCTTCCTTCTTACTCTCGTTGTGGATTATCGCACCGAGGAAGAAAAACATGGCAGGCGTAATTAACAAAGGGCTTACCACTACGGATATTACCGTGCGCCTATCTCTAAATATTTCCCGAAACTCTTTAATAAATACTGCAAGCATGCGGGAGCTTGCGGGATGCGCTGCATCTGAGGTGCGTTTGTTCCCTGTCATAGCTCCTCATCCTCCTCGCCAATCAACTTTAGAAATACATCCTCAAATGCCTGTTTGCCAGTTTGCTCCCGCAATTCAGCAAGGGTTCCCACAACAATCAGGCGGCCCTGGTACACAATAGCAATACGCTCGCACAGTGCCTCTACTTCGCTCATGATATGGGTACTGAAAACCACGGTTCGTCCCTGATTACGGCACCGCCTTATAAATCTGGTGATCGTGCGTGCAGTAACTATATCCAGGCCATTTGTAGGTTCGTCAAAGAACAAAACCGGAGGCTCATGTATGATAGAGCGCGCAATGGAGACGCGCTGCTTTTGCCCTGTAGAAAGCTTATCACAACGCCCGTCTGCAAAGCTATGCATATCCAGTTCTGTAAATATCTCCTCAATTCGCCGTGCAGTTTCAGCAGCGCTTAGTCCATACAGTGTGCCAAAGTAAGTAACCATTTCGCGGGCTGTAAGGCGCTCGTACAGGGCTGTTGATCCCGAAAGGTAACCGATGTTCTGGCGAACCAGTTGTGGCTCCTTCAAAATGTCATACCCTGCCACCGAAGCCGTGCCGGAAGTAGGCTGCAAAATGGTGGCAAGCATTCGGAGAAGGGTAGTTTTGCCAGCACCATTTGGCCCAAGAACTCCGAATATCTCCCCGGGGTGGCATTCAAAACTGATCCCATTTACAGCTTGAATACGCCCACGTTTTTTGTCGAAGAACTCCTTATGGAGCTCATTTACAGAAATCATATATCTCCTGCAGCCTCCGTGCTGGCCGCTGAATTGCTCTCAGATGCGGCTCGGTTACGATCCGCATCTTGAACCGCTACAGCAGATTTTGCTGCCCACTCAAACTTACTACGGTGTTTTTGCAGCCATAGATCCATTTTTACTGCCGTATCGATTTCGCCTAAACCAATTAACGTCCGGATCAGGTAGTAGTGTGCTTCCCCATCCCGGTCAAAGCTCATCTGCCCAAAGCGGTGAAAGTACTCCAGGGCAAACTTAGCATCGGCCAGCTTACGGAGCTGAAATCGCTTTATACCCAACTGCTTGATTTCGCGAAATGTGTGAGAGGCTGCACGCACATACGGAAATGCCACGGCAAACGCAGAAACCAGGGCGTATGGCAGCAGTACTTCTCGGGGTCGACTGGAATGTTGCAGAGCGTACTCACACATTGCCAGTATGATGGCAGAGGAGAGCAAACTCCGTACAGTAAATCGTTTTATGAGAGATATAATCTGCTTTTCAAATACAGGATCAAGGGTAGTGTTCGCAGCCCGCGAAGTAGGGCCTGCGTGCTTGCCAGATTTGTGAGCGGTTTTGCGGACTTTTGATCGTTGAGAATTCGACAATACAGTGCTCCCTAACAGATACCAGAAACCAACGCTTCTGTTCGCCTTACCAGGCGGATACCAGTTTCCTGCGTAGGAGGTAACAAAATGCCGGCGCGCCAAGCATCGCGGTAATAACGCCTACTTCAAGCCCATTGAACCATACCCTGCCAATTAGATCTGAAGCACTAAGGACAATGCCCCCGAGCAGCATACTGCAGGGCAGCAAACGTGTATGATCCGGGCCAACCAGTCGCCTCGCGATGTGCGGAACCACCATGCCCACAAATCCGATGATGCCTGCCACCGCAACTGTAGCTGCTGTAGCGAGTGAGCCCGCCAGAATAATGCGGTTCTTAAATCTTTCCGTGTCAACTCCTAGATGCGCAGCACTCTCCTCGCCCAGGGCCATCAGGTTCAACTCTTTGCGTGCCATAAACAACATCCAGGCCGCAGCAATTCCCATGGGCATCAGTAACCACAGGCTCTGCCAGCTAACACCTTGCAGGCTACCAAGCAATTGCGACAAGATTTGCCCGGTTTTACTCGTATCGGATTGGCGATTTGCGATTGAGATGGCCAGGCGTGTTACCGAGTACACGAAGGTGCCAAATACAAACCCTGCAAGCAGAAATGTTTGAGCCGAGAGCCTGCCATTTATACGCGCCAGGGCAGTAACCAGGGCCATCGAGCCCATGCCTGCCGCAAATGCCGCAAGCGGCTGCGCCATGCCAGCAAGCCAGGCAGATCCGCCTGCCAGAATAACGGCTGCAGAGCCAAGTGCACTGCCTGCCGAAACCCCCACCATGTACGGATCAGCCATAGGATTCATCAAAAAACTCTGAAAAGCAACACCAGCCATTGCCAGTAGCATGCCAACAGCCGCCCCTGTTATCGCTCGAGGCATGCGGATACCCCACACAATGGCATCCTGGGTTGCAGTGACTGTGGTTGAGTGGCTGGAAATTACAGGTAGGTGTGAGGTTATACAGTGAAGTACAGTGGATGGTGTAATGGATGTATCGAGCCCTGCTGGGCTGGCAGATACCGAAATCAGCAGAATTATAACCAGCGAAGCAAGCAGAATCGCCTCTGCAGCAGGCAACGCAGCCCGCGCATTATACTTCATTTGCCCGGTTTGCCTTCTGTAGATCCAGTTTTAACAAACGGTGCAGGCCTGCCATCCGATGTGTAAACATCTGGATGCAGATACTTTGCAAGCTCATTTGCCCCGGTAATCATGCGCCGACAGGGCCGAATGAGCGTTGCATTAGCAGAGGTATGGAAGTATGCAGTGTTGGTAACGGCCGGCACCGTACCCTTCCATCCAGGCATTTTCGCTACATTTGCCTCAAGGTTGCTGCTGCAGATTATCACTTCCGGTGCCTGTTCAACCACATTTTCCGAATTCAATGGGTCGTTTGAAGGAGCGATGTTCTTTCCACCACACACTTTGATAAGCTCACCAATTAACGTGTTGGGGCCAGATGTGTAAAGCGTTGCTGTATCGTACAACACCATAACCTTAACCGTGGAGGGAGACTGACGCACCACCCGGGAGATATTTTCAAGATGGTCTCGAATATCGTTGATTAACCCAGCAGCCTCTACTGTACAACCAGTAGCTCTTCCCAGGCGTCTCACCGATTCCCAGCAGTGCTCCAGAGTGTCCGGCATCATCACAAATACTTTAAGCCCGGCGGCCTGCATGCGGAGTATTATCTGCTTGTTTACCGTGCCATCCGCCACAACAAGATCTGGCTGCAAGGATACAATCTTTTCGAGATCCATATCAAAAGCGCCACCGATATGTGGGAGCTGAGTAGCTTTCTGCGGGAAGTCACACGCGTTAGTATCGGCTACAACATGATCACCAAGGCCAAGATCAAAAAGCACCTCGGTAACGCTTGGTGCAACCGATACAATCTTCTTTGGGGCAACCTGAAACAACATTGTCTGGCCCGTTGCATCGGCTACTTCTACTGGGAAAACAGGCGGAACCGGAACTTCGCGCACACGCGCAATTACCGGTTCAGGCTTGTTAAGCTTCGGAGGGTGAAGGTTCTTCAATGCCCCAAAGCGTGCATAGCCAACCGTAACAATCACCACAATCAATGCGAACACAGCAAATCCGCTGTATTTCATCGATTCTCTGTGCCTCCTCCGCCAGAGTTGGGCCTGGGGGGCGTTGGTTCGTGGTACTTGCGAGGAGTTCTTCGATCTTCACGTGCCGGGGTTGGAGTTGGTTTCGCAAGTGCCAGGAGCCCAGTAACCTCTTCAGGCTTGAGCTTGCGCCAGGTACCTACGTTTAGCCCCTTCAATTGGAGATTTCCGAACGAGATGCGTGTTAGCTCTCTCACAGGGTTCCCCACCGCTTCCATCATGCGGCGAACCTGCCTGTTACGGCCCTCATACAGAGTAATGTCCACAATTGTGCATTGCGTTGCAGCATCATATTCCACGAATCGCATATCAGCAGGTGCCGTCTTACCGTCTGGCAGGTCTATCCCTTCGGTAAGCTTGATGGCTGAAACTCTATCGAGAAAACCGCGAACCCGAACACGGTAAGTTTTTGGGACATGGTAGCGCGGATGCGTTAACCTATTTGCAAAATCACCATCGTTGGTGAGCAATAACAGGCCAGAGCTATCTGCATCAAGCCTACCAACGGGATAAACGCGCTGTTCAACCTGCTCAAGTAAATCGAGTACCGTTTTGGTTGCATGAGGATCGCTTACCGTGCACACATAACCAATCGGCTTGTTAAGCATGATATAAACCGGCTTTTGCTCGGCTTCCGAAGCAATAATCTCACCATCAACGCGGATATCATCAGTATCCGGATCAACGCGCGTTCCCAGTTCGGTAACGACTTTGCCGTTAACTGTAACCCTGCCAGACGATATTATCGTTTCGCATGTTCTACGAGAAGCGAGGCCGGCTGCGGCGAGTACCTTTTGAAGGCGAGGTAAACATGTATCTTTTCTTTTTTCTTGTGCCATATCGTAAGGATACCAGACCAACGGCAAAAACGCACAGAACGTAGAATCCTCCCCTGGCAATCCTGTGCCCAACACCAGGTGGCGGAGGCAGTGCAATTACTCCGCGTTCTGCAATTACGGGCACACCAATTACAGGGGCTCCGCCCACCCAGGCTTCCATAGTACCAACGGAGGAACCCTGTGCGATAGGGGCACGTGAAGCTGAGAATCGCACTCGCTTTTCGATGGCTTCTGCGTCACCTTTAGGTACAACAACGCGAAGTGTTTCCGAGACATGTGTTGGCACTGACTTAGCAATGCCGAGTTGAACCGGTGCTTCACCCGCAGATGCACCAGCATCCAGAAGTTTCACCCGTTCATATTCATCAAACCCAAATTCCATCAGTCGATTGGTATCAGAACCATATTCGGGCGTGTTTAGAACAACCGTAATCAGGCGCCAGCCATGGCGGGATGCTACGCCAACGTAGCAATGCCCCGATGGAGTGGTCCAGCCAGATTTCAATCCTTCCGCACCATCATATCTGCCCACAAAGTGTGAGAAGTTATGGAGATTAACATCGTTCTTTCTGATGGATCTATTGATGGTGCAATCAAGCAGTTTCACCACATCCATGATGCGTTTCTGCTTCACCACTTCCCGGGCGATGTTAGCCAGATCTCGCGCAGTGGTGTAGTGGTCTGGAGCAGTGAGCCCGTGTGGGTTTGCAAAATGTGTGCGCAGAGCGCCAAGTTCGCGAGCCTTTGCATTCATCCGTAGCACAAAGGCTTCCTGCGTACCCGCTGTGGCCTCTGCCGCAGCCACACAGGCATCATTCGCAGATCGAAGCAAAATGGCTCGTAGAAGGTCGTGTGCTGTGAGTTCTTCACCAGGCTTTAGGTGCAGCGAACAGTTGTGAATTTTACAAGCATTCTTACTGGCAACAACCTTAGCCTTGTCCGGGATTGCTTCTGAAAACAGAAGTGCCGTCATAATCTTGGTGGTGCTTGCCATAGGCCGCTGGGCATCCGCGTCCTTCTCATATATCACTTGCCCGGTTTCGGCATCCATCAGTACAGCACTAAGAGCCTTGATTTTTGGAAGGGCCATCGGCTCATCTGAGGTGAGTGCTCGCGCCGGAATTCGCGGTCCTGGCGGTGGTGGAGGAGCAAGCGCATTGGGGTCTTCGATTTCACCCTGCGAAGACTCCTCAGTGCCGCGCCCAGCTATAGGCACGGGCGGCAATAGCTTCTTGTTGCTGCGTTGCGCAAACGCAGGCAACACAAAAAGCGCCGTAACAACAGCACCGGTTGCAAGCACATTCAGCGCTTTGCGGCTGCGTTTAGGAAGTGAGAACCTGGATTGAACTGCGTGGCGGGGGATGATGGCGCTGTCCTCTCGATATTCTGAGCCCCGCTATTTCGAGCCAGGTCGGCATTTGCAGATGGCGGTTTAATATTCTATCAAATTGCAGAGCAAATTGGCAACATCCTGAGAGAATTAATCGAACATTGAGTTCAAATTAGTTGTTTCAAGCATTTGGCCACTTATGGTAATACTGGCTCTATTCCTTGAGCGTTCGCAAAGCTTTAACATGTGCAATCATGTTAACGTGCATGTATTTACATTCTCAACTCCCAGAATCTGAGGTATAATGCATCGGCAATTATCCTGTTTTGAGCCGGGCGTTATTGCGCCTGCACATTCCTACCGCAGTGATTGACGTGGACTGCCGCCATGGCGGCATGTGAGGAAAGGACCCGAATTCTTTGGCACAGATTATTGTTAAGCCCGGCGAGAGCATCGAAGCTGCCCTTCGCAAGTTCAAGAAGATGACGATGGAAAGCGGAATTCTGAAGGAAGCCAGGGCACACGAGCATTACGAGAAGCCGAGCGACAAGCGACGCCGTGAGGCCGCTGCCCGACTTCGCAAAATCGCCAAGGCAAAGCGCCAGGCTGAAGGCCGCGAAGGAAGATAAATTTTGGTGCCTTTTTGCAGGCACTACATCACATTGAAAAAGGGCGCGCTGTCTATGCAGACAGCGCGCCCTTTGTTGTTTTCAAACGTTAGTGCATTCCACTTAGTTGCCAGCAGGTTGCTTCTGGTCGCCCTTCTTGTTGTCGGTGCCCGTTGCCGGGTCAATACCATCACCGGTTTTCTTTTGCGGTTCAGGCGTTTTTGTACCAGCATCCGGCGGAGTAGTGGCTCCCCCATCTGGCTTTCCAGCTGGCGGAGCACTGATTTCCCCTGGGGATACGGTTGGATCATCCATTATGGGCTCCAGAGGGTCGTCTGAGCCGTTATCTGCTGTCTTTTGAACCTTATTGGCACCGGTAGCATCTTTGCCCTTGCGGCGCCTTCCGCGTCCACCCAAATTGTCCACAACGCTGGCACCGGGTGCATTAATCGTTACTGGCACACGGTTATCGAAGAACATCCGGCTGATCAACTCTTCAGCTTTGGGTACATTGACGGTGACATAACTGTGCCCTTCAAAGGAGGGCATCGTGTCCATGATCGTATTCTCTTTTGGCACCGATTTCACCCACAAAGCCAGCGATATTAGCTGACTGGGCGTAAGATTCGTGGTCACCTGGCCAAACACCGTGTTGATCAGGTCTGGCACCTTACCAAGAATAGTCGGGCTCTTTACCTGCTGGCGAATAGCCTCCATGAAGGCGTGTTGCCGCGCAGCCCGATGCAGATCGTCATCGGAATGTCGCATACGAACAAAACCCATGGCCTGGTAACCATTCATATGCTGAAAGCCCTTTTTTAGATGAATGTGCAGATTGCCCCAGTCATCATCATAATCCAGGTCTTTCTCAACGGTTACATCCACCCCACCAACTTTATCAACAATATCCTTGAATGTATCGAAGTTGATGGCAACATAAAAATCGGTATCGATACCGAATGTTTCCTTGATGGTTTCTGCAAGCAGCTCTGGCCCTGCGTAGGCGTTGGCAGCATTGATCTTTGTTATGCCATGCCCGGGAATATGAACGGCCGTATCTCGCGGAATACTAAGAACACGCACTGTTTTATTTACGATATCCATGCGCGCAATCATGATCGAATCACTGCGTCCACGCGAGCGCTTTAGCTCAACGGGCCGGCCAGGTTCGTAATCAACATCGCAGCCAAGCAACAGAATATTCACTACGCCAAGCTTCTCTTGCGGCAGTTGCTTGTCGATATCGTACTCAGATAGTGGGCGCAGGGGATTGTGCATAATCCCTATTGCTAACTTGCCGAGCATATCTTTGCCATCTTTGCTGTTGTGATAAATATTGCCCACAAAAGTGCCCGCGATGGCAGAAAGTACGCACAAACCGGCCGCAATAGACAGCCGCACGTTCCTCCACGATCGTGCACGTGCAGCCGCACGTCGCTCGCTCGCAGCGCTGCGTCGGCGAACAGACTCGGCATTGGCTGCCGCGCTCGCGCTCTCAAGCGCTACTATTTCATCTTCCGAGTTGGTCGGATGCCCCGACATGTTCATTAAATCAAAATCTCCAGGTTAGAGAACAGTTGCTCTCCGCAGGCGAAATTTCCGGCCGGGTTTACAACTCTCCTATCGTACTATAGCACTATGCTTTCTGGAGTGTCAAGAAATCCGATTCAGCTAACGTACGCAACCCAATTTGCACACTTTTGCTTTATAGTTTTGCATTGACTTGGTGTTGCTCCAACCTTATAATGTCGATATGAAACGTTCTCAAACCGACTCTAAGCCCAACGTAGTGTTTATTGTTATAGATACTCTGCGTGCAACACGCCTTGGATGCTACGGATACCCACTTTCAACAAGCCCTGCAATCGATCAACTTGCTTCAGAAGGGGTACTCTTCGAAAGGTGTTTTGCACCGGGTATACCTACTACGCCAGCGCATACTACAATGTTTACCGGACTACACCCCATAACACACAATATTGTGTGCCACGGTGGGCTGGCTGACCTGAGTCGCAGAATTCCCGTGCTTCCTGAGCGCATGCAGCAGATGAATTACACTACGGCTGCTGTGGACAATCTCTACGATATCAAACCGTGGCTTGCTCGAGGTTACGAGTTCTATATCAACCCATCTTTCAAACATAAGATGAGGCTATTGGTATCATGCGAAGAGATAAATGCCCGCGCAGTGCCGTGGTTGCAACAGCACAAGGACGAACCGTTTTTTCTTTTTCTTCATTACTGGGAGCCACACACTCCTTATTTGCCACCAGATAGGTACCGCAAGTTTTACCCGGGCGATAGGAACCCGTTTTCATCTGAACATACGTCCTTTGAACCAATTAAGAAGCAACCCTTCTGGGAGATGTTCAAAGATCTCTGGTTTAACAAACTTGGGCCTGTTACAGATGCCGACTATATAGCCTCTTTGTATGATGCTGAGATCCGGCATGTAGACGATGGTATTGCTGAAATCATGGATACGCTGGAACAGCTTGGTCTTTCGGAGAATACTCTGGTGATCCTTACTGGAGATCATGGCGAAAGCATGTACCAGCATGATATCTACTTTGATCATCACGGGTTGTATGATGACGTTATCCACGTCCCACTGATAATGCGTTATCCAGATAAGTTTGCTCCCGGCAAACGGATTGGCAACATGGTGCAGCACCTGGATATTGCCCCAACAGTAGTTAATGCTGCCGGGCGTAATGTGCCTTGCACCGATATGGAGGGGCAAAGTTTAATCCCCCTGGCAAGTGGTAGCGTAAAAGATGGCGGATACTCGCGAGTAATTAGCTGCGAAAATACCTGGCAAAAAAAATGGGCCATAAGAACAGATACCGAGAAACTAATAATTAGCCGTGAACCAGACCACCATGGTATGCCCCGGCGCGAGTATTACAAGCTCGATTCGGACCCCGAGGAAGCTGTGAACTGTACTGAAACGCTCAGCGCAGATGCAGACATACTGGAAGCAGCCCTGGAAAACTGGATATCCGATACCCTTGAGAGAAACGGTAAACAGCAAGACCCACTATTGGAGCAGCCCATAACACTTGGGAACAGGTGGAGCAAGTAATTCGGCGCGCTCAGTTAAACTTCTAAACCAGAGGGCCGGTTGCATCATATGCAACCGGCCCTTTATAGTTTACCTTGCCGTGTTCTCTAGAATCAGAAGCGGGCGCGATAATCCAGGTTAACCTGCATTTGTTGCTGCAATCCCTGGAGATCATGATCCCTGAACTCAGTGGAGAGAGTAATAAAGTGATCCGCGCTCAGCGTCTGTTCAAAGCCAAGGTGCAGGTGATCTGAATGGTCATACTTGCCAACAGTGGCGTTTGCATCTTTGCTCAGGGCGATGTTCATGTGGCTGTTAGCGCTCACTTTCCTATCGTATCCCAAACCAATTGAGCGCGCAAGCACGTGGGTCATGCGGTTGTCATCCAACCGGTAGAACCCTTCTAACGTGCCATTCTTCTTCAATTGCCTCTTGAGGCTGATATTAGAAGTGTTGATATCTCGAATATTGCCAGCCGGATCTTCCGGGCTTGTTCCAAAGGCATAAACGAAGTTAGTATCCTTGGATAACTTCCAGTCCGCCGTAAAGTTGCGAACCAGTGCTTCATTGCCAGTGATAAGCGTTTTATCTTTATAGAAGAATGACGCATGGAAGGTACGTTTTACATCTGGATCTGTCTTGAACGAGTAGGTTCGATTAATGGTGGTCGTCCCATTCGGCAATGTAATGCCAGCGTAATCGAACAAGAATTCGTTCTTGATCATCTTAAATGTAAGATGCCCTGTCATCGTTTCGTTTTGTAACCTTCGTTGGTCGTTCAGTGCCGAGTACTTTGCAGTAACAATCAGCTCTGAAATCGGCCCGAACTTAATCGGCTTAGCATTGCTTAACGAAAAGTCCGCTGTATCCTTGGTATTCGTTGTGTTATGGATCTCATCGAACTTTGCACCGATAGTAAGGTTTTTACACGGGTCGCCTTTGAGGCCAATCGAAACCGTATCTGCATTGGTATTGTTATTTGTTAATGTTTGCGATCCACCCGCAACTACGGCGAGTTGCTTGGTTGCCTGCCATGAAACGTCCACAGCATCCATGGCTGAAGAACCTGCCGCCCGGTTATCTCCCCTATCAATATCCAACCGTTGGAAATTGACGAGTAAAGTTTTCTCCGGTTTCAAGTGGAGGTTCAGGTTAGAGGTGTCTTCGTAACTCCCACCAAGAAGCGAGATGCGCCTATTTTCAAAGCTCATCTGCCCGAACTTCATTTGCGGTGTATCAAACTTTAGATCCTGTACGATGGTGTCGGCTGTTTTCGCCCCGCCTGAGTAGCTTGCCAGTGCATCCCGATTCAGATTTAGCATGAACCCTTTGCCAAGGTTCTGGCTAAACACTGAGTTAGAGTGCTCAGTTCCATTCAGCAGGCCGCCACTTCGCACTACATCTGCATCATCCAGTAAATTGAACTTGGTGTACTTACCGTAGTTGTAGAGTGCCGACACCCTGTGACTGTCATGGTTGATGTGATCGATAGCATTAGTCGCATCGCTTACTGTCGAGTCCAGAGTAAGGCCCTTGATCGATGTCAAATGGGCAGTAAGGTCCATGTGCTTGAAGCCACGATCGGTTTCAATTGCCTTCTTATCCGGTGCAGCCAGGGCAAGGTCAGCGGATCTGCCAAAGTTCTGATCGACATCCGACTCATGGGCTACCAGGCTCAGCCCCTTGGTATCCAGAGTAATCGCGCGGCGTACTAACCCAACATTTGCAGCACGGCGTGCAGCGTTTGCATCCTGGCTATTTGCAAGTGCGGTGCTGTACACGTTCGCAAGGGCGTCCGTTGAAGTACCATACTCCAGGTCAGAAAACGAGACTTTGGTTAGCTTGCTGAGCTGCCATGCCATGTTGGTGGACTTCTTAGTAAGCCCATATTCATTGCCGAACTGCGCCTTCTCAACATCCATCAGAGAAGGAAGCAGATTAAAGCTATTTGCGATCGTTTGATCAACAACTGACATCTGGAAGAACTTGGTGGAGTATGCAAGCGAGGTGCGCTCGACTCCGCCATGCGGACTTTCAGCCATGGCTGTTGGACGCAGCGACATCTGACTGAAGTTCAGAGCATTCGTCTTGGTAAGGGATACTGCCCCATGTATACCAGACCGGCTGAGGCCGGCATCTTTTATTACCTGCGTCTTATCAACGGCAGTAACCTGAGCAGCGGTGGCAGTGGGATCAAACTGGCGGCGAACATCAAGCGCCATCGCAGTTTTGTCGTCGTCAGAAAGGTCAATCAGGCGGCCAAAGCTTCTATCAACCCGTCGGTTAACAATCTCGAGACCAAGCTTACCTGTATCGTACAGCAATGATTGCCGAGAGAAGGAACCTTTTCCATCTTGTACGTCTGTAGACTGTAACGCGAGACCCAGCGCGGTTTTAGGCGCACCCTTTGGTGCCGCAAACCCGAAAGCGAAACCGGACCTTTGCAGGCCCTTCTGTTTCTCAAGCACAGCAAGTTGCGCCAATGCAGATTTATCCGCAGCATTGGCATCCTTGAGCGACTGAAATGCGCCGAAATCTTTTGCAATATTCTGGAAGTCAGCACTAAAATGCGCTGAGCCTGATTGCATCGAAACTTGCTGAGTTATAAACTGCTTAAGGCCAGAAAGTGGATTAACATTGGCGGCAACCGGCGTTTTACCAGGCGTATTTAGAGCCAGGCCATTACCAAAGTAAAGCATGCCACCGAAATGGTCCAGCTTACCCTTCCCGAAATCGCTCTTAAGATTAAGGCCGTACAGCGAGCTCTTGTTGGTGCCAAATCCAAGATCGAACGACAACCCAAGTTTTGTGGCTGAGCCGGCTAAACTGAGCTCTAGGCCAGAAAACATTGAGGATTGTTTGGCTGCAACCGGACCATCTATGTACCGATAGTAGACACTGAAAGAGGTGGATGCACTTATCGGGTTCTGAAAATAAAGCGAACCAGTATCCGAGTCGATCCAGAAATCAACACCCTGCCGCATTATCCCAACACCAAGGTGCACAGAAAGCGTATCTGTTAAGACATTGGGGTGAGCAAGCTTGTAACCTAAGCGCCCGCCATTACCACGTAGAACTTCAGTAGCTGGCTTGCCAGGATCTGTTGTGGTTACGTGCGACGATGTTCCGGCCGTAAGCACACTGGCAGCCGTAGCGCCTGACACCTGTGGCGACGTAGGAGATGCGATAGAGAACGGTTGGATGGTTTGTGCGTAAAGTGGCACTCCAGAGAACAGCGGGATCATTACAATACCGGTTCTCAGAGCGTTGCTGGCAAAGCGACGACGAGATAACCGTCTTGCCATGCCTGTTGGGCGCGAGCCCATATTATTCTGTTTTTGTCTTACTCTTCGTTCGGTCATTGCAAAAACTCACTGCAGCGCCAACGGATTGCTGCCAGTGGCCATTTGCAGCTTTGATCAGAAGCTGCCGCGCAACAGGAAAACACTCGCCTCTTTGCGCTCAAGATTGCGAAGTGATAATTTATCATACCCTGAATTCAGGGCTGCATGATTACGCGCCATGTCTGCACGCGTTAATACCTGGTTTGCATCTGGCGGCAGAGCCGTTAAATGCGCAACGATGGTATGTGTTTGGGACAGTGGATGCACCCTGGCAGTTTCGTTTGCCGGGGTACCGCCTGCTGTTAAGGAACCAGGATTGTTTGCGGCCACCGGGCGAAGTGTATCCGTATCTCCCGAAGGCGCGTTGTTGTCTCCCTGGTCTGCCAGCCCGCCTTGCGCAGAAGCCAGTATCACTGGAGGCCGTTGGTTCTGACGATCCATACCAGGGGCAAAGGTTACCGCTGGCACCGCATCGTTAGCTTCAGGCTGATTGGCATCAACAACACTACCGGCACCTGCATCCTTTGTAAGCAAACCAGTAGAAATGCCTGTGCTTTGAAATTTACTTCTCTCTGTGCCGCGCACAGCAGTACCTACAAATCGACGTGTGCTACCAGGGTTAGCACTGCGCAATGCTACAGCGAGAGCAAGTCTCGACGAGTTAACCGAAAGTGCCTTATTTGCTGGGGGCGCGTTACGAATGCCATGCCCGGTTTCAAGCGCTAAAGTATCCGGCGCTCCAAGCAGCAGTGCAGGCGGCGCTTCAATCCGCGCAATCTTTGGTTCGCCCAAATTGGAAGAAACGGTATGAACCGACGTTTCTGTAGCCCTGAGTGCTACGAACCCGAACAATGCCGCCGCTGCTGCCCCCGCTGTGAACGTTCGGGCAAATGCAGCATATTCGCCCAGCTTGCGCAAGCTAAAGCTGCCAGCTTCCTTGCGATGCAGCGCAGTAGTAATCGAAGCTGCCAGGTGAGCGGGTGCATCTGGAACGGACATCGACCTGAGAGCCATGCCTGCAGCCTGGATCATATGTAGCTCATCGCGCCAGGAATTGTCAGCATCCAGTTTGGATTCTACAAGTAACCGTTCATGCGGGGCTGCTTCACCATCTGCATACCTGCTGAGCAATTCCCATCGATCGTCGATGTTAACCTCTTCAGATGCAGCATACTCCCGCAATTTAGATTGAATACTTTGTGTAAGGAACGGAGGCTCTGCTGGCTGTTGCTCAGTCATCATTGTGGCAACAGATCCAACGCAACGAATCATGGTCAGGTGGTCCTGAAGACCCGGGTTGTGCGCCAGCAAGGCTTCAAACTCCAGCCGCTGTTCTTCGGTCGCCTCGTTATCGGCAACCAGGCTCACAAGCAGCCAGGCCTCATCGGTATCAATATTAATCTTTTTTGTATAACCGGTGGGCATTAAACCCTCCTTAACGCCCATGAGCCAACACGCATCTTTCTAGAATGTTGGCACGTTTATGTCATTTATTACGACACGTCGATCCGAAATCGGTTACATATTTTCGTGGATGCACCCAGTATCTGAGCGTAATAATTGCATATCTAACATATCCATACTGGTTTATAGCCGGTAAATGGCAGGTAAACGGAATATATGAGCCGAAACAGTCTCCATTACAGGCTGCCACATGCTAAACGGCCCGGCAGCTGATTAAGGAGTTTTACATGCTTAAATCTACGCTTATCCACCCGGATATATTGCATGCCATTGGCGCAGCAGGGCACGGTTCACAGGTCCTCATAGCAGATGGCAACTATCCATGCTCCACCACTGCCGGCCCTAATGCAGAGTTGGTATACCTTAACCTCTGCCCAGGCACGGTGACCGTTACGGAAGTAATCAGGTCCATTGTATCTGCAACACCCATTGAGGCGGCAATCGTGATGCAAACAGCAGATGGATCCGAGCCACCAGTGTTTAGTGAATTCCGGTCTCTTTTGCCGGATGGCGTCGATATCGAACCACTTGAACGTTTCTCATTCTATGATGCGGCTGGCTCGCCCAATGTTTGCCTGGTAATTGCAACAGGCGAACAGAGAATTTACGCAAATATATTGCTGACCATCGGAGTTGTACCGCCGCCAGCCGCTGGATAACACACCACAGAATCCTTAAACCGTTACAAAACCTGATAAGCAATCTGTGCGTATTACGCATAACAGGGCACAGTTTTACTTGTCAAGTTAAGGCTGGCACGGAATGGGCCGCTTCAGGCTACCTGGCGGCCCCGATCATCAAGGGTATTTACTCGATTCAGATGCCTGCATAGTGCTTGCATGTGAATGGGGAGGAATAAAAGAATGGGAATACTACTCGGCTTGCTCTATTTCCTGGGACCGGGCGTTGTTGGAGCAGGCATGCTCACATACTCCGGCAGGTGCCGTGGTAAAAACGGCAAGGCTGTTTTTCGCCTTGGCGGTTGGGGGCTGTTGCTAACTTATCTACGATTCTTGCCTATCTTTTTGCTTGGTCCGTTAAACTGGCTGCTTATGCTAACGCCTTCGGCAATCTGCTTTGTGCTGGCATTCAACGCACTTGTTAAGGAGATGCGAGCACAAAAGAACGGCGAATTTACCGAAGCCGCATAAGCTGTACTGTTTTGCAGAGACGTTTTGGCAGGATTTTCGGGAGTTAAGATCGAACGGAGTGACGCTGTTTCGAGTTTCTGCGTGCATTTATAGGAGCGTCATGTAATGGTAGATCCCCGCGTATTCCGAACCTACGATATCCGTGCGCTGGTCCCAGATCTTGTAGATGAGTCCAGCATTTACTTCGGTAAGGTCGGCACGCCGGAGTGTTTTCAAGCGTCGTTGCTTCCAGATGGAGTTGAAGAGATAGGCCGCGGACTGGCCCATTTCTTTGAAGACGATACGATTGTCATTGGATACGATGCCCGCATCTCCAGCCCTTCCTGGGCTGATGCCCTTGCTGCGGGAATTACGTCCCAGGGTAAAAGCGTGATCAACCTGGGACTTGCCTCTACAGACATCATATACTATGCCTCGGGAAGTATGAACTTGCCTGCTGTAGAGATCACGGCATCACATTGCACCAAGGAGCTCAACGGTATGAAAATCGTTGGGCCAGGTGCACGGGTGGTTGGCAAGGGATCAGGGATGGATAAGCTCTCGGATCTGGTAACAGCTGGTGGCTTCACCAATGCTGATTCGCAAGGCAGCATCACCCGGCTCGATATCCTGCCACGGTACATTGATCACGTGATGCAGTTCGTTCAGGCTGAAGATATTCGGCCGTTCAGAATAGTGGCTGATGCCGGCAATGGTGTGGGTGGCGTCGTTGCACACGAGCTGTTTAAGAGAATGCCACAGCTTGAAGTTGAAGAGCTTTATTTCGAGCCAGATGGCCGCTTCCCTAACCATGAGGCCAACCCATTTGAACGTGAAAACATTGAACTGCTAATAGAGCGCGTTCGAGACACGGGAGCCGATTTTGGAGTTGCCTGGGATGGTGACGCGGACAGAGTGTTTTTTGTAGATGAAACCGGCGAGCCGGTTTCTGGCGACTTCATTACAACCCTGGTAGCCCGCCACTTCCTGCAGATTGCACCAGGCTCAGCAATTGTTTACGATCTGCGCGCCTCACGAGCCGTTGCCGATTGGGTATCTAAGCTTGGCGGCACACCGGTTGCAGAGCGGGTAGGTCACTCCTATATCAAGCAAACAATGCGTCGCGAAAATGCAGTTTTTGGCGGAGAAGTATCTGGCCATTACTACTTCCGTGACCATTTCTATGCTGATAACGGGTTCATTCCCCTACTCTCCATATTGCAGATGCTCTCAAGCCAGGGAATTGCGCTTAGTGCGCTCGTTGCAAGCCTTGGTAAGTACTATGTTTCTGGGGAAATCAACTCTACCGTAGCAAGTACAGATGCAGTAATTGCGCGAATTCTGGAAACATACTCAGATGCCGAAATTGATACTCGCGACGGAATATCGGTAGAGTACGCAGACTGGCACTTTAATGTACGGCCCTCGGCAAACGATCCGCTGGTACGCCTCAATTTGGAGGCACCTTCTCAGTCTGAGATGGAACGTAGGCGCGATGAGGTTCTAGCTATTATTCGCGCATAAGACAACACGAGTTGAGACGCTACAGATGTGTAGCACCCGGTTATCACACAAATAATGAGGCCGGTAATCTGCATATTTGCAGATTACCGGCCTCTTCTAATTCATGATCCTGTGGATCAGAATGCTGGGCCGTTGCCGCCACCGCCTGGTGCGCCCTGTCGTCGGCCGCCGCCACCGCCTGGTCCGCCAAAGCCACGTCCCTGCGGATGATCTGCCTTGTACTTATCCAGGGTAGACTTCTGGGCCGGCGTCAGTACTGCTGCAGCCTTGTCGCCGTTGGCCTTCATCAGTTCCTGAATCGCCTGGAAGCCACCACCACCGCCGCCGCCATTGCCGCCGGCTGCGCGCAGTTTCTGCATCTCATCCTGTAACTGCTTCTGAGCTACATCTGCAATAGCTGCGATCTTAGTCTTCTGATCCGCTGTAAGCTTCAGGTCTGGCAGTACTTCAAGCGGAATACCTACTGTGCGGTAAGCGCTTACGCTCTTAAGGAATGCTACCGATGCCTTGAGCTGATCGGGAGTAAGAACGCCTTCGATCGACTTGTTGGTCTCTTCGTTGAGTGCCTGGAACTTCTGCATCATTTCCTGGCGATCTACCTGAGCGCCGGGAGCCGGGCGAAGTGCCTGCATATCCTTGCGGGACTGATCCTGAATGGCCTGGATCTTTGCCTTCTGAACGGCGCTGAGCTTCAGGCCATCAGCAAGTACAGCCGCAGGTACTGCACTGAGGGTAGCCGGGCCACCGAAACCGCGACCACCACCCTGACGCCCCTGGCGGCCACCGCCACCACCGCCCGGTGCTGCGCCGGGTGCCTGCTGAGCAAATGAGCTGAGGCCCATGGTGAGCGCTGCAACTGCCGCGATTGCGACGATGCTAGCTTTCTTCATTTTGATCGACATTGTTTCTCTCCTGTGTGACAGACACTTAAGATGCCCACACCTGCAATCCAATTTGGATTGCAGCACAGAGCGGGCTATACGGGCATAAAATTAAGCCCGCTGCGAGCATTACAGTATCAGAATACCGGACGACTATGAACCAAAAATGAAAACACACAAACCAAAATTCCGTTTGTATATTTAGTCGTCAGAAGATGCGCCGCCATCCACAACATTTCCGCTGTGGGTTGCCTGCCACCATCTCACTAAGTAAGCACCTACACCGGCGGCTATAACTACGCCAATAATGGAGAACAGCTTACGTTGGGCTGCCAGCGCTGGCTCCGATAAAGCAAGCTCGTCTTTTTCATCAGCAAATGCTGCCAATGGCAGCGCCATTACAGCCAGTGACGCAGCTGCGCAAACACAGCGGGATCTCAATTTTATTGCGAGCATAAGTGGCGAAAACCTCCGAAATAGAATTGTGGATAGTAAGCTCTGACGGAAAATTGCTACCGCGCAGGAGAGGAAGAGGGACTAATCGTCAAACGTCGTCCAGGCTTACGATGGCTGGAACCGGCAGTTTTCGTCGGCGCTCCGGTGGCAGCAGGCGTTCCAGCGTGTCATCAACGGTAATGATGCCCACAAGCCTTTCGTCTGCACTCACCACGGGTACCGCCAACAAGTTATAGCGGCGGAGTATCTGCGCCACCTGGTTTGCATGATCATCCACATACACATGAATGACGTTTCGAACCATGATATCGGATACCATGGTACCTGGTGGTGAAATCACCAGATCCCGTAGGCTTAGTACACCTACAAGCCGTTCTTCCACATCTACGACATACACGTAGTAAATTGTTTCCGCTTTCGGAGCAAGATTACGCAGGCGATTGATCGTGCGATCACAATCCATGTCTGCGGATATCGATACGAGTTCGGTAGTCATCAAACCGCCTGCCGTGTCGTGATCGTACGCAAGCAGCTCCTTAACATCTTCTGCATCTTCTGGATCCATCTGCTCTAACAGGGCATCAGACATTGCATCCGGCAATGCTTCAAGCATGTCTGCAGCTTCATCTGGCTCCATTTCATCCAGAATATCTGCCTGCTTTTCCTGATCCAGGTGCCTTAGAATAGCAATCTGCGTTTCGGTTTCCGCCTCAGCAATAACGTCGGCGGCACTCTCCATGTCCAGGTTTTCAATAACCTCGGCGCCTTCCTGCGGACTCAGCTGCTCGACGATGTCTGCAATATCAGCAGGGTGTAGGCGCGCAAGCTTATCATGCGTTACTTTCAACCGCACCGTTGGCGCCGCGGTACCGGGGTCAAGTGTTTGCACATCGTCCCACGCAATTAGGTTTGAACGCAGAGGGCGATGTATAAGTTTTGCGGCAGCTTCTATGGGCCGGCTTATACTGCCGAACCGCCGCAGCAGCGCTCGGAGGCTGGCATCAACGCCTACCACACAATAACTGCCGCCTGTTTCGGCAAGGCGCACATCGTTAACACGCACCACTCGCCGATCCTGCACATCAACAATTTGCCTGTCCAATACATCCCGGCTTAACCGCACATCCCCATCACCTGGATGATAAGCTGTTATCTCTGAGAGAGGCATTTTGAGCACAATATCGCCAAGAATATCTCCGCTCCCATTAGGGCCTTCCCTATCGGTTTCAAACAGGAGATCTCCAAACGGTATAAACAACTCCGCTGCACCAGCACGCACCACAAATGCCCGCACGCTTGGAAGGCGACCGCCAAAAGATGCTATAGCATCAGTTACTTTTCCCAGCACCTTTCCATCGGTGCTGCAGAGGCGTTTATCAAGAATTTGAGTAAGGTACTTCACGGCCCTATTATACCGAGCGTCTCATCCACCGTCAAACTAACCCAATTATAAAAAAATATGCCGGGCGCATGGCGCCCGGCGTATTCAGAAGCGTTCGGTGTAAACCGGCACATCTGTAACAGAAAGAAGGGTGATCGTCGCTCGGAGAGTGAGCTACAAGAGTATTGTATAGCAGGGTGTTTAAGGCACCTTTAAGGTGCGATTAAACGCCCATTAATTATTTCTATTAGGGCTTATGCGCCGAGCTCCATCTCGAGCTCCTTCTTAAGAAGGCGCTTTACAACCTTGCCTGTTCCGCCGCGCGGCAAAGTTTCTCGGAACAGCACCTTTTTCGGCACCTTATAATTTGCGAGACGCTCGCGACAAAATGCCATCACAGCACGCTCGGTAACTGATGTGCCGGGCTTTAGTACAACCACTGCCGCTACCTCTTCGCCCCGCAGCGCATCTGGCAGGCCAATAACAGCGGCATCGGCAACTGCAGGATGCGTAAATAGCACCTCTTCAATTTCCCTTGGGTATACATTGAGCCCAGCAGTTATGATCATGTCTTTCTTGCGGTCAACAATAAACACGTAGCCGTCGGCATCTATCTTGCCAAGGTCCCCCGTGTGGTACCACCCAGAAGTCATTACTTCCAAGGTTGCTTCTGGCTGATTGAGGTAACCCAGCATTATGTTGTCGCCGCGAACTACTATCTCGCCGATCTCATCCGTACCCAGTTCGATATCATTGTCATCAAATATCTTGATTTCGCAACCGGGAAGTGGCAGGCCAACGCTTCCGGGCTTTCGCACTCCCGTAAGTGGATTGATGGATGTTGCCGGGCTGCACTCGGTTGGGCCATCGCCTTCCAGAATAGGTACGCCAAACCGTGCTTCCACTGCTGCAAGGGTTGTTACTGGTAACGGCGCCCCACCAGATATCGTCATTCGTAGTGCAGATAGATCGTGCGTGCGTTCTGGCGTGTGCTGCAGCAAACCATGGTACATAGCGGGCACACCGGCAAATATGGTTACACCATATTTCTCAAGAATGTCCAAAATTCTGCCTGGCACAAAGTTTTCTACCAGCACGGAAGTGCATCCCACCATCAGTGGTATGTTAAGACATACAGTGCCACTGAAGGAGTGGAATAGCGGAAGAACCGTTATGAATACATCCTTCTTAACGATATCCAGGGCCTGGCGCGCCTGAGATACATTGGAATACAGGTTCTTGTGCGAGAGCATCGCCCCCTTGGGGTGGCCAGTAGTTCCTGATGTGTAGATAATGATGGCGCAGCGCTCATCATCCGATGGCCCAGTTTCAATAATCTCCGGAGTGCAGGCAAGCGCAGCCGCCCCCTTGACAACGAATTCATTGAAGGTCAGAAAGCCTTCTATCGTGTCTGCATTTGGGCAATCTTCCCGCTCGCCAACAACAACTATGTTCTTGATTGAAGCTACGGTATCCCTTGCAGTAACAACACCAGCAAGTAGCTGTGGGATGGTTATTACAAGCTCGATTGAGGCATCATTCCAGATGTAGCTTAATTCGGCCGGTTTCAGTAGCGGGTTGGCAGGCACAGCCACAATGTCTACCAGTGTCGCACCATAATAGCCCAGCACAAACGGTGGGCAGTTTGGCAACAACAGCGCAATTCTACCGCCAGGCTGTATTCCAAGAGTGCGTAGGGCAGCTGCAGTTCGCTGGATGCTTACCGCAAGTTCCCCGTAACTGAAAATCTGATCCCTGAACACAAGCGCTGTGCTCGCAGGCTGCTCTTGAGCCGTAGAAAGTACAATCTCACCCAGTCGCATCAAGCATCCTCCTGAACCAATTCATTCTGTGCCCCACTGCAACATCATTGTCATTGTCATTGTCATTGTCATTGATCAGCGGGGTAAATGTGCATTTATGCAGATTGCATTGCGATATCAATAGCATCTGCCACGGTTTTCTGCGATGTTGCCTGCGAATCTTCCACACCGCTTGGCAGCGCTCCGTTGCGGGCGGGCGGCGCATTTCGACGGTAGAGCTGCGCTGCTGCTGCCAGCATGGCACTGGCACTCTGATGATCGCCATGGCGGGCGCGCAGTGCGGCCAGCTGGCGCAGAGAATCGGCCATTGCCACTTCATCGCCGCCTTCAAGCGCGGCGCGCAGAGATTCTCGGCTTAGGGCAGCGGCTTGCTCTTCGTTTTGCCTATCAGCAGCCACATTGGCGATGCCCTGTATCAATCGTGAAAGGTTAGCTGAAGGCGGGCGTGAAACAGGTTCAGAAACCGTCACCTTTACCTTCTGTGCATTTAACCTCATCACTTCTTTGAGCTTTTCAACGCCCGGGCCTGCAGCAGAGTTGAGCACAGGCATCAAGCGCTTTTCTAATTCATCCAGCACGTGTGCTGGAGATAGCCGATCCATTAACGAAGCCGCCTTCTCAATGCTATCCGGCACGCCTTCCAGCCACGCTACCAGCTTTGCGGCAGCGGCAGTTTCTACCGGGCTCATTTTGAAATCGGGGTTTGCCTCGGCTGCCCTATCCATAAAGAGGCGGCCGGCCTCGGTATCTATACGCTCTGTATCGGCCTGTATCGCTTCGTCTGGCCTCAAATCAAGTCCGTCGGTGCCATCTGCAGGGATCTGTGCCTTCAGGCCAGTTAGCTGCAAGGTATCAGCACCTTCAAACTGTAGAGAATCCCGAGCAGTTGCGAGGCAACGCAGTCCATCGCTGCCAGAAAGTAACTCACGTAATAGCCTGGAAGCGTGTGGAAGGTTGTTTGCATCATCCAGTATCAACAAACAGCGTCGCCCTGCAAGCCAATCTCGCACCTGATCTACGGGGCTTGAATCTGGCGTCAAGGGTATCCGAATGGCATTAGCAATTGCCTCGGCTGCGGATTGCAGATCCCCTGCCCTATCCATTTTCACATACCATACTCCATCAGGAAACCAATCTGCATGCGCTGCAGCTGCTTGAAGCGAAAGGCGCGTTTTACCTATGCCAGATGGGCCTGTAACTGTGAGCAATGGCTTATTGCCCTGAGCCAGGTAGGCAGCAATATGCTCAATCTCCTCAGCGCGGCCAACAAAGCTTGTACTCTGTACTGGTAGGTTATTTGGCTGCGGCTCCAGGCTGCGAAGCGGAGGAAATGATCTTGCATCGTACTCGGTGTGTCGCGCTTCGAACATACGTTGCGCAGGGCCCATATCTTTTAAACGATGCTCACCAAGATCATCAAGATGCACTTTTGCATCCAGTAACCCCTGGGTTTTTGTGGCGGTATCATCGGAAACGAGGATCTGCCCGCCGTGTGCCGCTTTACAGATATTTGCCGCACGGTTTACAACGGGGCCAAAATAATCAGCACCATGAATTATGGGTTCACCGGTGTGCATACCCATGCGTACGCGGATTGGGCCGATCTCGGCTGGCCATGGATATTTACTGAGCGCTGCCTGAGCAAATAATGCACAGTGCACAGCCGCGGCGGGATCCTTGAAGGCAACCATGAACGCGTCGCCTTCCGTCTTAACTTCATATCCCCCGAATCGAGCAAATGCATCGCGCAACACTGCATCGTGCGCCTGCCATATGGGGATGAACCCATCTCCATGCTCTTCCCAGAGGCGAGACGATCCCACGACATCGGTGAACAAAAGAGTCAGCTCACCCGTTGGAAGGTCCTTCACCATTGTTCGTTCTGTGCTCACTTGCGTACCATCCGCATAGCTCCGAAACCAGACACTCTTTGCATTTCGGGCCTATTGCCCGGCAAACCTGCCTGCCGTGTGTTATTACGGCAACATGGTACCGGTAAGTTAATTCAGGAGGAACCAGTGCCTGAAGCGCATCATGCGCTTTGGCTTCACCTATCTTCTTCTGTATCAGTCCCAGGCGCCAGGAAACGCGAAAGATGTGGGTATCCACAGGCATTACGTTTCGGCCCATAGCGAAGCATAGCACGATGGCAGCGGTTTTTGGCCCAACGCCCGGAAGTGCCATGAGATAGGCCCTGGCTTCTGCATCTGTCATAGCGTACAGTGCATTTAACGAGTATTCCCCGTGTTCTGCCTTCAGCCTGCGGAGTACGGCCTGAATGCGTGGTGCCTTCATGTTGGAAAGGCCGCCTCGCCAGATTACTTTTGCCAGATTCTCGGGCGTATCCTGCACCACAAGCTCCCACTCTGCGTAGGCAGCTTTGAGATCACGAAAAGCTCTCCCGGAGTTGATGTCTGAAGTATGTTGAGAAAGTATACATGCCACAAGCTCATCTACAGGATCGGTGCCCGGTTTCCACTGAGCTACTCCGTATCTGTTTTCTAAACGAGCCACAATCGCAGTGATTGTCTCAGCAGCCATTACGAGTGGTGGCTGCTCCTGGTTTTTCTCAACCATTATTGCCAAGTGGCGTATTCCGCAACAATCATATTGCCGAGATCTGGCAGATTGCGCATCGGTCATGATAAATGTGGCAGTGATTCCAGATAGAAACCACTGCCACATTTAAGGATAAGTACTGAACGCGAAACTGAGTATGCAAGAAGCGCTGGCTTACTTACCGTGGCACTTTTTGTACTTTTGCCCGCTTCCACACCAACAGAGATCATTTCTGCCGCCCTTCCAGTTAGGCGGAGCCCCATCTCGGCTACCCGGCGTCTCTTCTCCACCAATGTTGGTGGTTATATTGCGGGGCGCACCTTCTGGCGCAGATGCAGAGTACTTCGGTAGGTTTTCAGGCAACGGTATTGCGCGCGCAACATTCGGAGCAGGAATAACTGGTTGTGGCTCTGGCTGCTCTACCACAAACTGCAGGCGCAGCACATTGCGTACAATTTCATCCTGAATGGATTGCTGCATGCGCTCAAACTCGTCGAATGCTTCCTTCTGATAAATCAGCAGAGGGTCCTTCTGCTCCAGACCACGCCAGCCGATACCTTCGCGCAGATGGTCCATATTCGCCAGATGCTCCATCCATTTGGAGTTTACCGCGCGCAGAGCCATCCAGCGCTCCAGCTCACGCATTGTGCCTTCGCCCTGCATGCTGTCTACTTCTTGTTCTTTAGAAGCATGCACGCTCAGAACATGGTTGGTGAGCATAGACTTAAGATCTGCGCGAGACTTGCCAGCGAGATCATCTACCGAAAGAATAGGATCCAGACTGAAATAGCTATCGAGATCGGCAAATAGCTCTTCTAGTCGGTAATCCGCTGGTGCCGCATCTGCGGGAGCAAACGTGTCTACCGCGGAGTTTATGTTCACTTCAATGTAATGCTTGATGGTGGCACTAAGATCAACGCCCTCAAGAATTCGCCTGCGCTCCTTGTAAATGAGCTCACGCTGGCGGTTCATAACATCGTCGTAGTTAAGTACATTTTTGCGCGATTCAAAGTAGAACTCTTCCACCTTTCGTTGCGCACGCTGGATCATTGGGGAAAGGATTTTGCTATCCATTCCAATATGATCTTCCCATGTTTTCAGGAACGGATGGTTAGCCCTATCGCCAAAAAGTCGCCAGAGTTCGTCCTCAAGGCTTACCATAAAGCGAGATTCACCAGGGTCACCCTGGCGGCCAGCGCGGCCGCGTAGCTGATTATCAATTCGGCGGCTTTCATGGCGCTCTGTACCAAGGATAAATAGCCCGCCAAGCTGGCGTACTTCCTCGGCAGCTGCCTTATGCTCAACATCGGTTAGCGCGCCAGTGGTTACTGCATCCAGTACCCGCGGCTTACCATAGCGCATATAACTCTGTTCAAGCTCTGCCTGCTCGCCATCTTCTCCAACTTCAATTGCTTTTTCAGCAGCTGCAAGAGATTTAAGGCTGCCATCTACAGGAGGAAGCTCCTGGTTGATGTGTTTGCCTCCCAGAAGAATATCAACACCACGGCCAGCCATGTTGGTTGCAATGGTTACTGCTCCCTTACGCCCAGCTTCGGCAATGATAATTGCTTCCTTTTCATGGAACTTCGCATTAAGAATGCGGTGCTCAATTCCAGGGTAAGCGCTTCTTCAAGCCTCTCGTAATCTTTTTCGGCAATCTCAAAGATCCGAGCGATCTCATTCATGTTGGAGGGAGTTAGCGGATCTGAGTCGATCTCCAACTCTTTCAGCACGGGTTTAATGCGCGAGAGCGAAAGGGCCGGACGCATTACGCGGTTGCCCTTTTCGTCGGTGCTGACGGTAGGCTCCATCCGCTCATTCAAAATTGAGGTCAGATCCCGACGTCGATTGGCATCAATCGACTTACTGGTCTCCATCTTGTTGCGTGCTACTTCAATCAAGCAGAGTGCACTGAGGCTCTGCGGAGCAACACGTGAGCTAACCCGTTCACTCATTTCAATAGAACGTGTACCTACTAGCACTGGCTGCTGTTTGCAGTATATGCGCAGGATTTCTGCTGCAATACCACGCAGTTTGTGTTCAACGGATTTAAACACCAGGTCTGGATGATCAAGGCGCTTAATATCACGATTTGTGGGAACGGTTACTACATCAAGAGCATAGATCTTGCGGAACTCATCTTCTTCCGTTTTTGCTGTTCCGGTCATACCACCGAGCTTGGAGTACAGGCGGAAATAGTTCTGGAACGTAATGGTGGCGAGTGTCTGGCTCTCGTTCTTAACGTCTACATGCTCTTTGGCTTCAATGGCTTGATGTAGTCCATCGGAATAGCGACGACCGAACATAAGGCGTCCCGTATTTTCATCTACAATGATGATTTCGGGGCCTTCGTCGTCATTCGGATCCACATCTTTGACTACATAGTCAATATCTTTGCGGAATACGCCATGGGCTTTCATTGCTGCAGACAGAAAGTGCATTATCTCCTGATTATCGGAAATATTATCGATATTCAGGGCTTTCTCTACAAATGCAACTCCAGAATCCGTAATGGTTGCCGTTTTTGCCTTTTCGTCCACTACATAGTGAATGTTAGGGTTGAGCTTATCGGCATCCGGGTTGTCTTTGTCTTTTTTAGGATCGTCGATTCCAGGTTTCATTCTGGCCACAACAGCATCCACAACTGCGTAGTTTTCCGTAGATTGCTCAACCATACCGGAGATAATGAGCGGCGTACGCGCTTCATCAATGAGGATGGAGTCTACTTCATCAACAATAGCGAAGTGGAGTTCTGGTTGAACCAACTCACTCTTGGAAAACGCCATGTTATCGTACAGGTAATCAAAGCCGTACTCATTGTTGGTACCGTATGTGATATCTGTTGCGTATGCTTCTGCGCGCGTTACCCGGCGAGCGTACTGGAACCTCTCATCTTCGTCCTCATATTCAGGATCGTAAATGTAGGAACCGCGCTCAGAACCAGTTTCTGGTGATTGGCCCTGGATGATGCCAACACTCATGCCAAGCATGTGGTATATGGGGCCGTTCCAAACAGCATCTCGCTTTGATAGATAATCGTTGGCGGTTACCAGATGTGCACCTTTGCCCAGCAGGGCATTCAGGTACATAGGGCAGGTAGCAACGAGGGTTTTACCTTCACCAGTGCGCATCTCTGCGATCCGGCCATCGTGCAATACCATTCCACCAACCATTTGCACCTGATAGTGGCGCAAACCAATGGTTCGCTTAGAGGCTTCCCTAACCAGCGCGAAAGCCTCTTCAAGAGCACTATCCAGAATGGGAGTGTAAATCTTACGATCTTCTTCACGCGCTTTGGGATCTGTTAAAGAATCCCAGTCGATGCCGGCGGCTTCGCGCTTTGCCTTGTACTCCGCCTGCACGCGTGTTCGAAGTTTATCTGATCGCTCTCGAAGCTCGTCATCACTCAGCTTTGAAAGTTCTGGTTCAAGAGCATCAATCTTCTTCGCAACCGCCATATACTTCGCTATATCGCGAGCATTGCTGTCAAACCAGTTCTTTAAAAAACCGACCATATTCGTTGAGTACCCTCGAAAAGTTGAAAGACAGTAACAGAATAGTATACACCATCCTCCATTACGCGTGGAGGCGTAGCAGGGGTTTCAGCCACCAAATCCGAATGCTCGAAAGCGGTATAATCATTCTCAGCGTAGAATATTGCGCTCAGAATTCCCAGTGACCTACCGAAAGTTAGCCTATGCGCCCCATACATATATATACAGGCATTATCGCCTTCGCGGCAGCAACCACAGGTAACGCTTGCGCTTTTTCTCAGCAAAAGGCCGATCCTCGTGTTCAAACTATGGCTGCCATTACGGGTGCATATCACAAAATGGATGCCGCTGTTGCCGCACACAGTACCGAAAAGCTGCTGGCAGCTAACACTCAAAGTTATGTGATTGTGGATGCACGCGGGAAGGTTCTTTTTAAGGGCGGAGCGAAGATGACCGCGCAATGGAATAAAACACTGACGGCCGCTGCGCATGTAAAGCAATCTACGAGTTTACAAAAACTCAGCCTCTTACCCACCGGAGCCGTGGCAACAGTGCTGCAACGGTTACAGCTTAGCGCTTTCGATCCAGATATTAACAACTGGAAAACATGGGTTATTGACTGGAAGATGGAAGATTCATGGTCAAAGGTTGGCGGCTCGTGGAGACGAACGCGTACAATCATGCTTGCACAAACAAGCAAGAAACGTCCTGGTCCTATTGAGTAGGTACCAATAAACAGTTAGAAGTTTTCAGTAAACCGAGTTGGCTTTCCTCACCTATCTGTCAGCCGTTCCTTCTGTCTTCTCAGTGTCAACCTACCTCGATCCCCTGCTTAATCTCTGCCCTGGTCAAGCATTCTGTGCTTTTACTTTAATTCGTTACCGCAGCTATGCGAATACAAGTGTTCAAATCGCTTTAAACCAAATTCACTCTCCACGTATGAAAGGAAACTCCCCATGAGTTACGACGTTTTTGGCATGTGCAACCCCCTTTACGATATCCAGGCAGAAGTTACGGACGCGGTGCTCAAAACTACTGGCTATGACAAAGGCGGAATGAGCCTTATTGATGAAGATCAGCAGAAGGCACTAGTCGGTGCCATCTACGAGCAAATTGTTAATGCTGAGCCCGGCGGAAGTGGTGCAAACACCATGATCGGCGTGGCGCAACTGGGTGGCAAAGCATGCTTTACCGGCAAATTGGCATCCGATGAACACGGATCACTTTATGCGGGCGGCCTTTCGGATAAGGGCGTGCGCCTTACAACGCAAGCTGGCAAAGGCGTAACCGGAATATCCGTGGTTCTCATAACGCCGGATGCAGAACGCACCATGTGCACCTTCCTTGGTGCAAGCCGTGAACTTGGCCCGAATGATATCGATATTGATGCACTGGCCGCCTCCAAATACCTGTATGTAACCGGTTACCTCTGGGATACAGACAGTCAGAAAGCAGCTGTTCTGCACGCCATGACCACGGCTCGAACTCATGGGGTTCGGGTTTCCCTCAGTCTCTCCGATCCATTTTGCGTACTCCGGCATCGAGACGAATTCCGACAGATTATCGCTGAACACGTTGACCTGCTGTTTGGTAATGCTGAAGAGATGCAAGAGCTCACAAATACATCCACCCCGGAAGACGCGATTCGGGCCACAGAAGAGATCTGTGATATGGCGGCCATAACCTGTGGCGCTGCAGGATCATTGATTCGTAGCGGAAGCTCAGTAATTGCTATACCTGCATATGAAGTTACTCCTGTAGATACTACCGGCGCAGGCGATATGTATGCATCTGGAATCCTCTACGGAATTACCGCCGGCCTACCTTTGGATAAAACTGGGAGGATAGCCTCATACCTAGCTTCCAGGGTAGTGAGTTCGCTTGGTCCACGGCTTAAAGCAATCGATCTGGAGATTATTAGAGATTTATAGATAAAACTAGCGCCAAAAAATTTAATTATAAATCTATTATTGGTGCCATTTAATTGACAACAACTGTCAATTAGTGGTACTATTCCCACATGAACACAAATATAAAGCACCGCCCGATTTTTTATCGGGCGGTGTTTTGTCTAACAACCGGTGGTAAAGCACAACATAGAAACATACACGGACATTAAGAAAGAAGAACCATGAACAGCAGTACTCTGGAGATCACTTCGAACACAGCAGCCAAGAGCTATTCGATCATCGCATCCGAGGATGGCCGCCTCGTAACACGATCGCAGGCTGGCGACAACGAAGCGATTGAGGCGCTGTGGAAGAAGTATCACCCCTTGCTGGTGAAATACTTTGTGTCTACTGTGGGCAGTCGCGAAGAGTCTGAAGACCTTGCAAGTGATACGCTGCTCGCTATACTCCGAAATATAAACCGCTTCCGCGGCTCCTCAACATCCGCTTCCAACGGAACATCAGCCAGGTCTTGCACTCTAAAAACGTACGTGCTTGCAGCTGCCAACTTGCGCCTCAAATATTGGTGGAGACAACGCGCAACTCGTGAACGAAGCAATGCCGGGCTGAGTTCCGATTCCCTAACACCCAGCCAGGAAGCATCTACCATGCGCGCCACAGATCAACCACTTCAGGCGCAGATGTCTGAGTGCTCCGATCCACTGCAGCTGCTGATGCGTAAGGATCAGTTAGACCGCACACACTATGCCCTTGCCGATGTTGGATTGCGATCGTGCGAGCAGTTTAAAGCTCTCGTATTTCACTACGGTTGTGGGCTCCAGCATAGGGAAATTGCTGAATTGTTAGACACTCGTAAGGAGACAATTAACACGAGAGTACAAGAAGGTCGTAATGCACTTCGCACACGACACTTGTATGTTTAACATGCATTATTTGTGCAGATTCGCATACAAATTCGGCAATAGTGTTGCTACAATTAAATAGATAGTGGCAGCATTGCAAAAGTAATGTGATGCTAAACCGAAATTGCAGATCTCAGATGCTGTTGAGCATTATGCTCTGTGGCACGACTTCTTCTATGAGTGTGAGTGCGGATCAGAGCGGATGCGAGACAAAGCAGACAGGCATCAAAGGCAGCCGGAGCCGGATCACAATGGCCAATATTCGGTGGCAGACAGGGAGCCGTCTGAGCGCCTGAAACTCACTGGTTGCTTTGGCACACGCTCCTGCCCGTTGGCTTACACCGCGCTGCAGGGTGCACCCACAGCGATAACCGTTGATTTTAGAAATCAACCGGGCGGAGACCGCCTGAACCTAATTGGAACAGTGGCGCTACTTGGCGAGGTTGGCGAGCTTTTGGCCCAGATTACGATGCCATTACAGCACGGTCAGATTCAGCTTAATCTCGATGGTTTAAAAATGCGGCCGGGAATAATTTACCGGTGGAGTGCCATGTTTACCGGGCCCGATCCAATACCTGAAGGTCACGAACTGAATGCAGATTTCGGTGGTGTCTTCTGGTTGCTTGAAGCAGAGGAACTGGAAAAGGTTTCAAATTCAGTTCAGATGTTGATGAACAGAGCCGATACTGGATTTCTTACGGCTGCCAAAGCATTGCTGATGGCAAACCACACTCTGTACCAACGCGCGCTCAACCTGGTGCCCTGCCCACCCTCAGACCAGCATCATAAAGAAGCAGTGTTTACACACACGGTGAGGTCGGTAATATTCCGACAAATGCTTGACCATGCAAAGGGCCAGTTTCCGGAAGAGAAGCAAATTATTGCATGGATTGCCAGAAACGAAGAGTGGCACAGACAACTTGCGCAGGAAGGCGTAAGAAACGCGCGCTGAAGCAATGCATTCCGCGATGCGTATACCTTAAACAATCGTCTTAATAAACAAAAATAGCCGCCTTCAACCTGCCGGAGCATCCTGCCGGCATTATCGGAGAAATAGTTACCCTTGTACAACCCTAGATCTTATACACCCGCACAAAGAGCCCGCATTGGAGAGCGCGTGAAAACGGCGTGCGCTCAGGCAGGCATATCTCTGAAGCGACTTGCTGAGATGGTAGATGTTAACCAGGGAGTAATCTACCAATATGTAAGAGGCATTGTAGCCATTCCAGTTGAGACCATGCAGCGCATAGTGGAACGCACCGGTGTGCCTATTGAGTTCTTTGACCCGGAAGTTGCCCCAATTGCCAGCGGCGCCGGCGCCGAAGTTGCAGAATCTGTCTCAAGAGAATTAGAAACCACTACCTCCACAGCTCGCATTAAACTCGAAATGGAGCACCTCAAACAGTTGCGCGAGGCTCAGCTTTACCCTAAGCGTAACAGAATTGGTTATCTTTCATCTATGGAGCAGATGCTCGCGCTGGCACGAGCAACTGACAACAAAAAGCAAGAAGCATGGATCATGTGGCAAATTGGCCGCATGCGCCTGGAAGAGAATAATATCGATTCCGCAATTGAAACGATTGTTAATGCCAGAAGAATCTTCGTTCAGGAAAACATGCAGGAGTACGACGATCACGCAGCGATGGACCTGGCGGCGGCGTACGAATCTTGCGGACGTTTGGAAGATGCTCGCAGATGCTTGCAGGCCATTGCAGATACCGAAAGTCCTGAAATTCAGTGGCGTGTTCACGTTAGTCTTGGGGCATTGCACTACAAAATGCACCAAAATGAAGAGGCACTGGAGTGCTTCTGCATGGCTGCAGAACATATTGAAAACCTCTCGGAGAACGAACGTGAACACGAGGGGATGACGTTTCTTATGAGTGCCATTGCGGAGGTAGCACGGGCTGCTGGCCACCAGGAGAGCGCAGTGCTTCTCTGGAGCCAGTGTATGCAGCGGTCTACGGATGACCGCATGGCCAGCCACTTTCTTGAGGCTGTTATGGGCATTGCCCAAACACTTCAGGATATGGGCAAACTCTCAGAAGCTAAGCAGAGGTTGGAATTGGCAGTGATGCTGGCGGGATTCTTATTTGATGATGACGCACGCCTGAGTGTGGCAAGAGGCCTGCTTGCAGATGTGCTGGTGGCCATGGGGGCCGTAGATGATGCCCGTGATAACGCCCGACTTGCCCAAAAACTTGCCTACAGGGCCCGCGGTGCACAGCCAACAATTGTCTCAGCACTTTCACTGGCAGAAACAAGTCTGGCAGTAGATAACTGGCGCGACGCACTGGATTACTCCCAGGAAGCGCTTGATGAGGCAAAACGAACTCTGCGAACCCGCGAAGTTTCAAGGGCACGAGAGTTGAGATCACGAGCAATGCTTAAAGGAGCGCAGATCCGAATAGCGGCCGGAGATACAGCAGGCTCTAACGAGCTGTTGACAAAAGCAATAGCGGAGGCAACTTCTGCACTGGACCATGCCTTGCGAGCAGATGCTGTTAAGGAAACCATGGCTGCACGCCTGGCACTGGCACGATGTTACGCAGCCCGTGGAGATGCTGAGAGGGCTGAAACAGAAGTTCAGGCCGCCCTACTGCTCTCTTCAGAAGGTGGCGTTGGCCTTCAGCGTATGCTGGGATCAACAACTCGAGACCTACCGAAACTCCTGAAATCGGGCAATCTGGACCTAAACGCGCTCTTCGCAACTCGTAGCGTGTTTGTTCCAAGCCTGGAATGGGAAGCGCACTACCTCAATGGATGCCTGCTTTCGCGTAGGCTTGGCCCTGCAGCAGGTTTCGAATCTCTGAAAATTGCGGCCAATCTTGTTAAACAGGTGCTCCAGACCCTGCCTCCGGTAGAAGCAACTCGCTATATTAATTATCACACTGAAATTCGCGCCATATTTTCCGATCTGAAAAAGTTCGCGAGCAGCGAGGAAGCGCTGGCTGAAGTGAACGAGATCCGATCCAGTATCGGTTTTCAGATTCCAGAGGATCTTGATTCCCCACCGCAGGCGCAGCCACAAATCGGTAAGTAGCTGTTGAGAACTCAAAAGTAAACCCGCATTTCATCGTTGACTCACACACAACAAACTGGGCTCCCCGGTAGAAACCGGGGAGCCCAATTTGTTGCACATTTAATCTACTGTGCAAGCATTGCGGTAACCCGAATGTGCGGAAGTCCGGTTGTAGAACTATCGCCCACATTAGTTACTATCTGATGCCCTGCCCTATCGGTCCACATGTAATCCCCTGCGGCATCACTAAAGCGAACAAAGCCATCGGCCCACATGTAAGTACCATTGGCATACAGGAAATCACCGTTACTGAACCCGATAGTACCATCCGCATAAATTGCAAACGAATCAAGCACTGCAACTACAACTGCGCTTGGTGGCATGGGTGGATTGCCGCCACCGGTGAGCGGAATATCAAGCAAGGTTGCCGGAGGCATGGGCGGATTGCCGCCACCGGTGAGCGGAATATCAAGCAGGCTTGCCGGAGGCATGGGCGGATTGCCGCCTCCAGTGAGCGGAATATCCATAATAAATGCGGGAGGCATGGGTGGGTTGCCGCCGCCAGTCAGCGGGATATCAAGAATGCTTGCGGGAGGCATCGGCGGGTTGCCACCGCCGGTTAGCGGAATATCCAGAATGCTCGCTGGTGGCATCGGCGGGTTGCCACCGCCGGTTAGCGGGATATCCAGAATGGTCGCAGGAGGCATCGGCGGGTTACCACCGCCGGTAAGCGGAATGTCCATCAAGAACGGACTGTGCCGCGTTGTTTGCGCTGTTAACATTACTACGCGATTGCGCGTAGGGGTTACATTACTCTGCGCGCCAGCAAAGGATCCGGCAGCAACAAGGGTTGTTATAGAAAGAACAGCGCTGGCAGCGATAATCGCGAAGCGGCCGTTTGTAAAGAATTTCATTGTAGTGTGCTCCTAATTCAGTGCGATCGATGTCGGGACAGATATGCCTCTGGCTCCGCTCGTTTTGGCAATCATCAACCCGTGGTATGGGCTGAAAAGCTTTCGTTGGCCCCCTTCGAGGCGCTTATAATCCCTTAGTTGCGCCAGTAGTAACCAACTAGGGTGGATGTCGAAAAATAATCGAACTTTTTTCAAACTATTGAAATTGCCCGAAAGATTGCCCGTGTACAGGGTAAAACAGGGTTCGGGAATAGCTTTCTAAGAGAGGAATAAACATACAATGAGCACAGCCTGGGAAAAGCACCTGGTGACATCGGCCTGGCTTCAAGAACAAATTAGTGGCGGCAAATCGGATATTCGGATAGTAGATATGCGCGGCACAGTGAAAGCAGTAACAAGTACAACCGGAGAACAGACAGCCGAGTATCACGGTGCCTTCGAGGAATATCAAAAAGGACACATACCCGGCGCAATCTACCTGGATTGGACATCGGATATTGCAGATATCGAGGACCCGATTCCCGCACAGGCGGCATCTCCGGAGAAAATTGAGGCCGTGCTGTCGGCTGTTGGCATCGGAAACAATACAGAAGTGATTGCGTACGATTCACACCCAAGTCTTCAATTTGCTACCAGGCTGTGGTGGCTTTTAAATTACTATGGGCACACATGTGTGCGGGTACTTCAGGGAGGCTGGAGCGGTTGGTTGGATGGCGGCCATCCGATATCACAAGGTGTAACCCAACATTTACCTGCCGTGTTTACCCCTGTAGTTCAACCAGAAATGCGCACAACTGCAGAGCAGATTCTTCAAAGCCTCAATCAGGGTTCAAGCGCCTGCCAGGTTATCATCGATGCCAGAGATGAAGGGCAATTTACAGGCAAGATTCGGCGCGGGGCACGCGGTGGCCATATTCCAGGTGCGGTTAATATTCCAAGAGAAGCCATATGCGCCGCATCCGGGCAATTTAAAACCGAGGCAGAATTGAAACATCTCTTTGCCAGCCTTCTGCCGGCACTAACCCCCGATTCTACAGCCATTGCTTACTGCAATGGTGGCGTGGCAGCAACCGCGGTGCTATTTGCGCTTTCGATTGCTGGCCACAACAAGATCTGCAACTACGACGGAAGCTGGAATGAGTGGAATTTACGCTCAGAGTTACCGATCGAACAAGGCTGATACGCTGCCAAACACGCCACGTACAGCCCGGCATGTAAGCAGCCGACAAACACCGCATGATGTATAATAACCCACGCCCTGCTTCAAGCAGATTAACAACAACGGAGTACCAGATTACAATGCCGGAACCAGTCACAACCGTACCATCCTCCACCTCCCTCCCGGATTCACGGGGCCGGTTTGGCGCCTTCGGTGGGAGATACGTACCGGAAACGATTATTCCGGCCCTGGATGAACTTGCCAATGAATACGATACTGTGCGAGATGATCCGGCTTTTAAAGCGGAACTGGCATACCATCTCAAACACTTTGTTGGCCGAGAAACCCCACTCTATTTTGCAGAGCGGCTATCAGAGCTTTATGGGGCAAAGATTTACTTCAAGCGCGAAGACCTCTGCCACACGGGCGCACACAAAATTAATAACACTGTTGGCCAGATTTTGCTGGCCCGCAGAATGGGCAAACCCCGAATCATAGCCGAAACAGGCGCTGGCCAGCATGGAGTAGCCACGGCAACTGTTTGTGCACGGTTCGGTTTGAATTGCGAAGTGTATATGGGTGAGGAAGATACACATCGGCAGGCACTCAACGTGGCACGTATGCGCTTGCTTGGTGCACGCGTTCGGCCGGTCACCAGCGGAACTGGCACCCTTAAGGACGCTACAAACGAGGCCATGCGGGATTGGGTAACCAATGTACGTTCCACTCATTACATCATTGGTTCCGTAGTGGGGCCACATCCGTACCCAATGATGGTTCGAGATTTTCAGTCTGTAATCGGAATAGAGGCCAGGCGTCAGGTTCAAGAAGCAGAAGGTAGGTTGCCAGACTGTGTGATTGCCTGTGTTGGTGGAGGGTCAAACGCCATGGGTGCCTTCCATGCATTTACCGGGGATCCTTCAGTGCGGCTTATTGGCGTGGAAGCAGCGGGACACGGGCTAGACTCTGGAAGACATTGCGCACCACTTACTGCCGGGACGCCCGGCGTGCTGCACGGCAGTGCCAGTTACTTACTGCAGGATGCCGATGGCCAGGTAGCCCCTTCACACTCAATCTCTGCAGGGTTGGATTATCCGGGAGTTGGGCCAGAGCACTCTTACCTGAAGGATACTGGCCGGGCAGAATACCATGCCGTTACCGATGCCGAAGCGTTAGAAGGGCTGCAGTTGCTGGCTCATAAAGAAGGCATAATCTGTGCTCTTGAAACAGCTCACGCAGTTGCATACCTGAAGCATATGGGCTCTCAATTGACTCCGGATACCGTTGTAGTCATCTGCTTGAGTGGGCGCGGTGACAAAGATATGGATACTGTTGTGAAGGCGCTGAATCTCACCGCATAACTATCTTGCAGCATAACATTGTATAAGTGTGGCGCACCAGGTTGGAGTTGGTTTTCTCCAAACGGGTGCGCCGCTGTTTTGTGCAGGATTAGCGCCCCATCAGGTTGAAATTCAAGTCCATGAATTCACCGTCAGAACCGCAACTCAATCAAGGATCTGCGTCGCGAAGCGGGAAAGTGATGGCACTTTCAATCGTGCGCAGCAATCAGGGCATACTCGGTCTGCTGATCCTAATTATTCTGAGCTCATGCCCCGTGGGCTTCTATCTTTTTGGTGTACGTTTTAGCCTTTACAGTCCCTACTTCTGGTCGTGGGCAAATTTCGCCAACATTTTCCGGCAAACCTCCATTGTCGGCATCCTTGCAGTAGGCATGACATTTGTTATCCTCACTGGAGGCATAGAGCTTTCAGTCGGATCGGGGCTGGCATTTCTGAGTGTTTCTGCAGCATTGCTCTGCAAGAACCCTAACGCATCCTTTCCCCTAATAGTCGTGGCTGTCATTTTTCTGGGTGCGGCTATTGGTGGCATCAGTGGCACGGTAGTCACGCGGGGCAAGTTTCAGCCGTTTATTGCAACGCTGGCAGCAATGGTAACTCTCCGCGGGTTAACATTCCGGCTATCTGGCGGAAACATAGTTAATGATTACAATATGGAAGCCAGATTCAGCGGATTCAGTCGCAATATCATGGTTCCAATCCCAGGCTTTCTACACCAACTCGCTGGCACCACCGATCTCTGGAACCCGGTGCCAGTGTTCGCCCTCATTTTTCTGGCAGCGGTTGCCGGTGGCCAAATACTACTAAAGAAAACGGCGTTTGGCCGCAAAATTGTTAGCGTTGGTGGTAATGAAGAAGCAACCCGCCTCAGCGGTGTATCGGTAGATCGTACGAAGATCACCGTTTATGCACTTAACGGAGCATTGGTAGCGCTGGCTGCACTCATGTTTACAGCACGCACAAGCACCGGTGACCCCGGTAGCGGCATAGGTTACGAACTGGATGCCATTGCCGCAGCTGTTGTGGGTGGAACCGCTTTAACAGGCGGCAGAGGCTCCATCATCGGTACTCTTATCGGCGCACTGTTTATCGGTGTACTGAATAACTCACTGCAGCTTAACAGCATCGATAGATATACGGCTCTTGCGCTCGAGGGACCAATTATATTACTGGCGGTTGGAATGCAACGCCGGAAGGCGTAACCAACGCCATATTCAAAACTGTATCATCAGTCAGTTCAACCTGGTTTTATTTGCGAGGAGGCTAATTTCCAATGTTTCGAACTCATGGATGGATTGCACGTACAGCGCTGGGGCTATACACAGCGCTCATGCTCGGCGGCTGTGTAAATGACGCCAAGAAACCGGCAGATGGTACCCCTGCGCCGGGATCCGAAAACAAACCAGCAGCTACCGCAGGCGGCAAACACTTTGTAATAGGGTTTGCACAGGCAAACTCAAAAGATCCGTACCGCCAGGTTCAGAACGCCGCGCTCAAAGAAGCAGTTAAGAGCTTTCCAGATTGCGAGCTTGTTATTCAAGATGCCGCAGACAATTCTGAAACACAAATTGGCCAGGTAGAGACCTTTATAACGCAGAAGATCAACCTGCTGCTCATAAGCCCTAACGAAGCAGCTCCGCTTACTCCAGTTGTGGAGAAAGCAAATGGCGTGATGCCCGTTGTGCTAATGGAACGTGGCATCAATAGCGAAAAATACACCGCATGGCTGGGTGGTGATAACAAAGAAATTGGCAAGACAGCCGGCGAGTTCTTGATCAAGACCTCTGGTGGAACCGGCAAAATCGTTGAGATTATGGGCAAGGCCGGTGCCACCCCAACCAATGACCGACATCAGGGATTTACGGATGCCATAGCTAAGGTCTCCGGCCTCAAGGTTGTTGATAGTTATAACTGCAACTATCAACGTGAGCCAGCCCAAACATATATGGAGAACGTACTTCAGAAACACACAGACTTCAATATCATTTACGCCCACAACGATGAAATGGCCCTTGGTGCTGTAAAGGCACTGAAGGCAGCCGGGAAAGATCCTAAGAAGTACATCATCATTGGCATAGATGGGGTGCAGGAAGAGGTTGTGAAAGCCATTCAGGCTGGTGACATGACCGCTACCTTTAAGTACAACTGGCTTGGCAAGGAAGCTCTGGATACTGCCCACAAGCTCTTAACAGGAGAAAAGGTGGAGAAGAAGATTACCCTGCCAACAGAATTGGTTACAAAAGACAACGCTGCAGACTACCTGGCACATCTGCCCAAATAGTCTACAGCGCTGATTCAACCGGAGTATTAGCTCGGAGCCTGGTGGAGGATGGATTGCCCTTTATTGCGCAGTCCATCCTCCATCTACTTTAAGGTCTGCCCCCGTCATATAGCTGGATGCATCGCTGCACAGAAACAACACTACCCCACCCAACTCTTCGGGCTGGGCCCATCTGCCCATGGGTATCTTTGAAAGAAATGTCTGGTAGGCTGCAGCGTCGTTCATTAGTGGCAAATTCATTGGGGTTGCAAACACGCCCGGGCAAAGGCAGTTAACCGTTACGCCATGCGGTGCACCTTCCAATGCCAGTGCGCGCGTCATTCCCAGCACCGCAGTTTTGGCCGATGCATATGCCGCTCTGCCTGGAATTGAAACATGGGACATAATGGATCCAAGCATCACAATTCGCCCCCATTTTCGCGCTATCATCCCCTGCATTACTGCCTTAGAGCACAGGAACGATCCCTTAACACTCACGTCCATTACAAAGTCAAACTCATCTTCGCTAAGCTCGGCTGTTGGCTTTCTTACGTTTACACCCGCATTATTGATGAGAATATCGATTTTACCGAGATCCGCATTCACAGCTTGCACAAGGGCCTCTACCGAGGCACCATCTGTAACATCCGCCTCATAGCCAAGAATATTTGTACCCGTGCGTTCAGCAAGCTCTTTGGCAGTAGCGGCAGCCTCACCAGGTGTTCGGCTGCATATAGCAACGCTGGATCCCGCCGATGCAAGGGCCTCGGCCATGGCGTAGCCCAACCCTTTGCTGCCACCGGTTATAAGGGCAGTTTTACCCGTGAGTGAAAATAGATCAATCGCTCCCATCATTACCTCCTATTCACCTTGATGCCAGCATCAGTTAGCCTTGAGCCTCAGTATAACAACGCTTCAGGTGGCTGAGAGCCGGGCCAATCTGTTCAGAAAAATGGTTTTGCCAACCACACTCAATGGAAAGCCGCGTATCATATCCTGCAGCAGCAAGTGCTTTAAACATGGCAGTATGATCGTATTCACCGGTTGCCGGGGCATAACGGCCAGTATCGGCAGTGTGCACATGTGCCAGGCAATCGGCAGAATCAATTATTGCCTGCAGTGGCTCTGATTCGGCCTCCATGTGATATGTATCCGCCAGGTTCCAAACATTATACAGGCGCGCCAGTGAAGCACCCTCCGATACCAGGTTGATAATGTTACACTCCGCCCTGCAAAGCGGTTCAATAACTACCTTAACTCCTGTTTTTGCACTTGCTTCTGCACAAATAGTTAAGAAACGCCCAAGCTGAGTGTTAGCCTCTGCCAAAGGCCAATCGGCCGGAATATTGCGTGCTCCGCCGCTGCCAAACACAATCACCTCGCCTCCCACAAGCTTGGCCCGATTAAGTGCTGTGAACACATAACGCGTAAGGCGTTCTAAATCTGCATCTGGCCCAACAATTTTGCCCGTTCTCACAAACGAATTAAATGCCTCTGGCCTGAGGGGCATCGCTTCCAATTGCCTATAAATCGGAGCCCAATCCGCGTCTGAATCATCCGGTCTTAAATCTGCAGCAACCGCCAGTTCAATATAGTCATAACCTGCACTGGCAATCAGCGGCGCCTCGGCCGCAGAACAGCAAACCCCGAATCTCATCCCATGCCTCCCACGAGCAGTTCTGCTCTCTTTATGTTCAGGATTATGCCACGAAAATGCCGAGCTTCGGCAGTGCCATTTGTCTGCTCGGCACCTAAAGCACTGTGCCGGCGCGGTACACTAAATACACTAACTTACGGGAATGAAAACAAATATGAGCGGCGAGATCCAGACGTCTGAGCTAACCGGAATACTATATGTTGACGATGAACCACTGCTAACGCAGATGTTTCAGGAATCGCTCTCCCGTAAGGGATTCAAAGTGTTTTCCGCCAACAGTGGCCTGGCAGCCCTTTCTGTAATGCGGGAGCATGCTGGAGACATAGCGGTTGTTGTTACAGATATTACAATGCCGGATATGGATGGCATCGATCTTGCCAGGCGGCTATTCCTGATAGCTCCACACGTGCCCGTTCTTTTGATTACCGGGCTGCAGGTGTCATCGGTGCCACCTGGCTGCCCTGAAAACGTAGCCGGAACTCTTGAAAAGCCGATTCGTCCCAAGGCCGTTGCAGAACGTCTGCGCGAAATGCTCAGCCAGAGCAAACAATAAATCTATTTTTCTGCTTTAGCTTTTTCTGCTCTAGCTCTTACAGTGTTTTGTTTTCGGGCATAAATATGTTTACATGTCTGTACAAAAGCGCCAGCAAGCAACAGTGCTGGCCCCACTGTATCATAAAACCTCACCGGTATAAATGGTAGATAGTGCCCGAGAAACGAATTGTGATAAACGGTGCCAGGTAGATAGTTTCGCCTCAGCACTTTCTCCACTACAGTAAGAACGCACTCCCCACGAATAAGTTGTGATGTACCTACCGCCGCAAAACAAGCAAGGTAAAGGGCGGAAACCTTGCCCGCACGCAACTGAAACGAGAGTGACAATAGCGTGCAAGCCATAACAAAGGCCACGAGCATGGCATGCATTAAGATAGTGATGTAAACGGTAATCCACATACTGTTCTCGTCGACACTTCAGAATAATAAAGTTAGTGAGAGCACAATCCTTTGAACAGGGTACCTGCAATAAGGAGACATACAATACTCTTCGAAGGTCCCCAGAGCGGGTACGGTGAATTGTGAACTCGATTATACATGCTTGTTAACGATGAGGTGCATGCGATGCTTGAAGAACCAATACGAATTGAGCGAACCCGGCTACTGTCTGAAAAACAAGTTCAGAGCTATGTTGAGAATGGGTTTCATGTGGAACCAGGGCTCGTTACCCCGGAGGAACTTACCAGCCTGAAACAGGACACAGTAGATCTTGCGAGGGGTAAATACCCATGCGATTCTCTCAAGCCACTCCCAGCAGATACATCGGATACGGCAGCCCTTCAATCAATTTTATGTATACATCAGCCCCACTTCATTAGCCCTATTATTCGTGAATTTGTGCTACACAACGGAATATGTAGTGTGCTTGGCCAGATTACCGCAGCTCACTTGCCATATTGGGATGGCAGTGTAAAATGCATGCAATCCATGCTGTTTGTAAAGCCGCCAACTTTCCAGGGGCAGGCATGGCACCAGGATGAGGTGTATATCCCCACCCGAGACAGGTCCCTTACAGGGGCATGGATTGCGATGGATGATGCCACAGTGGAAAACGGATGCCTATGGGTAGTGCCAGGTAGTCATCGAAACGGATACCTCTTCCCACAGCGCAAACACGAATCCGCGGACGAATACGACTTTGCTCCGGAGAGCTTTGGATTCGACGAAGCACTCGCAATCCCGGTTGAAGTCAATGCCGGAGATGTTGTGTTTTTCAATGGATACCTGCTTCATAAGTCCCTCAAAAACCGCTCTGAAGGCTACAGGCGCGTGCTTGTTAGCCACTACATGAATGCATGGTCTGTGCTGCCATGGAGCATAAAAGAAGGTGAACATCCCGCAAATGCAGATCGCCGGGCCATTGTTCCCGTAGCGGGAATAGACCCATATGCCTGGAAAGGTTTGGAACCCGAAGGTCAGAATGTTTGGTTGCGCACATGCACTGCCAATACAAAGTGATGCCAACCTGTTTGGTCTGTTGTGAGCCTAAGCAAAGCGGGCCACACTCAGCTCACCTAAAATAATCTAGCCCAACTATCTATTGCTGTGCTATAATAGCGGGACTATTTCGAAGGAGTTCCGCTTCCGATGAAACGAACATACCAGCCACATAACCGCCGCCATGCGCGAACCCATGGGTTTCGTAAGCGCATGAGCACTTCCGACGGACGCAATGTCCTGCGGAGACGACGAGCCCGGGGACGTCACGAACTGATTAAGTAAGAGGCCAGGCGCGAAGGGGAAACCAATCGCGCCTTTTCTCCGTAAGGCATATCAAGCTGGGCTTGCAAAAGTCCCAGTCCACTCCTCACAATGCTGCCAGCAGGTCACCGATTAAGAGAAAACCGGGAGTTCAGGTATATCTATGCCCGAGCCCGATCTCACGTTAACCCGCTGGCTGTTGCCTATGTGCTGAAGCGAAGAGTTCCCGCGGGCCAGGCCGATTCGGCTATAACTGGTTGCAGGTTCGGATTTGTTGTAAGCAAAAAACAGGGCGGCGCAGTTGTCCGAAATCGGATAAAGAGGAGAATAAGAGAAGCGGTGCATGATCGGTGGGATCTGCTGCACGCAGCCCCATGCGACGTAATTATCGTGGGGCGAAAGCGCCTTCACGATGCATCGTGGGAAGAAGTTCTGCGCGCCATCGATGACTTGATGGTTCGCGGCGGAGTAATGGCTCAATCCGATTCACAATCGGGCTCTGGTGCGCGATGAACGGTACTAACGACTCTCCTGCAGAAGCAGATGTGTCTGAAGCGCAGCGCAGCAATGAGAATGGGCTTGTGCGTCGTGCAGCCATCTTTTGCATTCGTGCTTATCAGGCCACGGCCCCTTACCGCCCAAACGTATGTCGCTACCAGCCAACATGCTCTGAATATGCTGCTCAGGCAATTTCAAAACATGGGCTTTACATCGGCATTGCGCTTGGCCTCCGCAGAATTCTCCGCTGCAGCCCGTTCAGTCATGGCGGTTACGACCCTGTGCCAGGCGACACTAACCGCTGAAATCCCGCCCGTTGGCCGCATTTCGCCCTGGCGAATTTGCAGCAAGGATCGATACTATTGAACGTTTCTATGCGCTGGATATCCAGAATTGCAGCATCGGTAACGGTGATACTTGCGTATGCTGCTCCTTTATGTGCCCAGCAGGCGCCTGCAGGCCCTAGTCTTCCGGATTCAAAATACGATAGCAGTTTTGTAGTTGCCAACCGCCATGTTACCGATCAGAACCTCGACAAGGCTTTTGACGAATACACGCGCATAAAGAATGACAACGTGTCGAGCAACCCGCAGTTAGCTGCGGAGGCTGTGCTCCGCGCTGCGCTTATGGGCCATACCCTGCTTTCTACTCCACACACACCCGATTTCGACAAATTACCACCAGAAGCTAAAGAGGCTCGCCAGAGTAAAGAGCAAGATGTTGCCCGCAAAGCGCACGACATTTTGAAAGTCTTCAAAGAAGAGTCGAAATTGGCGACCACCCCTGAGGCGTTATACGTTTTAGAACCTCACTGGACTAATCCGGAAACTCACCAATTGGTGGACCTCAAGTCGGCAGTCGAATCTCTTATTGATGGCAAGAATAGCTCGCAGCTTAACTACAAAGTTGTTGATAAACTTGTCAGCTTAACGGGCGCCAATCCAGCATTTAGCTATTGCCTTGCACTGGTACTTATTGCGGTTATCGTGAAAACAATAACGTTCCCGCTGACGCTAAGAACCTACAAGAGCCAGCGTGAAATGCAGAAAATCCAGCCACTGCTGAAAGATCTGCAGGAGCGCTACAAGGGAAAGCCAGAGCTAAACGAAAAGATGATGGCTCTGTACAAAGAGCACAACGTCAACCCGTTTGCAAGTTGCGTACCCGTGTTCGTACAGCTGCCATTTATGTACTATGTGTACAACACAATTCGCCTGTACGAATACCACTTTAGCCACGGTAAGTTCCTGTGGATCGGCAGTGGCATTTCGCACACATATCCTGCATATCTGGCTACCGATCTTTCAAAGTTTGATCTGCCGCTGCTTACGATATACGCGCTTAGCAACTACCTCACGATGAAGCTAAACCCGAGCCCAGATCCGGCCCAGGCTCAGCAGCAGAAGAGCATGTCGATAATGATGACGCTCATGTTCTTCTTCATGTTCATGAAATACCAGTGGTCCGCTGCATTCATTTTCTACTGGCTCATCCTGAACTTCATCACAGCCTTTCAGCAGTACACCTATATATATAAGCCTAACAAGCTTAAAGCGCTTGATCCAGCAAGTACTACAGTTACAGGCGGATCAGATAAGGCTATCGGCGCTGCCCGCAATGCAACGCCCGCCCAGCCTACTGCGGCAGCCAACCGGCCGCGCCCCAAGGCACGCAAGCGCAAATAGTTTCAGTACTACCGTGCGCGCAGAGGCAGCTGCCATCTGCAGGCGCCGGTTCCCAGGCGGACACATGTTTCCACATTGCCCGCAGCCATAAGGAGAGTGTGCGATGTCCGACTCACAGGGCCAGGCAGATTCCGCTTCGGTTACAGATACGGTTGTACCGGTTGAGTCTCTCAACGAAGATCAGGCAATCGCTTATCAGGTGATGGCCGAAGTCTGTGCTGCCAGCGGATTGGGAGCAACTGCAATTGTACGATCTGTTCAGAAGCCGTACATGACTGTAGAGCTGGTGGGCGGCGATGTCCGAAACACCTTTGGTAAATATGGCCCCGGCCTGGATTCTCTGCAGTTTCTGTGCAACTTCATTCTGATGCGCCGAGTACGTTCTGATGTCAGGTTACTTCTGGATGCAGAAGGGTACCGGGCTCGCCGTGCAGAGCAGCTGCAAGCCCGCGCTCTTGAGCTTGCCCGCGAAGTGAAAGAACGGCACGAAGAGGCCGAACTGGAACCGTTGCCAGCACATGAGCGACGCATTATTCACGCAGCCCTTGCAGACGATCCCGATATCTCCACCTATAGCGAAGGGGATGAACCAGGCCGTCGCGTGGTTATCGCACCGAAAGTTGCTTAACCTTTGTTTAGCGATCGTACCGAAATGGCCGATAAAGGCTTGCGCGGTAACGTATAATTAAATGTACAGTTGAACTGGTGAAACTGTAATCCACGGGGGTGATTGGTGTCGACCTGGTGGATGGTGTGTCTGGATGCAGGTCGAGGCGCCGCTGGCCTCGTAAAAAGCGGCAAAAACAATAAACGCGAACACTAACCAGTACGCGCTCGCAGCCTAAGGGCCGCGATGTCCGCCTTTCCCCTGCTGGCCGGGAAAGCCTCGGGCATAAATTAATGCCAGCTCACCGACACTCAGGCCAGTTTGCCGCCTGAGCGGGAACCACTCCGCAAACTAGCGATTCGTTAGCCCTGTTTCGGGGGCAGACGTGCGCGAAACACAAACCGAAACTAAGCCTGTAGATGCCAGAGGCACGTCGCTGGGAACAGGAGTTCGAGTCTCCTCACCTCCATCAATTGCCGCCCACTGCAAAATTGCAGCGGGCGGCTTTATTGTTTGTTGGTATCTTAGTCATGAAGTACCTGATTATGCATCGTTGATACAGTTCGCTACATCCTGTTACGCTTGTGCTTCCACATGATTCCTAAGCCTCTGCATGCTTCTCGGTTCCATATGGTACAATAACTAAACGAATCCGCAAGGATAGCATTACATTCCATAGACGCGGTTGATGAAACCGCGCCTTTTTTGTGCCTCGGTTCCGGTTCCTCCGTTTGTAAGGTGCCGGATGGAGACGATGTAGACAGTATGAGCACGTACAGCCAGGATAAGATCCGTAATGTGGCTATCATTGCGCACGTAGACCACGGCAAAACCACGCTGGTTGATGGTCTGCTGCGCCAGGGAAATGTTTTCCGCGCCAATCAAGAAATGACTGAGCGCGTGATGGATAGCAACGCACTGGAGCGTGAGCGCGGCATCACCATTGTCAGCAAGAACACTGCAGTTTCATTCAAAGACTACAAGATCAATATTGTAGACACTCCGGGCCACGCCGATTTTGGCGGCGAGGTGGAGCGTGTACTTGGCATGGTAGATGGCGTACTGCTGCTTGTAGACGCCGTTGATGGCCCCATGCCGCAAACAAGATTCGTTACCTCCAAGGCTCTCTCACTCGGCCACAAAGCTATTGTGGTTGTAAACAAGATTGATCGTGCTGATGCTCGCCCAGATTGGGTAGTCGACCAGACATTCGATCTGTTCCATGAGCTTGGTGCAACGGAAGAGCAGTTGGATTTCAAAGTTGTGTACACCTGCGCCCGACAGGGCCTGGCTACCGTGGACCTTGCAGTGCCGGGCGTCGATCTGTCCCCGCTCTTCGAAACAATCCTAACTGCACTCCCGGCCCCAGTTGGTGACCCGGAAGCTCCGCTGCAGATGCTTATCTCCAGCCTGGATTACGATGAATACCGTGGACGATTCGGTATTGGGCGCATTCACGCAGGACGCATCCATCCTAACGACTCCGTTGCCATCGTAAACCGGGATCATGAAGTTCGCCTTTCTCGTGTAGTTGGCACCTTCATTTTTGAGGGACTTAAGAAGTCAGACCAAACGGAAGTTGCGGCCGGCGAAATCTGTATCGTAAGCGGCATCCCGGATATCGCCATCGGCGATACAATTGCTAGCCGCGAAAACCCGCAGTCGGTTGCAACCGTGAGCGTGGATGAACCAACCCTACAGATGCAGTTCGGTGTAAACACCAGCCCGCTTGCAGGCCGCGAAGGCACGTACAGCACCAGCCGTAAACTGCGCGAGCGGTTGATGAAGGAACTGGAAACCAACATTGCTCTGCGAGTTCAGGATACCGATAGTGCAGATACTTTCCTTGTGAGTGGCCGCGGTGAACTTCACCTGGCGATTCTCATCGAAACAATGCGACGCGAAGGATATGAACTGCAGGTAGCTCAGCCAGAAGTTATTTTCCATACAGACGAACATGGCCATCGCCTTGAGCCGTTTGAAAATGTTGAGATTGAAGTAGCCGAAGAGTACCAGGGCGTGGTTGTGGAAGAGATGGGCCGCCGTAAGGGCGAAATGCAAGATATGCGCATGGCTCAAGGCAGCGTGTTCTTTACCTACACGGTTCCAACACGTGGCTTGCTTGGCTTCCGAAACGACTTCCTAACCGCTACCCGCGGAACAGGCACCATTCATTCCATATTCGATGGTTACCGCGCATTCGCCGGTGATATGGGCCGGGCTTCGCACGGTTCTCTGCTGGCCACAGAAGTTGGCACCGCCAATCCATTTGGACTTGCCAACTCCGAAGACCGCGGTACGCTGTTTGTTGGCCCGGGTACCGAAGTGTATGAGGGAATGATTGTTGGCAAACACATTCGCGATACCGACCTGGAAGTGAATGTTTGCAAGATGAAGCAACTCAGCAACATGCGCTCGTCTAACAGTGACATAAGTGTTCGCCTCACTCCATTCACCGATATGTCTCTGGATAGAGCAATTGAGTATATTGGCCCGGATGAACTGGTGGAAGTAACGCCTAAGAGTATCAGAATGCGTAAGCGCATTCTGGATACCAACATCCGCAAACGCGAAGAAAAACGGGCAGCCGGCCCGAAGGGCTAAATCTGAGCTCTACGCTAAACTTAACTGCCCGCCCATCTTAATGATGGAGCGGGCAGTTTTGTTTTCAAACAGTGAGCATAGAGTGCTTTTAACAAACACATGTCGAGGTAAAATACGTTCGGTTCGCATGCAAACAAGAAAAGTGGAGCGTCGAAAAACATACCGATGCGCACAGATGGAACAGAACAAAACTCCAGGCAAAAGCGGATGGCCTGCTGGAACTGCCCACGCTACAATCGGGCCGAGTTCCACTGCCGAGATGGCAAAGCCAATCCACGTAAGAAAACCGATTCGATACTGGTTGCAGAAGTACTGGGGATCCGTACACTATGCCATTACAACCTGTACCGTGATGCAATTGCCCTGCGAACACATTTTCCTGGAACCGTAGAAAGTATGCGCTCTACACAACATGCACTTGCCGGTAACAAGAAGAGGCGCCGTAAGTTTAGCCCACTTGAGCCAGATATTGCCGCGGATACAATTCCAGAGAGTGTCCAGAAATCTTGATGCTACTGCCGGGTTACCCCGCACGCACTAAAATGTTGAGAATATGGCTCACGGTATGTGTGGCTCTTATGTTCACACACGAGTTCCGTGCTGCCGCAGAAACTCGCGCCATCCTAACACTGGTCCGCCAGCCTTCTCACCAGGAGCTTCAGCACAACTTTACTGGCGCGAAGTTTGAGCCACTGGCCGGCTGTTACCTTGGTGCCTACATTGATTTTGATAGCAGCCTCCCCACGGCTTATATAGATAGTAATAAAACGGAGCATAGGGACCCCGCTGCTTTCGAGCGGTTGGTCGGCCGCCAACATGCTATGTACTTCTTTTACATGGGGTATGGCAAACCACTTCCGGGCGATTGGGTACGCCGCCTGGCTGCCGCTGGCAAAATAGTTCACATAGCTCTTGAACCAAACAACGGATTGAAGTGGGTTAAGGAAGACAAATACCTGGTTCGGCTGGCACAGGAGATGGGCCGAACCCGGGCGCCAATTTTCTTACGGTTTGCCTCTGAGATGAATGGCCGCTGGACTGCCTACCATGGAAATCCGGCGGAATATCGAGCCAAGTTCAAGCTCGTACACACTGTTATGCGCAAGTACGCACCCAACGTAGCCATGGTATGGTGCCCATACTTCAGCCCGGAAAATAACATATCAGACTATTACCCCGGCGATACCTTTGTAGATTGGGTTGGAGTGAACATGTACAGCGTTACATTTCACAACAACAGCCTTAACTCACCCTGCGAGCAAGAGCATCCATGCGATATGCTGGATACGGTGTACAAACAATACGCTACACGTAAGCCTATCATGATTTGTGAATATGGTGCCACGCATAGAGCGCAGTGCCAGCCAGAGCGGCGGGCAGATTTTGCAATAAATAAAATAAGTACACTCTACGCTGCCCTCTCAGCAGTATATCCAAGAGTAAAGTGTATCAACTACTTTGATAGCAACACGCTTCAGTTTGCCGCCGATCTGGCATTTAACGACTATTGTGTTACAAACGATCCGGCAGTTAGAATTGCATATTCCAAAGCCGTTTCTTCTGCATACTACCTGCATGCACTTCAGCGTGACCTACACTCAGCCTCCACCATCCCTCGGGCAGTACCCATTAAAGATGGAGATGTGTTGCGTGGAATAGCCGAGATCAGCTGCTATGCGCGCGCTGGCAACGGTAGCTGTAAAGTGCAATATCTTGTAGATGGCTACCAGGTGTACGCAGCCAACAGCGCAGATATGTGGACTTTTCTTTGGCCCGCCCGGGATGCAGACCCCGGAAAGCACATGCTTACATTACTTGTAAGAAACTCACGTGGTGTGATAGTTGCCAGGCAATCCGTAACAGTGATTGTGCAAAAGTAATGGTTGATGTCTGTTATCTGGAAAGCTGATTCAGTGTAACCGGGTACAATTCGCCATCTAAACTTGTTTACACACTCCAGGAGATACACGATGAGCGGCCAGCAGCAAGAACATCCTATTATTTCGGCACAAAAACCGGGCCGTAACTGGCGCACATTCCTTGGCGTACTATTGCTGGTAGCTGTATCGATAAACGGTGCCGTTGCGATTGTGCAGGGAAATAGCCTGCCACCAATGCCATTGGCGTATGCCTATGTCCCCTCGCCTAACTGCGACGATCGGCCGGCGAGTGCCGAAATAACATGCATCGTTATCCATTCCACTGTAGAGCCAACAACCGAAGGCACCGAAGGAATTTTCCTGAATGCTGCTAAGAAAGTGTCTGCACACTTTGTTGTTGGCAAAGATGGCAGAGTAGTACAGATGGTGCCAGTCGAAAAGAGAGCCTGGCATGCTGGCAAATCGATGTTGGATGGCGTATCCGACGTAAACAGTTACAGCATAGGCATCGAAATGGTTAACCTCAACGATGGAGTAGACCCCTATCCGCCTGCCCAGGTAGAAGCCGTTGCCGGATTAATCAGATTAATACGAAGCCGATATAATGTTCCAGATAATCGGGTGGTATCACATGCGCAAATAGCTCAGCCAGCAGGTAGAAAATCTGACCCGGTTGGCTTCGATTTTGAGGCACTGCTAAAGCTTGCAAGAACACCCGAAACATCCACTTCAGTGCCCACTGGCTCAAGACCTACACCCACAACGGTGCCCATGCCAGCAGGCCGCCATGAGCGTGAAGAGTAAGCCACCAGCCGGTTACCATGCGGCTCTTGAGTTTGACAAACCCTGCTATAATTGGTATACTTGCACGACGAATCTGTGTGTTTCGAGCACGCAGAGCAACCTTGGTAACGACTCGGCGTAGTTCCAGGCGTCCACAGTCTAACTGCGGGTACATACCCAAAGTAGGATTATGGGGCGCTAATTGTTTGGGTACTCTACGCCGTCCGGAGCGATCAATAGCATGTTTGAGGCGCTTTCAGACAGACTGCAGGGTGTATTCCAGCGCCTTAAGGGCAAAGGACGGGTATCCGAGGCAGATGTTACCGAGGCTATGCGTGAAGTGCGTCTCGCCTTGCTTGAGGCAGACGTAAACTTCAAGGTAGTCAAAGACTTTACAGCACGTGTTAAAGAGCGTGCAATCGGCGTAGATGTTCTTGATAGTCTATCACCTGCCCAGCAGGTAGTTAAGATTGTTAATGAGGAGCTGGTAGAGCTACTCGGCGGGGAAACCACTCGCCTGAACATTGCCTCTTCGCCGCCCACCGTTATTATGCTCTGTGGCCTGCAGGGTGCCGGTAAAACGACGCTCGCTGGTAAGCTTGGAGCATATTTTAAAAAGCAGGGCCGCAACCCAATGCTGGCTGCTTGCGATATCTATCGCCCGGCGGCAATTAAACAGCTGCAGGTACTTGGCGCTCAAATCAAGGTTCCCGTATACGCCTCAGAACCAGATGCAGGCAAGCTCCCTCCCATTATCGCGCGGGATGCCCTTAAACATGCTTCAGCCAATGGCTGTGACGTGGTTATTCTGGATACCGCCGGACGCCTGGCAATTGATCAGCAGCTGATGGATGAACTCAGCGAGATGAAGGCTGTGCTCTCCAAAGAGAATGCAGGCTTCCCGCATGAGATACTGCTGGTTGTGGATGCCATGGTTGGGCAAGATGCCGTAAACTTTGCTGCCGAATTTAATAACACGCTCGCGCTAACCGGCCTGGTTATGACCAAGATGGATGGCGATACGCGTGGCGGTGCCGCGCTATCCATCCGAGCGGTTACCGGCGTACCCATAAAGTTTCTTGGCGTCGGCGAAAAGCTGGACGCATTGGAGGCCTTCCACCCAGATCGTCTCTCATCGCGAATACTCGGCATGGGAGATATTCTGAGCCTTATTGAAAAGGCTCAGGAGGCGATTGACGAAAAGCAGGCTGTTGACCTTGAAAAGCGGCTTCGAGAAAGCAAGTTCGATCTGAATGATTTTCTTGCTCAGATGGAGCAGATGAACAAGCTCGGCCCGCTCGAAAACCTGATGAAGCTCCTTCCTGGTGTAAATAGCCAGATGATAGAAGAGTTCCAGAACGTAAACGCTCAGAAGGTGATGGAGCGTAAGAAGGCCATCGTTCAATCGATGACGCCTCATGAGAGATCGCATCCAGAGCAGATCACCGGCTCTCGCCGAAAGCGCATCGCCAACGGCTGCGGTCAACCCGTTCAGGAAGTAAACCAATTTCTTAATGAGTTCGAGCAAATGCGCAAAATGATGCGCAGTATGATGAGTAAAGCTCAGGACCCTAAGCGCAAATTTCCGTGGGGTGGCCGTGGCAATGCACCGGCTGCCGGATCCGGGCACATACCGGCCTCATTGGAGGACGGCGGGCTTCGCAAGCCTGGCCCTAAAATGCCAAAAGGCGGCAAGAGACGCCGCTTTCCATTCGGAGGCTAACCACAGAGCGATCTGTGCAAAGCAGCCATGGATGCCGCAGTACACGCAAGTGTGCTGTGGGCGTTAACCCGGCAGTACATAACTTCGTTCGATCTGCAGGCAATCACGGAAAGCTGCAGAGAAAACAATACGTTACCGGCTGCATTACAGGAGACTACCAGATGGCAGTTAAGATTCGACTTAAGAGAATGGGAGCAAAAAAGCACCCGTTCTACCGTGTCGTTGTTGCAAACAGCACTGAGGCGCGCGATGGCCGCTTCATCGACACAATTGGCCAGTACAACCCCTGCGTTGACCCGCCCATTATCAACATCGATGCCGACAAGGCGCTGTATTGGCTCGGACATGGCGCACAGCCAACAGACATTACTCGCGCTCTTCTGAAGAAGCAGGGACTTCTCGACAGGCTGGAAGCTGCCAAGAAGGCGGCACGCGAAGCTCGCGCCAAGTAGGCTATCTCGGCGTTACCTATCGCTGTAAAGGCACACGACTTTGATTACTCTCATCGAATATCTCGTCAAGTCCCTGGTCGATGATGCAGACCAGGTATCCATTACGGAAGTCAACGCGGAAGACTCCACGACATACGAAGTTCGGGTCTCTCCGTCCGATCTTGGCAAGGTTATTGGCAAGCAGGGACGCATCGCCAATGCACTTCGAACCGTAGCTAAGTCTGTTGCCATGAAAGACAAGCGGAAGGTCTACGTAGAGATTGTTGCCTGATGCCGAAGCTATGCCGAAACCTGGAGTGGTAAACAATACACGTATGAGCAATCTTCCGGAATGGGATCTTACCGTAGGCGAAATCGTAGCCCCATTTGGCCTTGCAGGCGAAATGAAGGTTCGGTTAGAAACCGATTTTCCGGATCGCTTTTCCAGGCTAAAACAGGTGTGCGTTCGCAGCTTGAACGGTGACGGAAAACTATGTACCGTTACGGGTACACGCCAGCACAAGGGGCAGGTACTGCTCAAACTGCTGGGGATTACCCGTATAGAGGAAGCAGAACCGCTTCGGAACTATCTGGTTCAGATCCGCACTGCTGAAGCCGTGGAACTCCCGGAAAACGAGTTTTATATTCATAGCCTAATCGGCTGCGATGTAATTCTGGAAGACGGAAGTAAGCTTGGCCCTCTAACGAGCATTCTTAGAGGAATCGCAAACGACGTGTATGTGGTTGGCAGCGGCAAGTCAGAAATCTTGCTGCCGGTAATCAAAGACGTTGTAAAGCGTGTAGATCTGGAAAGCCGCATCATTGTCGTCACCCCTACCCCGGGCCTTCTGCCAACTGATCCGGCAGATGAAATAGCCCGTTCGGAAAAGGGCAATGACAGCGAAGGCGACTAATCCTGAAACAGACCAAACTGGAATGCGCATAGACATCATAACGGTTTTCCCCGAGATGGCTCAGGCCGCTCTGGATTACAGCATTGTAAAGCGCGCTGCAGATCGCGGCCTCATTACAATCAATGTAATCAATCTCAGGGACTATACGTTTGACCGACACCGAACCACCGACGATACACCCTATGGCGGCGGCGGCGGAATGGTAATGAAAATTGAGCCTATTGGACTGGCGTTAGATGCTATTCGCGCATCAGCCAGCCCGGACTCCCGGCCACCACGCATTCTACTTACTGAACCGCGCGGGAAAACGTTCAATCAGGAGATGGCTCGCGAACTGGCTGCGGAAGATCACATTGTGATCCTGTGTGGCCACTACGAAGGTGTAGACGACAGGGTACGGCAGCTCATGGTTACAGATGAAGTCTCTATTGGAGATTTTATCCTTACCGGAGGCGAACTGCCTGCACTCATGATCGCTGACGCTGTAACTCGGCTTCAAGAAGGCGCGCTCGGAGATGCCGAAGCGCCTGATAAAGACACTTTCTCAGACAATCTATTGGAGTATCCGCACTACACTCGGCCGGTTGAGTATAACGGCTCGCGCGTTCCGGATATCCTGCTGAGCGGACATCATGCCCGCATAGAGAAGTGGCGCCGATGGCACCAGTTGCAGACCACAAAAGAGCGCAGACCGGATCTGTTCGCAAAGATTAATCTTAGCGATGCAGACCGCAAACTGATGAATCAGCCGGAGCCGCAGGCTCCCGAAGACAAGAAGAAGACACCGGTGAACACAGCCTGAAAGAGGCGTGGATCCGTTTTTGGCATACAAGAACAAGGGGATACAGATGGCACTGGGACCAGAAACCATTCGCGAGATTGAGCGTGCCGAAATTGAGCGCTCAAAAGAGATCTGGGCGAATAATGAAAACCGCCGACGTGAGCAGGACGCCAAAGATAAAAAGCGCCAGTTCAACGAGGCCGATCGTGTTTCTATCGATCAGCGCGCACCACTGCCGCGCTTCCGCCCTGGCGACACCATCAAGGTGCACGCAAAGGTTGTAGAAGGCGACAAAGAGCGCATCCAGGTGTTTGAAGGCGTTGTGATTGCAGACAGCAACACCAGCGCCCGCAAGGCATTTACCGTCCGCAAGATTTCGCACTCCATCGGCGTAGAGCGCACATTCCTGATGCACTCTCCCCGTATCGAGAAAATCGAAGTCGTTCGCCACGGTAAGGTCCGACGCGCTCGCCTGTACTACCTCCGCGGTGTTATCGGCAAGAAGGCCCGCATCAAAGAGGATCGAAACGCTACGCGGTAAATTGGCGTATTACTACTGAGTACGCTGCTTAGTTAAGGCGTTCACGGCACTGGTGGTGATAGCGTGCCCGGAATTTGGCTCTGGCCATTTCGGAGCGCATTCACTCCCTTTAGCCGGGAACGCCTTCATCCTGATACATCTGAAGGTTGAACGAGCCCAATGAACCTCGAAAGCGATACCGGCGCATCAGAACTGCTTGCCAATTTAAGCATACAGACCATAGTAGGTCTTGCGCTGATCTTAACGATCATGCGCTTTCTGCTCCTGCGCATTAAAAGCGTTTCTGCAGAAGGGAAACAGGAGATTAATCCTGGCGCACGCGCCATGGCTGAAATTCTGGAATCGCTCATCATTGCAGGAGTGCTTGTCTTCCTCATCATCAGGCCGTTTTTCCTGCAAGCATTCTTCATTCCCTCAGAGTCTATGGAGCCCACGCTTATGGGACATAATGCAGACTCGCGGGATCTAAGTGGTGGGCATTCTGATTCCATCCATGACCACATTTTTGTTAACAAGCTAATCTACAGGCTCACCGAGCCCAAGCACGATGACATAATCGTGTTCAAGGCCCCTGCACGAGCGGATAGAAACGGCAACCCACCCAAGGAAAACATCCTTATCAAGAGGCTGATTGGTATTGGCCCGGATAAAGTGGAAGTCAAACGCGGCACAACTGAAAAAGGTGAGTCGGCTTACTTCGTGTATGTTAACGATACAAAACTCAATGAGCCATTCATCAAGGAGCCACTTTACGATCCACAATCGGGAGATGCTATTTTTGCGGTGGATCATCCGCTGCAGTTGAAGCCCGGGGAACTATTTGTAATGGGAGATAATCGAAATAACTCGAACGATAGCCGCTACTGGGGAACGCTTGAGCGTTCCAGAGTAATTGGCAAAGCGTCGGTAATTTTCTTCCCATTCAACAGGATGCGCGTTCTGCACTAATGATCGCCGTTGATTGGCTACGAGAAGAGCGCCTGGCATATTCACAAGGCAGGCGAACTCCGGCTGGTATTGATGAAGCAGGCAGGGGAGCGTTGGCGGGGCCAGTTGTGGCCGCTTGCGTTGTCCTGCCTGCTAATTGCATTCCTGCTGGCGTTAACGACTCTAAGAAACTATCACCAGAGCAACGTGATATATGCTTTGAGAACATCCAGAATTCGGCATTGGCTATAGGCATTGGCATAGTATCGGAGGTAGATATCGATACAATCAATATTCTAAAAGCAACACACGAAGCAATGCGAGAAGCCTTGCGTGAAGTACAGCGCACAATCACTCCGGATATTGCCCTAATCGATGGATTGCCCGTGCGAGCGTTTCCACTCTACCAGAAAGCAATCGTTAAAGGGGATGGGCTATCTGTTAGTATCGCCTCCGCATCCATTGCAGCTAAAGTAACCAGAGATAGGCTGATGGTTGCTCTGGATGTATCATATCCAGGCTATGGATTTGCAACCCACAAGGGGTATGGCACGCCCGAGCATCTCAATGCAATACGGGCGCTCGGCCCCTGCCCTGCTCATCGGCTTACTTTTCAGCCAATCGCTTCTATGCTTGCAACTGGCATCCCCTCTCCTCGATCCATAAGCAAGCAGCAGGCATTGGATTTTTAGGCGGGAAAAAGGTACCCCAGGTGCAAGATCCTGCTTCAAAATCTAGGAAACCTAGAACTGGCCAGAAGAGCAATAAGAGCGTGGGGCAGGTGGCAGAGCAGGCTGTTTGCAACTACCTACGCGCCTTACAATGGGAAATCCTTGCCACTAACTACCGTTGCCCCGCGGGCGAAATAGACATTGTAGCGCGTGAGCAAGCAGCGGATGGCCCAGTGCTTGTATTTGTGGAAGTTAAAGCGCGAAGTGGTACAGCATTCGGATCGGCTCTCAGCGCCGTTACCTTAAAGAAGCAACAGAAGCTTGCCCAATGTGCGCTGCATTTCCTCGGAGAATACCCTCAGGGCAACAACGAACCGCACTGCCGGTTTGATATAGCCGCCGCAACAATGCTACCTGCTAATGCTATCAGAGTAGAGCTTCACCGAGCAGCCTTCACAGCATAATCCCAAACACAAAACAACAGGCCAGCAGTTCAAATAGAAGTGCTGGCCTGTTGGTATTCAGTACACCGAGTATGATATAAGAAATGCGGACTTGCCGTATAGTTTTGGTGTACTGCCACTCCGGGAGCTATTCGCTCTTCATTGCGCCGCGCCACGGCAAATCGCCGGTACGCTGTTCGGAAAGTTCTGCCGCAACGGAGTTTTTCTCTGCCGTTGTAGAAGTCTCTACCGAAGCCATCACGAATAGTCGCTGTCCACTCCTCGGAAAAACAAGTCCCAGGCGAACAGGCTGATCCATTCAGATCCCCCCTTTCAGTTTTCAGTGTTACTCAGTTCGCTCCTTCATTTGAGGGGGCGAAGGCATCGCTGCCATCTTTAGTGTATCACACTGTACTGAATTGTGCCAGAGAGAATCTGATAGGAGCGGATGCTGCCGTTTACAGGTTGCCGTTGTCTGAAACGGATCTCTGCTTTGGAGATACACGCAAGCCTGTGGTGTGCAGGTACGCAATACATCGCTGCACTTCAAGCAAGGCACCAGAAATGGTTAAATCCAGAGTGCCACCCTCCTCTTCGTCTACAGAAGCGAAAAGGATATTGATGATCACGCGGTAATCACGGGATGCACGTGCAAGGATTGGCGACGCAGCCTGTGCAGCAAACGCTGTACTTAGCCTAACATCGATGGTGTAGACGTTGCTATAAGCCTCTTCAGGGGCGGCCGGCACAGTGCCCAGGGCAGATGCACCATCTAACACCTTTAGCGCTTTAAGGTACTCCACCGTGTTGTTAACCTCATCGGTAGAACCTTCCAGATCGAGCCCTATAACCCCGTATTGAGAGGTAACACGGGCATGGCGGATGTTGGCAACCACATTGTAAAGCCTGCCAAGGCGCCACACGATGGGAATCCCGGTGCTCGCTTCCGGAATCTTCAATTCAACATTAACACGCGGCATGAGTATCGTTTCCTGCTCTGAACGGATTTAGGCCCGGCCCGGCCGCTACGATTGCAGCGCTCGAACCGGGCAGTAAAGCTACTGACTATTAATATACCCCAGCCGCTTAGCTTGCTCCACCTGCAATGGCAGGAACGATGGAGATAGCATCACCATCTACAACTGCCGTGTCTTTTCCTGAGAGGAAGCGGATATCTTCTTCGTTCACATAGATGTTAACGAATCGGCGCAATTCGCCGCTGTCATCGGTAAGGCGCGCTTTGATACCTGGAAACTGAGCCTCCAGATCGTCCACGAGGCTGGAGATGGTGCCGGGAGCAACCGTAACCGTTTCCTCGTTGTTAGTAAACTTGCGCAGCGGTGTTGGCACCAGAACCTGCACTGCCATTCGTTTCTTCCTTCCTCAGCTACCGCACGCAGCAGCGCACGGGTGGGCCAGGCTTCTGGCCCAATCACGTTATTGTGAGTTCACCCCTGTAGCACACGGGCTACTGGCAAATTTGATCAGGATGCGGAACCTGCCAGAAGCTGCTCGGTTTTCAGCGCTGCTTCCAGAGAGGCAAGGTTTGGCTGAATCCCAACAGTTTGCCCCAGCTTGCCAACAACTGCCTCCTGCGTCTTAAGGCCGTTGCCTGTAATCGCAATCACAACCGTATCGTTCTCGCCAAAATATCCCTGCTCGGCCAGTTTCTTTGTAACAGAAACTGTAACGCCGCCAGCGGTTTCAGCAAATATTCCTTCGGTACGGCCCAGCAGTCGGATGCCATCCACAATCTCTTCCTCTGTCACGTCATCCGCCCAGCCGCCAGATTTGCGTACGGTATCCATTGCGATGTAACCATCTGCAGGATTGCCTATTGCAATAGATTTGGCGATGGTATTGGGACGTTGAGGTTTAAACACATCCGCTTTCGTCTTGATTGCAGTTGTGATAGGTGAGCAACCCTTGGCTTGCGCTGCATACATTTTTGTAGGAACGCCATCAATGAGGCCAAGCTTATCCAGCTCATTAAGCCCCTTGTAAATCTTGCTGATAAGAGAACCACCAGCACACGGTACCACTACGTGGTCTGGAGCTCGCCAGCCGAGCTGTTCAGCAATTTCATAACCAAAGCTCTTGCTGCCATCCCCGTAGAACGGGCGAAGATTGATGTTGACGAAGGCCCAGCCATACTTGCCACCAGCTTCCGCGCAAAGGCGGTTTACTTCGTCATAATTACCGGTTACAGAAAGTACATTGGTTCCATAGATAAGCGTACCAAGTACCTTGCCTTGCTCCAGGTCAGAAGGAATAAAGATGTAGGACTTAAAGCCACCTTCGGCGGAGTGTGCTGCCACAGAGTTGGCTAGATTACCAGTGGATGCGCACGCAACCGTGTCGTATCCAAATTCCCTAGCCTTGGTAAGTGCACATGCCACAACACGATCCTTGAAGGAAAGCGTTGGGTGGTTTACTGCATCGTTTTTGATATAAAGGTTGTTGAGGCCCAGCTCACGCCCAAGCTTCTCGGCCTTTACAAGTGGCGTAAACCCAACGTTTTTACCAACTGTGGGTGGCCCTTCTACCGGCAGCAGATCCCAGTAACGCCACATGGAAGGAGGGCCGGCTTCGATGCGCTCTCGCGTAACTCGCGGCGCAATCTCGTCCCAGTTCAGCACAACCTCAAGTGGGCCAAAACAGAGTTCACAAACGTGTATCGGACTTGTGGGATACTCCTCGCCGCACTCCCGGCACTTCATCCCCAGTACCTTTGGCATTTCTTCCTTCTCTCCTCGCTGTCAGCGGTTAGCGCGCAGCCATTAAAAACAGAAAAACCCCTCGTACTATGCACAAAGCCATGCACAGGACGAGAGGTTCGTACCTTCGTGGTTCCACCTGTATTCGCCGCATCCTCGCAGATAGCAGCCTCGGCGGGTGCGGCCGCAATATCGCGATAATGCGAGTGCGGAACACCCTAACCCTATAACGGGAGCCCCCCGGCGGCCCTTACTTACCCCTTCGGGGCTTTCTCGGCTGCGGCTCAAAGGCCATTTCTGCAGGTTCGCTGGCGCCGGCTTTCACCATTTCCGGCTCTCTGTAGCTGCGAAGTCTGCGTACTCCACCTTATCTAAGCCAATATAAATCTGTAGCCTCTGCAAACTGCAAAGACGAGACATTGTACCCCTGCTGCTGCAAGTCCGTCAAGCATTAGGCTCAGTTCACGCGGTACATAGCCTGAGTGTCCTGGTGGGGATGGAGTGTATCCGCAAAGGATACACCCCAACCGCCGCCAGTGAGAATCTTACTGTGTGAGCGTGCTAGACATCGTTGTTTTGGCAACAATCGCCTGGCTTTTTGGCTTATCTCCCCCAGCCTTGCCTGCCTTAGCCTTTTGCGATATTACTATGTCGGTTGTGCCAGCACCTGTGGAACGAATAAGTCTGCCCTCGGCAATCGCAAAGTCATCCTCGTAAACCATTGTCATCTTTCCGTTTACTGTTGTTTGCGCTTTGCTCTCGTCCCTCGTAATACCGGCCTTATCATCGAGCATCGCATGCACGGGGATGCTAATGGTAAGTTTGATGTGAGCGGTTTTATATCGACCCGCCTGGGTGTTGCCAACATACTTTGCGGATGCCGTACCCGTGGAGGAAAGCTGCGGTAGCGGAACTGGTACAGACCATGTGTCGCCCGGCTTAACAGGGTGCGGTGGGAGGTATATCGTTATGCTACCGAGCGTGCCAGTGCCGGTAAGTGCCCCCACGGCTGCGTTTGCGCCACTCTCATTAGCATGTTTTGCCATTGCGAGCGCACCTGAGGGGGAAATGGTTGCCTTCGCAGTTGTTTTTCTGTTGGATGGGCCAATACCGCCAGTCTGGATGCCAGTGGTTCCCGAGATTGTGAGATCAATGTCCGCAGATCCCGAAGAGGCTACTTTTGTTACGGAAATGGTTTGAGTTGCATTAACGGGAAACGCGATGTCCGGCATTTTTTGCTGTTTGGCACCGCCTGCCCCCCCTTTGCCAGGCATAGGTATGGAGATCTGGCCAACTGTTTGATAGGTAAACTGATCGCCGGCCTTCAACTTCATTTTGAGAGAAACCGCACCATCTGCAAATGCGGTCGATGCAAGTGCCGTCGCAGCTATACAGGCGAAGGAAACGGATAATCGCACTCTGGGGTTCATCAAAAAAACTCCTCACGGGTTGTAAACGTTGTTGCTGGCAGTGGAGCATTTACCGCGCCAGCCCTACACTGGTTTCAGATTACCTCGCGGTACTCACAGAAACAACCTTATATGTGTAATCTGCGTGGTAAATCATATCAATAGTCTGGCCGTCTGCATTCTGCTGGGTTCTGGCGGGCACGCCAGACACAGAGAAATCGGATACGAGGATACGCCCGGTTATCGGGTCTACCTTCCACTTACCCTCGGCAATTGCGGCAGAGGCACTGCGCTCTGATTTGAAAGGCAAGCTAATTCGGCAAGCAACGGTGAGTATCTGCCCCGCTTCACTTGCAGAAATCCCTGAGACATGGCTGGTGCTTACAGCATTTCTGCCTGCACCACACGGCAACACTGCCCGCCATGTTTCTCCCGGGGAAACGGGGTGATCTGGTGCTGAGAATGAGCGAAGCAAGTCGATAACGGCCTGAACGTTGTCATCAGTACTCTCTGATTCCAGCCGCCTAAAGGCAGAAACTCCCGTATCGGAAATTGTAACATGGCTTTCCGATGCTATTGGATACTGCAAGCGCAGAACAGAACGGTCTCTCGCCGTAGCTCTCAGTTCTGCAAACTGCACAGTTTCTAAGAAATTAGCCCGATTCTGCCGGGCCTTTGTTAGTCGGTCTTCAGATTGTATCTCAAGCGTTCCGGTAACGTTTTGGCCGTACAACCACCCATCAAGCCGAACAGTCTCACGTATCCCAATGCGTTCGTCCTGACGAAAGTGTGTGCGCCAGAAGTATACATCTGCTAGCTTAGCCGCATGCGCATTACCAGGTGGCACAGTTGCGCCGCACGCCATAAATGTAATGAACAGCCTCAGGGAGATCTGCAGCCTGGGCTTCATTATTTACTGGCCGCCGGTGCGGGGCTCGCGTCTGCAGGCGGCCCCGCCTGTACACTTACAGTCATCCTACCACGCACTGATATTGGATCGACGCTGCGTTTACCTGCATGCTCTGTATCCGGCATATCGCGCTTGAGGTTAACATTCAGCAGCATTTTCCCTGTTGTAAGCTGCCCCGTATAGTAACCAGGCTTAACTGTTGTTGCACCTGTCCTCGTGGCTGGTATCGCAAAATTCATCGTGCCTGTTGCAGATACATCACCGGTTATCGATCCCACCTGTTTTTTGGGATCTGGTGAAGAGTTGCCTTCTTTATCAATTTTATCTAACACCGTAGACTTTGCGGTTTGAGAAATCTGGAACACCGATTTTCCGCCTTCTGTCTTTACAGTATCCAACTTGCCAACATAGGTGGTTCGGCCAGGCTTCTTTCCCAGGAAACCTTCAGAAAAGTCCCAGGTAGCTCCTGGAGATACACCCTTCTGCGGAAAGGTAACAGGCAACACTAATAAAAATAGTTTACGAAGATCTACGCCAACATCAATCTTTATCGGTTGGGTGCTCCCACCCGAAACACTGGTGATGGTTCCATCGGGCTTGATGATTGCCGTACAATTCAAGAAGCTCTGTACCTGCGCAAGAGGAAGCGGAAACGGCAACTCGTCGTCGGGATTAACTTTCCCATCCTCACCTGGCTCTTTAGCAAGAAAGCTCAGAGTTTCGCCTTCTACCGTAAAGGCAACTGTCATCCCCTTTTCATCCTGCTTCGCTATCTTAGCGGCATAGTATAGTTCCGCCTTGATATGCGCATCTGTGCCAGGTTCGCTAAGCTTTGGAATCTGCCCGGAGAAGAAAGCGAGAACCTTATAATGGTAGGTCTTACCAGTATCAAACCCATAACTCAAATGTGCTGGCGTAGTTACCCCGGCTGGCGCTGGCCCCGTAATAGGGCGGCCGGCTCCGCTTTGAGCCAATGCGGGCGCACCAGATGAGATGGCGGTTAGGGCAAGCACAGACATAGATGCTATCGCCACGCGGGAATTGATGAAGTTCTGGAACATTAAGTGACCTCCTGGGCTGGCAGATTCTAGCACGCGCATGCTGCGGGTGTAAAGCTATACGTGGTGGCGTCTCCAGACAACTGGCCATTGGCCAAAAAAAGTAAGCATGAACGATAAACCTGTATCCAGATACAAGGAGTTATCCGCATGCAAAGCGAACATCCCGGTGCCCGAGGGCCCGGCACTGTTGACAAGCACTTACTGCATTTACGTTACACAGATGCCGAAATGGCGGCAAAGGATTGTTTTTAATGGCATCCCTACCAACTGCACTTGAAATCCTATCAGCAGTGCTGCTCGTGATAACACTACTGCGCCTTGTGAGTACGCCATCCAACTCTCCGTATCGCAAGGAGCGAACAGAAACGACTGTGCTAGTAGCCCTGATTACTGCGGGTGCCTTCGGTTCTACTGCCCGGGATAGGTTTTCGGCCGGAACTACCAACTTCTGGCTAGCATCCGCCGCACTCGGTATTATTTGTGCGCTGGCTATCCTGTTTGTATTCCGACTTTTCAGAGCGTACCGAAACAGCGACGATGTAAACCCCAAAAAGTCGAATACTCGTTCCATACGTCCGCCGGATCGCGATGATAGAGTGCGGGGCGGCCACAAATGAGCATGCCGAGTCCGGAAGCCGATGTCCGGGCTCCACTTTCGCCAGCAGTATTGCGGCGCAAGTGGTTTCCCTCGCTGGCATTTGTCATCGTTGTCATCTGCACACTGATGCAGATCGGCTGTCTTCATAACGGCCTCGTAATTGACGACTACACACTTGTTGGCGCGGTAGATGGTCGCGGATGCGCGGATACCGCGGCATCGTGCTTCAGAGGCAAGCTATTCAATTTATACTATCGACCGATGCTTACGTCATCGTTTCGATACGTCCAAACGCACCACTGGCATAACGATCACCCATTTTGGTACCACCTCGAAAACCTTCTGCTTTTTGCTGTTGTTTTATCCCTGGCAGCAGTTTTATTCAGGCGGATTTTAAAGAGAGTGCTTCCGGCGCTGATCGCCACGGCAATATTTGGCCTGCATCCCGTTCAGGTTTGCGTAACTACATTTATTGGAGGCAGAACAGATCTGCTTGCACTGGTGTTTATACTTCCGTACACCCTTGCTCTCATTACAGCCAGCAGGCTTTGGCGTGCATCAATGCGCCTCAAACAGCATCAGCAAAGTCTGAGGCTCCGCACCGCGCTACTCGTTATTTTTAGTGCCGCATGCCTCACTGGTGCAGCATTTTCTAAAGAGCAAACCATCCCACTTATGCTGCTGATTCCCGTTTTTGTTGGCGTAAGGCTGAAAATACACGGCAAAAACACCCATACTCGCCATCCAATCCCTATATGGCTAGCAGTGTATCCGCTGGCTGTTGGAATTTATTTAAGAGCAAGTTACCTTGTTATTGGTCATGATCAACTTCCTAAAGCACCATGGAGCGCAGCATTAAGAGTAGAGATGGTCGGCAGATCCATCTGGTATTTCACAAAGGTATTTCTATTTCCAACCATAACCGTGCTGCACCTTTCAACCCTGGGAGCCTGGGATGTACCGCAACCATCTGTAGAGGCCGGTGGCTTCTTATTTGCTGTCGGCTTTGTGTGGATACTTGCAATTAGCCGAACGGATAAGCGTGCATCCATCATGTTATACTGGCTGCTACTCACCATTTTTACCTGCATCAATCTGGTGCCCATACCTTCCCAGTTTGCTTCTCCATATCGCGCGGAAATTCCATTATTTGGATTCGCCGGGGCAGTATCCTGGCTCCTATGTAAGGCGTGTGCAGCACTGAGTAAAAGGTATGACGGCCTGCTTGTACGGCAGGAGGCACTTGCGCTTGCTTTACTTGCTCCTGCATTAACGTGGTTTACATGGACAATTCAGGCAGATGTTCCGCAATGGCATGATGAAATGGCACTGATGAACGCGGAAGTGACATCAGATCCAAACTTTGTGATTGCCCGGGCTGCCTATGCCAACTACTGGTCTTTTCCGCCCGTGCCCGGGGTGAAACCGGATTACGAAAGGTCGCTTATTGCCTACCGCACGTGTGTAGATCAGCTTTTTGGGCCGGGCGTACCAGTTTCAAAATATGCTGAGCTTGCCGCAGCACCTGCCATGGTACGCACACTAAAGAGCGGTAGCGGGTTACGGTATGAGCCATCCGTTTACCTGCCTCAAGTTGTGCGTGGTTTTGGTGGGGTATACCACAACAAACAAATGTTTCCAGAAGCAATTGAGCTATATTCGGCTGCCGTACAGATGGAGCCAACAGAACCAACCACGATCAGCGCCCTGGTCGATCTATGTGGCCGAATGGCACGGAAGGCTTCCGGATCATTCGATCATCAGGGAGTTATTAAGTACTGCCGTATTGCCCTGTCTGTAATGCCAGATAATGCCGATGCCCGCCGTCTGCTTATATCTGAGTACCGCATAACCGGCCAGAAAGCTAAAGCGGATGCTGTATTCCGGCAAGAAGACCGGTTTACTCACACAGTGCCATAACGGGTTCCATGGCTGTTTTTGAATTGTGCTTGAGCTCGGTCTGGTACAATAGGCTCTATGAACGTACTCGGAATCGAAACGAGCTGCGATGAAACGTCTGCCGCAATAGTTAGCTGCGGTCCGCGTGTTCTCTCAAACATTATCTCCAGCCAGGCAGATCTGCACGCGCGTTATGGCGGTGTGGTGCCTGAAGTCGCCTCACGTATGCATGTAGAGAACATGTTGCCCGTTATTTCTGAGGCAATCTCTGCCGCTGGCATTTCCCGGAACGATATTGACGGCATTGCTGTAACCAACCGCCCCGGCCTTCTTGGGGCATTGCTGGTAGGTGTTTCAGCAGCCAAGGCAATGGGATGCATACTCCACGTGCCTGTTGTAACCGTTCATCACCTGGAAGGTCACATCTATTCCTCGTTCTTAACCGCACCGGATCTTGAAACTCAGTTTCCCATCCTAGTGTTGATCGTTAGTGGCGGCCATACCCAGATAGTGCGTATGGATGGCCATGGCGAATACACAATACTTGGTAAAACGCGAGACGATGCCGCAGGTGAGGCTTTCGATAAGGGGGCTCGCCTGTTAGGATTGCCCTACCCTGGCGGCCCCAATATAGCCAGGCTTGCCGAGGAAGGCAACCCGGAAGCAATCCGATTTCCACGTGCTGTGCTCGGTGACAATCTTGAGTTTAGCTTTAGCGGCGTCAAAACCGCCCTGCGTACATTTGTTATTAACGACAATGGCGCTACACCACGGCAAGATATAGCAGCAAGCTATCAGGCCTCTGTGGTCGATTCTCTGGTATCACGCGTTCGCAAAGCATGCCGAGATACAGGCATCAAAACCGTGTGTGTAGCGGGCGGAGTAGCAGCCAATATCAGGTTAAAGTCTGAGCTACAACGAATTGCAACTAAGGACCGGCTACGAATAGTTGTGCCAGCCTCCACACTGTGCACCGATAACGCTGCCATGATTGCATGTGCAGGTTACTACCGCATGCAGCGTGGTGTTCGTGATGACCTAAACTTCGATACCTATGCCACTGAAACACTGGGTGCCCAACGTTAGATTCCTCGAGGATTACCGAGCAAAGCAATGGAGATAGGCAAGCGTAACAATATTCCGGGCAGAGTGTTTCCTGCAGGCAGAGAATCCGTTAACATTGCCGGAGGCCGCTCCCCCGTGCAACCGGAGGGCTTCTCATTGGGGCATGTGGTGTTGCGTCCTGATGGCGGCCAGGTACCATGGCACAACCATCCCCAGGAAGAGATTTACTACCTGTTAACTGGATCTGGCGAGATGTGTGTGGCAGACGAGATACAGGAAGTTGCTGCAGGTGATGTAATTTACATCCCACCGTTTGCATTCCATCAGCTTACCAACACGGGTACAGTGGAACTTGAGTTTATCTATTGCTATGCACCTGCCGGGGATGTCGCCCACTGGCGACAAGAACTGGATGGATCACTTCCCCGGGCGGGGCAAGGGGCTCCTGCGCTTCCGGCCGGAGCCGCCCAGCAGCAATCTGGCACTGCGATGCAAGATACGAGTAAGGACAGCAGCAGAACATGAGGACTGTCGGCATCATCATGAACGGCGTTACGGGTAGGATGGGAACAAACCAGCATCTCATCCGATCTATTTTCGCTATTATGGAAGATGGCGGTATCGCTATGCCGGATGGTGAACTGATAATGCCAGCCCCACTCCTGGTAGGCCGCAACCCTGAAAAGCTGCAGGCACTCTCAGAACGAACTGGCGGCCTGCCGTACACTACAGACTCTTATGCAGCGCTGGCAGATCCCAGGTTCGAGATATATTTTGACGCACAGACTACAGATAGGCGTGTTCCAGCTGTTCGCAAAGCGATTCAGGCTGGAAAACACGTATACTGTGAAAAGCCAACAGCATGTAGTTTTCAAGACTCGTGGAGCCTGTATTTGGAAGCCATAAGAGCAGGAGTGAAGCACGGTGTGGTGCAGGATAAACTCTGGCTGCCAGGAATACTGAAGCTTCGGGCGCTGATAGAAGCGGGATGGTTCGGGCGTATACTCTCTGTTCGTGGTGAGTTCGGATATTGGGTATTCACTGGCGGAGACGAAGCCGAGGGTGGCGACGGACACACTCCACAACGCCCATCATGGAACTACCGATCACAAGATGGAGGCGGAATTGCCGTTGACATGCTGTGCCACTGGCGGTACTTGCTAGATGCCCTGTTTGGTGGTGTGAAATCGGTAAACTGTACGTTAGCAACACATATTCCGTGGCGATGGGATGAATCAGGTTCACCCTATGCAGCTACAGCAGACGATGCAGCCTATGCCACGTTTGAACTGGGCTGCGGAGCTATTGCACAGTTCAATTCATCATGGTGCGTGCGCGTTCGCCGAGACGACCTACTCACGATTCAGGTAGACGGAACAAATGGATCTGCTGTGGCTGGCCTGCGAGATTGCTGGGTTCAGCCATTAGGCGCAACACCAAGGCCGGTGTGGAATCCCGATATCTCGTCTGCCATTCCCTACCTGGATACCTGGACCAGGCTGCCCGAGGAGCCAACGAAAAACGCATTTCGAGCTCAATGGGAACTTTTCCTGAAACATGTTTGCGGTTACGGAGAGTTTCCGTGGTCGCTTAAGGCCGGCGCCCTTGGGGTTCAACTCGCAGAGTGCGGAATAAGATCGCATAAGTCCGCCACACGTGTTGGCGTACCAGATCCGCCCCAATAGCTTTCTATTTATATTTTTGCCAGAGCAATTTGGCGCGCTTATCCCGAAAACAGTGAGGCTGTAATGTTTGTTGACGAAGTTGAAATTCAAGTGAATGCCGGACGCGGTGGCAATGGTATGGCTACCTTTCGCAAAGAGAAACACGTTGCCCGTGGCGGCCCAAATGGTGGCGATGGTGGCCACGGCGGGAGCATAATCCTGAAGGTGGATACAAACTTAACCACTCTTCTCGATTTCCGGTATAACCACAGATACAAAGCTCAAAACGGTGGCGATGGTGGCTCCAAGGATATGTTTGGCAAAAATGCCGAAGATCTTATCCTGAAGGTACCGCAGGGTACGGTAGTCACAGACGTAAGCACCGGAGCAGTTGTTGCAGATCTTACCCAGCCAAACTCCAAGGCTGTGATCGCGAGAGGCGGTATCGGTGGACGTGGCAACGCCCACTTTGCTACCAGCATTCATCAGGCACCTAAATTTGCTGAACTCGGCGAACCAGGTGAAGAACGCAACCTGAAACTCGAGCTTAAAATGCTTGCAGATGTTGGCTTGCTTGGCTTTCCTAACGTCGGCAAGAGTACTCTCATTGCTGCAGTTTCGGCAGCCCGCCCGAAAATCGCAAACTATCCATTCACCACACTTGTACCTAACCTCGGCGTGGTGTACGTAGAGGCCGAACGCAGCTTTGTGATGGCAGATATACCGGGAATTATCGAAGGAGCGAGCGAAGGCGTTGGGCTTGGCCACCAGTTCCTTAGGCATGTATCTCGATCAAGGCTGCTTATTCACATTCTGGATGTAAGTGGGCTTACGGATCGCGATCCACTTTCTGATTACGAAATCTTGAACAAAGAGCTGGCGCTCTATGATGCCAAGTTATCACGCCTGCCGCAGGTGGTTGCACTCAATAAAACAGATGTCACTTCCGACACAGAGGGCGTAGACGCCCTGGAAGCCGAGCTGATTAACCGTGGTTGCACCGTGTTCCGCATATCGGCAGCCACCCATACGGGCCTGAGGCCACTAATTTACCACGTAATGGGCCTGCTGGAAATACTGCGTGAAGAAGCACGCAAGGTCGAAGCGGAAGCTGCACGTGAGTCTGTGCAGATCGTTGCGAGTATGACTGATGACGATCGCCGATGGGAAGCGCGTGAAGAGGAACCCGGAACATTTATTGTAGTGGGCCGCGGTATAGAGCGCATGGTTGCCATGACTGATTTTGGTAACACCTATGCCGTGCGTCGCCTCCAGCGGTCACTGGATAAAATTGGAATTACAGGCAAGTTGAAGGCACTTGGAGCCAAAGATGGCGACACTGTGCGAATACGCGATATAGAGTTTGATTACGATGATGAAGATATGTGGGATGAGGAACTGGAGTCTTCCACTGCTGGTCAGCCGCGCCACATTTCAGAGCCGTAAATGGCTAATCATCCGTGCTTGCAGTGGTCTGCAACTCTCCTGCGCGTCGGCATATCTGGATAACAGAATTGCCGATGCGCTAACAATAATGAGCTCTATTAAGTTCAGGAATTGGCCGCTTCTCGCCAAAGCGGACCTGTACAATTCAGCTTACCTCGGATATAATAGGCTCCAATACCGAGCGGTATTTCCTCTCGTACCGCCTTGCTAAAGTCAGCACCTATCGGCTGATCTATCCCCGGATGAGACCGCAACGTCGCGACCTCCTGAACGGGCGAACGCGAATGATCTCGTCGCCTGAACCATCACATCACACACATGAGTGATTACCGGAGGCGTGCCACCCCATGGCTCTGTTCGACCGCTACCAGACGGACGGCTTCTACGATGAAATGTTCCAGCCAGACGGCCAGCCGCGTCCACACTACCGCAGGCTGTATCAGCGTATCCGCGCTATGTCTGGCGAAGATTTCCGCCGAAGATGTCAACTCGCAGATCTCACCCTGGTTAACCAGGGAATCACTTTTGCTGTGTACGGAAATGAAGAGGGAGTGGAAAAGGCTTTTCCATTCGATCTCATTCCGCGCATTATCCCCGCAGAAGAGTGGGATCACATAGAACTGGGCCTGAAACAGAGGCTCGTTGCTCTCAACCTCTTTCTGTATGATGTTTATCACGATCAAAAAATTCTAAATGATGGCGTGGTTCCTCGGGAACTGGTGCTTGGTGCCGCTAATTATCGCCGTGAGTTTCAGGGTGCAGACCCGCCCCACGGCATTTACGTTCACATATGCGGATCTGATCTGATTCGAGATGGTGAAGGCGTACTGCGTGTGCTGGAAGACAACCTGCGTACACCTTCCGGCGTATCCTATGTTCTGGAAAACAGAATTATACTTACGCGCGTTATGCCACAGCTCTTTAGAGATATGAGCGTAAAGCCTGTTGATCACTACCCTGTGGCGCTCCTCAAGAACCTGCGGGCACTGGCCCCTGCACACTGTGCTGGGTCCGAGCCGACCATTGGTCTTCTAACCCCGGGTGTTTACAATAGCGCGTACTTCGAGCACTCTTTTCTTGCGCAGCAGCTTGGAATTCAGCTTGTGGAAGGGCGAGATCTGTTTGTAGACGACAATCAGGTGTTTATGAAGACCACGCGCGGTCCGCAGCGTCTTGATGTGATTTACAGACGCGTGGATGACGACTTCCTGGATCCCATGGTGTTCCGCCAGGATTCGGTATTGGGAGTACCCGGACTTATAAATGCTTATCGTGCCGGCAATGTAGCCCTCGCCAACTCTATTGGAACAGGAGTTGCCGATGATAAAGTTATCTACGCCTACGTACCCAGAATAATTAAGTACTACCTGGGCGAAGAGGCTATCATCCCAAACGTAGATACATTCCTTGCCTGGCAGCCATCCGATTACAGCTATATCATGAACAATCTGGATAAGCTGGTAATTAAAGCAGCCAACGAATCAGGCGGATACGGAATGTTGATTGGCCCGCAATCCACCAGAGCAGAACAGGCAGAATTTGCCGATAAGATCCGTGCCAACCCTCGCAACTACATTGCTCAGCCCCTGATTGCCTTAAGCCGATCGCCAGCCATGATTGGCGACAACTTTGAGGGCCGGCATGTGGATCTGAGGCCATATATCCTGTACGGGGTGGATGACATAACAATCATCCCTGGCGGTCTCACACGCGTTGCTCTGCGAAAAGGTTCTTACGTGGTGAACTCCTCACAGGGCGGTGGCAGCAAAGATACATGGGTGCTGCCAGGTGAAGGGTATGCCGGTAATGCAGGAGCCATGCAAAAGGCCGACGAGATTATGTCTGCCCTGAGCTTGTTTCAGCACCAGCGTCAGGAACAGTCAGAGTTCGGGTCTATTTCTACACAGATGGGGGTGCAGTGATGCTGTGCCGTGATGCAGACTCTTGCTTCTGGATCGGTAGATATGTAGAGCGTGTTGAAGCCACAGCCAGAATGGTGGATGTGCACTACCATGCTGCGTTGGAATCACCCATACCGCCCGGCGTGAACACTGTAGAAGACGCCGATCTAGAACCGATTAGGTGGCAGTCATTGCTTGCAATCTCAGGATCAGATGAAGACTTCTACAAGAGGTATACCTCTGAGAATGATCGAGATGTGCTGCATTTCTTCAGCTTCGATACACTGAATCCCAACTCTATACTCTCAACCTGGAAGCTTGCGCGCGATAATGCACGCTCAATTCGTGAACAGATTGCATCCGAGATGTGGGAGAGTTTGAACGCTACATATCTTTCACTTAAAGGCATGGATGCAGATCAGGTTCTGGCGGCTTCCCCACACGAGTTCTTCAACAGTGTTAAAAACAGCTCTCATCTGCTTCAAGGCATTTTGAACCGAACGATGCTTATGGGAGAAGCGCGCGATTGGCTGGACGCGGGACGCTTTTTAGAGCGTGCATGCCAGACAGCACGGCTGCTGGATGTGAAATACCACGATCTGTTACCGGTTCAAGCGGATACAGATACGTTTGCCCGCACAGCGGGTGCCTCCGCATACGGTGTTGGCGGTGCGATTGATGCGCACGGGTGGATGGCAGTACTGAAATCGGTAAGTGCGCTCGAGATGTACCGCAAAACGCACAGAGATGGCATCAAGCCGGCCAATGTGGTGGATTTCCTGGTTTTGTGTCCATCATTTCCTGCTTCCGTTAAGCACGGAATTGGCCGCGTTGAGGGCTGTCTAAAGCGTATACGAGATGGGGCTGGCGGTAAAACTGGAACTGAGGCGGAACGCCTGATTGGCCGCCTGGTTGCCGATCTTACCTATACGCGGCCAGATGAAATCATTGAGGCCGGCCTGCATGAGTTTCTTGAGAATGTGCAGGAACGGTGCGATTCCATTGGATCCGCAATTCACAGGTCTTATCTCTCGTACTGACGAGAAGTGAGCTTCGCTACGGAGCCCAACTCCGCCTCATATCAACAGACTGAAGAAAGGACGCCGGCTCTTTGCCGGCGACGTCCTGATCGTGCGTCTGAAAATAACACACAGAACCTTTTACCGGTACCCTGCACCGGCAGAAGAGAGCATGAACGAAGCGCGACTGATGCCATTAACCGATGAGGATCAGACGCTGCATGCGTTCCGTTTCGTAACGAATCCCTCTGCAAAGGTATTTTCATACACACTTCCAACCGGCACCGTTCACCACTTCCAAATACGCCCCCCACACTCCAGTCTCGATATCATTTCCGAGTCGGAAGTAACCACCCATCGACATGACCCAATTGAACGTCTTGCCAATTGCATGGAAGATAACGGGTTTTACTATAGCGGCGCAATATGGTCTCGATATTGCGAGTACCTAATGCCGACCCCCCGGGTGCAGTTAAACGAAGAGATTGATGCTATCGCCCGAACAGCACGCCGGGCCGCCTACTTGCCGAATAGCACCACGGCCTTCTTGCTTTCCCTGAACACTACTCTGCACCAGATGGTGGCCTACCGAACGGGAGTTACGGACGTGCACACCAGCGCACTGCAGGTTCTGGAGAAGAAAGAGGGAGTATGCCAGGACTATGCACACCTGATGATCGCTGTGTGCAGGCAAAGCGGTATTCCCTCGCGCTACGTAAGTGGATACCTGTACAATGGCCAGGATAGCGACGCACTTAAGGCCGAGCAAGATGGGCATGAAAGCAACTTCGATATTCCAAACCTGCACACTGGGGAAGAGCGATTTGGTTCCCGGTCGTCTTCTAATCTACTGGGTGCCGATGCAATGCATGCCTGGGTAGAGTGCCTTCTTCCAGATGGCAAGTGGCATGGGTTCGATCCCACTAACGATCTGTTAACAAACCAGCATTACATCAAGGTTCACTATGGGCGTGATTACGCCGATGCGGTGCCGCTGCGCGGGATGTTCAGGGGAATAACGTCTGCCCCGCCCTACGTTGGTGTATCGGTTACTGAAATATAGATAAGACTTCAGTGAAATCATAAGTTTTTAATGAATGGCGTAATCAACGGCCTCTCGATGCGTCTAAATAGTAAGTATGAAAAAAGTGGAAGCGATAGTCCGGCCATTAAAGCTGGAAGAGGTTAAAGTTGCCCTCGGGGAGATTGGCGTAACTGGTATGTCTGTATCCGACGTGCGCGGATATGGAACATCTGCCAGGCATGATCTTCGTGGTGCTGTATCTCCCCTGGATACTCCTATCCGATCGCGCATCGAAATTGTTGCGCGGGATGAGGATGTAGAAGAGATAGTAAGCACCATCGAAACCTACGCTCGAACTGGTGAACCGGGCGATGGGCTGATACTAGTAAGCCCCATGGGGGATGCAGTACGTGTTCGCACCGAGGAGCGCGGCGATCAGGTGCTCTAAATTCACAGCATCATCCGATCCAGGTATTCAGAGGCGCATACGTTGAGCGGAAACAACAATCAGTTTGATGGCATCGGAGGAAGTATCCGCTCTCTGCTTATACGTCTCGGGTTTCCTGTGGCGCTGGACCAGCGCGCCGACGACCTGCTTGAGATACCCGAACACTCTGAAATTGAGTTTGCTCCCATCTCACCATCAGATGACGCGCTAGATTCTATCCGATCGTTTTCAGAGCTTTCTGCAGCGTGGATACGTCGCAACTGCGACAGCTTCACGTTTGAACGTGCAATACAGCTTGCTGCCGGCACACAAGTTGCCTTCGTAAGCGGTACCACTACGCAGCTTACCGGCGAGGTTACCGACATCCGGCAGACACATGCAGTAACGGCAGCCATTACTTCAGGAACAGTTTACAGTTCGTGCGATTGCGATCAAGCGCGCAAACCTTCTGCTCTTCCGGGCTATCTCCCCTGCGAGCACGTAGCAGCCCTTATGCTGGATGTCGTCGCAGAAAAACGTATTCCCCTTTCCGCTGCTGCTGAGATAGTTACCGTTTGCCCAATAACTCGCCAACCCCTTGCGGGCTTGCGGATGATATACAGATGTACTCGGTGCGGCTTAAACATAAGCCCCGATGGCTGGGATTTTTTGCACAGCATGGATAAAGGCAAGTGTTGCGGTTGTGGAGCTAAAGGCACAATCATCCCGCGCCCGGCTGGCCCCGGGGGGTAATACATCCAATGGCAACGCCTCACACCGAGCAAGATCGATATGCGCGCGCCAGACTGCTTCCATGGTGGAATCAGGATTCATTATCGCAGGCCGTGGTATTGGTAGCCGGAGCGGGAGCAACAGGTAACGAAGTAATCAAATTGCTTGCGCTTGCCGGCGTTGGGCGCGTAATAGTCGTTGATTTTGATAGAATTGAACAGACGAACCTCACACGAAGTGTCCTTTATCGCGATGGCGACGTTGGGAAATGGAAGGCTACTACCGCCGCAAAACAGGCCGAGGAGATCAACCCTGAAATTTCTACTACGGCAATTGTTGGCGATCTCGAATTTGAGATAGGCATCGGCATTTTTCGCAGTGTGGATATTGTAATTGGTTGCCTGGATAGTATAAACGCTCGCCTTGCACTGAATTTGCTTTGCGGTAAGGCCGGCATTGCATGGCTGGATACCGGAATTGAAGCCGAATTCTGTAACATCGCGCTATATGGAGCTGATCGGCATGGTGAAGCTGCGTGCTTTCAATGCACCATGACGGAATCCATGTGGGAACGTAGAAACCTGAGATTTTCCTGCACTGGTATGCCCTCCGATATTGCTACGGAAGCAGTGCCAACAACCGGCGTAATGGCCTCTATTGCTGCAGGTATTGCAGTTCATGAAGCCATTCTACACCTGCACCGGCTGCACTTAAATTCAGAGTACACAGCGCCTCCAGCAGGCATTCTTCCGGGTGAGAGATTAACCTTCTCGATACAGCCATATCAAGTGCATGTTCTCTCACAGAGTCGTCATATAGAATGCGATGCACACATGGAGATGTCGCCCACGATATTCGTGGAAGCAGATCCTGCCGTATTCACACCGCGTATGTTGTTTCAGGCTTGTAAGGTAGAATCGCTGCACGCAGTGCTTGAACTTGGTTTCGACTTGTGCACGCAGATGCATTGCATCCGATGTGGTTGCGTCGAAACCATCAATCGTCCGATAGAGCTGGTTCCTGTTGCAATGTCGCATTGCCCGCAATGCGGGTTGGAGACACGTAGCCCGGAGCAACTGTGCACAGTAGCACACGCCGACCCTCAGATGGATATGACGCTGCAAACACTTTGTATACCGCCCTGGCAAGTGTTGTGTATCAAAAATCCGGGCGGAAGAATATACGTGCAGATTTCTGGTGAACCGATGGTGTTTTCACCAACGGGCAAACCACTGGAAGTTAGAAAAGACTACGCGAACCAGGAGATGAAAGGAGACTGAACGAATGTCTGATGAAAAGGTTTCAGTTGTGCTGGTAACTCTGGATCGCACCCGGCGTGCGTCCGTTACTCTACCACGTAGCATGTATGTTTCGGATATCATAAAGGCCAGCAGCAAACGCTGGTTCCTCAGCTTTAACATGGATTACCAGGTTTGTAACACAAGTACCAACCGGGTACTACTACCCAGCGACTCGCTGAATGCAAATAATGTGCACGATGGTGATGTGCTTATGCTACAGCCCTTCGCAGCACACGGCTAACAAATTTGCGCATCCACAAGCATGCCACTATTAATTCTTCGGCTGCTACTGCTGAGCCGGTTTAGAGAGCGGTACAATGTCCCATGCAAGGGATTTGAGGCTTCAATCCGACTATGACAACCTGAAGCGCCTCGCTGATGAAAGCGAAGGTGGGCTTGAGATTGTTTCGGCTACGGGCGCACCCCCAGACAATTACGTTATAGAGTATCGCTGCCGCAGTATTGAAGCTGTTGCGAACGGTAAGCCTTTTTACGCCAATGTTCACCTCATGCGCATCAGGTTGCCAGCTCGATACCCGTTACCTTCCGCCCCACCCCGCCTTGAGATGCTTACTCCTGTTTTCAATCCACATGTGTACCCCAACAGGCAAGTGTGCCTCGGCACATGGCAAACCTCAGAGTATCTGGATGAGCTAGTTGCACGGGTGGGAGCATTACTGCAGTTCGATCGCAGAATTATCAACATGCGAGATCCAGCAAACCCGGAAGCTATGGAGTGGATTAAGAAGAACCTGATACTTCTGCCCACAGATAACAAAATCTATGGTGCTAAAGACATAGAGCTCAGAACCATTGACCCCAGAGACTTTGAGCAGGCAGTGGATGGCGACTCTGACCTGCGACTTGAGTGGGTTGACGAATGATCATCGCCCGTGCGCTACGGAAACAACTCTGATGACAAATCTCTGTACAATAGGGTTTTGCATTATTTCCACGCTCGCACCCGGAATGATGTGGCGAAACATTTTCGATCGTCGCCTCAAACCAACTTCGGCAGGCGGAACGCCTAATTCTGCCGATATTCTTGAGGAGTCCGAAGCGGCTGCCTTTGAACAAGCGGCAAGGGAAATCCGCAACCGAAAACAAACGTCGCCTGAACCGGGTGAGAAAGTGGACCCGGTACATTGGCAGGAGCAGAGTGATGTTTACGTACCGGAAAAAATTGAAGCAGCAGCCTTAGCACACCGGTTGGCCATTCACGCCCGTATATCGATCTCAAGGGGCCACCACGCAGTATTCATACATGAAGCTACGGTAGCCAAGTTTCGGAATCACCTTGCATCCAACACTACGGTAGAGCTTGGAGGTTTGCTTACCGGAAAAGCTTGTTATGACCCCGCCCTCGACTCATACCTGATTGCTGTAGAAGACTACATTGCGGCACAAGGTGGCAAAGAAACGCCAATTTCGTTTGAGTACACGGCAGACACCTGGAACCAGCTGTATCCCAAACTAAAAGAGCTAGCACCAGGTGTTACCGTTGTAGGGTCTTGCCACTCTCACCCGGGCCTCGGGGTGTTTCTATCTACTACCGATATCGATACCCAGACCAGTGTATTCTCTCAGGAGTGGCAAATAGCGATTGTTCATGACCCTATTAAGGACGACACAGGTTACTTTATATCGCAGCAGGGCATACCAGTAGAACAAGTAATTATCTACGCCTGATTAAAGTATCGAGCCCTCCGAGATTGAGCTGCCGCTTTAATATGCTCTAGGAGTATGGTTGGAGCTGGCAGTTGTCCTTCCACATGCCCCAGTAGCACATCTTGTTTCACAAGAATACCGTGATAATCAGATCCGCCGGAGGTCAAGATATTCAAACGGGTTGCCAGCGACAGGTACCGTGCGTTATCTGCTGAAGTGTGCCGGTTATAGCGTGCCTCAATCCCATCCAATCCTACCCCCACGAGCCGTTTGATAGCGGCCTCTGTCTCCAGCTCATCCAGTTTTAAGTTGTTGGGATGCGCAAGGATACATACCCCGCCTGCTCCGTGTACCAGCCCAATTGCTTCCTCTGGGGAGAGGCGAAACCTATCGACATACGCCTTGCCGCCCTTGCCAAGGTAGATATCAAAGGCCTCTTGCATTGTGGTTACATACCCCTTATTAACCAGCACACGGGCAAAATGCGGCCGAGCAACAATATCACCGCCTGCCTCACTCTCCACTTCAGTAAGCGATATGTCAAACCCGAGTTCCGTTCGCATTTTCTCAACAATGCGCGCATTTCTGCTGTTACGCATATCCACTACATCCTGCAGGCGAGTGCGAAGTGGAACGTTTGCCGGATCAATGCAGTACCCAAGCAAGTGACACTGGCCCTTCTCAACCTCTGCACTCAGTTCAATTCCAGCCACTACATCCAGGCCAACGCGTGCACCTGCAACAACCGCTTCAGCAATACCTGCAACGGTATCGTGATCCGTAACCGCAATAGCAGTGAGCCCGATGCCGGCTGCCTGGTCAATCAGAGCAGTGGGTGTGAACTGACCATCTGATGCTGTGGTGTGTGTGTGAAGGTCTATCGAACGAGGCAGCGCGGTATCAGCCACCCCGAAATTCTGTTTATTTGCAGACAATGATTGCTCCTGAGGCCGAGTATCTGCCCTATTTTCGCAGATAAAAACGGCAGGTTCCGGCTAAGAATATGGAAACGAGCCGAACCTGCCGTATAAAATACCCGGTACCGCCGATGAATACTAACCGATCAAACCTTTCTCGGTAAGAAACGCAAGGATCTGAGTTACAGAGTCATCAACACTGTCGACAGAGGTTTCAACGGTAACATCCGGATTCTCAGGCTCTTCATACGGATCTGAGACACCCGTAAAGTTCTTGATCTCCCCTGCAATCGCTTTCTTGTATAGCCCCTTTACGTCTCGCTCAACCAGCGCATTTAAAGGTGCGTGGGCATATACTTCAACGAAAGATGTTCGCCCCTCTGTCTCAACATCGGCGCGGATTTCGTTGCGAACTTCAGCATAAGGTGAAATAGCGGCAGTAATGGCAATCACGCCATTGCGGGCAAGCACTCGGGCCACCCACCCAATGCGCCGAACATTGGTATCCCGATCTTCCTTGGAGAAACCGAGTCCTTTAGACAGATTTGTCCGAACCTCATCGCCATCGAGAAGTTCAACCTTGTATCCCCTGGTCTGAAACTCTCTCAGGAGTCGCTCAGACAGCGTAGACTTACCTGCACCTGATAGCCCGGTAAACCAGAGCATAAACCCTTTGTGACCACCCATGATCCGACAAATCTCCCTGTTTTCAGCCGCAGCAAATTTGCGCGGACCAGAATTGCTATAAACTACCGGATTGTACTGTATTCCGACCTGTTTGGTCAACATTGTTGACTTCATGGCATTTGCTATGATCCATACACGTTACGGCAGTGCCATGATTCATACCGGAATACGAATGCACCTCCAAAAGCTCATCCTCTACTCAGTTACCACCCGTTAAAACGGTATTACTCAGCCGGTGCAAGGCAGTACTAAATCCAAGGAATCATGTGCAAAATGAGGCATTTACAACCGTAGTCATCCCTTTGAGCATGCACAGTAAAGCGAATAGAACACGAATTCAGGAACTGAACGCTTGACCTCAGACGTAATAAGTAATATAATCTTATTAGTTTAGTCAAGATTATCCGATTTGCCGAGGCTAATGAATGGCAGATCGCCATGGAGTGGCTCAATGTCTCAGATCCAGCCTTCAAATGAACAAGATTTACAGGAAAACCTCAGAAGCATCAAAGAACATGCAATTCTGATGCAGAATAGCGAGCCAGAAGCCATTCTGGAGTGGGCAGTTAAGCACTACCCCACCATTACAATGGCAACCGCATTTGGTGCCGAAGGCTGCGTAATTCTTGAAATGCTTTCACGCGTAGAAGGTGGTAAGTCTGTTCGTGTGTTTAATCTGGATACTGGATATCAGTTTATAGAAACTCTGGAACTTCGGGATACCATCGCAGCAAAGTATGGAATTGAAGTGGAGTTTGTACGTGCTAAAGAAACTGTAGCAGAGATGGAAGCTCGCCTTGGTGGCCCAATCTACGGTACACAACCAGATGAATGCTGCCGAATGCGAAAGCTAGTTCCGCTGCGCGAAGCCCTTGAAGGGCACGAAGCCTGGATCACCGCAATACGCAGAGACCAGACCAAAGACCGCTCCATAGCCGAAGTGGTGGAGTGGGATTCAAAATTCAACTTAATTAAGGTTAACCCGCTCGCCCATTGGAGTAAGTCGGACGTTTGGGCCTACATAACTATCAATGACGTGCCATACAACCCACTGCATGAGCAGGGTTACCCCAGCATCGGGTGCCAGCCATGTACTCGAAGAGTTGCCCTTGGGGAGGACGAGAGGGCCGGCCGCTGGGCTTCGTTTGCTAAATTGGAGTGTGGTTTGCACTCCAGAACAGCTTGACTAAACTCTGAGAGCGTGAAGAGCCAGCATAATAGCACTGATTGACTTGCAATCCCGGATCTGCCCCGAAAGCACCATTTTTTCGAGATCAGGTATCGGGATTGTTTCTATGCCAATAAACTCATCAGCATCCCCGGTTGCCGCCACCAATGGTTTACTGAGACTTGTTGCCATGTAGGCATACATAAGCTCTGTAGAGTAACCAGGAGCGAGAAAAGCTTCGTACAGTGGTGTAAGTTTAGCTGCGGTCCAGCCGGTTTCTTCTTCCAGCTCGCGCAGAGCGCAAACTGCGGGCTCTTCGTCTGGTTCCAGTGTACCTGCAGGCACTTCAAGCAAGTTTACACCGGAGGCAAGCCGAAACTGGCGTACCATCAGCACTTCACCAGCATCGGTTACGGGCACGATGCACACAGCCCCCGGGTGCTCAATAATCTCTCGTCGGCCAATACTACCATCTGGCAGGCGAATTTCCTTAACACTTAGGTGAATAACCCGGCCTTTATATATATCATTAGTTGATATCACTGTTTCTGTCAGGAAGTCAGACATTCTGGGAAGATCCTTTCCGTAATTCAACAAATAAGTGCAGAACAGTGACAGGAACCTGCCCATTAGCGCATAATAATTCCCGGTTCACCTGCCCACAGCCTCAGTATACACCGTAGTACCTGCCCTTGAATGTTGGCCGGGCAGTCCAGATTTAGAGAGGAAGGCGTCCGTGCGAATAGAGAAGAAGAGGATCATCAAGGAGGATGGGAGATCGCTAACCTTCTACCACTTCCCGGATACGGCATCTACCACGCAAAAAGCTGCATTTGATGCCACTACCCCCGCTGTATCTGCCCCGGAGCCTGCCACTACGAAGGCGACAAAACCTGGCCGCGAGGGAGATACGAATGTCTGAACTGCGTTGGAACCCTACGCTTGAAGAGTGGGTAATCACTGCTACTCACAGGCAAGACCGCACCTTTTTCCCACCCCCGGATTATAATCCGCTTGCTCCCACACGGCCTGGCGGCTTCCCTACTGAGATACCCGCAGAAGATTACGAAATCGTAGTTTTTGAAAACAAGTTTCCATCGCTCAGAACCCCGGCTGCGGTGCCTTCCGTTGCAGCAACTGCTTTGGAACCAGTAGCACCATCGGATGGTGTATGCGAAGTGGTTTGTTACAGCCCGGATGCAACCAGTGAGTTAGCCCTACAACCGGTTCGGAAGATCGAAGAACTGATCTATGTTTGGGAAGATCGCTTCATGGATCTTGGGTCCCGGCCAGAAGTTGATTACGTATTCATTTTCGAGAACAAGGGCCGAGAGATTGGCGTAACACTGTTGCACCCACATGGGCAAATCTACGCTTACCCTTTCATCCCTCCGATAGCTGAAAAAGAGTTGGGGGCGGCAAAGCGCTACTTTGAGCGAACGGGAAGAGAACTATATCAGGATATCGTTGACCAGGAATTGGCCGAGAAGAACCGATTAGTCGACCAGAACGAGCACTTCATAGCCGTTATCCCATTTTATGCCCGTTACCCTTACGAGGTACACATCCTCCCCATTAACTCACGCCAGGCAATTTCCGACTTCGACTCAAATGAGAAACAGGCGCTCGCAGCAATTATCAAAAGCGTTACTGCACGATACAACAATCTCTGGAACAAGTCATTTCCGTACATCATGGCAATGCATCAGCGGCCAACCAATGGATCCTCTGAGGATTACGGATACTACCGGTTTCATATCGAATTCTATCCGCCCTATCGAACACCAGAGAAACTGAAGTTTCTTGCAGGTTCCGAAGCAGGAGCGGGAGTTTACATAAACGACACCCACGCGGAAGTTACAGCGCAAACTCTGCGCGATACATCTTCCGAACTATAAGCCACTTGCTCCACGGCGGGTACCAGGGAGCGATTCCGAACGAACGATTGCAGGACGAACAATTCCATGACGGCAGAAACGCGCTTCGGCGCACTCAGCGGCATTTATACCGCCATCTTCACTCCGCAGAATGCAGACAGCAGCCTGGCACTGCACTACTATCCAGAACTCTTTGAGTTTCACCGAACCGCAGGTATCGATGGCCTTGCAGTTTGTGGCACCAATGGCGAAGGCATATCCTTCTCAGTGGATGAGCGAAAAGAGATCCTGGAAAAAGCAATTGAGCTACGCGGCGGCTTCTCCATAATTGCAGGCACAGGGGCAACCAGTGTTACCGATGCCGTAGAGCTAACAAAGCACGCTGCGAGCGTTGGGGCAGATGCAGTTCTGGTTTTACCACCATTCTTTGTTAAAAACCCGGCACCACAGGGCCTGGCCGACTATTACCGCAGTGTTCTGGATAGTGCAGATATCCCGGTAATTCTCTACAACATTCCGCCATTTACTGCTGTCCACATTACCGATGAAGTAATGGAACTGCTGGCAGACCATCCCAATCTCGCAGGCGTTAAGGATAGTGCCGGAGACTGGGAACGAACCCTGGAATTCATTCAGAAGTACCCACACTTGCGGATCTTTACAGGCAGCGACCGTTTGTTGGGCCCAGGTTACCTGCATGGCGCGGCTGGCTGTATATCTGGTGGAGCAAACACATTCCCGGAAGTGCTATGCGCGGTGAGGGATGCCTGGAAGAATGATCCAACCGGCAACGCAGTACTTGAAGAGCAGGCCCGGTTTGATAGGCTCATCGATATCACAATCAAGTACCCATTTATCACAAGCAGCAAAGCAATTCTTGCGCATCGTGGCCTGCCCCGCTACGGAGTTCGACCACCGCTGGTTCCGATCTCACAGGAGCTTGAAAACGAGCTAATTGGCGAGTTGAAAGCGGGCGGCTGGCTGTAATTACAAACCATGTCTTCCTATGCGTGTGATTGCATGGGCAGGCTTAATATGCCATAATTGCGTTTGAGGAATAATATCCAACGAGGTTATGTGGCTCATTGCACAGGCTGGGCTGCGGCCCAGCCTGATTGCGGTGTGCCAGCCGAACAGTTTTCGGCATAACGCGTCGACAGAAATAAGCGAAGGAGCCGATCGATGGGTTTGTTTATTGATGAGATTTTCGCACGGGAAATACTGGATTCGCGAGGCCAGCCCACAATCGAAGTGGATGTGTACCTGGAAGATGGCACGCTTGGTCGCGCAGCTGTTCCCTCTGGCGCCTCTACCGGAGCCCACGAAGCAGTTGAGCTCCGCGATGGCGATAAATCGCGCTACAGCGGTAAGGGTGTTCTGAATGCAGTTGAGAACGTAAACGACCGAATTGCACCGGAACTGGTGGACATGGATGGCCTGAATCAGCGCGCAATTGATGCGCGACTGATTGAGCTGGATGGTACCCCCAACAAAGCCAACCTGGGAGCCAACGCCACCCTTGGTGTTTCGCTGGCAGTGGCAAAGGCATGCGCCAACGCGCTGGAAATGCCGCTGTACCAGTACATCGGTGGTGTAAACGGTTACACATTGCCGGTACCGATGATGAACATCCTGAATGGCGGCAAGCATGCCGATAGCAATGTAGACCTTCAGGAATTCATGGTTATGCCAGTTGGTGCACCCAGCTTCTCGGATGCACTCCGCATGGGCGCCGAGGTTTTCCACGCTCTCCGCAAAGTGCTTAAAGGCCGCGGTCTTAGCACTGGCTACGGCGATGAGGGTGGTTTTGCCCCCAACCTTGAGAGCAACGAAGTTGCAGTTCAGGTTATCATCGAAGCTATTGAGCAGGCCGGTTACAAGCCGGGCGGCGAAATGTATATCGCCCTGGATGCGGCAGCTACTGAACTGTACCAGGACGGTGCATACCATTTAACCGGTGAAGGTAAGGTTCTTTCCAGCGCAGAGATGGTAGATTACTACGCAAAGTGGGTAGACAAATACCCTATTATCTCGCTTGAAGATGGCATGGCCGAAGATGACTGGGATGGCTGGAAGTTGCTTACCGATAAGATTGGTGGCCACGTTCAGATCGTTGGTGACGACCTGTTTGTAACCAACACCACCCGCCTGGAAAAGGGAATAAGCACGCGCACCGCCAACTCTATTCTGATCAAAGTGAACCAGATTGGTACGCTTTCCGAAACGCTGGATGCTATCGAAATGGCCAAGCGCGCAGGCTACACCGCGGTGGTTTCTCACCGATCCGGTGAAACCGAAGATGCCACCATCGCGGACATAGTTGTTGGTACCAACGCCGGACAGATAAAAACTGGCGCACCGAACCGAACAGACCGCGTAGCGAAGTACAATCAGCTTCTCCGCATTGAGGAGCAGCTTGGCAGCAGTGCAGTGTATGGTGGCCGTAAGGCTTTCTACAACCTGCGCCAGTCCTGATCCCGGCGGCCGCAATGAGTACCGAACAGCCAGATAGATCTCTTCAATATCACTGGTACCTAACGGGGTGCAATCGGCTCAACCGTGAGCCGTTGCCAATCGATGAGTTCACAGTGATATGGCAGGAGTATGAAAGTCATGCAGAAATGCTCAAACAGGCTGAACGGGATCGAAAAATCGATACCCTGAATGCTTCTGAAAGGATCCGAATGGAACGTAAGATACAGGCGGATCCTATTCTGAAAGCGGTACTGGTTGGTCAGGCCGAAGAAGGCATCAGTTCATAATACGACGGCAATGTGGCCGCGCCATTGAGGTGCGGCCACATCTTGTTTGAAGGCAGTGAAAACGTGAGACGCACGAAAATTGTTTGCACAATTGGCCCCGCTTGCTCTTCCAGGCAGGGTATTGAAAAGCTTGTGAGAGCCGGCATGGATGTTGCCAGGCTAAACTTTTCACATGGCTCTCATGAGAGCCATCTCGCCGTAATTTCAGAAATACAGAGAGTTCGAGAGCGCCTGAATCGCCCCCTCCCTATCCTTCAGGATCTCTCAGGGCCAAAGGTTAGGCTGGGAGGTTTCCTAAACGCTGTCATCAACCTCAAAAAAGGTTCAATAGTAGAGTTGGATGGCTCTGCAGAACAGTCTGAAGAGTATCCAGATACAATTCCGCTTCCAGTTATCGAACTGCTGCATGCACTCAAAGTTGGCTCAATATTGCTGTTGGACGATGGCAAAATTGCACTGAAGGTAATTGCATGCGAAGAAGGCAAGGTATCTAACCGCGGCCGAATTGTTCGTGCAAGAGTTACGGCAGGCGGCGAACTTAAGCCTCACAAAGGAGTAACCGCTCCGGGCCTTTCTTTCAACTTGCCAGCAGTAACCGAGAAAGACAAAGAAGATCTCCGCTTCGGGTTACAAAATGGCGTTGATATGATTGCAGCTTCCTATGTACGCACGGCCGAGGATCTTAGCCCTTTGCTCGCGATCATGAAAGAAGCTGGCCACAGAGTACCCATAATTGCCAAAATTGAGAAATTTGAAGCAGTGAAAAACCTGTCTGAAATTCTCAAAGTTGCAGACGTGGTTATGGTTGCACGTGGTGACCTTGGCGTTGAAATGCCGTTTGATGAAGTACCTATAGTTCAAAAGAAGATCATCCGCGCCTGCAACCTGGCTGGTAAGCCAGTTATTACGGCCACTCAGATGCTCGAAAGTATGATTTCTTGCCCTCGCCCTACTCGTGCAGAAGCTACCGATGTTGCCAACGCCATTCTGGATGGAACCGATGCAGTTATGCTCTCTGGCGAAACGGCTTCTGGCAGCTATCCGGAAATTGCCGTTAAGACCATGGCACAGATAGCTGTGAGAGCCGAAAGCGCACTTCTTGCCGGCAACGCAAACCGCGAACGCCTGGATGTTCCGCGCGATGTAACCACAGCAGTTGCCAGGGCAACCGCAGAAATAGCCCTCGAGATTGGCGCAAAAGCAATTCTATGTGCTACCTCCTCCGGAAGCACCGCTCGGCGAGTATCACAGTACCGCCCCTCACTCCCTATTATCGGTGTAACTACCGAAATGCCAACTTACCGGTTCCTGGCAATTGTGTGGGGAATTAACCCTGTTTTCGTAAATGAAGTCCATGATACGGAAGCGATGATGGATACCACCATTAACGCCGCCGTTTCCACCGGATTAGTTAGAGACCGTGATCAGGTGGTCCTTACTGCCGGCGTTCCCGTTAATAGACCCGGACACACCAACCTTTTAAAAGTTCATGTTGTCGGTGACCCCGTTCGTGCTATTTCAGCCGGACTGGACATGTAACGAAAAATAACTAAAATACTTGCAACATTTACCCCAGGGCTATCGCATCTTATTGGCGCGTAGGCTGTCGAACCTGTAGTTGATATATCGGTCTGGTTTCGAATTTAATAGAGTCATTTTGGTTGCCAACGTCGAATGGTCCGATAATCTTCTGTGAGATGGAGTTCAGGCAATGATTGATCCCAATCGTGACGTCATTTCTATTCTTTCCAGTGTTCCCGATTGTCG
>CAIONQ010000078.1 GCA_903859705.1 uncultured Chthonomonas sp.
AGCTCGCCGATGACTTTCGTATGGGAGAGGCCGTTCGAAAAGCAGGCTACGAGGTGGTGCTTTCAGATTATGTGGTGGACGATGTTCTGGGGCCAGAGCAGTTCAAACCCATGTGGGGGCGCAGATTGCGCTGGGCACGCACCGTACGATCGTGCCGCCCCGGTGGTTATGCAGGCATGTTCGTAACTTTTTGCACAGCCATAGCCCTGGCTTTTTGCCTTGCCACTGCCGTAAGTAAAGTGGGGCTTGTTGTGTTGGTGGGAGCCATGCTGTTTCGGCTGCTCACCGCCGCAATTATATCAGGGATTACCGGGGACAAACTGGTACGCAGGCACCTGTGGGCCCTGCCGATAAGTGATCTGCTCAGCTTTGCCATTTATGCATTCAGCTATATGGGCAGCACCATCGTGTGGAGGGGAGAAACATTTCGCCTTCTTCCCGGTGGCAAGATGGTGCGCCTGGAACATACCCGCTAGGAGGCGGGGTGCCGGTTTTTTGCAAGGGTAGCAAGGTTGCCGGTTTCCACATAGTAAACACGCTCGGCAATGTTCACTGCGTGGTCTGCAATGCGCTCCAGGTAGTGCGCCACAAACAGCAGGTAGCTTGCCTGCACAACCAGGCTGGAATCTCGCCCCATCGCTGCATGCAGCTCTTCCCGAATTTTGTGGAACAGATCATCCACTTCATCATCCGCCTCTACTACCACATTCACCAGCGTAATATCGTGGTTTACAAGGGCAGTTAAGGCGTTATGAAGCATATACCGCACGCGGTCTGCCATGTGCGGCATATCTACCAGTGGCTTAAAAAAGGTATCGCGGGCCATTTTGCGGGCTATCTTGGCGATATCTACCGCATGGTCTCCAATCCTCTCCAGATCGGTGATAACTTTCATAGAGCTGCCAACAAGCCGCAAATCACGAGCCAGTGGCTGCTGCAGCGCAATGAGGCGCATGCACTCCATCTCAATCTCAAGATCGAGACGATCTACCTCATCATCCCTTCGGATAACATCTTCTGCAAGCTGAGTATTCTGCTCAATAAGCGCGCGTACCGCCTGCTCCACCATGGAATCGGCCACACTGCCCATATGCAGCATGCGTTGCCGCAGCGATTCCAGAACCTCTACAAAGTGTATTCTTGTGCCAGACATGTCTCTTCCCATTCCGGCCCTTAGTTCTGGAGAGGCACACCGGGCCACATGGTGTGCTTCCAGCAATATCATCCAAACCTACCCTGTACGTAATCTTCTGTGCGCTTATCCTGAGGCTGTGCAAACATCCGCGATGTATCCGAGCACTCCACCATCTCTCCCCGAAGGAAGAAGGCTGTTCGCTCAGAAACGCGCGCAGCTTGCTGCAGGTTGTGCGTCACAATTACGATTGTGTACCGGCTTTTCATATCGTCCATCAACTGCTCTATGCGATAGGTTGAGTTAGGATCGAGGGCCGAACACGGCTCGTCCATTAATACCACTTCCGGATCTACCGCCAGAACACGCGCAATACACAGGCGCTGCTGCTGACCGCCGGAAAGATCATAGGCCGACTTGGTGAGGGAATCTTTCACATCATCCCACAGCGCTGCATCGCGCAAGGTCTTCTCTACAATTTCATTCAGGCGCCCTTTATTGCGCTCACCGTGTAGTTTTGGCCCGTAAGCAATATTCTCCCATATGCTCATAGGGAAGGGATTTGGCCGCTGAAACACCATGCCCACACGCTTGCGCAGTGCCACCACATCTATCCCACGGGCATAGATGTCTTCACCATCCAGCAGAATCTTTCCCTCTATACGGGTATTTGGAATGGTATCGTTCATTCGGTTAAGGCTGCGCAAAAAAGTTGATTTGCCGCAGCCAGAAGGGCCGATAAGAGCCGTTACTTGATTGCGTAGCACATCCAGGCTTATCTGGTTAAGCGCCTGGAATTTACCGTAGAAAAAATTCATATGAGATACGGAGATTCGTGGGGCATGTTCTGCCCCATCTGATATCTCCGTGCCCATCTGGGACGCGTTTGTTGCGTTTACCACATTAACCACAATCTGATCCTTTTTGGTTTCCACTACTTTGCGGCGGCAAACCGATTGCGCGTAAACACGCGGGCAATGATATTAAACACCAGCACAACAAGCACCAGCACAACAGCAACTCCCCAGCTTTGATGGAGCGCCACGGGCATGGGCGAATCGTGCAGAACATAGATCTGTACCGGCAGGGATGCCACCGCATTGCGTGGGTCCAGGTTCCACAACTGGCTGTTACAGCCAATCATTAGCAATGGCGCAGTTTCACCAGCCACGCGGGCCACAGCCAACAACACACCGGTAACTATGCCAGAGCGAGCGGTGGGCAGCACCACATGCCACACGGTGTGCGCATGCGTGGCTCCCAGCGCAAGTGAGCCCTCTCGCAGGCCCTGCGGAACCAGCCTCACAAGCTCTTCTGTTGTTCGCATCACCGTAGGCACCATCATTACACCAAGCGCAAACCCGCCAGCATATCCCTGAAAGGTTGCCCCACCACTATCCAGGTGAAGTACTTTTCTTAGCCCTATCAGCAGGGTGTAGGTAAATATACCCAGCACAATAGAGGGCACACCGTTTAGCAGATCTGCGGCATAGCGAATCCAAAAGCCAGACCGGTTGTTACCGAACTCAGATAGATAAATGCCGCCCAAAACTCCCAGCGGCACCCCCATAACGCAGGCCATCAAAATCAGTTCGGAAGTACCTGCGATGGCATGCATCATGCCGCCAGCATCTGGATTGGCCGGATCGGGCCGATGGAAGAACGCTCCGTTCAAAGCACCAATACCGGTTTTGAATACATAAAAGAACAGAAGCAGCAGGGCAGCCGTTGCACCCACCGCACACAAAACCGAAGAGGCTGTTCCCACACCGCTTCGTATCTTGCGCCATGGTAAAAACAGACGTGTGCCGGGGGTTTTCAGGTTTATCAACCAGATGATCACAACGGCGGCGCCAATCATCTGCGCCTGCCCAAATGCCCCTTTCATTCCCCGAGCATGCACATCCTGCACAGTTTGGAAAAGCACCAGGCCAGCAAAGGCCGCTGCCGTGCCTTTCTGCAGCAGAAAGTTAATTGCCTGCTTTATATGCGTGCTGGAACGGCTGGTTACGCTACCACCAGTTTTCATGGCAGTTAGCCACACCAACAATCTTGCAAGCCCGTTTACCACCATGGTAACCAGAAACAGAGTAAAAGCAATCTGAGTAAGCGCTGATCGTTGCAGATCTGAATTCTGATTGGGATACTGGTCGGCCAGTACCGAGGTCATGGTGTATCCCGGCCTAAATAGCGAAAAGCTGGAGGCATCGTGCGGAATAGGCAAGCTGTACTTTGAGCCAATAACCATGGTTACTGCCATTGTTTCGCCAATAGCACGCCCCAGCCCCAGCATCACGGCACCAATAATTCCGCTGCCAGCATTCTTAAGCACAATGCCGGATATGGTTTCCCACCGCGTGGCCCCCAGCCCCATCGCGGCCTCTCGCTGAGTACTCGGCACAGTTTTCAAGATATCGCGGGAAACGGCGGCGATAAATGGCAGCACCATGAGCGCCAGAATTAGCCCGGCCGCCATAAAATCCATGCCAGTTCCAGAATCCGCCGTTTTAGCGAACAACGGTATGGAACCGAACACGCGGTTTAGCCAGCTTTCGAATCCTGCGGGGTTCCCTGCAGCATCGGTCATCTGAAGCCTTGGCACCAGAAATACCAGCGCCCAGAAGCCGTATACAATACTCGGCACCGCAGCAAGCATTTCGATTACAAAACTCAGGGGGGTGGCAAGCCATACCGGTGCCAGTTCGGATAGGAAGATTGCTGCGCCAACGCCAACCGGCACCGCAATCAGCAGGGCAATTATAGAGGTAACGAGCGTGCCGTAAATAAACGGCGCCGCCCGGTAAACATCGCCAATCAGCTTATCGGCATCTGCAGCAACGGGGTCCCAGTAGATGGTTTGCGTACCCGCATGCACGCCCGTGAGCGAATAAAACGAGGCATGCGCATGGCTTATGCTCATGCGCGATGCCTCGTAAAGCGTTACGGCGATACCAAATATCAGCACAACCGTCGATAGTGCAAACAACAGCGTTACGTTGCGGAAAAGCCAATCGGCAACCCGCGCTTTGCTATTGCCAGACATAAGGCTGACCGGTGCAGACTTTGGTTTGGTATCTGAACTATTAAGATTATTGGATGGCAGAACGGCCAAATCTATCCACCAGGAGTGGGAGGCTGGCTTACAGCGCACTCCCATCTTCTAAAAAATGCCTGAATATGATAACACAGCTTCAGCCCGGGAGGCGGCGCCTCCCGGGGAGAACTCATAGCACTCGGGCTGTTACTTAACCGTTTTCAATGTAGCCTGATTTAGGCGCACAAGCGAAGCGGGCAACGGAGCGTAGTATAGCGATGCAGCCTGCCCCTGTGCAGCCGGGGTCATGGCCCAGTTCCACAGCTTTACCGCATCTGGCCGCGCAGAGTTGCGGAACATCAGGATGTAGGTAAGGCTGCAGATTGGGTAACTATCTTTACCACGTGCATCCACTGTTGGAGTTTTGATATCCTTGGCGAGGGCCGCCGCATAATCGTTGATCGCGGCCGTGGTAGATTCCACCGAGGGCATTACAAAGGCACCAGCCTTATTGCGAATGGCCGCATATGGCAGCTTTTGCGCCACCGCATAGGCCAGTTCTACATAGCTAATGGCACCGGGTGTGCGTGCAAGCACCGCATCCACGCCCTGGCTGCCTTTACCACCGAGGCCAACCGGCCAGTTAACCGACTTTCCTGCGCCCGGCCCGGCTGCCCACTCGCCATTTGCCTTCTTAAGGTAGTTGGTGAAGATGTAGGTGGTTCCCGAACCATCGGTTCGGTGGATAGGCTGGATGGGCAACGCAGGTATGCGTAACCCGGGGTTAAGCGCCTTTATTTTTGCATCAGACCAGTTTGCTACCTTGCCAAGGAATATGCCGGCAAGCACCTCTGGCGTTATTTTGAGGCCGGCTGGCACACCGGGAAGGTTGTAGGTAACCGCCACAGCGCCACCCACCGATGGGATGTGCACCACTGGCTCCGGCATGGAGGCCTCTTCGGAAGGAGATAGCGGAGCATCACTTGCGCCAAAATCTACCTGGCGGTTTTTGAGGGCATTGATGCCCTGGCCCGAACCTACGGCCTGATAATCTACCGCAACATGGGCTGCGGCCTGGTAGGCTGCGAACCAGCGGGAATAGATGGGTGCAGGAAAGGTAGCGCCAGAGCCACGTACCTGCGAGAAACCAACCGTGGGAGCAACTGCAAAGCCGCAACCAAGCGCGGCCGCAATAAGGATGGTTTTTGTGCTGCGAAACATTCTGTCTCCTTAAAACTCAGAACCCAACGGAGAAGTTGGAGAGTAGTATCTGCCTGCGGGCGCCAAAGAAGGATACGCCGTTAGACTGAGTGTCCTCGCCAATGTAGTTGAGCTGGATCTTGGAATTGTTGCCTTTAATGTAATAGTTCACGCCGAAGGTGTACTCTTTGAGGTTATGATGATCCGCCCCACCAAGAGTAACTCCGCCGGCAGTGGTGCCATGAACCGATGGGTTCCATTCGTCGTACCTGGCCACCAGCTGCCACTTGCTGCTAATGGTATGCGCGTACAGGAAGTAACCGCCGAGGCCAATGGACCTGCCCGTGGTTCCTGTAGCGGCAGATTGATCGAGTGTGTAAGCGCCCTCCGCCTCAAACAGATGCGGGCCAACATGGTACAGCAGCGTTCCGCCAGCCCTGTCTCGGGAGGGTTTTGGATGAACGTTATCCACATTGGTACCTGCAAACACTCCGGCCGTTAATCCGCGCAAACCCGTGTAGTTAGCGGTAACGCTGGCGAACTTGGTACGGTCGTTGTCTACCGTGTCCTGCTGCGGACCGTTGTCGTTCCAGATGCCGATACTTGCGTTTGCCTCTGCACCCTTATAGCGCAGTACCGCACCGGTATCCCGAACGTAGCCAACGCGCCCGGCATTTGTTGGCAGTCCGTTCATAATGGCGCGCTCTATAGTTAGCACGGCCATAGAAGAACGATTTCCGTCATCAGAAAAGCCCGTTTTTTGCCCACCAACCTCCAACCGGAAGCGAGGCGTTAGCTGATAACCAACCCATGCATCTTGCAGAATATCGGTAGATGCATTGGCCCCAATGGCGGTAACGGCACTTGCTGTACCGCCCGTGCCGTTGGTAAAGGTGCCAGTAGTTGTTGAAAAGCCGGGGATTTTGCCGAGATCAAAAAGGGCGAAGAAGTCTGTTTTTGGCGCAATAGATCCCGCGACGCCAAGCTCCACACGCCGCAAACGAAACGTATCTCCCACACCGCCGCCATAGTTTCGGCCAACCGGCACAGAGGTTGATCCGGCAGGCTGACCGCCCAGGTTTTTGCCGAGTGGGCTTGCATACCAGGTCTGGATTAGGCCTGTGAAGCGAACCTTGCCGGCAGCGATATCCATCTTCTTATCCAGCCCGGCCTGGGCTGCTGCCTTGCTCTCCTTCACGTTCTCAAGCGCCTGATCGGCAAGTACGGCTGCCTTCTCAGCGCTCACTGCAGCCGCGTCTGCCTTCTGCTGTGCAGATTGAGCCACATCCAGAGTCTTCTGATTGCCGACCTTGAGGGCGGCAATCTCCTCGTTCACCTTCTCCAGATCTGCACCAATAACCAGCAGCTCTTTCTTGAACTCCTCGTTTAGCTCGCGGATCTCTTGAACACTTGCAGCCAATTTGCGCAGGGAGGCAGCCTGCTGCTTCTTATCAGATTCGGAACCAGTGGCTGCACGAGATGTGATTTCTTCCATGCGATCCAGCACGCGCTGGATTAGTGCAGCCATCTCATATCGGGTAACCGTTCGGCCTCCCAGAAAGGATCCATCTGCCGGATAACCTTTAATGAGGCCCTTCGAAGCGAGGTCCTTCACAGCGCCATAGGCCCAGTGAGAGGGGGGAATATCTTTTGGTGCATTCTGTGCATCCGCAATGCGGGGTACAGAGATGCAGCCGATCGC
>CAIONQ010000079.1 GCA_903859705.1 uncultured Chthonomonas sp.
GTGGTCCGGTGAAGGAGCCGACGCAGTGCTGGCAGTACGCACAACAATACTCAATGGAAATGCACGGCAGTTGGCTAGTTTCGCGAAAGCAGCGTAGTGCACGCGGAGCGTGCTCCTACCTACTTCTGGGAATCGCACCCCTTCTTTCTCTTTCTCGGTTTCAGGTTTGGAAGTCCCATGGTTAGATGGCATGCTATTGAGGTTGGCCCGTTTAGCATCGGCCTCGGGTCCATCACGTTATTGGCCGCACTCATTGGTTTCCTTATCGGATTTGCGCTGGGTGACAACATCTCCGAAGATTGGTTTGAAAACTTATTCGGTGGCAGCAGATATTAACCCGCAGTCTCTTGCGAAACAGCAAAGCACAACATTATATTGTGCTCATATCCGCCCAGTTTAACCCGGATTTTGCGTCTGCCGCCAGCGGTACATCCAGTGGAAAAACGCCACCCATAATCTGCTGAATGCTGGGAGTAATCTCACCGATGGCTTCAGGAACAATCTCAAACAGCAGTTCATCGTGCACCTGTAGAAGCATGGTGCAATGCCTGCTCCACCTGGCCTGAACCTCATTGTAAACCTGGATCATCGCCAGCTTCATGATATCGGCCGCTGTGCCCTGAATGGGCATGTTTACAGCTGCACGTTCGGCAAACTGCCGCATGCTATGGTTGGGGCTGTCGAGCTCTGGCAGATACCGCCTGCGCCCCATCAAAGTAGTAACAAACCGGTTGCTATGAGCATCGGCTGTTGTGCGCGCAATAAATTCTTGCACCCCAGGCAAACGGTGGAAGTATTCCTTGATCCACTCGGATGCCGTGCGGGTATCCACGCCAAGAGTTGCGCCCAGCGCGAAAGCGCTTTGGCCGTAGATAACGGCAAAGTTAATTGTTTTGGCCTGGCGGCGCTGATCCGATGTTACCATTGCTAAGGGCACATCAAACACGCGCGCAGCGGTGGCTGCGTGAACGTCTTCCCCATCGATAAAGGCTTGCTTGAGTGCGGGATCGCCAGACATGTGAGCAAGCACTCGTAACTCAATCTGCGAATAGTCGCAGGAGAGCAATCGTTTTCCAGGCGCCGCGACAAATGCTCGTCGAATTTCGCGCCCTGCTTCGGATCTTACAGGGATATTCTGGAGATTAGGTTCAGAGGAGCTAAGCCTGCCAGTACTTGCGACTGTCTGGTTAAGGGTGGTGTGAATTCTGCCATCTGCCGGGTCTTTCAGTTTTACCAGAGCATCTGCATAGGTGGCCTTGAGCTTTGATATCTCTCGATAATCCAGGATTTTACGTGCTATGGGGTAATCGACTGCGAGCGGTTCCAGTAGCTCCGCCCCGGTGGAGTAGCCCGTTTTGGTTTTCTTGCCTGTTGGCAGCTGCAGTTTTTCAAACAGCACCTGCTGAAGCTGCTTCGTTGAACCAATATTGAACTCTTCCCCTGCGAGGCCGTAAATTTCGGCTGCCAGGCCCGAAAGCTCATTTTGCATTCTTATGCTGAGAGTGGAGAGATACGGCGCATCAATTAGCAACCCCACGCGTTCTACAGCCGCCAAAACCGGCTCCAGGGGCATTTCAATGCGGTTCATCACGTCCAACATTCCCAGCTTCTCAAGGTTGGCTCGCATCGGCTCAGCAAGCCGCCACAGGCAGGCTGCCTGAGATGCGAGGCTACCTGAAGGGTCTTCCATTGAGTAGGCGGCAAACGATGCGGCCGGAGAGTTAAGGTACGTAGTGACAAGATCTTCGATTGGGTACTGACTACGGCTTGCATCCAGCAAGTAGCCTGCAAGAAAGGTATCAAAGCGGATGTCTGGTTCATGTATGCCTGCATGCACCACAGCATGCAGTTGTGGCTTTGCATTGTGTGAGATGAACTCGCAATCTGCAATAGTTAATAGCCTGTTTGTATCTTCAACGGATATGCTGTACGGCTCATTTGCGGGAGCATCCAGCCCGGCAAACAGGCCACCAAGCGTGCCGGGATCCGCATCATTCCGGAACGGAACGTACCATGCCCGGGAGCTGGATGCTGCGAAAGCTATCCCTAATACTAACGCGCTCAGGGGATGGCTATTATTCTCCAGGTGAACCAGAAGCCCAACTTTGCGTACGTTTTCACACTCGCGCAGCGCTGCCTCAAACTGATCTGCTGTCCGGATAACTACCGTAACGGGCGCTTCTTCATCTCCGGGACCAAATAGAGATGGCTGTACATCGGGCAATGTTTCGGCAAGAACCGGGGCGCTTTCACGTGGTAGGCGAGTTAAGAGCGACTTGAACTGAAGCTCTTCAAAAAGGGAGCGAACACGCCGCCAATGTTCCGAAGTTGGCTTATATGGCTTAATCTCTGTATCAATTGGCGCGTCGCAAATAATCGTTGCCAGCTTGCGGGATAGAATTGCCAGCTCTGAGTTGGCCTCCAACGCATTCTTTGCCTTATTGGGTGTCACATCTGAAACATGTTGCAGCACATTATCCAGTGTTCCCCATGTCTGCAGCAAAGCCGTTGCGGTTTTCTCTCCGATCCCTGGAACCCCGGGGATGTTATCCGAAGTGTCGCCCACCAGCCCTTTCCAATCCGGCAATCGCTCTGGACCAACTCCATACTTCTCCAACACCTCATCCGGGCCATAAACCCGCACATCTGTAACTCCACGCTGGCAAATCTCTACGGCTACACCTTCTCTAACAAGCTGCAGCTGATCCGAATCACCAGTGAGGATAACAACCTGCATCCCGGCTGCAACTCCATGAGCAGCCATGGTACCTACAAGGTCATCCGCTTCATAACCGGGCAGTTCCGCGCTTTGTATTCCAAAAGCCTCTACGAGTGCCCTTGCTTCCGGCATTTGCGCCTTTAATTGAGGATCTGTCTCTGGCCGGTGCGCCTTGTAAGCCTCGTACTCCACCTTACGAAGCGTTGGTGCCGAGGAATCCCAGCAAATAATGATTGAATCTGGCTTCTGGCTATTGAGAATACTCAATATCATGCTACTGAAGCCGAACAGCGCTCCTGTGGGCCGGCCATCCAGCGTAGAGAGATACGGGTTGGCGAAATGTGCCCGGAACAGCAGGCTGTAGGCATCTACAAGTACAAGCTTTGGGGCAGATTTTACAACCGTTGTGTCGTCGGCAATGACCACAGAAATCGTCCTTCTTTCAAGCGGGTGACTGCGCACCCAAAACAATAGAAATATGTCTGTATTATACTGAAGATCATGCCGCCTTGGGCGTATCCAGTGTAACCTGGTGGGAGCTCATTATTGCCCGCCACTGGTATGCTCCCTGAAACGCCATGATAAGGAACAGCACATAGAGTGTTGCCAGCCCCAGAAGGTGCTGTTTTGGAAACATCCAGAATGCGTAAATCACGTCGACTACTATCCACGCCACCCAGTTCTCAAACTTTTTCCGGGTTTGCAGATACTGCGCAACTATGCTGATAACGGTGGTGGTAGCATCCGTGTACGGTAGATCAGATTTCTTGTAATGGGCCTCAATTGCACCGACGAAAAGCGCCGTTATTACAGTACCGACGACCCAGGCCACTCTGGCTCGGGTAGATATGGTTGTTACGGGAAGGTCGTCCGAATGTTTAGGGCCTCCCCGCAGCCAGATGTACCAGCCATAAATTGAAACCGGCAGATAGTACAGTACCTGCAGGCCAGCATTCAATGGGTCTTTTGCATCCAGGAAGATCTTTCCAAACAGGACAACCGATACGATGCCCCATGGCCAGGTGGCTATCTTGTTACGAATGGCATAAATAACCGAGAAAATGGCGGTGATATACGCTACAAGTCCAACGTAACCGCCTATTTGCTCCCAGCACAACATCAGGAATGATTTCATAAGTTTATTATGACCCGGCAGTACTCAATCAATATCAAATTGGCCATAACAAAATCAAAGGGCGGGACAAAGCCCGCCCTTTCAAATGCAAATCCTTCAAAATTGAGCAATCAGGGGTAGATTCCTCGGATTGTGGTGGCATCTGCCACACGCTTTACGCCAATGAGGTAGGCAGCGAGGCGCATATCTACGCCTGCATTGCGAGACATCTGGCGTACATCTGCGTAGGACTTACGCATAATTGCTTCCATTCGAGAATTGACTTCGTTCTCTTGCCAGAAGAAGAACTGCAGATCCTGCACCCATTCAAAATAGCTCACCACAACACCACCGGCGTTTGCGAGTACATCCGGCACCAGGAAGATCCCACGTTGCTTGAGGATGCTGTCTGCGGTAGGCGTGGTTGGGCCGTTGGCACCCTCAATTACGATTTTCGCCTGAATACGGTCTGCGTTTTCTGCCGTTATCTGGTTTTCGATGGCGGCTGGCACCAGCACGTCAACTTCCAGTTCTAGTAGTTTGCGCGGATCAATGGGCACACCTCCTGTGTGCTTTGTGAGGCTGCCATCCCTATTGGCACACTCCTGAAGTGCGGGTATATCCAGCCCTTCTTCATTATATAGGCCGCCGATAGCATCACTTACAGCAACTACTTTTGCGCCCTTTTCATGGAATATGCGTGCCGCCACACCCCCAACATTACCAAAGCCCTGAACGGCAACCCGTAGACCTTCCATCTTCATACCAAACTCTGCAATTGCTTCACCGGCTATACAGACGATACCACGCCCCGTGGCATCAGAGCGCCCCTCACTGCCACCGATTGCCACCGGCTTACCGGTAACTACCGCTGGTACGGTGTGGCCGGCTGTCATAGAGTAGGTATCCATTACCCATGCCATTGTTTGAGCGTTTGTGCCCATATCTGGCGCGGGAATATCGGTATTGGGGCCAATAACAATGCTGATTTCTGAGGTGTAGCGCCGCGTTAACCGTTCCAACTCTGCCAGAGAAAGTGCCTTCGGATCACAAACTACCCCACCTTTTGCACCGCCAAATGGAATGTTAACAATTGCGCACTTCCAGGTCATCCACATGGAAAGCGCGCGTACTTCATCAATATCCGTTTGAGGGCTAAATCGGAGGCCACCTTTACTTGGGCCGCGAGCAATATTGTGTTGAACACGATAACCGGTGAAAATTCGAGTGGTTCCGTCATCCATCTTTACCGGAAAACGGACAGTGAGCTCTCGCTCTGGGGATTTTAGTACTTCGTGGAGGCCGGGATCCAGCTCGAGATGCCGTGCTGCAATCTCCAACTGCTGAAGTGCATTGTGGTAAGGGTTTGAGCTTTCGCGCGGCATGCCTTCTGGGATAGAGGCCACCGGCAATTTGGGGCGCTCGGTGCTACGCCCGCGAGAAAGCGGAAAAGATACGCTCATGGGTATGACTCCTCTTCGAATCCAATGTTATGCCTTAACTGCGGAGGGAGGGCCAGCTTCCCGAACGCGCCATTGCATTCGGCCGCAGAGCAAGCATGATAATCGTTCTATTCTACCTTACGTAAAGCAATCGCAATAAGTGTCGCTAATATGCCGCCAGTTTGCTGCATATCAACCCCTTGCCGCCATTGGTTAGTATCTGCCATACTCTGCCAACAATCGCTGATTCGGCACTGGACTCGTATGACCAATTCTGTCAAGAAATGTTTTTCTAAATCCTTTTTTTCGAAGGCTGTGGCCCTTGTGTTTGCCACAGCACTCACCTTAATGCCAGGTTGCCAGGGGGCAGATCCCGTGGCTGAGGCCATCCATGCGCGGATTTATATTGCAGACACGGGCAACAACAGAGTTGTGCGTATTGATGATATGGATGGCCGCAACTGGCAAGAGTGCACAGGCAGCCCAACTGAGAAGCGAGGGGGATTTAGCAATCCGCAGGGACTTTATGTAGACATGAACGGCAAGATATTTCTTGCCGATACGGGCAATTCACGTATTATTCGGATGGATAACATGTTGGCAGAAGGTTGGATTGCTGTAGGAACTGCAGGGGATGGAAAAGGTCAGTTTAAGGAGCCTGTTTCTGTTTGTTCCGATCGGGAAGGGCACATTTATGTTGCCGATAAGGCTGGTTGCCGAATTACCCGCATGGATGACTTAAACTTCGGCCACTGGACCACTCTGGGTGGCCGAGGCAAAGGTGCCAACCACTTTAGCTCCCCAGCCGGGATGTTTGTCGATCAGAACGAGAAGATTGACGTTGCGGATGCTTGCGACAACCTGCATGATGCGTGTAACAACCGGGTGGTGCAGATGGATGATATAGATGGAAGCGGCTGGCACAGCCATGGGCGGGGACCGGGAGATGGCAAAGCCCAATTTAGTAGCCCCATTGGATTATGTAAGGATGGCCACGGCCATATCTACATCGCAGACACGTTCAATAATAGGATTGTTGTGATAGATGACATCGAAGGCGGCCACTGGCAGGCGCTGGGCAACGGGCCCGGCTCGGGAATTGGGCAGTTTAACAATCCTTCGGCTGTTTGGGTTGATTCCACCTACCACATTTACATTGCAGATACAGGCAATAACAGAATTGTCAGGGTAGACGATATTAGCGGCAAGAACTGGATGGTATACACAGGAGACTCCAACCGCGCGCTGAAATCTCCTATGGCCATTGTATTGCGCTGATTCCTATGGTTTGTTAGCTCATTCCCCTTGTAGCATCAACAACAATGACATTGAGTGCAGCCCATGCTATAGGGCCAAATCCGCCAAGCCGCTTAACGCAACAGAAACGCGCTTTTCTGTACAGTCGCAATGTATCTAACCTGGAACGGTACGCGCGATTTGTTTTTAGTGCGGTTGCGAGGTTGTTCCTCACATCTCGGAACCTGTCTTCTGGTTTCTCCTCTGTTCCTATTTCAGCACCGTTGCCACGCCGGATTGCTTCGCACAGCCAGAATATGAATTGATAGTATTCCGGCAGTTTTGTTGGTTCCGTATGTTCGACAACGCGCGCAGCAACGGGATCATCAGCAGTACCTGCCAGCCGAGAGTCCCAAAGCAGCCACAAAGCGTGTAGCACCGTGCTGTGATCCCGCTCCATTCCCAGTGCTGCACGGCTTACTTGCGCAGATTCGGCGTCTTTTTGCAGGCAACGGAGTGATGCCACTCTGTTCAGCAGCATCCATGCTTCCAGGTTGGGCCTGGATTTCCAATCTGCTGTCCATTCATCACAGAGTTTGTGCTTCTCGAGGCGTGTGTATGCATGAGCGGTTACAGCCCAGGAAATGGTCTGCCTGCTCAGTGTGAGTTTACAGGAAGATATGAACTTCTGAACCTCTTTGAAGTGTTTTTGATCCATCTGGTAGTTAATCCAGGCTGCGGCCGCATGAGCACCCGCCTCACCAACCGCCAGAGCCTTTGTAATTTGAGCATCCAGGTTGTTTTCCCCAGCACTAAGTGCTGCGGTAACCCATGCATTGCCAGCTTCCGGCATGGCATTGGGATCCATCAGGGCAGTATCCAGCCCATGGCGTGCAGCACTTGCAGACCCAGAATCACAAACCAGTTTCACTGCTTGAATGAGGTGTGCCGAGTAATCGGAATTTGCAGCGCACAGTCTTCGGATGCCCTGAGCAATAGCAGAGGCGTTCTTGCGTGCCAGAGCCAACCTCACCTCGCAGGCAATCACCCAGCCTTGCCGATCAAAGGATTTGAGTGCATCTACAGTTGCACCTGCTCCTGTAAGGTCGGCCACATCAATCTGCAGCTTAACAAGCTCAACCGCAGAGTACTCGTAATCCGGCCGCAGTTCTACGGCACGTTTATGAGCACGGATTGCCTCCACCTTCAGTTCACTCCTGCGCGAGGCTTCGCCAAGGTGTGCCCAGGCTCTTGAGTTGGTTGGCTCCTGCACAACGTACTTCCGAGCGGTTTCCAGATAGGTGGCTTTATCATCGCCCTCGGCCAGTTTTTGGATGAGATAGTGCCAGGCCCCGGGATCGTTTGGATCCTCCTGAACAAGCTTCTTTAAAGTGTCGATCCCCATCTGGCGATCGCCCGAGGCGTCATATGTCTGGGCCCGGTAAAGGCCAATTGCAGGCGTCATCAACTCTGGCGGAACGCGTAGAGAATCAAGGGCCTCTTTAAAGCGACGTTCGCCACACAGGATTTCGGCTCTCAATCCATAGGCATCATCGCATCTTGGATTTAGTTCGAGTACTTTGTCTATAGCTGCCAGTCGTTCAGGAGTATCGGCAGGGAAATCCAGTATCTCGGCAAGTGCCAACCAAACGCGATACTCATTTGGGCGTTCTGCCACCATTTGTCTTACGAGGCCCGGCGCTTCTTCAGGGTGGCCGAGCTTTGCTGACCATTCTGAGTAAGCACCCCAGGCCCATTGGCTACCAGGATCAAGATCGAGCGCGATTCTAACCGCCTCTACTGCCTCTGCTCTCTTGCCGCTCTTTTCCAGCATATAGGCATAGTACTCATGAGTCAGCCTATCCAACCGATCCCACGTTATAGCCTGTTGCATTATCTCAACAGCCCTATCTGTTTCACCTGTGCTGGCATAGGAGCGAGCCAGTTGCCTTGCTGCATCCAGGTTGCGGGGTGAGATCTTCATGGCATAACCAAGTGCTTCACGTTCGCCAGGGCGGTTTTGGAGAGCTGCGCGAACATCGGCAAGCTTTTGCCAGGCGCTGGAGTTTAACGGAAACCGTGATGCCGCATCTTCTGCCACATTGAGGGCTTTGTTTGGCTTATCACGCTCCAGATAGTGGTCTACCAGCGCAAGGCGCGCTTCGGCCAGATGTGGCAAACGCTGCACAAGGTTAATCAGTGTTTGTTCAATTGCACCGGCATCCAAAACCGATTCTGCAAAGTGCAAGAATGCTTCAACGCCAGTGGAGATCTGAACCTGTTTCCCGAGTTCAGCAGCAACCAGGTGTATGGCATCGCGCCTTTCCTGCGGTGTTGTGCATGTCTCCAGAAGCCGGCGCTGGCCATAGTCGTAATCGATATCCAGCTGAATTGCCGTTGTATAAGCGGCTTTTGCAGCTGCCAGATTACCCATATCCAGGTAGACATCCCCGAGGATACCGTGTGAGCCTGGAGACCGCGGTTCCAGCTGAACAGACATTTGAGCATACTGCAGTGCTTCCTCACGCCTGCGTTGGTCGTTGAGCAGCAGCGCCAGTTCCCTGTATGTCCATGCCTCTGCCGGGTTTATATCAAGCATCCGGCGAAGGGCAGCCTCATGCTTTGCTTTCTCGGTAAGCTCTCGCAGCCAGCGGCACCAATGACGATACAGTTCAAAGTGGTTTGGAAAGGCGTCCACAGCGTCTTGATAGTGCTTTGCCGCTGCTGCGGGGCCATTCATTTGCCCCAGCAGATAGGCGCACTCCTGGTGCAGTTCCATCGATAGAGGATCCTGTTCCAGAAGTTTCTGCCAGCATTCGAGGGCTTCGGAAAGCTTATTCTGTTGCGAAAACAGGCGTGCTCTGGCACGGAGCAAGGATGTTTGAGCGGCATGGCCTTCGGCCTGAGCAATGAGCCTTTCGGCAGTGGCCAGTTGGCCGTATCTGGCATAGGCTCTGGCGGCAAACAGGCGTAACTCGCCGTTAGAAGGGTCGGAATCAACCGCACTCGATATGGTTTTGAATGCCTCTTCCATTCGGTCGGTTTGCTCGAGCGAATCAAAAAGAGTGCACACTGGCAGATGGGATCTGGAGGCATACCTGGCGGCCCGATCTCGCAGGAAGGCCAGCGCTTCTTCTTCTTTGTTAAACCAGCGCTCCGCAATAAAATAGCTTCGCGCATTGCCCTCATCGTATGGGTCCAAACAAGCCGCAAACCGATAAAGCTCCGTTGCCTCTTGCTGGCGGCCTTCTTGCCAGTACAGAGATGCCAGGGTCCACAGGCTTTCGTCTCGCGTGGGGCTCATGCGAATGGCTCGTAACAGAATTGCCTCGGCCCTGTTTTCGTCTCGAGCATCTTCCATAAGCTCAGAGGCCAACAGATGCAGAAACAGGGGCGAAAATTGAGCCACGCGTTCCACATCGGCTTCAGATGTATCCGTATCTACCGTGCCGATGCGCTGCCTGCTTGTTTTGCCACGGCGTGTGCGGCAAACCTGTTCAAGCAGCTGTAGACGTTCCTCCCGCCTGCCAAGAATTCGGAGCCAAGAAATACGGCTCATCAGCATATTGGGTTCTTCGGGCCACTGTTTGCTGCGCGCCTCTACGAGTTCGAACGATCGCATACGGTCTGAATCATACGAAGCAAGCGCAGAACCTGCGTAATAGGCGGCCACATGCTCGGGAGCCTGCTCAGCAATGGCATCGTACTTCCGGATCGCCTCTTCTCGATTGTGTTCGGCGAGCGCTGCCTCCACATCGTACAGTAGATCATACAGAGCTGTATCGGCCAGGTTGAGATCTTCGATAAGGGCTCTCTTCTCCATCGGAACAAGCGCCATACCACGTGGCCCATACGGAGTAAGGCGAGCCAACAAGCCATTACCGAACGGTTCTTCGATATCTGGCCGATATGGATCACGGATGCACAGTGTACCCAGGCGCGCATCATAGCCTGCCACTGCCTGCAGATGGGCATATCCTGCTCCCGTAGTGGAAAGCGTGAACGGCACACCCCTATCAATTAGCTCAATACAGCTTTCCCAGGTAACGGTAAATTCCCGAACATACCAGCCGCTATCAATTGCCCATTTGCGCTGGCTGTAGTACGGTGTGCCAGCGTAGCAGATCGCATCGGCAATCTCGAGATGATCTGCTGGCTGTCCAAAGTACTTGCTAATTGCGGTAAGTGTTGCGGGGGCACAAGTAAGGTGGTGCTGACGCACAAATGGCACATCCAGCAACACAAGTGGCGCGTCTGATCCGTTAGCCTTGAGGTTTGCGGCCGCGGTAAGGTAATACGGATGCCTGCTATCTTCCGCCCCCTTCAAGAATTCATCCATACGGCCCAGTCGATAGCTGAGATCTGCACCGTATCCAATCAAGGCAGGCTTGGCCTCAGCCTCTATAAACGGCATGAGAGCGATAGCAGCCGTAAGGGATAGTTCCGCCGAAGCATAATCAGCCATAGAGCGCTGCAGATGCATGATCTGGAAGTAGACATACGGAGATTCAAATCTCTCCGCACAATCCGCAAGGACCTGCACTGCCTCTAAACGGCGCCCTTGTAGTTCCAGAAGCGAAGCATACAGCTGGTAGTGAGTACTGGAATCTGGAAACGTTTTTATCGATTCGGTTGATAGCTCCAGCGCTTCAGTGTACCTATCCTGCTCCATTAGCAGGCTGATACGATCCGCAGTTAACCAACTGCTATTTTGGTCGATGGTATCTGCCTTGAGGTGCAGCTTTTCTGCGGCGCTAAAGTCTCGAAAACTGGAAGCAATGCCAGATTGCAGTGAGTACCAGAAAGCCAGATCTGAAGCCTGCTCTTCCGTCATATTGCCGGAGGGGATCATTACTTCTGGAGTCGCCCGCATCATGCGCTGTGCTCGGAGAGGGCCAAGGCGTGATAGAACCGTAGAGATGGCATAGCAGCGAGCCGTAAAACTCTTGCGATCGAGCCTGGCTGCCCGGTAAAAGTAACGCGCGCTTTCAGTGTTGACGGCAAGGTGCCCCAGGATGCGGCCCGCAAGAATAACAGCCGGAACATACCGGGTTGTTTTAAGATCGACCGACTCGTTTAGTAGCTTCCATGCTTGCAAATTGAGGGAGCGCCGATACAGAGACAGCACTGAGGCAAGTGCTTCATCAAGGTTGTTGGTTTCGATGTTGGTCATGGTTATGGTTATCTATTGCGATTGCGTATATTTATGCTTCGTTGGCCCGCCAATCCGGCGGACAATCCCTCAGTGAAAGTGTATAGTAACAGCACGGAAGTTCTGGTTGTAGTCGGAGGTTTGCTGTGTTCACCGCTATTGCCGTAATAACGGCTGCGCTCTCAATGTCTGCCGTAAGAAGCGCCCCAATCCCTGTGCGTACCTGTACCATTGTTGAGGCCGTGTCTCCCGATACAGTGGAGCACAACGCTGCCCTGCTGCTGAAGGATCGCCTCATGGGGGCAGGAATTACCGCTTGGATTGTGCCAGAGCCAGCTGCCAGTGACACCCACAAATCGGCCCTCACAATACTATTTGGCTCGGCATCGAGGCATAAGTCATTGAATGCCGCACTTAATTCCGTACGCATTTCACCTCCCACTGAGTTTGATCCCGGTCCGGAAGGTTTCGTGCTCCGCTCCCTGCCTACAACAAATGACAGGTCCAGAACTAGAATGGCTGCAGCTTCAGCCGATCCTCGGGGCCTGGTTTATGCTGCCGGCGAAATATTGCGCCAGATTCACCTTACCAGGCAGGGGCCCGTAATATCACAGTTTCTAGATATACGAACTGCGCCAGCGTTTGAGGTACGAGGCACCCAGATACAGCAGAGTGGTGTTAACTTTGAGAAGGCTCATGCCCGACAGTGGACAGAAGCAGAGCGCGAGCATGCCATTGCAGATATTATTCTTGCTGGTGCAAACACCATTCAGCTTGGTGGCGACTCACCCACCAATATCGACCCGGCATTTGCCTTTGTAAAAAGCCTCGGCGTAAAAGCGCTGTGCCACTACACTGCAAATGGTGGCAGCGGTCCGCCGGAGTGGCAAGCGAAGGAGTCTATCGGCCGCTCTGGTTACCTGTGCCCATCGGTACCCGAAGCGCGTGCGGCAATGCTGAAGCAGTGCGAAGATAATTTCAGGAACAGCCCGGATTATGATTATGTACGGCTGGTTGGCGGTGATGGCGGCGGCTGTGAATGCGATCTGTGCCATCCCTATGGCCATGTGTTCATATCGCTATGTGCCGACATGGCAGATATTATCCACAGATACCACCCAAACTGCCAGATTTTTATTACAAATCAGAAGTTTGATGCTGAGAGCGACGAGGCTATATTCCAGTATCTGCAGGAGAAACCCCGTTCGTGGCTGCGCGGGTTTTGCTATGGCCCGGGTTCCGATAGCATGAGCTGGCAACCAGGACACAGACAGACCCACAGAATGGATCTGTTCCGATACCCTGGTTTTGGCCCCCCATCACGATATCTGCATGAGATTTTGCATCAGTTACCGCCACAGCAAGACCTGGTGTTCTATAACGAGATAACCCACTGGCGTTATTCGGAATTTGGGTTTATTCAGGCATACCCAAGGCCAGACAAGCGCGGATTTTATCCGCCTGCTTCCGGGCACTTTATGTATGAACGTATGCCTGATCGCTACCTGACACAGGTGTATGACAGACTAACATTTTTTGCCTGGCCGCGCTTCTATTACAAAATGTTTGGAGAAACCGTGCGCTACGGCATTGGCGACTGCACTCATTCCAGCGGCACACAAGATCACTTTAATCAATGGATGTGGGAACGGCTGATGTGGAACCCAAATCAGAGTGTGGAGCAGGTGGTAGATAGTTACTGCGAGACCTGGTTTGGTACTGAAGCAGCACCGGTGATGGCTCAGGCGCTATTTCAACTGGAACAGAACCTGCAGGATGATCCCAATGTGCCGCTACCCAAAAAGCCAGGGATCTTTCATTACTACAGCCTGATAAAGCAGGCAGGCCGCCTTATACCTGCTGATTTGCGGAAACGCAACTGGCTGTGGCTGGAGCATCTTCAGAAGGCAGCTATTGATCTTCATACTGCCAGAGCTGTTGAACTACAGCTTGCAGCTCATGCCCACGTTGAAGCCCTTGTGGCGGCGGCAATGAGTGAATCTCCGCAGGCTCAAGAGGTGGCCATTTCAGCAGCAAGCGAGGCGCTAACCGCGATCTCGCCAAGCAGTGAGATGCTTGCTTTAGAAAATGAGGCCAGGGCGGCAGGTGAAGAGAGCAACTGGCTATATGGTGTGCGAAGCGAAGGGTTGTTTAGCCTGCAGCACGATTTCATTGGAATGGGCTGGACACGCGCCATGCTTCAGAAGGCAGCTTCCGCATCACCTAAAGAGAGAGGCTCGCTGCTTTTCCAGATTGCACATTACGAAGATCCAGGTCCGGGTGGATTTTATGACAATTGTGGCGTAATTGGCAAGATGCCGCATGTAATTAATGGCTCACCATACGACTACGGACAGCCCCTGGTTGCTGGTATGTTTTCGGAAGAGTGCAAGCACAGCCAGAAGACCATGTGCTCCACTCAGGAACAGTCGCAGGGTGTTGCACTGCGTTACGACGGACTTTCTAACATTGACTCGTATCGCGTACGAATCACCGTGGTAAGGCCGCAGTTCCAGGGCCGTTACGCAGCCCGCATGAAACAGCACTCTGAGAAACTGTTTGCTGGCGACGTACTTATTGCACCAGAAATAGAGATTCCGATGCTGGTACCCACCCAGTATGAGTTTGATATTCCTAAATCGTCAATTAAGAACGGGCAGTTAACATTGCGCTTCGAGAAGATGCCAGATATAGGAGCTGGAGATAGAATAACGGTGGAGCAGTGGCGTAACACTGGCGGTTGGGGAACGCTGGTTTCCGAAGTGTGGCTAATAAATACAACTGCCAGTTCCTCCGGGCGCAACAAGTAGTCCGGTTTAATACTCTCAGCTGTGTCATATAAGAACAAAATCCCCCTGTCGGCAACGGTTTAATTCCGCTTACTTACAGGGGGACTGTAGTTTGTGCTTGTTCAGCTCATTTGCACAATCTATTTTGAGGCTGGTTTTAGCGCAACCGATTTGAGGTTCATAACCGCGAGCGCTGGTTTGGATAGCGGATGTATGCGAATAGAGTGTTTGCCTGAGGTTAGTGCAAGAGAACCTTCAAGCTTGAGCGTGCTATAGCTCTGCCAGGAGCCTGTTGGTTTCACTACTCCCGAAACATGTGCGGGCTGGCCATCTACCTGCAGCTCAATCTCACTCCCCTCGCTGCCGTTGTCGCAGGAGTAATCCACCGATACTGCATATTTGCCGCCTCCGGTTGGAGGTATGGTTATCTCCCAGTGCACCATATCCCCTGCGTCGGTCCAATACCCGATGTTGCTGCCTTCGAGTTTTATTGTTTGGCCATCCAGCACGGCATCTTCTGCAAGCAGCTGCAGCGCTCCACCGATGCCAGGAGTTATCCGTGCGTCCGTCTGCTCTACAACCACCGCCCCCTTGAGTTTGATTTCTATGGTTGTGGAGAGTGGAGAGATATCTGATGCAGCTGGTTTCTCAATAACCAATCCGCCATCCTGCCCGGTAGATGTTTTTAGAACGGCTCCGGTGGCCAGCACTCGCGCACTGATAGCCTCGGTTTTAAGTCCAGGCAGGAGTAGCGGCCCATCCGGCCACGTGAATACGTTGAGATATAGGACGTTCTTCTTAACTGTTGCCCTGCCATCAAATGGCAGCCTTCGATAGGGGCTCGCCGAGGTGCCATAGATGCTTGCCCCATTCTTCTTCATCCATGCACCTACAGCCTGCAAGCGCTCAACTTCTGGCGCAGGGATAACGCCAAGGGCATCCGGCCCAACGTTGAGCAGATAGTTGCCGCCTTTGGATGCAATATCTATCAGGTTGTGAAGTAAGGTTTCAGTTGACTTAAAGTTTGTATCGTAAGACTTGTATCCCCAGGTATCGTTTATCGTCATACAGGTTTCCCAGTCGCGATCTTTAAAGCCAGTTGCCGGTATAAACTGCTCGGGCGTTTCGGTATCACCCGGCACACCATTCCCAAGTCTGTTATTTGCAATCAGGCCGGGAGCAGATTTGAAACCTTCCGTCAGCAGCCGGATATCCTCAGGAGACATGGGTACCGGTGTATCCCACCACAATACTGCCGGGTGGTAGCGCGTTAATAACTCTTTCACTTGCGGCGCCGCAACTTTTCTAACATACTCATGCAGGTCACCATCCTGCTTTTTATCCCAGTGCCCGCCATATGCCGCGCCGCCCGCGTGGTGCCAATCTTGCGCTTGAGAGTAGTAAACGCCGAATTTGATGCCGCGCTTTTTACAGGCTGCGGCCAGCTCTGCTATCGGATCGCGCTTGAATGGAGTTGCATCGTAGATATTGTAGGGATCGCTAAGTGAGTGAAACATGGCGAAGCCATCATGGTGCTTAGATGTTATCACCATGTATTTCATACCTGCGTCTTTTGCAATTTGCGCCCAGGTATCCGCATTGAACTGAACCGGGTTGAACTGTTTTGCGAGCGCAGCGTAGTCGTCCACTGGAATCTTGGCAGAGTTCATAATCCACTCGCCAATACCGCCAATGCGCTTATCGCTCCACGTTCCGGCGGGCACCGCATAGAGCCCCCAGTGTATAAACATGCCGAAGCGCGCTTCGCGAGACCACTTCATGCGCAAATCGCGTTGAGACTGGGTTTCCCTTGCGTGCGGATCCGGAGACGAATCCTGTGCTGCGACGCAGCGTGGAAGAACGCTGAGCGCTGGCAAAAGGCATGCCATTGCTGCGAGTGAGCGAACATTTTGCTTATTCAAGGGCGCTTCCCCCTCCTTGTTGCGGTATCACCGCCAAGCTGTTAACTGCGTTACAGGCCAATCTTCAGACCGGCGCGAGTGCCAAATCATCTGGTACAATGGGGCCCAGACAGCCGTACAGCTGTCATTACAACATTCGCAACAACAATCCCTGAAAAGGGATATACAATAGTTTGGTGTGCGCGATATTTGCGAGGTGGCATCGTGATAGAGCTACAAGTTAAGCATGGAATTGGGGCGGCCGAATCCGTGCCCATGGCTGCAAAGGCAGACATCCAACAACCTGACGTGAATGGCGAAGTGATATTTGAAGGCGCAGAGGGTTGGCAGCCCGCACGCCCACGAACACTTGTTGTTGCCTGCAGCGATGGACGATTGCAGAAGAGTATTGACGAGTTTCTTGCCACAAGGCTGGGAGTAACAGACTATGATCGCCTTTACGCACCGGGCGGCCCTGCAGCCCTGGGGCGTGATACGCTGCTGCACAGAACCGACCAGCTTATTCGGGAGCTGGAGTTTCTGATGAAGGCACACCGAATCGAAGAGATAGTACTGCTGTTCCATAGTGCCGATGCATCCGGGCCAGACGATGCGATATGTGCACATTACAAGCGCATACTGCCCGGCGCTAACAGAAAGACAGTCGCAGCCGAACAGAATAAGCATGCAATTGAAGCTCGCCAGGTTATTGGTGCCATTGCACCCCATGTGCAAGTGCTGGTATACAGGGCCGAAGTATCTTCTGATGGTGTGGTAAAGTTTGTAGATCTACTTACACCATAGCAATATAACCCCCTGGAACTATTTTTGTTTCCTGAACACACGCATCGACAGAAGGCGGATACATGGCAGAATTGACGACGGAGTCTGAACTGCAGAAGGCGGTAGTGAAGAAATTCATGATTCGCCTCATACCATTCCTTTCACTGCTTTATGCCTTCTGTATAATCGATCGAACGAACGTTACAACAGCTTCGATCGATATGACTCGCGACCTTAAGTTCTCCAATCCCGTTTATGGTATGGGTGCCGGCCTATTCTTTATTGGGTACTTTCTGTTTGAAGTACCTTCAAACCTGATAATGGAGAGAGTTGGCGCAAGAAGGTGGATCGCGCGCATCATGTTTACATGGGGCATCATCTCCTGCTGTTTCATGATGATAAAAACTCCGGCGTCGTTCTACTCACTTAGATTTTTGCTGGGTATTGCTGAGGCAGGTTTTTACCCGGGCATTCTGCTCTACCTTACCTACTGGGTACCCGCAATTCTCAGAGCGCGAATTGTTAGCAGGTTTCTTGCCCTCACAGCAGTACTTAGCCTTGTAAGTGCTCCGCTTGGCAGCTACTTGCTTACTCTTAAAGGTGTGCTTGGCTTAAATGGCTGGCAGTGGTTGTTCTTGCTGGAGGGGTTACCCTCTGCTTTGCTCGGCTTCGCCGTCCTATTCTTTTTGGAAGACCAACCACGCCATGCGAAGTGGCTAACTGATAGTGAAAAAGACTGGGTGGAGCGCAATGTAGCCCGAGACACCTCTCATGCTGGGAAAGTAGAGCATCTCAGCCTGAAATCTGCTCTTACCGAACCACGCATTCTTCTGCTGTGCCTTGTGTTTCTACTACAGGGTACAGGCAACAATGCTCTGGGATTCTTCACGCCAAAGGTGCTAACGGCCGCCAGCCATGGCAAATGGAGCAGCTCGCACATCGCATTAATTCTGGGAATCCCCGCCATGGTAGGCGCACTTGCCATGGTGATTGCCGCCGAACATTCTGATCGATCTGGAAGGCGGAGACTACATGTGGTTCTGGGATACTGCTTTGCAGGAATTGCGATGCTAGCGATGGCGAGTTTCGGCACTACTACTGCCTTAATGGTGTGCCTTTGCCTGATTGCTCTTGGGGAGCGTATAGCGGCTGCATCCTACTGGGCCATGACGGCCAACCTGTTGGGGGTTCGTGCTGCCGCCGGAGGGATTGCAATGATCAATTCCATTGGCAGCCTCGGTGGTTTCATTGGCCCCAACATTATGGGTATCGTTACCGAACGAAACCACAATCAGTTTGGCCCTGGCCTGGCCATTGCAGCAAGCTTGATGATTGCGGGCGGAATAGTGGCTTTATTCTTGCCAATGGACAGGCCCAGAACCCTAAAGGCGGTATAGGCTGGGTGGCGCAGCGAACACACTGCGCCACCTTCAGCTTTTGAGATAGGCAGGTTTTATATACTTGACTGCTGAGAAGAAGCTGTTAAGGTAGTTTCGTTTTGCAGCTTGAGATAGTCCCAAACAGTGGCGCTTTCATCTATCCGGTTTAATTTCCAAGCATCCCCCTGATACAGAAACGTCCAGACCGTTCTCAACTCCGAAGGCGTCTTAGAACCTTTCATGAGCTTACCGCTTTCATCCACCAGGTAATCAACCACTGTGGCATCAATCTGCACAACTATCCGCGAACCATCTCCTTGATTCTGAGGATTGTGTTGAACCAGTAATGGCTTAATCTGACCGATTTTGTTGAGGCTGCAAATGTTGGTTACACCACGCGCTTTCCAATCATCCAGTAGTAGCTGCTGATTCTGCCAGTACCAATCCGTGGTGAAGGCACTCACTTCCTCCATCTTCTGATGGCTCCATGCCGACCATACCCACGAAAAGGCATTAGTAACCTGATCGGTAAAATCTAACCACCGGTACTGGGGCAAACATTGAGATAGCGTATTTAGAGCAGACATGGTTCGCTTGATTGCCCGCCTACGCTGGATAGCGTCGAGAATAATGATCGGTGAAAGAACGATTATCAGGATAATAGTTACTACTCTGCCCAGCCACGTTTTTTCAACAGCAACAATAATGCCGCCAGGGCCAGCGTGAACCGGTGAACCGGCGAGAAGAAAGCAAAGCGCATAGACGCACATCAGCGGAGTGACGCCCGATAATGACGGCCTTATCTTCATATAATAGCTCCAGTCTCTGGGCACAGGCATCAAAAATATTCAGGGCTAACGGGTAATTTTATGACACAAGTCGACGTATTTTTGCCGTGGCAGCTAGCATCCAATGTTTAATAGTTTGTTCCATTGCAACAACGTAATACCAGGCGGTGAGAACCGCGCTCCAGTTTGCCATCGCTCTACACAATAAATCTGTACCCACTGCAATGATAGTTCGGCATTATTCTCTTGACAGAAGGCAAACACAAGAGGATTTTGGTTGCAGCTTTCAAAAGCATACAAGCCGATATTGTGTAGTTGTGCTGGTAATAATGATCGTCCGTTCATCCAACAGTGAACACCGGCAGTGCCGGGACTCTAACGCACACGAGGACCAGATGGAACAGAACGCCTTATCCATTGTTACTTATGTCACCCAGGGATCAATGCCGATCCTGGAACCGCTACTGGAAGTGATAGGCGAAGACATTGGCGGTGAAGATCTGAATCAGTATATTAGATTCGGAGATCTTACCACAATCCACTTCGCGTGCTGGGTGGTTCTGCCTTCCACAGCTGACTCAAGCAATCCAATGAATACCTACCGAGACACGTTGGTACTCGAGACCAACTTCGATGGTGATCTCGATACCCATCTCAATGAGCTAATCAGCAAGGGAGGTAAAGCGCTGGACGCAATCTATGCCTATTGTGATGGTTGGCCAACCAGTGGCACTGCAAATCCTGGCGCGGTGCTGGCCTACCTAAAAGCACATATAGTTGCAACTCCGGCATTTTACATAGGATGCCCACGGCATACGGTCGCCGATATACGCAATGCACGGGATGTGCGTGCCGAGATTGAGGAGTTTCTGGATTCAGAGGACAAACAGGGCACTGTGGCATCCGCTTCTGATGCTGAACTGCTGCAGCGAATTAAGGATCATCTGGTTAAATCGCAGGTATCTGCAGTACCAAGTTTGGAGACACTGGATGCGCAGAGCCGCAGATCGTGGCGTAATGTTGTAATCACCGCACTCATCGGCGCACCGCTGCTGCTTCTGTGCTCACCGCTAATCCTGATATGGTATGTTGCTCTGCGAATTAACGAAGTGCGAGACTCTAAGATAGTCAAACCACCGCTGCCTGTGGATCCGCGCTTGTTTGGCAAAGAAGACATCTGGATTCAAAATCATCTCACAACACTTGTAGATGTCAAGCCCGGCAAGTTCAGGCTCGGTACCCTCAAGTTTGTGCTGTGGCTGGTAAATATTCTCGCAAAAACTGTGTTCATTACAGGGCAACTCGGCGGCATACCTACTATTCACTTTGCTCGCTGGCTGTTTTTAGAGAAGGATCGACGCCTGCTGTTCTTCAGCAACTACGATGGGAGTTGGGCAAGTTATCTCGGTGATTTTGTAGACAAGGCCAACTACGGGCTAACGGCAGTGTGGAGCAACACAGATCGATTTCCTAACTCCCAGAACCTTGCATTTGGCGGCGCCCAGCACATTGAAGCATTTAAGGCCTGGAGCCGGCAGCACAACGTGTATGCCGCCGTGTGGTACAGCGCGTACCCTCAAGAAACCTTACAGAACCTCAAAACAGACATCAGAATTCGCGATGCAGTAGTGAGTAATTCGCTTTCAACTACGGATGTGCGGGAGCTGCTGCAGCGCCTTTAGGCATCGCAACTGCCAACAGGATCCATGATTTTTAAAAAGAGGAACCCATGATTGATCTGGAAGATATTCAGGGCCTGGTGTTCTCGGGCCATGGACACATGCCCTGGTCGCGCTTTATATTTCTGCGCGTGAGCAATGCCGTGCCGGCGCGGACCTGGTTGCAACAAGTAATACCGGAAATCGTGAGTAGCAAGGCGAGATCCCGATCGGAGGCAAAGCCAGAAGCTACTGCTCACATCGCCTTTACAGCAGAGGGCTTAGCGGCTATTGGGCTGAATGCATCTACTCTTGATGCCTTTCCTCGGGAATTTACTGAAGGGATGAGTAGTGGGCAACGCCCCCGAGTACTCGGTGATGTTAATGCCAACGACCCACAGAAATGGGAATTTGGGGGTCCCAATACGGAGCCAATCCATATTCTGCTGGCACTGTATGCACAGTCGCAAAATCGCATGACAGAGTACGAACAGGCAAGTTGGTATCCTTCAAGCTCAACTGGCTTCTCGCTAGTCTACTCCCAGAATTCGCACCGGCAAAGTGTAAATGAGCCTTTTGGATTTAGGGACGGCATCTCTCAACCTGCTGTGATTGACGGGCCAATACCTTTACCAACGGATCCCAATGCACTGCCACCTCTTACGCCCGGTGAGTTTGTTTTAGGCTATAACAACGAATATGCAAATATGTCGCCAGCACCTGCCGTGCCAGCAGCAAGCGACCGCAATACAATATTGCCGCCAGATGCAGATGACGCCACAGCACGATCTTTTGGTAGAAACGGCACATTCCTGGTATACCGCAAACTAAAGCAGGATTATGATGCCTTCTGGGGATGGTGCGAAGAGGCAACACGCAAGCAAGACGGATCTGTAGATCCAGATGCAAAGGAGATGCTTGCAGCAAAATTGGTTGGCAGGTATAAGAGCGGATGCCCGCTTACACTTTCTCCGAAGGCAGATAATCCAGCTCTCGGTGCGAGCGATAACAACAATAGTTTCAAGTTTGCTGATAAGGACCTGGAGGGTTACGCCTGCCCTATCGGATCGCACATTCGGCGGGCTAATCCGAGAGACGTGCTGCACCCTAATGGGCCAGAACGATCTGTTGCTATATCTAATCGGCACCGTATCATGCGCAGAGGCCGCCCTTACTCAGAAACTCTGGAGAGCGGCACAAAGGAGGTTGGGCTGCTGTTTATTGCCATCAATGCAGATCTTCAGCGCCAGTTTGAGTTTATACAGCAAACATGGTTGGTCAACCCCAAGTTTAATGGGCTCTTCAACGATGAAGACCCACTTGTCTCCAATGCTGATGGGCCCGGCACGATGACCATTCAGCGTGAGCCCGTTCGCCAAAAACTGCATGGCCTTCCGCAATTCGTAACTATGCGAGGTGGTGCTTACTTCTTTTTGCCTGGACTGCGAGCGCTGAAATACCTCGCTAACCTGGCTGGATAAACCTGAATTGTTCTGGAGGTGAAAACGTGCCTACACTGCATGAGATATGGTCTGGAATACTTTCTGAGGGACACAAACTGGAGCAGGATCTGCTAAACCTGAGAGAGCTTGTTGACAAAGACTTTGAGCGTTTGATGGCTAACCCAGAGCTAGTTAAGCCATTGTTTACACTGATGCGCAAGATACGCCCGATCTTTGTTGCACCGCATATCGCGGCAGTTTCTCTGTATCCCGATGTGCTGGAGGTGCTGGCAAACGAACAGTCGTTCAGTGTTTCGCCCATATACCTATCGAAGATGGAAGCCACAACGGGCGATTTTGTGCTTGGCCTTGATAATACTCCGCAATATCAAACCGAAATTGGGCTAATGAGAGCAGTAGTAACCCACGGGGATGTTTCCGCAATCAAGGCGATAACATGCCACGAGGCCGAATCACGCGTGCAGGCAGCGGCGGCGGCCGGCGGAAGCATAGATGCCGTTGCTCAGCTAACACGCCCTATTGCAAATGCCGTTGTTGCAGAATACTTTGGTGCCCCCGGCCCAGACCCTACGACCAATATGCGGTGGATGCGTTCGATTTTCCGCGAGATATTCCTCAATCTGGGTAACGATCCCAATATGGCAAAGGATGCCTCCGAATGTGCAGTTGGGCTAAATGCCAGCCTTGATGCCATCATCGCGGAGCGCAAACGTCAATTGGCAGCCGGTGAAATACTGCCAGATGACTTCCTAAGCAGGCTGGTAAAACTGCAGGCAACAACGGAGCCAAGTTTTGAAGATTCAGTAATTCGCCGAATTGTTGGCGGCACCATCGTCGGCACCGTGGATACCAACTCCAAGGCGGCCGCCCAGGCACTGGATCAGCTGTTGGTACGGCCACTCTCTCTGGAAGATGCACGGCAGGCAGCGGTGGCTGATGACGATGCCCTATTCGCACGGTATGTTTTTGAGGCACTGCGTTTCAATCCGCAAAACCCTTTCTTAATTCGAAAATGCACGCGGGACACCACCATTGCGGCAGGCACCTCGAGGGAAACCACCATTAAGGCTGGTGCGTTGGTGCTTGTTGGGACACAATCGGCCATGTTTGATCCCGACGTGTTTCCTGAGCCTGATGCATTCCGTGCAGATAGGCCCCAGAACCTGTACATTCACTTTGGGCATGGCATCCATACATGCTTTGGCCGATATTTTGCCGCAGAGATTATTCCTGGCTGTCTGAAGCCTTTGGTAAAGATGCCTGGCCTGAGGCGTTCAACGGGTACAGGGCTCAAATATGATGGCGCATTTCCAGACAGCTACGATCTAAGCTTCGACGTCTAGAGCAACCTAACAGCTCAAAACAAATTGGGGCGCAGCCAGTGCAGTGGCTGCGCCCCAATTTGTGTGTTTGAAGCAAGAGATATGCTACTTGAGCGTAGCATTCAGTAGTTTTGCCAGCCGAGTTCCAGCAAGTACGGCCGCTTTCCGTGAATACTCCTCCTGTGCAGTTGCATACTCATCTGTAAGCTCAGTATTCTGTTTCAAATCCCGGTAAACAAGCTTATCTGCCGTTTCTGCGCCCTTCTTAATCCATGCCGCGGCATCGGATGATGCAACTTCAGCGGCAGTTGGCTTCAGCTTTGTATCTGCCAACCAGCGGGAGGTTACATCCTCAAATGCTGCAGGCTGCTCAGCCTTTCGCTCTGTGGCTATAGCATGAGTAATGCCGGCATCCCAGTAGCCATGCAGCGGTGAAGGGCGCGCAGGCCGTTTGGGATCCATAACGCGTAGCCGATTTCCGCCTGCATCTCCCGTATCAGGGAAGAACTCGTAGCTAGAAACACAGTGCAGCGGCTGGTGCAGATCACCAGTAATGTGCTCGAGCCAGTAAAGCCACCAGCATTGCAGCTTGCGATCTGGGGAGGTGCCCTTTTGAATTGATTCGAACTGCTTACGTGCCAGATTAAAAGCGTTCAATGCGTTTGAATCCTCAACAGGGTGAGCCCCGGTCGCTCGGACGGGCGTGTCGTAATAGTGCCAGGTTTTGCACAGGATATGCTCGTTATTGGATGGGTTCGGCTTTTCCTTCTTAAAGAAGGTGAGGTTCATTTCGGGGATGATTGCCTCGTAATCAGTGCCCCGATCGCCCTTAATAACATCTGGAAAGGTGGAAGCTTTTCGGAACGCAGCGCGCACATCTGCCTCAGCCGCTGAAGCCGGGCGGAACTGTGGATCGCCAGCAAGCAGTATTTGTCCAATAGCCTTCCTGGCAGCCGGTGAAAGCTGAGCCCACGCAATATCGGCAACTTGTTGATGCCCGGTGGCATCCCAGGCGGATGCCGGTGGTGTGCTGAACGCTAACCCGCAGATCGCTACTGCTGCCCCTAACCAGGGGTTAATCCTTAGCTGCATAATTGCTCCTATTTGTGCTGGCACGGTTGTGCGCGCGAAGTGCTGCATTCCACATGCCGCGATTATACCCCTGATGGATGAACTCGCAATGTTAACTTTTGCCCGGCCTTCAGAATGAGTGGCCCGGCAAAATGCACGATGCCCTCATGCGTAGTTGCGAGTAGGCTTACGCCATCCAGATCGGCATCAACCAGGCTCGAATCACCAATCCCCGGAAAGCCAAGAGAACTTAGTGTTGCCTCACCCCATGCTGGCTCAAGGTTAAATTCACTACTATCTGAGCCTGCATGCAGAGAAAAGCTCCCCCACTGCGTGCCTGCTGTGTAGATACATCGGAAGTTGCATGCATCGCCAACAGGCGCAACCGTGAGGTGACCATCCGCCGCATGGTATTGTTGGCCAGACATGGCGAGCACGAGGCTCCAAGAAGCCATTGCACGCGCATAATGGTGCCCACATTCAAACTCGTTCCAGGGGTTGCGCTTCTGGCCATCGTGCCTGTCTCGCACAGCGCGAACAATTGCGAGCCCCTCGTCAACCAGGCCTTCATAGATGCAATGAGATGCAACCTGGTACTCTATTCCAGTCCAGATCTCGTCCGCGTAAGGGAATGGATAAGTTGGGCGGCCGCCATTGGGCCAGGTACATAGCAGCAAGCCGCCTTCATCATTGATTGCGTAAACTCGCTGCACAGACTCGTGCCGGGTAAGATCCTCTTTGAAGTTGTACTTGTAGATTGCTGCAAGTGTGGCCTTCAGTTCACCCTCGGGAAGCACATCCCCAAGCCCCACAACCCGTGCAAACCATTGGCCCAGCAACTGATCTGCAAGGCAGCCCTCGCCGTACTGATACCGCGGCTCCGTATCGGTAACGATGGAATCAGGGTGAGTCTCTCTGCTGACAGGCCCTCGAGTGGCTTCCCAGAATGGAGTGTTGACTATCTGCCGATAAAACTCACCATTAAACAGCTGTGCACTGTACCCGGCTCGCCCACTTTCGTAAACTCCGCGGTACTCGGCAGCCCGGTTGTTCTCGCCGAGTGCCAGGGCCATCTCTTCTGCTGCGCGCAGGGCACCCAGATAGAATGTGCCCATCATGGTGTTGGCACCATAGAATTCGATATCGTAGGTGTTGTGCTGCTTGCCTTCCATTACGCCATCTTTATCGGCATCCCAGCTGCCTGGCAGCCAGGCATGCTCTATGGCGCGCACAACTCCCGGCCACACCGCCGTAAGAAAGTCTTTGTCACCGCATTGCAGCCACTCTCTGTACACCTTCATAACGGTGCCCATTTGGCCATCTGCTGCTGGCATATGCGCCCAGAGGTCGCCTATGAGGGGCAGAAGCGTGCGGAATGCCATATCTCCGTTAGAGCGCGTATTGTGCTGAAAATCGGTGAGTCGAACGCTGCGTTCTAATTCCGGGAACAGGTACGCCACTGTTTGCACATAGTTCCACACATGTGTACAGTTCATAGCGCAACAGCCCGAGTTATCGCCGCAGCCCTCAAACCCATTCATGCGGCCATCTTCCGTTCTGAGGACGGTGGTTGTGCGCAGGATTGAAGCATTAGCCGAAGCGGCATCTAGCACCTCATCCGGAAGAGTGCTATTGAACAGTGCTGAATGGTAGGCCCTCGTTTCCGATTCCAGCCTCTCACGATTATCCGCTACGTACCTGGCGGCATCCCAGGCATCTGCCCACTGTGTGGAGTACCAGTTTCCCAGCCGCTTGCCTTTTACGCTGGCTTCCCCATTCCAGGTGTTGTGCAGATTTGGGAAATGCCAGCTCAAGATAAATGGCAGGGTGGCCGTTTGGCCGGGTTCCAGCGTTACTTTTAGGCCCAGAGTTCCAACATCGGATTGGCCATCTGGCGATACCGATTCAGCGGAGCGGTTGTTCAGTTCTCCGCGCCCATGCGTAAATTCGTCCCAGAAGTTCTGAACGTCATCCCACCAACCGGCACGTTCCCACCTCAGTTTGAAAGTAGTTTGTGGCCACTCGGTTGCTACTGCCATGGAACCAAACAAGGGCGAATCTGGCGCGTGTTTCGAACCACTCATGTAGATGCCTTCCAGGGCTTCTTCTTCTCGCCACTGGTTCAGGTTTGCTCCAAAGCCGCCATAAAATCTATTGGAAATAGAATCCTGGCCGTTGTATCCAACCGCATTCAACAGACTGCAGGCAATGGTTACGGATACTGGCACATCCAGAGGATTGGTTACCGTCCAATCCAGCAGAGCAGTTGGCGTACCAGAGTCCAGGGTGTTCATCGGTATAAATGGGTTGAAGGCCTCAAGTGATACCTGCACAGGCAAATCATCATCCTGAAACTCTATGCGAGCGAGTGGGTATTCGCCATGAAAAATGGCTTCTTTCAGGCGTGGCAGGCCAGATACCTTGCTGGTTGGCAGCCCAAATCCAGCGGTATAGGGCGGCATTAGCCTGCGCTCCAAAACGCGTGCCACTCCTGCCCCACCCTCTGGTTCGGCATAGATAGAAAAGAATGTGTATGGCAGGTCTTTGCCTTTGGCTGGACGGTTAAATATCTCCCAGTCTCTCAGGTTGCCACGGCCACCAAGGGATACAGTACCCGTGCCGATCCCGCCGATAGGAAATGCTATCTCTTGCAAGCTCTCTGCAGTGAAAGTGCGCATTCTAAACCTCATAACTCTGCTGGATGATTGGCCGCTATCGTTAGCCTGTGCAGGCTGCCCGCCGCAATGGATGTTGCATTTACGGGTTGATATCTCCTCTGCAACAGCCGTGCCTTGCGCAGGGATTCTCACTAACAACAGGTAAATGGAATTAGCATACGTGCAGAGTGTTTCTTCGCTGTTAATTGAAAGGTTGTTACAGGTGGCAGAGCTTACACATCTCGATGATCAGGGGCATGCCCATATGGTGGATGTTTCCCAGAAGCTGGAAACCGAACGGATCGCTGTGGCCTCCGGACAGGTGTTGTTGAAGCCTGAAACGGTTGCACTTCTGCGCGATGGCCAGGTGCCCAAGGGGGATGCCCTTGCTGTAGCACGTATTGCCGGAATAATGGGGGCCAAGAAAACCTCTGAGTTGATTCCACTTTGCCACCCATTGGCCATCACTAAGGTTACCGTTGATCCCCAGATAACGGATGCAGGAGTACATATAGTTGCAATGGTAAAGGTGAAGGGACAAACGGGTGTGGAGATGGAAGCCCTGACAGCAGTTTCTGTGGCCTGCCTTACGATTTACGACATGGTAAAGGCAGTGGATAGAACTGCCGTAATTACAGAAATCCGACTTGAGCAGAAATCTGGCGGTAAGAGTGGCGACTTCCGACGTGAGGAGGAGAACCAATGAAAGCACTTATTGGCGTCGCCGGCCTGGTAGTTGCGCTTCTGATTGCGGTACCCACGCAAGCTCAAAGTGGTCCGCAGGCACTTCCCACAGCAGGTACAACAGAATCGCTGGGAGTGAATATACACTTCACAGATCCTCGCCCGGGTGAGGTCGAACAGATCGCTGCAGCTGGCTTTCGATGGGTGCGGATGGATTACTTCTGGGCAAGCATCGAGAGTAAGCGTGGTAGCTACGACTTTAGCGCATATGATCGGTTGTTAGCTGCACTAAAGCTGCACAAAATCCGCCCGATATATATTCTTGATTATGGCAATGATCTGTATGAGAAAGGCTCTCCCAGATCTCCCGAAGCAGTGGCAGCTTTTAGCGCATTTGCAGCTGCCTCCGTTACGCACTTTAAGGGGCAGGGTGTGGTTTGGGAGATGTGGAATGAACCAAACGGCGGCTTTTGGAGCCCAAAGGCGAATGTAGACGAGTATATTCGGCTGGCACTTGCTGTTGGAAAATCGATAAGGCAAGCGGCACCAAGGGAGTGCTACATTGGCCCGGCAACATCGGGCATGGATTTCAACTTTATCGAGAGCTGCTTCAAGGCTGGCTTGCTGAAGTACTGGGATGCAGTTTCATTCCATCCGTACCGTAACAATGCGCCTGAGACTGCCGCAAGGGATTATGTAACAGTTAGGTCTTTAATCAAACGATATGTGCCGGCAGGAAAGCAGATACCAATACTCAGCGGTGAGTGGGGATACTCAGAGCTTTATCCGGGCCTCAGTTTGGATCTGCAGGGCAAATACATTGCCCGCGAGTTCCTCACCAATATCTCGAATGGCCTCGTAGTTTCTATTTGGTACGACTGGCATGATGATGGCTCAGACCCAAAAGAGCAAGAACATCACTTCGGATCTGTATATCAAAATTATGCACCTAAACCCACTTATCATGCTGCAGAAACCCTCGCAAGGTCGTTGAAAGGGCTGCGATTTAACAAACGGCTGCCTCTCGCGAGCGATTCTGATTATTGCTTGCTATTTACCGGCAATGGCGGCACCAGAACACTGGCAGTCTGGACATCAGCACCTGACCCGCATGAAGTAACTCTGCCGGTATCTGCAGGTGAATTTGAACTTGTTCAGCCTGAACTGAAATCCACGAAAATTAGGGCAGATAGCAACGGCCTGCGCATATTGGTTACCGGGACTCCCGTTTATCTCAAACCCACCGCCGAAAACTCGCTACTGAGCATTAGCGCCATTTGGCCTCCGCTGCCGCCTGTTGCGCAAGTCGACAGCAGGCAAGAGGCTGCAGGAGTGCTGCGTTCAGCACTATTACCTGCTGCTTTGCCAGCCAACGCAAAAGTACGCATCGAGAACCTTACCTTAAATGAGGAGGAAGGCACCGCCGAACGTAGCACAATGTTTGCATCGCCAACAGCCGCCTCAGCAGCCCTTGTGGACGTAATGCGGTGGCAGAAGCGACGACCAGGCGGTATGAAGTACCGCATTAGCCTGATAATATCGGGCATGCAGGCGCTTTCTCAGGAGACGGTAGTGGATGCCGTGCATCCTGTGACGTTGCTGCCCGCTCCCCCACAGAATGGATTGGTGCCGGTAACGGTTGAGAATCCCACGGGGGCGGCCCTGCATGGAACGATATCGGCCGGGGGCGGATCCGCCCCGATTTCGCTTGGAACGGGAACATTGCGGAGCACCGCAGCGTTGAAGGGATCAGATGCGGAATCCGGGTATCGGATTCGGTTGATGCTAAAGGAGGGCAGCGAAATTACCCTTACTCAGGCGCCCGTTGCCTACCAGAAGTTGGAGAGCTTTGAGGGTTACAGGCAAGGTTCGCGGTTGGAACCGGATGCCTATAGTGTTGTACCGGATGGAGACGCGAAGGTTGGCAGCCAGATTACGGCCACTGTATCGGTGGCCCCGGTGGGGCTGCCGGGCGGGCGCCGCAATGCGCTGCACATTGTTTATAACTTTGATGCGGGGTGGAAGTTCTTGCGACTGGCACCGCAGGGAAAGAAACATGCGCCACTTGTCGGCGAACCTACCGGGATTGGGATGTGGGTGCTTGGGGATGGATCCGGAGACATTCTGAACCTGCGGTATGTTGATGCCTCCGGGCAAACATTTCAGACATCTGCCGGCAGCATCGGGTGGAAGGGCTGGAAGTGGGTTACCTTCTCGCTGGATCCTCGCAATGGTTCGTTCTGGGGTGGCTCTAACGACGGTAAGATTACGTATCCTATCTCGCTCGATACTACTGTTCTGGTGGATTCTCCCGGAGGCAGAGGTGGCAAAGGCGAGGTGTGGATTACGGATATCACGATGCTTTCGCGGCAGTAATGCCGCAACCTGGGGTCCTATTTACTTTGTTCCCAATTTCCCGAGCTTCGGCGTGCGAACAGGCAGAATTCCACATCATGAAGATCGTATAATAACGGGGCGAAGATTGATCAGTCCGGCTCTGACTATGAGATTGGCCGAGACACCCTCTCTGCCAACCAGTCTAAATCACAGGAGATAAAAATGTCCGCAAAAGTTGGAAAACCAGCACCCGATTTTACAATGAAGGTTGCAAAGCCCGGCGATACCGCCGTCACCGTTGGCACCACGGTGTCCCTATCTGATTACAAGGGCAAGTGGCTTGTATTCTTCTTCTACCCGCTGGACTTTACTTTTGTATGCCCCACTGAAATCACGGCTCTTTCCGATCGATTTAGCGAGTTTGAGGAGATTGGCGCCGATGTTCTTGGCGTATCCATCGACTCTCAGTTCTCTCACCTGGCGTGGATGAACACCCCTCGCGACAAGCACGGCCTGGGCGAACTGAACTTCCCGCTGGCAGCCGATATCACCAAGTCTGTTGCAACGGATTACGGTGTGCTGATTGAAGAGGCCGGCATCGCGCTCCGCGGCCTGTTTATCATCGACCCCAACGGCGTACTTCAGTACGCGGTTGTTAATAACCTGAACATTGGCCGCAGCACGGATGAGACGCTGCGCGTGCTTCAGGCGCTGCAGACCGGTGGTCTGTGCCCCTCCGACTGGAAGCCTGGTAAGGCAACCCTGAAGGTTGGCTAGTAGGTTTATGCCTGCCCTTTAACGGGGCTGGCAATGTAATAAAAACCCGCTGTGCCCCCGATTTATTGGGGACATAGCGGGCTTTTTGTTAGGTAGCAGGGAGATGGTGAGAGGCAAAGGGGAACGGGGAAGACCCGCGCAGAGCGCCTTAGGTGCGGGGTTTGGGGATTGGGGTGCCTGCCGGACAGTGGCTGGGTTGAGCTTGATCGCTCTGGCTTTGATGGTCGGCTGGTAGTTTACCGGTTAAGCAGATCGGGCAGGCATGACAACCTGCCGCCACACATTGCCAATCACGACTTTAGCGGCAATGCCACCCTGTTGGGGATGGCCGATAAGAACCACGTGATCGCCAGTGAACGCGTGAACGCGTCACGGTTTCGCATAGCCAGTGTTGGACTTGATGGTGTAACTGAATCTGGCTGGCCTATCAATCTATCATGTGATTCGATCGATGATGAGATCATCGAAGTTGCACTCTCGCGTGATGGTAAGCATCTGGTATATTCCATTATGACGCCCATTGATACCCACAACCTATTGACGGTGGGAACCTACGTAACATTCTATGCTTGTGATTTGAATGGTGCAGGTCTGCATTCAGTGTTTCGGTTTGGGAAGCATAAAACCGAAATGGAGCCCATTTTGGAAGAGCGGCAGTAGTAGCCGGGTTCGGATGTAGGTGTGTGGATTGCTGTGAGTTTTAGCCCTCAATGCAAATGCCGCCTCCGCTTGAACGCGGCTACGTTGCAGGACGCTGATTCTCTCACCTCGCGGAGAACACGGAGGAAATGCGCGGAGCTCGCTTATGGTGCTGATGGTTGATAGGGAGGTAGGGCATTCCGAAAATACTGATAGCTGGATTTGAATAACTATAACTGGCACTTTGTGCCTGCCGGATGAGCGCAAGTGCGGAATTGGGAGGTTGATAGATCTCATGCTAAGACGCTTGCTATCGCTGTTACTTGCTGGATTTTCCCTCCTCACCCCATATCCCTCTCCAAATTATTTTGTGATTACTGGCGCGGTTATACACCCCTCGCAGGCTCGGAGTTACAGCGCAGGTAGTCTTTTCCGCTTTGCTTGTGGTTTATCGGCAGGTCGCCGATGTCTGCGCTCGCTGGGATTCCCCTACCTTGTAATTGCTATTGCAACAGGCAGGAAACCTGGGACATTGTGCAGCATGACGGAGGGTTGGCTGAGTACTACCATTATGACTATTACGACCAGCAGGACAAGGTGCTGCGCTTCAGGCGCGGGGTTTGGGTGGCGGTTAATGAGAATTGCGCGACAGGCGGTACGATATGTATTGTGGTTTTATAATCGGTTTTTCTGGAGGCGCGTGCTGTGATTCCACTTGCTTTGTTTTTCTTTTCTATGGTTGGGCGGGTGGAGGGGAGTACTCCTTCCGCTGCAACTGCGGATTCCCGGGCTCTGGCGATGACGCCACCTATGGGATGGAACAGCTGGAATGCCTTTGAGAAGGATATTGATGAGACTAAAATTAGGGCGATTGTCGATGCTATGGTGAGTTCTGGAATGCGTGATGCGGGCTACCGCTATGTTGTTCTGGATGATGCGTGGATGGCGAAGGAGAGAGATGGTGAGGCTCGACTTGTTGCTGACCCGTTTAAATTCCCGAGTGGTATGAAGGCTATTGGTGACTATATTCATAGCAAAGGACTGAAGTTTGGGATATATGAAGATAGAGGCAGGTTAACCTGCCAACAGCTGCCCGGAACCCTGGGGCATGAACAGATAGACATGCAGACCTTTGCAGATTGGGGCGTGGACTATATTAAGATGGATAGCTGTTTTGCGGAGGCGAACGGCAAAGTCAGCTCTGAACACTATCAAACACTTCGGAAGTTTATTAATGCCACGGGACGCCCCATGATCCTTAGCATCTCAGATTTTGGTAATGGCGCCTGGGCATGGGGTGGCAAGGATTCCTCTCAGCTCTGGAGGACTTCGTACGACATTTATCCTTACATGGATTCTGTATATTCGTGCGCAGAAACCTCGGCGGGAGCTGGCTCGATTCATCCGGCCTTTAATGGATTGTGGCAGTTTGCAGGCCCGGGCCATTGGAATGACCCGGATATGTTGGAAGTTGGAAACCTTAAGGACGACATACCCGCAGATCGGAAAAGCATTGCAGACCGTGCACATTTTAGTTTGTGGTGCATCCTGGCTGCGCCCCTGATGGCGGGAACAGACCTCCGCACATTGAACAATGATGTGCGGAATACTCTTACTGCCCCTGAGGTGATTGCCGTTGATCAGGATAAACGTGGCATACAGGGCTATAAGGTGTTTTCTGAAGCCGGGGTGGATATCTATAATAAGCCCCTTGCGGATGGAACGACGGCCGTGCTGATACTGAACAAGGGTCCACAAAAATCGACCGTGACAGTACAGTGGGACCAGATTGGGCTCTCTGGCACTCAGTTGGTGCGCGACCTGTGGGAGCGCAAGAACCTTGGAAGTTTTAAGGATGCTCTTTCGGTTGAACTTGGCACGCATGAGCACAGGCTGCTTAAAATTGGGCGGACTGGCAGACCGCTGCCTTCCCCCAAACCGATGCCTGCAGAAAAATACGTGGTAACCCGTAAGGGTATAACGTATTTGAGCGACCTTTATTACATATGGAAATCCTGGAATGCGCCTGTATACGATTCTGCTTTTGATGGTAAGCCGCTTGTGATTGACGGCAAGACTTATATGAAGGGGCTTGGCTGCAAAGGGAAGAGTGCGGTGATGTTTATGCTGAACGGCAATGCCGACACGTTTAAGGCTGTTGTTTCGCTGAATAGGGATAGTAAGGATGTGGGCACTGGTCGCTTTTACGTTTACGATGGGGATTTCTTTAGCAATCGGAAGTTATGGGATAGCGGCCCGATGAATGCAAATTCGGCTGGCAAGGAAGTTGATATCGCTGTGAAGGGTGTTCAGTGTTTGAGACTGGTGTTTGAAGGCGATAATTTGAGTGGTAATTGGGCGGATGCACGTGTGGTGAGTGTGGAGAACGGTAGGTAGTTTCGCTAAGTTAGGGAGTTAGGAAAGTTAGGGAGGCAAATTCCGCCTGGCGGATGGAAGGCGCAGTACGACCATTAGGACCCGTAGGCCGCGTAGATGGGCGCCTGCGCGGGACTAGCGCCTGCGGTGCCGAATACCCAGGGGAGTGGAATTGGATGCAGATGCCGCCGCGATGCAGTATATTTACTCATTAAATGTGTGTACGGAGGTTACAGTGGCGGAAGGTGAGCAGCTTAAGCGGGTGACGATTTATACTGATGGGGCATGTACCGGAAACCCGGGGCCAGGTGGGTTTGGGGTTGTGTTGAGTTATGGCGAGAAGCGACGTGAGCTTTCTGGAGGGTTCCGGCGCACTACCAACAATCGTATGGAGATTATGGCGGCGATTACGGGACTTGAAGCGTTGAAGTACCCGTGCGTTGTTACCCTTTACACGGATTCTCAGTATCTGGTAAATAGCATTGAGAAGGGCTGGGTTCGTGGCTGGATGGCGCGCGGTTGGCGCAAAGCCGATGGTAAGATGGCGGTTAATGTTGACCTGTGGGAACGTATTTTGCCGCTGCTGCAGATGCACCGGGTGAGCTTTGTGTGGGTTAAGGGACACGCGGAAACTGAGGAGAATAATGTGTGTGACCGCCTTGCTGTGGCGGCCGCACACGAGCCCGGCTTGCCCGCGGATACGGGCTACGAACGCTCGGCATAATCTGAGATGCAGGCTTCGGCGGCCAATTTACCGGGGGCGCCATACACACAGCCACCCGGATGTGCGCCGGAGCCGCACAGGTATAACCCTTTAATTGCAGTTCGGCCACCCGGTAGATTGGCCGGGTTTCGGGCAGCAAAGAGAGTTGGCGGCAATAGATCGCCGTGGAATATGTGCCCCCCAGTTAAGCCAAATCGCTGTTCGAGATCCCTCGGTGTAAGTACCTGACGATGAAGGATGGAACCCGGGATGTTGGGAGCGTATCTGCCACAGATATCGATTACCCTATCTGCAAATTTCTCTCGCTCGGAATTTAGATCCAGGCCATCCGCGAGATTATAAGGGAAGTACTGTACGAACAACGATAAGATGTGCCCCTCTGCTGGGGTTAGCGTTGTATCTGTTGCCGTTTGGATGTACATTTCGATCATTGGCTCGGAAGCGGGATACCCCTTGCTGGCCTCTTCCCAGGCGCTTTCAAGAGCTTCTACACCCGGGCACAAGTGAACTGTACCGAAGTGCTCTTCACGAATGGGTGCCTCGTTGTAAGGAAGATTGGTAAACCGCGGGAGTTCTGAAACGGCGAGATTGATTTTTGCTGATGCCCCACCGCGCGTTTTCAGCAAGTTCCAGGTATCGTTGGCCGGACGCAGTTGTGCCGGAAGTAGGTTTTCAAAGGTTCTGTAAGGATCGGCATTCGAGAGCACCACTGGCGCATGGATGACTTCGCCCGTTTCAAGGCGGATGCCGATCACGTGCGCTGCCCCATCTGGATCCTGCTCTGTGAGTATTTCTGCGGCCAGTGAACTGGTTCTAATTTGACCTCCAAGATCCATCAATGCTTCTGCAAGGCCCTGTGTGATGCGCCCCATTCCACCTCGAACGTATCCCCATGAACCCCGGCTCCCTACGGCTCTACCCATGTAGTGGTGAAGCAACACGTATGCTGTTCCAGGAGTGGATGGGCCGCCGTAGGTGCCGATCAGCCCATCGGTTGCGAGAACCGTTTTCAGCTTATCATCGTTAAAGCGAGCATCTAGCAAATCCCGAACGCTTCCTTTGATGAACTGGCTGTAGAGATCCTCACACCCCGCCTGGCAGAATGCCTGCAGCAGCTCTTGATCTGTTGGTGCTGTTCCTTTTAGGAATGGTTCAATTATCTCTGCTGCCGCTTCTACATCTGCCTCGAAATCAAAATATGCGGATACATCTTCCGGGTTATCCGGGAGGAACGCCTCCAGCGATTTGCGAGTGCGTTCTTCATCCGGATATAGAAACAGGTTACTGCCATCCAAAAATGGGGAGTAACCAGATGTTTCCCGCCGGTAGACCTCATAACCATATGCCTTGAGGTTTAGCTCTTCTGTAATTTCTGGAAGCAAGAGGCTACACAGGTACGCACCCTCTGAAACATGGTAGCCGGGCCAAATTTCACGGGTTACACAGGCACCGCCGACGTGATCGGCGCGTTCGATTACCAGAACGTGCTTTCCCGCTTTAGCAAGGTAAGCAGCGGTGATAAGCCCGTTGTGCCCTGCACCGATGATAATGGCATCGTATTGGGTGCTCATTTGATTGCTTCCTATAGGTAATGCAAAACTGGCCGGGCGATCCACATTTTGGGTTCGCCCGGCCAGAAGAGTGTCAGCCGTGCTGACTTAGACTATCGCTGATTACTTGCAGTTGAGTAGAACTGCGGCGCGATTGTTTCGTAGTAGAGATCGGTTGTGTTGGAGCGTGTGCTGGTCCAGAATACCCACAGCTTATCCAGATATGGATCCTTGAACGCAGCCACGGTACCTTCGCTTACGGCCTGATCGGTAGGAAGCGGGTTCTCCGCAACGGTTTCATCTCCGTTGGACTGTGTGGAGCTCATTTCATCTCCCCACGCTACGGTGTAGACGAGATTACCGGAGCTTTGCACAGAGTTTGTAGCCGGGTTGTAGTACGAGTAGGAAATTCGTACTGTTCTGCCTTCTGCAATCTCCGTGAAGTAGATGCGGCCGCGTACCCAATCGACCTCGTACGGACCAAGGCTACCCGAGCCCACCAGTGCAACTGTTGGTGCCGCAAACAGCTGCTGATTGCCGTTTGCATCGGCGGCACCCAGAGCCATTGGCCGTGGGAGCTTCACCATCAAGCGCATCGACTTGTAGTAGATAGTTGACTTAACGGTTCCGCTCGGATCGTTCTTGCGATACAGAACCCACATACGATCCAGTTCCGGAGCAGACGACGGCGAGTTGAACACCACCTGCGGGAAGTGCAGGTTGTAGCGCGGGTTTGGCCCTCTATCCAGCACGACCACGGGGGTGGTATTGCTGCCAGGAGAGTCTACAGCCGGGCGTGGTGCAAACACCGGATCATTTGCCCACGAGGACACTGCAAGAGTTGGCCGATAGATGTTGGTATCGTCTCTCGAAGATGAGAAACGCATGACATATGGCTGATAGCTTGCAAGCACCGTATCGTTGATAAGTGGTGCTACCTGCGGGAAGGTGACCGTACCAGAGCGCGTATCGACCACTACTTGTCCACCGCTGAGCCCGTTGGCTGCCGGTGTTACTACACCGGTATCATCCATGCTGAGCGCTTCGTAAGTGATAAGGCCAGATGCCGGATCAAACTTACCGATCTGTGGGCTGGCAACGTTTGTACTTGTTACCGCTTTACTCACCGGATCCAGAACAAACTGGCGGTTGAGATGCGAGTACGTTCCGGACGTGCCCTTGATGTAATCGATAGAGATGGAGCCGATGGTATCACTTGGAAGTAGCGTTCCGTTTACGCCGTTACCGATCTGCCAGAAGGCATCTCGGGAAGCGAAGGTATTCGATGTACCGACGCGGGAGAGAACTTCCTGAGTTACATATGGGAATGGCTGCAGGCTCAAGGCACCGAGTGTGCCTCCAGTACCGCCAGTGCCGCTTCGGTTAATTACGTAGCGTGAGTAGAGAATCTCAGGACGCTTGCGGCCAGCAAGTGTGCCTGTGAATGCTACATCGATGCAGTCGTAAGTTTGACCGAACTGAACTACGTGCCTGTAAACCGGTGCCGCATCGCTTTGCGATGTGAGGGAGCCAGGCAGCGGAAGCTGCGTATCGGTACCCCACGGATTGGCGGTGAAGGCCTGATTCAGGTTTGTTGACGAGGCAACGTTGTAGTACAGCTGAGTGTTGCTGCCCGAACCGGCATGCCAGAACAGGAACAGGAACTTCTGCGCCGGGAAGCCGTTACGTGCAGGAAGCTTCACCAGGAGTGGCTTAGGAGCGCGCTTGGCCAGAGACGGATCGTTCATTAAAGAGAACGTTGGTCCCTGTGGTGCGCCTGCGATACCACCAGAGGTGCCGACTGGCTGCCAGAACGTTCTGGTATCTGTAACGGCAACCAGGTTGCTGTTTGTGCCGGTATTGGTTTTATCTACCGAACCCTGCCAGAACAGATAAGCTTCCTTATCATTTGCGTTTGGCAACCCGTACCCACCAGAGAGATCAAGTGAGGGCGCCACTGCCGGGCTGGTGAGGCGCATTGTTTGCGCCTGGACATCACCGGTAAGGAATGGCGGCTTGAATAGCCCGATAGTTGCGTTGTTCTGATCTGTTGTAGTAGATGGGAACAGGTACTGCGTTGTTGCCGGCGTGCCTGGCCCGCTTGTTCCGTAACCGATGAACGTGGTTGGATTAGTCCACCAGGTTGCATTTGGTCCAGAGTTGGCGAAGTTAAAGTCGCCAGAGAATGCAGGATACGTGCTTGCATCGAATGTGTATGGTGCAGCGAGCGAGCTTGCTGCCAGGGTCCATTGCGCATTCGCTGCTGGCGTGTTGGACGCCGAGCGGTTGGTTGACCAGTACATCCACATTTGGCGTGGATCCAGGTTGGCTGCTACGGTACCAGGCGCCATCCACACTGCGGGCAGTGTATTGGCTCCGCTGTATCCGCCAGGAACCGGCAGATCTACCTGCGGCAGCGTGCCTGTGGTCCAGCCCTGTGTTAGCCTGGATTCACGAACGGCTGCCTTCAGTCTGAAGGTAGGATCCGTGTGCGTTTCCAGTAGTGAGCCGCTTGCGGTGATATTGAGCATGTTGTCGTTATCAACGCCAGAGGTGTAGCCGGCAGAGGCTGCCAGCCATTCTCGCCACTGCGCCGGAGTATTGTCTTCGAAGATGTTGACATCTGCCGAGTAGGTGCCGACCGGCGTACCTACCGGAATAGCCAGCCCTATCTTTGGAGATGTAAAAACGCTCACCGTTTGAGGGCCAGAAGCCGATGCGAGCGAAGTAAGTATCTCCGGTGCATCGTGTGGCTTATCCGGCACTGTAAGCTGATGACCTACCGGATCGCCAGGACGCGGCTTGCTTACAACAGGCTGCGGCTGTACACCATCTGCCCAACCGACTACGCCGAGGTTCAGCGCGTTAGTTGAGATGAGTGACTTGTTTAGATTGTTAACCGTTACAATATCGTTGCCATATACATATGGGTTGACGATTGGCCACATCGATCGCTCGATGAGGTACGGGTTGGACACCGATGGATTGTTGTTGAGACTGATGTGATCCAGCGTGCTTACGATACCGATGTTGCCTACGCCAGCGCCCGTGCCAAATGCCGCTGCAACCAGCGGAGATACGGACAGGTTGTTGACCTGATCGCTGTTGAGACGCAGTGCAACGGACTGTGTGGCAGTTGGCACCGCAGTTGCAGAGTGAGCGTATGCAGATATTGCTGCGCCGTTGACACCAACTAGTTTGGCAACGCGAGGGTTAACCAGGTTGATGTTGCTATCCGAGATGACAGTGAATGGCCGGAAGAACTGACCAAGGGTGTTGCTATCCGGATCGTCCCATGGGGCGGGCGTATTAATTGCGCCAGCCAGCAACGGGGCATCTTTAGAGCCGGTTGGTGAGAACGGAATTCGGAATGCACCTGCAGTGAAATCCGAATAACCGGTACCGTGCGGCAGTTTACCCACATCAACCGTTGTTTCCAAAACGCGCATTCGCACACTGGGAGCTACCGTAAGCCCCATATCAAAATCACGATGGGCTTCCTGGCTGGTTGCAATGGCATTAGAGCCGTTGCGGCCAAGCAGCAACTGAAGGCGAGCCGTACCGATGTTCGTTACCGATGTGGTGGACGTGTTCGGCGGGATAACCCTGATCTGCATCTGCGAAGTGTAGCCGGCAGCCGGGAAGGCGAGAGCATCGCCCGGGTTCACCGGATCGCCAGTGGTGGTCTGGATTGGCCCAAGAACCGGATCGTTGGTGGCGCTGAGGTTGCCGCCACGGATAAGCCCACTGATTCCCACATAACCCTGACCGAAGTTGAAGGAGCTTCCATCCGGCAGTAAGCCACTGGTGTAACCGCGGTTTACATTAGCAGGCTGGTACTTGGGTACCTGAACCTTCATCTGGATGGCTGAGGGCTGGATTTTACGAGAACGGATGACATCCGTATCGGGATCCGGGTTCAGCGTTGGATTCTTATCGTGGAAGATAGGCGGAGCCAGCGTAATTGTTGAGTGAATGGCATCCTGACCGCTACCGTTGGTGATGGTAAGGGCGTTGTCGTTCAAACTCGGGTAATCCGTTGTCTCCAGATTATTGTTTGGTAGCTGTTCCCACGGTAGCGGGTTCATTACCGAGCTTGGGCCACCATACCAGTGCGGTGGCTGCGTTACTACCTGAACCTTGAGCCCACCATTGGAGCCGTTGTAACGGCTGATGGCAGATCTATCGGTAAGGAAGATCGCATTCACTGGTTTGCGAGATCCGTTGATCGCCTGGTAGGTTGCTGCAGATCCATCGGACAGTAGGCCGAGGGGAGCAAACACATCCTTAATAGGAGACAAGGAGCTTGCAGCTACATTGCCTGTAACCGACTGGCGGTTGCCATTGCCAAGAATTTCCCCGATGCTGGATGGGGAGCGATTAACGCTGCCAACCCAGCCGATAATGTTGTGGTTATTGGTACCGGTAAGATCGATGCTGCCATCACCCGTGTAGCTTCGTACCGTAAGGCCAATCGGGTTGGTTATACCGATATTGCGGCTGGCGGTAAGGCGGGATGGGTTTGCGATTGGCACCCCTCCGCCCGGAAGCGATGGTGTAAGATCGAAACCAGACCAGTTTGTTTGCCCTGCACTCAGGAAGTTGGAGTAGTTTGTGGTATCCAGGTTGCTTCCGTTGTTGTTATAGGCTTGCTCGATGGATGCCTGAGCGGTAACTTTGTATCCTGCTGTGCCTGGCGCAAATGGTGAGCGTGTGCTTGGGTTAATAAGCACTCGCACCTTGGCAACCCACGGATATACGCTATCGGTTGGGCCAGTTAGCGTTTTCATGACTCCATCATCGGAACCAAGCCCGTAGATCTTCAGGTTATTGTGCTCGCCACCTGTTAGGCCGTTGTCATCAGGCCAGCCTGCCGGTGATGCTACACCGCCGGGATAGTAGCTTGAAACCCTGAGGCTTCCGCTGGCAGGAATGGTAATTGGTGCTGCGTTAGGCTGCGTTAGTGTGAACACCACATTGATAGTGGGTGCACCATTGCCAAAGACCTTCTTAGTATTATCCTGTGGATGCGCATGGTAGATGCCAGCCGCAGAGATATACAGATAGTCTCCCCAGTCTGCTGCGTAGATATCACCGGTTACATTCGATGTTGCAGGGTTTGCAGTGTGCGAATATGCATTGCCGGATTCATCTCGCAGGGGCGTTTCTCGGACGCTTGGCGGGCCAGGTGCCGGCGGGTTGGCGGTTGGGCCAAGCGATATTGCGTTAAAATCTGCCCGTGTGTACAGGTTAACGGTACGGAGATCAATACTCAGGCTGCCAACGCCGGCCCGTGCCTGCGGGGGCTCGCCAGTACCTAGTGTGCTGCCATCCTGGTTAGGACCGGTACCTACGCCATATGCTCGGAGCTGACCATCTTCGCTGCCGGAGAAGAGCATTCCGTTCGCGAGAACCAGGTTTGCATCGCGGCCAAGTGCAGAATCAAACTGTGACCAGATGACGGACAACGTTGGTACGCCGCTGATGGTTTCAGGGTTGGCTCGTAGGCCCCACAGCGCGCCGGCGCTATCGCCGAACACAATGGCTGGTTGGGAAACCCCGATGTTGCCATCGATGCTGTAATCATATTGCGTTTGCAGTTGCGTGATGATTGGCGCGCTGGTGGTCATGGAACCGGTGATGGAGCCACCCGTTGCACGCAGAGTGGTTGTTCCTACCCCGGTAGCCGCTGCATCGAGCATAAGTACAGACGCAGTGACCTTATCCAGAACATACACCTGATCTCGACTGGAGCCTGGCAGGTTGGCCTGGGTTATGGCGAGTGGCGTCATTGCACCGAAATCGAAGGTGCTGGTATCGTTTGGATCGCTCGGGTATGGTGCGTTGGATGTAAACGGATAGATCCAGCTCGGCGCATTGGCTGCCGAGAGGGAAACCTCTGGAAGGCAATAGACGCGCCCGGCTGCTGTGAAGTAAACATACTTCGAACCACCGGTTGCACTGAATATTGTTAAGCCACTGATATCCGACAGGCCCTGTGAGGTAACCAGGGGATTGGCGCCGTTAGCCGGATACTGCCAGTTGTTGCGAGCCGCGTTATTCCAGTTTGCGTGCTGGCTACCATTGACGTTCGGGATACCGATGCTATCTCTGATGGGATTGATGGCATATACGTAGCCATCCAATGCCGGCAGAATGAATGGATCCCCTGCAAGGTTGTTGTTTACATAGTTCGGATCGTAGGCAGGCGTTTGGGCAAAGCCCTGCTTGCCTGTATCATCCAGAATGGTGTTTACGCCGGATCTGCCCAGGAAGTGGTAAGCATCTGCGCCGAAGTGCGGATACGTCCATATACGCTGGGTGGTACCGGGCAGTGGTGTTGCACCAGAGATAGGTGAGTAATCACCACGGCCACCAGCATCAAATGCGTAAACTCGGCCATCGTTGCTCGGAACGATGAGCATCTGCGGACCGGTGGAATTTCCGGGATCATCGATCAACAGGGGGCTGGCTGTAATGCCGCCCATACCTGAGATGTTGGATCGGTTTGCGGAAATGTTCCAGAAGCCTGGCAGTGACGGATCCTGACTTACTTCCCCATCATAGTAGTGATCGGCGCCAATAACCTGATCTGGCACTGCTGCCGCACCGAACGACGTAACCGGGTAGGTACCGGGATCATATTTCAAACCAAATGCTGTGGCTGCCGCCGACGCATTTTTGTAGTTTGGATCGTGATACTGGTAGTAAGCTGCTGCAAACTGAGCGTTTGTATTGTCGTCTGCTACCTGTATTGGGCGATACGAAGGATATACCCAGTAAAGATCGGTAGTGAGCTTGGTTCTATCGCCAACGGGATCAAATGCATAGATTCGCCCATTCGACAGCCCCGAAGATGACGTAACGAAGTACACCATGGGGCGTACTGCACCATCGCGGCACCTGACGTTGGCAATGAGTGGAGATGCTACGCTAACGTTGCTGCCATCAATCAGTAGATTGTTTGTATCTGGCAGGCCCACATACCGCCATCGCACTTTATCAATGGATGTTATCTGAACACCACCCAGTAGGGCATCGCCATTCTGATTATCCAGGCAATAGAACACGGGTACTGTTTTGGTTGCAGTTACATCCGGTATGAGCGGATTGTAGTTTGGATTTGGAGTATTTGCCGGGTTGGGAGGTGATGGCAAGTACTGATTGGGATCTACGGGCAGGTTTGGATCCTGCGGGACAAATACAGATGTATCTGGAATGGTTTCTTCGCGAGCGAAGTAGATAAGCGGCAGTTTCTCCGTTGTTGCAATGTTGGAGTTGAATGCGTTGTTAAGCTTTGAAGTGGCAGCAACAGGGGCGAGAATTTGACCGGTGGCACCAATAGTGCCAAGACCAAGGCCGCCAGAAGTGCTGTTGCTTATTGGCCGAAACCGTACTGCATCTGCTGTTACAAGCGGAGTAGCATCGTAGTTCTGCGGATTGCCGCTACCCGGGTTTACATCATCTGGCGTGAGCGTATAGATGGTTACTACCAACTGGTCGCCAGGAGTGCCATCGTATGGGAAGGCTGCCTCGGTTTGCCCGGGTGCCGCGAGTTTAAACCATCCGCCCGCCTGCATGTTAACCATGTATACGCGGCTATTACTTAACAACGTAAGCCAACCAGAGAAAGAACCGGAAGGCGTTACTGTATTGTGCAGGCCATCTACAGCAGAAGTACCCCAGCTAACGCGCACAAACGCGCGGGAAACGCTGGGATGGTAGGTGCCGTTGATGAGCGTGCCGCTACCGGGCATATGTACATCAACGGCATAGTTACCAGCTGCTGCGTTGTACGCGCCCATCGAATAGATGGCCTTAAGCTGCGTAATCTGGAGGCGTGCATTGATCTGCTGTACGGTTTCCTGAGCGCCGCCAGGGAGTGCTGCAAGTTCTGCATCCGTTGCGGGGCTGGTAGAACCATCCGATCGCGTAACTACAAAATCGCTATGCACTGCGGGCGTATAGGCATAGTCCTGATTCCAGGGATAGTCTGAACTTGAGTTTACCGAGTATCCGCCATAGGCAGAGCGGTAATCAATATCGTTACCGAATGCATCGGTTGCACCAGGAAGTATATCCGGAAGCTGCCACTGAAGGCCAGCCACAATCGGCCCGTAGGTCATGTGTGGCATCTGCTGCGGATCGTAGGTTCCCTGGGCACCCGTTAGAATTGGCAAGAACCTGGTTTTTTTGTTGAAGGCATCTTGAAATTGCGTGCCGCCCGGGTACAGCGGATCATCGTTGGGCGAGAAGCTATAGTTCAGGCCCGTACCGACTGCCGGCCGCGTTGCATTATCGACAATGATTTGCCCCGGCGTTGTGCTGGGATTGGTTGTTAGATCCGAGGTGCGTGGGAACACCCATCGCGGAACAGCAAGCCCCGGGTTGTTGTTAAAAACGGAATCAATACTGGGTGGGCCGCCAACGGGATCTGTGATCAGATATCCATTATATCCCGGACGAAACGCGTTGATGTTGACGCCGGAAGGAGAGCCAGTGACGGCTACCGTAGCTATTCCGCCACGATCCCCTACCCAGTCGATTGTATCGAATACCGGAAGCTGTGCATGCGCGCGCCCCGCCACTGCCATAAGCAGAGCGGCCGCGAGCGTTCTCCAGCCGGATTTTCGCCACAATTGAGCAGTCATATGCCGCATAACGTTGTCCTCTTGTCCGTTCTCAATACGGGAAGCCCGCTTATCGCGGGCCCGGTTCTCTCCGCGCATTCTCTGCGCGGAGGGGAGATGCATCTTAATTGGGTCGCTCACTGAAGGTCGGCTGCTCCAATATGTAAGTGGAGGCACCGCCAGATGTGGGAGAGCCAATGGCTCTCTTAATCGGAACTTGCAGTGGTACCGGCGATATGGTTTCTTTAGGTGTCATCCATACAATTGCCGAGGTAGCTGAGTTTGGCACCAGCATCTGCCCGGCATTTGCATACAGTCGAGCTGCAAGGGATGTATACCCGGACGGGTAGGCCGCCGTATTGTAGTACACATCGCCTCTAACTTCAACCACTTCACCTCGCACCTGGCTCGGTGCAGCGTTTAGCAGGTTCAAACCATTACCGAATGCCGCCACTATGTTATCGCTGCCTGTATAGCGGTTAGTGATAAGATAGTGCGGATAGAACATATTTGTGGCCGGATAGTAATCCGAAGCGCCCAGGCGCTGAATGCTTGCACCCTGCAGTGGCCGGCCTGTCATCTTAAGGTAATCGGTAGCATACAGGGCCCAGACGACTATGAGCTCACCGCTCTTAACGCCTGGCACTACCGCCTGCTCCGGAGATGTTGTTTCATAGCATCCGTTGGCATCGCATATGAGAACTCTCAGCTGAGTGTTGCCCAGGGCATCCAGAGTTGAGAACTCGGTTGCATAGCTAATGCCATTTAACGGAACGTGTGTACCGGTGTTAGGGTTGAACAAACCCGTATAGCGTGCTTGAAGTGTGCCATCGGCTACACCGGCAGCGCGGCGAAGGATCACGATGGAACTGCCGCTTGCATCTACTCCGGGAATTGTTGTACCGGTAAACCCAGGATCTCCACCGCCCTGAGCAGCGTTATCGACTGCTGAGAGAATGAACAGACTGGATGTTCCCGGCCCAGTTGGAACTCCGAACTGGGTAACTGTTCGATATCTGTAGCTCTTGTTTTGTTCCGAGGTGGTTTTGGACACATAGATCAGCTGATGCAACATCGTTACCGATGGCTGACCAGGTGAGGTCATGACGATCGGATTGCCGTTTGCATCGTATATGTCTACCAGTTCCAGAAGGCGGTTATTGCCACTATCTGCAATCAGGTAATGGTAAGAGTAGTAGTAGCCTGTGTAGCTATATACATTTCCTGTTACCGGACTTGTGAACGCGATTGCGTTGCTGCCGATGAGGGTGTAGGTTTGCACATCCATAGGGCTGTTGAGCGTAAATGGATCCCCAGGGCGCAGGAAATGGAGACCATCAGAGAAGCTGTGTATCTCCCATATAACCACGCCGCCCTTATCGGTCATCATAACCCGGCTGTTGCCAGTATCCGCAACCACATAGTTATTGAGGTTTGAATGCTGTGCCATAGCCGGGCGAGCCAGCGAGATTTTTGCGGAAGCTATATTGCCGTTGGCACCCAGTGCACCACCTACTACAGTTTGAGTTTGCGTGGCATCCATGGTCCATACAGCATCACCCGCGTGGTTAACCTCTATAAGGCGGTTGTTATCCGTTATCAGGGTTAGCTGATTATCGAATGTAGTTATTCCACGTGGCCCGCTCACAACCACTACATCTGTAGTGCCGACTGGCGGATTGGTGATAGCTTGATCGATACCCTTGTTGGACACGGTATCCCACTGGACGGGTGCGGTTTTCAACCGCAACGTGCCATCGGACTTATAGAGCGATGCCTGGCTGCCATCTGATGGCATGCCTGAAAGATCCAGGGCGGCGATGCTGCCATGCTGCGTACCGTAATACAGTGTATTGCCAATGACGGTTGGTCCACTTGCCGGCTGCACATCTGGCAGGGAAGGGATGACCGGGGCATTGGGATCCACGGCACCAGTGCGGCGAGTGTGCATTGGCACAATCATCCACCACAGCACGTTATCCAGCAGGCCGTAGCCGTTTGCATTGTACTGGAGGTCGCCAAGCGTTTGTCCGCCTTGCCTGACCAGGAAGGGCTCGGCGAGGTTAAAGGAATCGCCACTGGAACCCTGCTGGCAGTTAAAGATGGATACGGTGCTTGTTGCGTAATCAACCGTGAAGTTGGTGCCCTCAGTAAGTGTAATAGTGCGTGCACGTTGACCCGGTACATAATGGACGATATCGATCTGCTCCAGGGTAACCGGCCGCGTGCGCTGCCCATTTGCCTGATTAGAAGACGTATCCTGCATTACGATGGGAGAACCATCCGTTTGCTTGGGGATAAACGTGAGCGATGGGTTCGATCGGTATGCCATCAGAACCGTGGCATCCCACTCGTTAACTGCACCACCGGTGCCGTACTGCATGTGTGCCCAGCTTGTTTGGTAGATCACACCATTGCTGTATGCAGGCGTACCGATAGATTCGAGATCGGACACAATCATCTTCGGCACTGCATTGAAGGTGCCGTTGAATGTATCGCTGTTTATAAGGCGAGCAGGGAGCCCCTGGCTACCACTGTAGATGCCTTCATCTGGAACGGGGCCATTGGGGAAGAACATCCAACGAACCGCGGGACCTTCTGGCTTGCCCCCACCTGCGATGGTGGCGCTTGTATCTTGAAAATGGTTACGATATGCATACAAACGGTCGGCAGCAGGAGCATCGCCAACGTTTACATAGATGTTATCATCCTGAGATAGTGCTGCGGAACCCGTAAAGAACAGTGGTGTAACGTTTGCATTGTTACCGTAAGGGTTTGCTACCCGGCTTACTCGGAACATGTTGCTTACATCACGGTTGACAATTGGGTTGGTAGCTGCAGATACCAGATCTTTCAATGGCAGAGAGGGCCAATCAACGGTATAGTCTGCAGAAAGCGTATCTCCCGGGTTAATTGGTGGGTTGACCACTACCAGGGTATCGTGCTGATTCTGAATGCCCGCTGGAAGATGTGAGACTATCTTAAAGCTATTGGCGGATGCGCCGTTTGGATCGTAAGTAAGATCCGTTGTAACCCCATTGCTTGTTCTGTGTACTCTTGGGAGCATTGTGCGCTGCCCTGCAAATGGCAACGATGGTGCGTACCACGGAATATTTCCGCGAGCGCCAAAAGCTCGGAACGTTGTGTTTGGCGTTAAGGTTAAACCACTTGCGTAGCTTGTTCCGATGATATCCGTAAGAGGATCATTCTTCGAGCTAAAGAAGAGAGCCCACAGCCCATCGCCGTTACCCGTGGTGAGGTTATTATCAGGAGTAAGTGTGGGCACGTACACCATCTTATCCTGGGCACCGGTAGTGTTATCGGTTACATAGCCAACCATGGGACTGCCAACGGGCATGGACATTCCGAGCACAGGTACCTGGACTGAAAGATTTGCCTGGAACAGAACTTGCTGAGGCGTTGGGCCGGTACCAAGTTTGTTATCGCCAAATACGTTTGTACCCGAAATAGGATCTATGGGATTGATGTGCCATGCGTTGTTGGAATCTGAGGTGCTGCCGATAGCACTATCGTATACCAGCGTGAACAGAATTCCATCGGACAGGGTTGCGGAAGCTCCGCCAAATGGCTGGAGGCCATGCTGGTTTATTAGAGCTGGTGCAAAATCACCGCCACTGCCACCACCTTCACCTACAACCGTGTATAGGAGTGCAGGCGATGTAGCCAGGGTGCCGTTAGCATTGCGTGTAAATGCGTTGTAGACCGCCGTGACGCCGTTGCTGCCTTGAATTGCCAACTGATCTATGGTGGTACCGCTGCTATTTATACTGAAGAGTGTGGGTGCACCGAATCTTACAGTACCGGAATTCCAACCCGCAACACCGGAGGCTGCCAGGTTAATGCGCCACACTTCATCATATGGTGAGCCGAGGGAGTAATCGATGATGCCATCATCCGCGTTGCCATCGTTATCAAGATCTTCGCCCGGCGACAGATCGTAACAATGCAGCACACTGGCGCCATCGACATAAAAGACGCAGTTTTTGTAGACGGCTGGGCCGGAATCCAGCGTTGTTGCAGCTGATGGGATAGATGACCAGCGGACGCCAAGGCCATAACCAATATCTTCCTGGCTGCTGCCTGTTCGGCGGGCATTAAATGCTCCGGTTGAAACCGTACTTGTCCAGGCAACTGTATTCAGTGCAAACTCGGCATCTACTAACTGAACACCCAGAAGGCTCTCGCCGCTTACGGCTCCCGTGTTGCCGTTTTCAAATACGACAGATGCGCCACCTGCATACGAGTTAACGCCGGTTACGATGCCAGCTGAGCTGATGATTATATGCCCGGCACCGTAGTCGCCCGCAGAAACAAGCGGCAGAGTGCCAGAATTCCCGCTTAATATAACGGGCGAAAGGATGCGTGGATTGAGGGGACCGCTAATTGGATCGATGGCAATGTGCCTGTTGGGAGCCCCAGCCTGCCCAAGCGCCTGAACCGATGCAACCGAAATGGGGAACGGGAAGTTCACCATTGGATGATGCATGGTTGCAAGGGTTGGAGGATTGCCTGATACTACTGGGCCGCCATTAAAAGCTGCATCGATGAAGAACTGGTTCTGGTTATGATCGCCACCAGATTGAATATCAAAGCCGCCGAGATCTTCCAGCCAGACTGTTCCACCGGTATCAACATATTTGCGGAGCATATCTCGCTCTGCCGGGCTGAACCTGGCGGCGTTTGTATGGTACGCAAGCAGTACGACATCAAACTGCTGAAGATCGGTTTGAGTGATATTATCGAGATTTACTTCCCAATACGCGCCTATGTTCTTGGTGAGTGGAGCACCAATTGCGAAAGCCGGATTGGAGAGCGTTGTATCCGTTGAAGTTGCATCTCGCGTGGTCCACCGCTGGCGAATGTCTCCGGTTATAGTGGATGCTGCAAGCGGATTAACAAATTCCCAGCCGGCGGGCTTAAGATCTGTTCGGCGATCCAGCAGGTAGAAGAAGTATGGCGCAGAGTTTTCCGGATATGTAACTCCACCGGAGGTAACAGTGGCTGCGTTAGATACAAGAACACACGCTTTGATCTGTCTCTTCGTGCTGGCGTAGCTGTGTGCATCCGCGCTTGCTGGCATACGTAGGCCGGAAAGCACCGTGGATACTGCCGCTATAGTCAATGTTGCCAGGCTCGCCAATATTCGGGAGCAGCGTCTCGTCATGTTTCTCACCTTCTGGCTGCGGTTGTCACCGCATCTCAAACGGTAACGAATAACTCTCTAACTTAAAAGCGGTACACCCGGAGGAACCCCTCCGGGCACTCGCTTCGAAATGGTTACGGTACTACAGGGCTATCCGGCGGGCCGAAGTACAGCATGCCAGGGCATACTGGGAGCTTGGGCACTGCAGGAAGCGTTTGGAACACCGGGAACACACCTGCTACCGACGGTGCAAAGTACCTTGCCCTGATTGCGCTATTCTGTCGCAGAGCGATAGCAGTAGCACCAGATCCGATCATATTGATATCGCATCTGCCCAGCCGAGGCTGGTAGTAGGGCAATGGAAGAGTTGGGTCGTAGATATATTCTATGCCCCTGCTCACACCATCCGCGATCTCTTTTGGAGTTCGGTTCTGCAGATGTTGATCTGGAATACTGATGCCAGAAGAGCCATGTGTTGCAGGGATGTAGCCCCATCGGCTGAACCATGCAGCCTGATCTCCAGCAGAGGCGCTGTAGTTCTGTGAGATGGCACCGAAGAGTGTGATCTTCACATCCATTGGCTCGTTGTAGAACGGGAACGGCGTTCTGTGAACGTTGGAGCTATCCATAGGATCATAGATTGGGCGTGTGCCTGTTGCCAGGAAGTTAGCGCGAGTATCGTTAGGATTCTGGTTAAACGAATAACCGGGGATCACAAAGAACGAGCGCTCCTGTGCATACAGCATTGCTTCTATTCTGATATCCAGGGGTGCCACCATGGTGCCGCTCATCAGGTAATCTTCTGTTTCGCTGAAGCCGGTTACACCCAGGCTGGTAACTGCTGCGGTTGCCGTTACATCCTTGGTGAAGTGGAAGACGTTAGCATCACCCAGCAACGAGAGCAGCGGGAACAGTGCGGTTCCACCGAAGTTCGGTGTAAACAGCGTTCCGGCATTTGTACCTGTTAGCGGGAATACACGCTGATCAAAGCCAGGGTTAACTTCTCTGGTGTCTCCAACGAAGGCACCGCCCTGATACCGCAGGCCAACTGGATACGTTTCTGCAGGAAAACCGTTGGGCATTACGCCCGGCCAACCACCAGCACCATTGAAGCGATACTGCGATGGTGCCGACGCTGGCAGTAATCCCGATATATCGGCTGCCGGATTGATTGTAAGGTTGAACGCGGATGCGCCACCACCGGAGTTATTCTGGTTTGCAGCTTGCCGTACGAACATAAACAGTGGGCTAAGCGAGCCACCTACCCGATAGGTAGCCGGGTTTACACCGAATGCTACTTCAGGATCGAATGATTGTGTATCTGTTGGCAGGCCAATGTACTGCAGATCGGCATTGTTAAGCTGCTGCGTCCACGCTGGGCCCTGGCTGGGTGGCGCCATGAACATTGTGGTGTTCAGGGTCACATAGTCCTTGGCGAGAATGGAGCATGTAGAAGCGCGCTCATACGTAATGCCACCGGCATCTTTGTAACCATCGGTTCGGATAATGTTGCCATCAATATAGGCGGTTCCCCCACTCACGATTGTGAGGTGAACTCGGCCAAGATGATCGCCACTTGCGCTTGTGGCATCACTAACGGCGCCATAGTAACCTTTAACACGTACGTTACCTTCGGCCATAAGCACCAGGTTTACACCGTAAGACTGCTTATCTCCGGGGAAGGTACCGGTGCGCGGAATAGCTCCAGCAGTACCTGCGGGTGCATCGCCATCATTGGCAAGCGCCGGCAGTGTGGCTACCTGGCCATCCGGGAAGGTGTAACTAATTGGGCCGAGCCTACGCAGGGGAATATCTACAACATTACCACCACTAGCGGTTACGCCTGTGCCATCTGGCTTGCGGAAACTCTTGCCATCACTACGGGTCATGCGGATATGATCACCCAGCAGTTCCACCAGTACGCCTGGTGGCCGATAGAACGGGCCACTCCAGTAATGCTGAGCAAACGTTGCTCGCGGGTTCAGCCAATCGGCACGCAGGGAGTATCCGCCGGTTCCGTTAGCCGTTTCTGGCTGCAGATCGGAATTGTTATCAACCCATACACCCGTGCCCCACCCATAAAAGCCTGTATTAGTAGCGCCGTTCCAGGTTCCTGAGTACATAGTTGCTGCGCGGTATCGGTTAATGCCGCTGCCGGCCACTACGCCATCGATTGTAGGAACATCGAGATACGGAATTGCGCGCTGATAGCCATAAACATCTGGTGCCTGGCTGCCATCACGAACAATGCCCCCGAATGATACAAACTGCGGGCTGGAACTTGGGAATACGAAGTTGTTTGTTTGGGTACTGCCAACTGGCGGGCCAGTTGTCGGCGTTGTAACCGTTACCTGTTGATCCTGATCATTCAGAATGCCATCTACAAGGACATCCTGGTTGGGTGCCAGCACGATATCAGCAGAAGCAAGAATGTTCTCGTTTGAGATATTAGGATCGCCGCCACGCGGCCCCTCAAAGAAGCGGATCTCGCCACCGAGGCGCAGCACGCCATTGGAACGGATGGGCGCACCAAACAGGACATCCGTGCCATTTGTACCGAATGTGCTGCCCTGAATGGCAGGATCGCCAAGTACCATTGCGGTATCTGCGTAGCCCTGGCCGGCACCGCCCTGAACACTGTTTGTAACGGCAGGAATACCCAGGAAGTTATCGTAGCTTCGGTGATCCTTGCCGGTAAACCAGAACAGGTAGTCTGTAAGGCCTATCTGCTTGTAGGCGATAAGCTCGCGGCGCTGCCGTGGCGCGTTGCCATTAGCGGCAAACACGGTTGGGTCGAAGCCCTGTGCGAGATCGCCAGGTCGGCCGACGGCTTCGATGCGCATGTACTGTGAGCGTGGATCATCTGGCTTGGGATCGTAAACTACGCGAACCAGTGCACGACCCCCCTGGAAGAACAGTCGGGTGAAGCCCTGCTGAAGCCAGCGGTAATCCGGATCTGTAACCCCATTGTTAGGGCCAATGGGTGTTGTGGGATCTGGACGCCAGTCGGCACCTTCCGGGCTGGAAGTGAAGTTTGTATCGCAGTAGCGAATAGCGGCTTCGGCAAATGACTCTGCGCTTTGATTTTGTTTGCTGCGTGCGGCAGCATTGAGGTTTCGGCCAATCTGAGCAACAAATATGCCGCCGATGAGTAGCAGCACGAACATTATTGCTATCGCCACAACGAGCATCTGGCCGCGTTTCGCGGTGTTTCTGGCCGATATGGTTCTTGTGCGATTGTTTTCAGACATAGCGTATGTCGCTCCCTGCATCCTGTATGTTGGTACTGAACAGTTCTTAGATGACATTTTAGTGTTGCAGGTTCCTTACTTTAACCTTATCTGTAAGGCGTGTCACCTGGGGTTTGCCAGAACCGATATCATACAGCCGCATCTCCAGAGTGAAGTTCATCAGATCACGGGTCATGTAATCAAATTTGACAACATCACCGCTCTGGTTCATCTGGAAGTTGTAATACACTTCAACTGGATCCGCGGTTGCGCTACCATCGACGATGCCCGTTGCCGGGTTCGTTTTGAAAATCGGCAGCATATGATCACCAACGGCGGGCTGTGCCGTGGTAGGATCTGTGCCGTTATTAATGGTTAGGTTACCTGCGTTGTACTGAGAGCCATCTGGCTGATTATCGAATTCTACGTAGCCGGCCAGCAGGCTTGGGGGCGTTGAACCGGTAACACCGCCAGGAATATTGGCATTGTTTACGTAGTTAATTTTGTACTGGTTGGGACCAGTGAAGCCACTCGCAGCCGATACGCGAGTGTACTGTACGCGATGACCGTAGTGTGTGCCGCGGCGTTGATCTGGGCCAAATATCTGCTCGGTACCCGGAACTATTGATACTGTAGCCAACCCGCTTGCTGGATTGAGCGGCGAGATGATTCCGGCCAGGTTCAGAGTTGGGTACCCCGTGCTGGAGAGCGGCATGGCAGTAAGCATAAGGAATCTTCTTGCGCCCGGACCAAGGGGACCAAATGCCGAGTATGCCGTGTTAATATCGTTGGGACTGTACCTCTGTGGTGCAGGCGCGAAGGCTGGCGACGGCCCATGCACAACTGTGGTTGAAGGATACGCGAACGATACCAGCCCCTTATTGCTACTTACAGTAAAACCAAGCTGTGTGCTGGGGTTATTGAACACACCGTTTGCCAGCTGCGGGCTTACATCTGGCAGGGCATCCGGGTTGGGCAAAGCCGCACCAGGTGCTATACCGGTAATGTGAACGATGCGGAAGGCAGCATTTGCCGCGCTGTAGTAGCCTTCGTACAGATCCAGCGGATTTCGCTGTGTGGGATCTGTGCCAGAGCCGTTATCTCTATACAGGAAAACGCGGTAGTTGCTGGACCAATGATCGTACTGCGATACAAAGGTTGGTGAAATAGGATAGGGCGACTCGTTGCCTGAGTTATCCAGGTTGGTAGCTACACCCGGATCATTCTGCACAAAAGCCGGCTTGAAAGTAGCGAGCGGGCTAATAGTTGGCAGCTTGGTAACGGGATCGTACACAACCGCATTGGTAAGGCTATCACGTAGCAGGGAAAGCAGATCTACCTTATCTGTGCGTACCAGCGAGGTAGATACCGCTCGCCAGTTCTCCCAGATCTGAACTTTGCCATCTCCATTGAGGTCTTTCCAACCCGGAACAGCCCAGAGTGTGGACCCTGCACCGGCTTCTTTACCGCCTGCAAGCGAATTATCGTAGAAGAAGTTTGGATCATGTAGGATGATTGGAGCTGTCTTCGTGTCATCGGGTGCAGTGATATCCGTACCGGTGTGAAACAGCTTCAAGTTTGGAATGAAGTGCTGCGTATTTGCCGGATCTGGGATATAGGTGGTGACTTCTGCCTTGTACAGTGTTATCGGATTGTGGCTATCGCGAATCTTGCCCGTTGGGCGCAGGTTCGCTGCCGTGTTGGCGTATTCGTAATAATTGAAATACGGCTTTAGAGGCGTGCCATTCTGGCTCAGGATGCCGGGGCCAGATACATTGTTTGCGGTTGCGAGAAACAGCTTGCCGAGCAGGATGCCATTGGCAAGTGGCAGCGCAACTCCCTTTTGTTCCGGAGCCGCTGAATCTGTGTATGGCATACCGGTTGTTGGATCGATTGGCAGTGCCACGGATCCATTTGAAAGGTATGGATTCTGATCCAGCGAGTGAGCCGGCGGCACATACTCCATCTGGGTGAACAGCGTGGGTACCACCACTGTAGCGCCGGTGCTATCGGTAGTCCAGATATTGACAGGGTTGCCTGTTGGATCCATCACATATTGTGCGGACGACAGGATCTGGCTAACCTGCGACATGGCATCTCGCGCAGCTGCCTGGCTTTCTGTTTGTGTGGTTGCGCGGCTCGTAAGCTCAATGCTGCTTATCAGAGGTTTAAACACGATAAGCATCAGGATCGAGGTAAGCGCGATAACTACCAGCAGTTCGATCAGCGTAAATGCGGATCGGCGTGTGGCCAGCGCTCTGGTTCTCGATATTCTTTTTTTGAGGTTGCAGTTCATGCCTGTCTCTGCCTTATTCTAAGGTGGAGCTGGGCGCTATAGTGCACGCGCCGCCCATTTGGTTCTTAGTTGTGGATGCCTGCGCCCTACTGGGAAGGCTGCTGTACCAGGATGGTATCGGTATCCTGTATTCGCCAGCGCTGGGCATCTCTCCATGCCACACGAGACTTCAGGGACAATCCGGTTACGTTGTTGACGCGCCTGCCTGTTTGTTGTGCAGAGAACGCGGTTGCTCCGATTGAAGGGGCAATATCAATAAATGGCAGGTTGAGATCGGGATCGAAGAGGCTTGGATCTGCAGAGATCTGGAACTGCATACTGTGATAGGGCTCAATCCTAGTTGTGGTGTAGAACTCTCCCAGCATTACTGATTTGCCAGCATCGCAGGGTGCGAAATAGATTCGTGTAGCTTTGCCAGTAACTCCATCTCCGATGAAGTAGTGCCGGAAGTCTACACTCCCTGGGGCTGTAGCCTCACGGTAGTGCGCGGCTGCCTTTTGAACCTGTACGCCCCAATCTTTCTGAGTGCGATAGAAAATTCGAAGGCTTGCGCTCTGGAGACCCTGCGCTTCAACCACGGACTTATTAAGGGTAATCACTCCCGTTTTTTGATCTACGGTAGTTGGGCCAGAGGGATCAATTGTTAGGACACCGGTTCCCTGTGGAGAGTTCTGGTTGGTCCAATCTCCTACTTCCTGGCCGGTTGCTACGTTGTATACAATGATATCGGGAGTTCGGTTTGAACCATCTCGATATATTCCATTGTATGTGCCGAGCGCCGGGTTGAAGTTGTTGATTGGATTGGAGTTATCCAGTACATCGCCACCGAGGCGAAGGAACGGCACCGAAAGCGGCATTGTGTACGGAGACTGTGCCGGTACGCTGCGATCATCCTTCATAACATGGTTATCGAAGATCCGATAATCTACACGGGCTACCAGCGGTTTGGTACCGCTTGAAGTTACCTGCGGCTGATTGTGCCCGCTTGGGTTGAAAATCAGGATTCCCGGGTTTACATTGTTGCCGGGGCTTTGCTTGCTGTACCAGGCATATTCGTAAGCATCGTTAGAGCTCCATGTTGGAACCCCGCCTGCTTCTACCGTGTTATTTGGCAGCGCAAGTCTGAACTTGCGGGATACATCTTCGCTTTCGCGCACCATTCCATATGGGTAGGTAACATTTGCAGCAGGGGGGAACCCGGCCAGATACATCGCTGAAGGCACCGTCATCCCGTTACCTTCATTAATATCCGAAGGATACTGGCCATTGTATAGAGGCTGCCACACGGGAGCCGGCAGCGCTCCGTTTGTTCCGGCAGCTACATCTGGCACTGTAACTACCGTGCTAACCACACCGTTCGGCGGGTAGGCATTGGGCTGGAACTGTACCGAAATTGTGCCGCCCGTGCTCACATAGTAATCGTAGCTAATTGTGAACTGGCGAAACGCTATTGGGCGCGCAGGATCGATTAACCTCGGGAAGAATGCCACCTTAAGGTTATCGTAATCGATAGCGTATTCGGCTTCGTTGCGCAGCACAGGTGTAGCGGAAGGATTTGAGATGGTGGGCACGGATGCCTGAATGGTTCGCTGCAGTGCGGCGCCATAAACGAGCAGACTATCCGTTGTGCCAGTAAACGTGTTTTCGACTGGTCCGTATTCTAGCGGATGAATTCCGCCGTATCCCTGGCCGGTAGTACCGGAAGCAATTGGAATACGGAACGACTCGCCCATGACAAAGCGATACGGGTTAATGTTTGAGAAGTACCACGGATCTTTACCAGCCAGGCTTGGATCGGTGGCTACAAGATCTGCATTAAACGAAGGAAGCACTGTGCTGGACAGGTTGCCGGCAGCATCCAGCGCGACGATGGCTTCGGAGGCATTTTCTGCGGCCAGCGCCTTATCCGTTACCTGACGGTTGATGGCTTCTGCTGCGGTTACTTCGGCTGTTCTTGCGATACTCAGAAAGCCAGGAGGAAACAGGCGCACGATGGCCAGGATTCCAATGAGCAGCACCACAAGCACAACCATGATCTCGACGAGCGAGAAGCCGGAGTGCACTCGGCGCTCCACCTTTCGGCGGGTTTTGTTCAACTGGTTTGCGTTCATCATATCCATTGCATCTGTGCCCTTGCAGGCTGCACTGAGGTGCGCCGCCTGTACGCTGGCATTTAGTTTGCATTGCCGGCGGTCTTGAGCCGGGAATTCATTGTTCAGCGATCTGCGTTGTTTGATCGTAGGTTTCTTCGTATTGTTCCGCACTAGGAATGGCATGTTTCCATGCCTATTGCCTGCTTGCGATTACGGAAGGTAACCGAGTGGAAGCTGCATGCCAGCCACTTTGCTATCGATCTTGCGGGCTGTACCATTCAGCAGCAGAATGAGCACTTTGGAGCTCTTGGCTGTATCTACGTGCTGAGTAATGTAGGTAAGAATGGTTCTATCAGCTGGCGGATTAGCGTACTTGAGCTGCGTTACGTATGGATTGTTAGATGCATCCACATCGGCAACAACGCCGAAGTTGTGGGTCCAATCCGGGCTATAGTGCAGTTCGTAGCGTGGTGTAGTGCTGCCTGGCGCATAGTTAATACTGCCATCCAGATTCAGCATTGGACCAATATCCATGCTATCCATCACATAGAACAGTTTGGCTGTGCCAGCGTAGGAGGATGGGCCAGCCGGTATGTTGTGATCTACGCCGGGCACCCAGGTTACCGGGATTGGATTGGCGGCAGTACCGCCTGCGGAGATGCTGACCTGCGAATTAATCGGCCAGTAAGCAATGGTTACATCCGTTGGGCGCTTATTTACGTTATCCGGGCAGGTGAAGGCTGTCGCATCTTTCACCTGATCATGAAATAGGAAGCCGCGTTCCGGAGAACTTGCCACGGTGGTAGTGTACGCGCCGATAGCGCTTGTGAACGGCACTATCGGTGAATCTGTGGTGGATGGCGAACATCCACCGCCAGAAGGTGTACAGCCTCGAGCCGGGCGGTTGGCCGGAATGGAGTTAGGCGCAAGTGGTGTTTCAGCGAAAGGAAACAACGTTGCCGGGTAGTGACCTTCATCCTCAGAGTAGAGGCGGGCACCAACGTACACAGCGTGCAGGTTGCTCATTGTGCTGCTTTGCCTGGCCTGCTCCCGCACTACGCCGAAAACAGGGAAAAGAATTGCTGCCAGTATCGCTATAATTGCAATAACTACGAGCAATTCAATCAGGGTAAAGGCTTTCGCGCTGTTTTTGCGTGCAGTCTGCCGGGTGACCATGATTATATTTGTCTCCATCCATATCCGCCAGCATACCTGGCGCGCAGAGTACTGTTCGGAGCTCCGTGTACTCGCTGAGCGAGCACCTCTTATCGGCGAATATGCGCCGGGTTGAATTCTAAGGGCTAAAGTAGAGCGGCCCGTTTGGATGTGTTGCATCCTGATACACAAACTTTGAATAGTGAGTTGCCTTAGTTGTTCCATTCAGCAGCAACACCATGAGTTGATCGCTATGTGCAACAGATGCATGGTACGAGCACCATGTAACCACGGTCTTGTTTTCGTCCGGGTTAGGGTACTTCAGCTGATTCGGCGCATCGGCGGCACCGGTTGTTCCGGTCCAATCCAATGCGTAATGAATTTCGCGCACTCCGGCAACCGCGTTGCCAGTTTTATCGATCTGGGGCCCTGTATCGTAGCTATCAAAGGTGTAGTACCATGCCGGGCTTGCCCCTGTTAGCGGTACACCTGGTGGATAGACGGCTCCATTGGTTACTGCGGCACGGTTATTGTTAGCGGCATTATCCGGGCACTGGAAGATACTGACATCTTTGTTGTACTTTTGCCCGGTTGCGAATGGCCGATTCAATACGTCACCAGCGCTCAACGGTGTGCCGGAGCCACTGTACAACGTGTTGTTGTTTACATAGGGGTTGCAGAGCAGAATGGGCGGGTACTTCTGGTTATCCAGGAAGTAGAGTTTCAGATCCTGACCAATTTCATGCATCTGCGTGAGGCAGGTTCCCTGCCGGGCAGATTCGCGGGCGCGGTTGAAAGTGGGGAAAAGAATAGCCGCAAGAATAGCTATAATTGCTATAACTACAAGTAGCTCGATGAGTGAGAAGCCAGATCTCGCGGTTATCCTTCTGGTTTTCATATCGGCCTGATTCATCCTTCCAACGGGCGCGAGCTCGTGAGTTAGCATGCACTAATGCAAGCTTCGAACGCCTGATTTGACTGCCATACGTTCGGTGATGTTCCCACCGGTTTGTGCACCTCGTGTTTGTGACGGATGCGTTTAGCTACCGGGGCTAAGTACCACCTGTTTTGGAAATGCATAGGCGAGGTACATTGCGGTAAACGGCTCACCAACCAGCATCGCCGCAAGAAACCCTACCACCATGAACGGACCGAATGGGATTGCAGACGGTGCCGGTACCCAGGCATCCTCATCTATGGTTGGCTTGACATCCACACCATGACGTGCTGCCAGTTTATCTCGGAAGTAATCCAGGATATCCTCAAACCAGAGAACATACCCAATCCAGCGAAGCTCCATCAGCAAGTTAGATTCTTCTTCCGGGGTGCTCTCCCCTTCGGATTCAGGCTGAACTTGCGGTACGTTTGCTGATTTTGCCCGTTTCCCACGCAGATAAATCATTGCTGGGCCTACAATTGCACCAGATCCACAACATAGAATTGCCCATATTGGGATTAGGCGCAGTACCGACATGCCGACTGGTGTGATGGATACTAGCATGGCGCCCATTGCACGCGCCAGCAGCACATCCCCCAGCCCCATGGCTTCTTGCCTTTTCCACACCCAGCCAAGAACTCTCACTGAACCGAACACTGCAATACCCGCCGCGCCTCCAAGAAGCGATGCGGGCAGCCAACCGTACAGCAACGCATGGCCAGGTTCGTGGGTGGCAAATCCATACATATCTCGTGCGAAGGCCACTATGAATGCAAGAATGTTGAGCTGCGGCGGTATTTCAAACAGCTCCATATCTATGCAGTACATGGGCACCAGCAGTGCTATAAACGCGGTTAGCGCAATGGCATTTGCTGGTTCTTCTCGAAACCGAAGGTAAACCACAAGAAACAGGATGCCGGTAATTAGCTCTACCCAGAAATACCGTGATGAAATCGGCTTTTTACAGTATCGGCACTTTCTTCCACAGATGAGGTAACTCAGCAGTGGGAAGAGATCCAGGGCTGAAAGCTGATGTCCACACGAAGGGCAGTAAGACCACTGCGGCTTCGTGAGGGATCCATTACGGGGCAGACGCCAGATGACGACGTTCAAGAAGCTGCCGATGCATATGCCCAGCAGGAACGTCGTCACGCTCCAGAACCAGTTTTGTACGGTCATAAGGTCGAGACAGACTTCATGGGTGAGTAATTGGGCGGCAGAGCATGTAACTGCAAAGCCGCCCAGTTTCTTCCAGACCTATTCTTTGGTTGCTCCGCCGGATTTCGTATCGTCGTCATTACCGCCGGAGAGGTTTTGAATAACCTGCAGCAGCGGGGCGAACATTGCGATAACGATAAACCCAACGCAAACACCGAGGAAAACGATCATAACGGGTTCGATTGCCGAGGTAAGGGACTGGAGTGTGGACTCCACTTCGCCCTCGTAGAACTCTGCAATTTTGGAGAGCATCTGATCCAGAGCTCCAGATTCTTCACCGATAGAGATCATGTGAACAACCATGGGCGGGAACATTTTGCTCTTTTCCAGCGGTTCGTTAACGCGGTCTCCTTCTCGAATTCTTGCTCTGGCGTTCATGATTGCTTCTGCAATGATTTCGTTACCAACGGTACCGGCAACGGTTTCCAACGCTTGAAGAATCGGGACGCCCGATACGAGCAGAGTAGAGAGAGTTCGCGAGAAGCGCGCCAGGCAGATTTTATGGCCGAGCTTGCCGAATACCGGAACTTTCAGCTTGAGGCGATCGATAACTCGGCGGCCAAGCTTGGTAGTACCTGCGTATTTGATGCTAACCCAGAGCAGAGCAACGATACCGATACCGATATACCACTTGGTCTTCAAGAAGTCGCTGAAGTCTACGAGCATCTGCGTCATCATCGGGAGGTCTTTAACGCCGAGGTCTTTGAAGAGTTCAATAAACTTCGGAACGATAAATGTACAGAGACCGAGAACGATGAGGATAGCTACAACCACAACGATGGTAGGATAGGTAAGCGCCGCTTTAACCTTGCGGCGAAGTTCCATATCCTTTTCCAGGAAGTGGGAAAGGCGCTGCAGTGATTCTTCAAGTACACCACCGACTTCGCCTGCTCGGATCAAACCGATAAACAGGTTATTGAAGACTTTTGGGTATTTCTGCATGGATTTTGAAAGCGTTTGGCCGCTTTCTACTTCCACCTGAATTTCACGCAGGATGCGTTTGAGTTTCGGGTTTTGAGTTTGTTCTCCGAGAACGTCCAGCGAGCGTACAAGGGATACGCCCGCGTCGATCATGGTAGAGAACTGTCGGCAGAAGATGGAAAGGTCTTTGAGCTTAACGCGCCCAAAGCCAGCCCCGGCGCTTTTCTTCTTACCACCAGCGGCCTGTTTAAGGTCACTAACGGAGAAGCCCTGCTCCTGAAGGCGTTTCTTTAGTATGTCCTGATTTTCAGCCTCGGAAGTTCCCGTTCTCACGGCTCCGGTGCTATCGCGTACTGTGTACTGGTATACGGGCATTTCTGGTTCCTCCAGAACGGAAACGAACTACTTAGCGCTGGTATCCGGGCTGACCGGGTTGCGGCATGGTTGCCGTCTTGATCATCTTCTCAAGTTCTGGTGGGTTCTGCGCTCGGGTGATGGCCTCTTCGTACGAAATGGTGCCCCGTACATAAAGATCGCGCAGGCTCTGATCCATGGTTGTCATGCCCATGCTGGCACTTGTCTGGATCATGGATGTGATTTGGTGCGCCTTGGCTTCACGAATCAGGTTACGGATTGCAGGGGAGGCGCGCATGATTTCAAGGCAGCAAACGCGGCCTGGTTGATTGGCGCGCGGGATTAGCTGCTGGCAGAGAATTGCCTGCAGGTTATTGGAGAGCTGCAATCGCACCTGTTCCTGCTGACCACCCGGGAACGAGTCTACGATACGTTCAACCGAGGTAGCTGCCGAGTTGGTATGGAGTGTTGCGAAAACAAGGTGGCCGGTTTCTGCAGCAGAAACTGCCATCTGCATGGTTTCGAGGTCTCGCATTTCACCAACGAGGATTACATCAGGATCTTCTCGGAGGGAGGCGCGTAGTGCGTTTCGGAACTCCTTGGTATCCTGCCCAACTTCACGTTGGTTGATGATGCTGAACTTGTGGTTGTGCAGGTATTCAATTGGGTCCTCGATGGTGATGATGTGCTTGCTTTCTTCCGAGTTAATTCGGTTGATCATCGCCGCGAGAGTAGTAGATTTTCCGGATCCTGTAGGGCCTGTAACGAGAACAAGGCCGCGAGGGAGCTTGGTAAGTTCTTCCAGAATTCCCGGGAGTCCCAGTTGCTGCAGAGTAGGTATCTTCTGCGGGATCTGGCGGAAGGCCATTGCGCAGTTGCCTTTATCGCGGAATACGTTAACGCGGAAGCGGGCAATGCGTGCGAGCTGGTAGGAGAAGTCGAGTTCAAGATCGGTTTCAAATCGCTGAATCTGATCGTCCGTAAGGATATCGTAGATGAGGCGCTGTGTGTGCTGCGGCGACATCTTTTCCCACGGCATTGGTACCAGAGCACCATCGACACGGATGATTGGCGGTATGCCTACTGCGATATGAAGGTCGGAAGAGCCCTTATCAACCATTGCGCGGAGCAGGTCATCGATATGGGCATCGTCCAGCGGAAGCGGTCGGGCCGATGCGGTCGGTACAGCCTGTGTTGGAACCTGCCCCTGTTGTGCAAGCGGGTTGTAGGCAGTGGGCTGTTGTGGAGCCAGCGGGTTATAGGGCTGATTTCCAGGGGCCGCGCCGGGTATGGGCGGTACGCCCGGCGTATTCGGAAACTGGTTATTCGACATCTAACATCTCCCCATATTAACGGCTTCGCGCCTGCGAGGTGAATATTGTCTCGAGGCGCGGAGCCCATTTCTTTGACTGCAAATCATAACGCGATAGCAGAGCTGATAGCTGGATCAGTACCCTGCGGTGAAGACAACGCGCATAACCTCTTCAGGAGTGGTAAGTCCGGCAAGAACTTTCAGCAGGCCATCTTCCCTCAGCTCGTGCATTCCGTTTGCTTTGGCGGCAGCCTTTAGTTCGGTAAGCGGTGAGCGGTGGACAACCATTTCGGCCATTTCCCCGTTCATTCGCATCAGTTCGTAGAAGCCAATGCGGCCCTTATAGCCTGTATGCCTGCAGATTTCGCAGCCACGGCCTCGCCACAACTGCACCATCTGCTGCGGATCTTCAATCTCCATACCGAAGCGTTTAAGATCAATTGCGGGCACTTCATAGGCCTCTTTGCAGTTTGAGCAGATCTTTCGGCCAAGGCGCTGAGCAACGATACCGACGAGCGTTGCAGCGATAAGGAAGGGTTCAACTCCCATATCAATAAGTCGGATAGTTGCGGATGGAGCATCGTTGGTATGCAGGGTGGAGAGCACAAGGTGGCCTGTAAGGGCTGATTCAACAGCGATTTCTGCTGTTTCCAGGTCTCTCATTTCTCCAACCATGATGATATCCGGGTCCTGCCGTAGGAAGGATCGGAGAGCACTGGAGAATGTGAGGCCAGCTTTCTTGTTAACCTGCACCTGCGTGATACCGCTCAACTGGTACTCGCACGGATCTTCAACTGTAACGATGTTCTTTTCGATATCGTTCAGTTTGTTGAGGAGCGAGTACTGGGTGGTGGTTTTACCGGAGCCGGTTGGGCCAGTGGATAGGAGCATACCGTTCGGCTGTTGAGAAAGTTCTTCTATCTGCATTCGAACTTCATCGGTAAACCCGAGTTTGTTCAAACCGATCATAACGCTTCCCTTATCGAGAATTCGCATAACGATCTTCTCGCCGTGGAGGTTGGGAAGGCAGGATACTCGAAGGTCGTAATCTTTACCGTCGTACTTAATCGCAATACGTCCGTCTTGCGGAACGCGGCGTTCTGCGATGTTCATTTCCGACATGATTTTGTAACGTGCGGTAAGCGGCATCTTAATGTAGTTCGGCATGGTCATTGTTTCATGCAGAACACCATCGATGCGGTACCGGACGCGTACAGCGCGGCGATCTGGTTCGATATGGATATCAGATGCGCGCTCTTTAATTGCTTGCTGGATAATGGTGTTTGCGAGGCGGACGATAGGCGCATCTTCCGATGCCTTTACGCCATCATCCACATCTTCGCTATCCGAAACTTCTGCCTTGGCGGAGTACTGTGCCATGGCGAGTTTCATTGCAGACTGGGAATCTTCATCCACCAGTTCGTTGCCGCGCATGGGGTTCATACCGCCCTTTGCGGGGGCGCCGGTGCCGGGTGCGGCACCATCAACCGTGGCGCTGCCGTAGAGCTTACCAATCGCCTCTTCAATATCCAGTGGAGAGGCAAGCACTCCACGGATAGAACAGCGGGATACCAGGCGGAGGTCGTCGGCGGCAGTGATGTTGTTAGGATCGGCCATTGCGACGTACAGGAACGTGCCGTCTTTTTTCAACGGCAAAACATTGTGCCGTTTGGCCACATGCTGAGGCACGATGTTAACCGCGCTGGCTTCCGGCTTATACACCGAAAGATCAACGTAACCAACACCCATCTCATGTGCCTTGGCTTCATAAACATGCTTCGGATTCAAGCCGAGGTCGACCAGGATTTTAGCCAGGTCGCCTTTTGTAGTGGCCTGTGCTTTCCGGGCTTCCTCGATCTCATTAGCCGAGGCGTAACCCTTTTCTACCATGTAGTCGCCAAGACTCTTGCGTGCCATTACCATGAGTTTCCCCCACCTCTGCGCTCTCTGCCGACTGGTTCTGACCGGATTTACGCCGTGAATCAGACGCAAACCCTGCCGGGTAATCGCCCGATTATATCATACGGCACGGAAACACGCAAGCATGGATTCAGCGCCCACCCGAGACTTCGGTTAGTGCAGCCCATCCATTACCGCTTGTTCCATGATGTCTGTGGGAGGCCGAACACCTGTCCAACGTTCGAACGAGGCGGCCCCCTGATAAACGAGCATTTTAACGCCGTTCATCACTGTGCATCCGCGCAGTGCCGACTCACGTAGGAGCCGGGTTATTGGCGGATTGTAAACCATATCATATACTATCTGAGACGGCCTCAGATGCTCTAATGGCAGGTTGGGCATGCCCTGAATTTCAGGGTGCATTCCCAGGCTTGTAGTGTTAACTATTAGCCCGGAATTTGCTGCCCACTCTGCGAGTGCAGAGCTATCTTCTGGCTGTAACACTGTTGGCCTGCGGTATCCACAGGCGTCCACGGCGCTGGCGAGGGCCTCTGCCCTGGCAACATTGCGGTTGAGGATAGCGGTTAAGGAGCCGCTGCGTGCCAGTTGGAAAACTGCTGATCGGGCCGCTCCGCCCGCGCCCAGTATCAGCACATGTGCATTTTGAAATTGAAACCCGGCTTCTGTCAGGGGAGCACTAAAGCCATAGCCATCGGTGTTATCACCGATAAGGCCCGCTTCGGTGCAATGAACGGTGTTCACCGCCCCTACTTCCCGCGCCCTCTCAGTAACCACATCCATGAGCCCTACTGCGGCTTCTTTGTGCGGGATAGTGAGGTTAACCCCAACTATTCCCAAATTCGGTAGAGCACGAAGCGCCACCTCCAGCGATTCTGGTGCAACTGGAAACGGCACATACACATATGGCAGGCCGAGTGCGGCAAAGGCTGCATTGTGCATAGCCGGAGATCGGCTGTGCCCAACGGGATGTCCGAATACGCCAACAACGTGCGTTTTGCCCGTTAATGGTGGCGGGCCTGGTATTAAGTTGGAGTGCGTCTGGATTTGAGACGACATGTTAACTCTTTATGTTCCGCTGCTGCTGTGGAGATTTCTACACCGCGGGAATCCACCTGAGATTGCCTACGGAATCAGGCGGCTTAGAGGTGGCCCTTGCGTTTGAAGTAGCGCATTAGTACCTTTTCTGGCGGGCGACTTACGTACCGGGTGTAGGCAAATTCATGCTTCTGAAGCGGGGTTACCATAATGGTGTAGATTCCCACGCGATTACCGCCGAGAATATCCGTAAACATTTGATCGCCAACAATGGCTGTTTCTCTTGCGGTGGTGTGCATCAGTTCCAGGCACTTTTGAAAGCCCTGCTTGCCGGGTTTTTTTGCCTGCCGCACAAAATGGCATCCCAGGCGGCCTGCAATGCGTTCCGACCTGCGGCTTAGTACCGAGTTAGAGAGGATGCACAGTTCCATCTTCTCTTGCTGAAGAGCCTGCAGCCAAACCATGATATCTTCATCAATCTCTTCTTGATGCCATTTTACGAGTGTGTTATCCAGATCCAGGATAACTGCACGGATGCCCATTTCTATTAGATGCGGCACAGTAACATCTATTACGCTGGAGACGTTGCGGTGTGGGCAGAAGATGAGCCACCCGGGACGAGCAGGTAGCGGAGAAGCGATTCCTTTTTCTGACTGGTTTTTATTTGAAGGTTTCATTTAGGTTAGGCTCTAAAAGCCCGTACGCCGGGCGGATTTGGGGCTAATCACTGGCAGCAGTACCGGTTCGGGATCGGCGAGGTCGCTGCTTTTCTTCAGACCGTGCCCGAGCTATGGCTGCCTGATGCTGGGCGAAAGTGGTGGAAAAGATATGTGCACCAGTGGGGCGGGCCACGTAGTACAGATAGTTGTTGGTTTCTGGATGAAGCGCTGCGTTGAGAGATGGAAGCCCGGGGCAGCCAATTGCCCCAATGGGCAGACCATCATGCAGATAGGTATTATACGGGCTTTCCCGCTTCAGGTCACCATCCATGATACGTGTTTTATGGCTTCTGCCATAGAGCACCGTGGCATCGATCTGCAGCTTCATGCTTTTCGATAACCGATTTTCAATTACTCCTGCGATTCGTGGCCTATCTGGATCAATACGCGCCTCTTTCTCTACCAGCGACGCCTTGATAACCACCGCTTCTAAGCCGCCGCGTGAAGCCTCAATGGCGGACTTATTATCCCGGTAGAACCTTCTGCTGAAGTTGTTCAGCATTGCCGCAGCCACCTGCATTGGTGTTTGCTTCGGAAGAAAATCGTAGGTATCTGGAAAGAGGTAACCCTCCAGCGAATGCTTTGGAAGGGGGAAATCTACTGGCAACAACTCGTAGGCATTGGGGTTGGTTACAAAATCTAGAAACTCTTTCGCGTTAACTATGCCCCGTGCTTCCAGGGTTTTTGCAATTTGATCCACGGTATATCCTTCTGGGATAGTTACATGAAGCCTATCTGCGGCAGAATCGTTTGGCCCCTGCGCCAAACGTTCTATTACACGCTCCAGGGTTAAATCTCCTGAAAACTTGTAATTCCCAGCTTTTAATTCTGATGCCTTGCCCGAAAGGCGAGCGGCCACCGCAAAAGCGACTCCGCTGCGCACCACCCCATTTTCCTGGAGGGTTTTGCCAACGGAGAGCAGGCCGCTGTGCCCACGGATGCGCAGGCGAATTGGGGAGGCCGGAGTTTGAACCGGGCGCCACTGCGTGTAGATTAAGGCTGCAAATGCCAGAATGGGCAGACCTACAAACAGGAGTAATCTGCGCCACAGCGTGCGGCGGCGGGCAATCTCCCGGGTTCTGAGGCGGTTTTCCGATCCCTGATTATCAGAAGTTTTTCGTTTCTTCACTGCCAAGAAGTGTTATCCCATCAATCCGTAATTGGTTGTTGCGCATCCAAACGCTCGGTATCTTCTTGCTCATCCTTATGGTCCAGGTAGGCTTGAAGAATAAGGCAAGCGGCAACAGAGTCTACCACGCGTTTACGCTCAATGCGGTTTCGATTTGCCTGCATAAGCAGCCTATCGGCCTCTCTGGTGGATAGCCTCTCATCTTGAAAGACGATGGGTATGCGCACACTGCCGCGCAGCTTTGTGGCAAAATCTCGGGCTTTTTCTGCCTGAATACCATGTGTACCATCCATCATCAGCGGCAGGCCAATAACAATTGCAGAAATCTCCTTTGCTGCAATCAACTCCCTGAGAGCGGCCATATCTTTGCGCCACCCTTCTGCGCGAATCAGGGTAGTGCCTGGAAAAGCCATCTTCCCCAGTTCATCGCTTACAGCAATGCCAATAGTTTTTTCGCCTACATCCAGGCCCAGCCACCGAGGCATAGTTATCTCCTTACAAACGTGTGGGCAGGCTGTGGTTTCTGCCGTGAAGATGCAATGCAAGTAGCACTGCTGCCGATATGGCAGCGCTAATAGGAATGAGCATAAGCCCGGCGTGCCAGCCAGCCGGAGATGCTGCAACAGCGCCTACTGCCCATGGGATGGTACTGGTGCCACAACTGCTTGCAGCGGCAATGCCGCCAATGGCTGCGCCCAGGGCGCCGGGAAATCGAAAGCCAGACTCTACCAGTATAGATGAGTAAACCCCACCAAAGAAGAGGCCAACAAGCAGAATACATGTACCGAGTGCCCTGCCGCTATCTGCCGCCAATGTAGCCAGGGCGGCAGCACCGCCACATATTGCCAATAAACTGCCCAGCGGCAGCGGGCGAAAGCGCATAAGCAACGGGGCCATGATCATTCTGCCAAGCGTCATTCCGAACCAAAAAAGGCTAACACAGCCAGTTGCAAGAGTGCCAGCGTGTGGTGCCCGATACCGTATATATGTGGGCATCCACTCGAAATAGCCCACTTCGGCGCCTGCATAAAAAAGCTGTGCGGTACACAGCGCGAGAAAAGCCGGAGAGATAAGCAGCCCTTGCAGAGTTGACGGTGAAGCGGCAGTTGCGGGTGATGAGGCGTTGTGAGAACGGTTGGTTGATGCCGAATGTGCAGCGGATGCACCACCACGCAGCACTGCAAACAGCACAAACAGCACGGTTATGGCGGCAGCAAATGTTAAATACACGCCTCGCCAGGAGCTTGCAGCGAGTGCGCCATTGATGTAGTGCGCGGCGCAAAGCGGGCCGATTACGGCACCTGCGGCAAACGCCACCTGGCATAGATTGAGTATTTGAGCCTTAAACCGCGGAAGTAAATCTGCAGAAAAGGCGCCAGAAGCGGCTTGCATGCCCGCACTTCCTGCCCCTGCCAACGGTGCACAAAGCAACGCTGCCGTTAATGAGTGTGCAAGGCCCAGGCCCGTTAACCCAGCGCAAAATATGACACCGCAGCCTAGCACTACAACTCTTCTGCCAGCTTTGTCCGAAAGAGGACCGCTTACCAGCACTCCAACTACGCAGCCAGCGAAGCCAGCAGACATTAACTGCCCTTGTCCGGCCGTATTTAACTTGAATGCTGCGCCAAGCTGAGGAAGCAAAACGCCAATGGAAGCCAAATAAGCGCCATATACAGCATTAACTGCCAGACAGCATATGATGAGAAGCTTAGACTGCCCGGAAACAGGCTCGGAATGCAGCAAGGTACCTCGATTTCAGGCGGCCGACCACTAAGTAAGCGAGTTTAATTTTTTATGGCGGCAAATGAAAGTATACCGTACGGTAGATTCTCGGCCTGTGTATGGCAGCGGCAGGTTGCGCAAAACACGCACCCTGCATTTGCGCAGAATCCCTTCCCGCTATGGCAGGTATCTGCTACAATGAGGCGGATGTAGACTGCCCGTAATGGTAGCATTCAACAATTAATATACGAGACCCAAGGAGATAGCTTTACGATGACACCCCCGGTAGAGGCCTGGAAGGCGCTGGCCGCACAGCTGCGAGCAGACAGCATCCGATCAACAACGGCGGCAGGATCGGGTCATCCCACGTCCAGTATGTCTGCGGCGGATATTCTTGCAGTGTTGCTTTCTAAGTACCTGCATTACGATTTCGATGCGCCAGAGAGCTTGCTGAACGATCGATTGATCTTCTCCAAGGGGCATGCTGCTCCCCTGCTGTACGCGGTTTACAAAGCTGCTGGCGCCATTACAGACGCCGAAATGCTTACGTTGCGCAAATTTGGCAGCCGAATTCAGGGCCACCCAACTCCCATTCTTCCCTGGGTAGATGTGGCTACGGGATCGCTTGGACAGGGCCTGCCCACCGGCATAGGCATGGCATGGGCCGGCAAGTACCTGGATAAGGTTCCGTTCAAGGTTTGGGTTTTGCTAGGCGACAGTGAGATGGCAGAAGGCTCCGTTTACGAAGCTCTTGAGCTTGGTGGGCACTATGGCCTGAACAATGTTATAGCCATCATTGATATGAACCGACTTGGCCAGCGCGGCCCAACTATGCTCGAGTGGCACAGTGAGGTTTATGCAGAGCGCGCTCGCGCATTCGGCTGGCATGCCATTGAGATTGATGGCCAGGATGTAGAGGCTGTTGATGCGGCCTTTGCAGAGGCTGTTGAGAGTGACAAGCCGGTTGTTATTGTTGCGAAAACCAAGAAGGGCGCAGGCGTTTCCTTCCTGGCAGATCACGATAACTGGCACGGTAAAGCGCTATCTCCAGCCGATGCTGAGAAAGCGCTTGCAGAGCTCGGCAACCCGGCATGCGATATTATCGCAAAGCCCCATCCGCCGCGGCCAGGCAAGGTTGCCGAAACAGGGGCACCAGGCAAGTTTGTTCCGCCTACTTATGAGCTGGGCACCAAGGTGGCCACCCGAGAAGCTTACGGCGATGCCCTGAAAGAGCTTGGAGCGGTTAGGCCAGAAGTGGTTGTGCTGGATGGTGAAGTTAGCAACTCAACTTACTCCGACAAGTTCAAGAAGGTGTTTCCAGAGCGCTTCTTCGAAAGCTACATTGCCGAGCAGCAGCTTGTAAGCGCAGCCGTTGGTGTGCAGGCACTGGGCAAGGTTCCTTTTGCGTCAACATTTGCTGCGTTCTTCAGCCGAGCGTATGATCAGATCCGAATGGCGGCCATATCTCAGGCAGATATTCGCCTGGTAGGTTCCCACGCTGGCGTATCTATTGGCGAGGACGGTGCCTCACAGATGGCACTGGAAGACCTTGCGATGATACGCGCAGTACATGGCAGCACGGTTCTTTACCCCTCTTGCGCCACCACTACCATCCACCTTACCGCACAGATGGTTACCCGTAAGGGTGTTGTATACATGCGTACAACGCGTGAGAAGACGCCCGTGCTTTACGGCCCGGACGAGAGCTTCCCCATTGGGGGCAGCAAGGTACTTCGAAGCTCAGATAGCGATGTTGCATGCCTTATTGCAGCCGGTATCACGTTGCACGAATCGCTGAAAGCAGCCGATGTTCTGGCAGCTGAAGGCATTAATGTACGCATCATCGACCTGTACTCGGTTAAGCCGATAGATGCAGCTACCGTGCGAAAAGCGGCCGAAGAGTGCGGTGGCAACCTTATAGTTGTGGAAGATCACTGGCCCGAAGGCGGACTTGGAGACGCCGTTCTGGAGGTTTTCGGAGGTGCGGGCACCGTGCATCCGAACGTTACTCGCCTTGCGGTGCAAAACATGCCTACCTGTGGCAAACCAGAAGAGCTGCTTGAAGAGGCTGGCATCAACGCAGCACACATCGCTGCTGCGGTGCGTGCGCTTTAATAGCATGCTCCTATGTTTGTGGGTTGGCTGCCTCCCATTGGTTGGCAGCCAACCGGCAACAGCTGCAGGTAACTACATGAGATACAGGAACACCTGATGTCTGCATTGATCCTGCTAATGATAATTGGCCTTATTGGCCTGGTGCTTATGGCTATTCCGGGCCTGAGCCACCATGGACACGGCGGAATGGCACACGGAGCACTGCACACGCACGCTCCGCTTGGCGGAATGCACCATGTGCATGGCGTTCACGCGCCCGGCGATACTGTAGATTCCATTGCATCTTCGGGGCTATCGCTTCTGAGGTGGATACCCTCTCCCCGAATAATTTTCAGTCTGATGACTATGAGCGGTGCTATTGGGTTCGGATTGCAGAAATCTATGCACCTAACCTCTGGTATTGCTGCTCTGCTTGCTCTTATTCCCGCGTTAGCCATCGAAAAGTTTGTGTTTACTCCTTTATGGAACTCGATGATGCAGTTTGAGGGTATCCCGAGCTCTCCACTTGAGGCGTTAACCACACACACTGCGGTTGCCGTTACGCCCTTTCGAAACGGTAAGGGAATTGTCTCCGTTGAACGGGATGGGCGCGAAGTACAGTTTTGTGCAGCGCTGCCACCAGATCAGGCTGCCGAAAAGATCGCCGTTGGCGATAGGCTCACAGTTGAGCAGGTAGATGCCGAAAAGGAGACAGTTGTTGTGAGTATCCGCTGACATGACAAAAGTGTGTTGGCGATAACTCAGAGTGTGAGTGGGCACCATTGCCGGCCCGTGCAGTGGGTGCCTTCTACAAGATAATTCGATACGGGTTTGTTTTCGAAGAAAGAAAACACCTAATACACCGGTTGTTCTTCGGTTCAGGAGGATACCTTGGACTCTTCAGCACCTACATGGATACTGGCCCTCGTTGGGTTCATCGCAGTTGTAGTAATCATTCCAGCCATTGCAAGTGCATTTTATCGTACCGTGGAGGCCGGCGAAATTCGGCTTGTAAGCTGGGGCCAAAAAGGCCTGCGTGTATACAGGGGACCGTGTAAGGCGTGGGTTATCCCGCTAATGACCTCTACGCGGGTAATTCCGGCAAGCGCTATAAATGTCGACATTGAAATCACAGATCAAACCGCTGACGTGGACGCCAACGGAAAATCTGCCCCGGTTAAAGTTACCGTGCGCGCATCGGCAATCGTATCTGTTGGTGAGAGCGACTCTATGGTGAATACCGCTGCCAACAAGTTCTTTTCGAAGCCAAGCATGGATCAGCTTTCCACCCTAACAGATGTGCTTTCATCCGCTGGCAGGCGCGCTATCAACCTGCTGAAACACGATCAGTTGTTTAATGCGCGCTCGCCATCTGCAGTGGCACCGCGCCCCGGCCCGGATGGCACGATACACGCATTTCCGTTGCAAACAGAAGATGACGAACTGGCTGTAATCATTAAAGATGCCTGTTCTCGTGAGCTTCTGGATCTTGGCCTCGCCTTCAACAGCCTTAACATTAAAGCGGTTCTTAGCGAAGTGGCTGAAGCGCGACGCCGAGAATCTGCGGCGCGCGCCAAAGCAAGCGCAGATGTTGTGCAAGCACAGGAAGAGCAACGTTCGAGGATTGCACAGTTAGAGGCCCAGCAAAAGGTTAACGACCAGGAGAAGGCCCTTAACATGCAGATTGCTTCTAACGGAGCAGCCATTGCCCGCGCAGAAGCTGAAAAGCAGGCGGCGGTGAGGCAGCAGCGTGAGGCAGAACTTACGGCCACGCAGATTACTCAGGCACAGGCCGATGCAGATCAGAACGTTATTCAGCAAGAGGCAGAAGGACGTGCCCAGGCTGCACGCATCCGGGCCATTGCTGAAGCCGAAGCCGATGCAATCCGCAAAAAGGCCGAGGCACTTGTAGAGGCTGGACAGGCTTATCTGGATCTGCGCCGACTAGAGCTTGCCCCGGCCCTTACCAAAGAAGTGGCTGCGGCGCTCGCGAACGGATCTTTTGTGAACTTTGCAAGCGGCGGCACAGGCGGCACAAGTGCAGTTGCCGGCGGCTCTGAAGATGTACTGCGGGTGGTTCAAACCCTGATGGCGGCACAGATAATTACGGCCAATGGTGGCATAGGTTCTCGCAATGCTGCCGCCGATGATGGGGGCTCTTATCCTATAGCAGATCCAGCTTCTGTAACTGTTAGGCCGGCTGTGCCAGCGGCACCTGTTCGGCCACCTGCTATTAGGCCCAAATAGGGTACGAATTTAACAAATTCAGGCAGAATTCGGCGGCTGGTGGCATAATGTGCCATCAGCCGCTGAACTGTGAATCAACGAAAACAGAACCTACCGTACCGCAGAACTCACCCCTATGGAAACACTTATCGGTAAAACAACGCGTGAACTGGAGGCCGTAGCTGCATCGCTTGGCACTCAATCCTTCCGAGGAAAACAGATATCCGCGTGGTTATATAAAAAAGGCGCATCTTCCATTGATGCCATGACCGACCTACCTGCTGCACTACGCACCCAAATGGCCGCAGAGTACAGCGTGGGAATACCGGAGCCAGTGCACAGGGATGCTGCAAAAGATGGAACCGTTAAATATCTGCTGCGTTGTGACGATGGCCTAACGATAGAAAGCGTATATCTCCCTTATCAGGAGCGCGTTTCGGCATGCCTTTCCAGCCAGATAGGCTGTGCTGCAGGCTGTACGTTTTGTGCTACGGCACTGAGTGGCCTGGCACGCAATCTTACTCCGGGCGAAATTGTTGGGCAGTATTTGCGCATGCAAGCCGAGAGTGAAAGGCGTATTTCTCATGTGGTGTACATGGGAATGGGTGAGCCGCTTTGGAACTACGACAACGTAATTCAGAGTATGCGCCTGCTGGGCGACGAAATCGGGCTTTCTTACCGACACATTACTGTTTCTACTGTGGGTGTTGTGCCGGGAATTCTGGCCCTTGCCCGAGAAAAGATGCCTATTACGCTGGCACTATCGCTTCATGCTCCGGACGATGACACGCGCAGTCGGCTAATTCCCACGGGCCGAAAGTGGAAGATAGCTGAAATACTCGAGGCGTGCCGAGAGTACTCTCAGCGCACACAGCGCGACCTCACGTTTGAGTACCTACTTATCGGGGGCGTAAACGATTCTGTAGAGCAGGCGGGTGCCCTTGCAAGGCTGCTCAATAGATACCGGTTGCAGGGCAACGTTAATCTGATACCTTTCAATTACGTTGCCACCAAGCAGGGCTTTTCACGGCCAACGCGTGATTCTATAACAGAATTTCGCGCTGAACTAGAGCGCCTGGGCAGGGTAGCAACGCAGCGAATGACACGTGGGCACGAGGTGTCTGCGGCCTGCGGGCAGTTGCGCAGGAAACTGGAATCACCCTCGGTTATCTCACTGCAACTCGCAGATCAGCCAGAGAAATAGCCAGCATAACATGCCTTCCTTTTGCAATCAACACCATCCTGTTTCGAGAGTTGCTTATCGCTCTATAGCAGCTGCGGGCATCTGCTTGCTTCTGCTATGCGGCTGCGGAAAGTCGCGTCCACCGCAAAAGCGCGAGCCCACTGCGGAAGAGAAGGCTGCAAGAGAGCGCAAAGAGGTACCCGGCGTGCTTTCTGGCACGGGTTGGAATATCAAAATCCAATCCAGAGGACAGCATGGATCGGGTCCACTTGAAATTGTTCTGCAGGCAAAGGCCGATACTGGCGAGGTACGCGATCCGCATGACCTTACAGTACAACTTAAAGGCGTACGAGCGCAGTTGTACCACGAAGGGTTGCACACGGCCACAATAACCGCCCCAATTGCATCGGCAAATCAGAAACAGAAAACTCTCATTGCCGAAGGGGGAGTTACTGTAACCTCTCTCACAGACCCACCGGATACGGTGGTTACGTCAGACAAGCTTTACTGGAACGCCGCACACAACGAGCTTGTTGCTGAGGGGCATGCCAGAGCAGTAATGCGCACCCATGAAGGCGGTATACGCTCGACTACCGGAGACAGGCTGTACTTCGATACGAAACTGAAAGAGATTCGAAATGAGTAATCGCCCGGTTATATGGCCAATTCCGGCCGCCGCGGCAATATGCACGTTTGGCTGCCTTTTTGCTGCGAGCACCCGTGTGCATAGCCAGGATAAGCCTATGCATGCCCACGGTCGCTCGATTGTGATAGACAACCTCACCATTGAGGATTTCGACTCGAGCCGGGCTTCCCAGCACTCTCGTGGGTTCCGCATTGTTGGCCAGCATACACGCCTTACAGCCATCGATCCCGAATCAAAAGCACGCCTCATTGTTGAATCTCCAGATATTACGGGCCAGCCAGAGGGCAAATTGAGCGCTGGCTCCATCGTTTTTCTTGGGCCGGTTAATTTTCAATCTGAGCAGAAGGATCCAGAAACTGGAGCCATACGTAAAGCTAGTGGGCGCGCTGGGCGGGCAGAATATCACCGTAGCTCTAATATTCTCACACTCACGGGCAACGTAACTATTGTCGCTTCTGATTCTGAAAAACTTCCGCTGCCAGCCAACATCCAGGCATCTTCGGCCCGTGTTGAACTGGATTACAAGCCGAGCCGGATAACTTTGCAGAGCGATGGCACTCACAAGATTGTGCTTTCTCGCTCCAAGGGTAGAGGTTCAGTAAGCGCAGAGGGTGCCAAATCCACTCACATTCAGATTGAGCACTACCGTTCTGGCGAGTTTCAGGCAGGCAGCCTGTTAGACATACGGTCGAATGGCAGGGTCCCGATTACTGTTACCGCTGAAGATGTGCCAGACGGCCCACAGGTTGCACTTAAATCTGAGCGTATTTCAGGCAGTTTCTCGCCGGACGGTTCTGGCCTCAGGCAGATAAAGTCTGAGGGAGCCATAACCACCGAGCTCAGTCTGCGTAATCCAGATGGCAATTTGGAACCTACGGCAAGTACAAGTTCACTCTCGGCCAGTGTAGACCTGGAAGCAAAGGTTTTACACATTGCAGGCAACGCTGCGCTAAATGTACAGCAAGCGGTTAACGCAAGAGCCACCGAGAAACAGAAATACCATGTACGAACCGGGGATGCAAACATTGATTTTCACACGGGCCGAGCGGAGTTAAGCGCCACCGGAACTGCAGATGCCAACGTGTTTCAAATCGAAAGCCTTCCAGGGAATAAGGGCTCTGTCAGCGTGTCTGGTTATAGCAATCTGGCATACAATGCAGGTGGCGCCGGTGCAATCCGCTTTACTGGCCCGGGCTCTACGTTAAATTACCATGGCTCTCAGGGCGAAACCTGTATATCCTCATCAAACGAAATACTGTGCTATTTCGACAACCGTACACATGAACTGCGGCAATTGCAGCAAAATGGTAACGTTCATACACGGTATTCGACGTTCTCAAACAATAAATACCGAATACCGAGAGTGGTAACAGCCGAGTGTGCGACGCTACTGGCAGATTTGATGCCAGCTATAAACAAGCGCACTTCCATGGATCTGCACTTCACCACCGTAACTGCAACTTTTGATGCGCCGGATATGCTGCACAAACCGGCATCGATGATTGGCAGCTCATTGGATGTACAGCTTTCGGCAGAATCTACTAAAATTACTTTACAAGGTTCGGCAGGGAACGCAATTGCAGAGATACCAACTGGCATATCTCCAGCTCTGGCAAAGGCTGCGGGTGTTACGCGTCCAGAACGAGATATACGCCTAACAGGCTTTGATTTGCTGATGTATGAGCCCGGGAAATTTGCCACGGTGCATGGAGCCCCGGCGCTGGTAGAAATAGACGACAGAACTGGCGGAAAGCGGACATCACTCTCCGCCATCAAGATAGCCGGTGCATTTTCAGACATAGATGGATCGGTAGAGGCGTTTAGTGCAGAGGGCAAGGCCGCCCTCTCTACAACCACCATAACGGCCGGTAAAGAGAACAGCACCGTAACGGCCGTGGCCGAAACTGTGATTTATAGTGCCGTTACGCAGCGCGCAGAGATGCATGGTGGATGCCTGTTAACTATTCTTGATGCCGCTCATTTAGAAGGACCAGGGTCCTTAAAAGCAACGGATGCAGAAGCCAATTTTGGGGAACCGTTTATATCCCTGAAGGCGAGTGCGCAGGGCGTGGCTGTGGCTAATTCCCGGGCATTTCTCCCTTTCAAGCGGGCCATATCGCCGCTGAAGGGGCAGGTTGCAGCGGCCAAATTTGATGTAACCGATCTGGAAATCGCGCATTTTAGCACGATAGAGTATCATGCTGAACAGGGCGGATTTGCTGCAGGAGAAGACATACAGTTTACTTCTATCGGCCACCTTAAGGGCACCAGCGCTCACCTTAACTGCCACCGGGTAGACTTTGTGTTGGCCGGCCAACCTGCGCAGCTTACCACAGCAGATATTACCGGGCCGGCACACTTTCATATGGAGTGGAGCAGTACCGAGGCCGGTAAACCAGTTTCTAACGCAATGAGCGGAACCTGCGGTAGTATGCACCTAAACGGTGATATGACGTGGTTAGAGCTGCGAAATAAGGTGGCTGCAACCCTGAACGCCCGGGGCGGTGCAGGGGATACGCAGGTAGAGGTGCTCTGCGATCGGATGGCAGCCTCTGGAGGCGAAAGCTCTACAGTTGATATTTCCGGTGCAGCAGAAGCAAACTCTCTCACCCTTACTCGCTACGTGACACCCACGGTAACGAACCACCTGAGTGCAGTGCATTTTGAACAGGCGGTGTTAGGTGGTACACAGGGTTTCAAAGCCACTGGCCCTGCCCTCATATGTTCCGTGGCTCAGAACTCTGCAGAGCGAACGGCCGAGATAGCCGCAGCAACGATAGAGGGCTATGCAGTGGGCACAAACGGGAAAGACTGGATGGTTCATGCCGCATCGGGAGTACGCTTCAATTTGGCAGAGCCGGATAGCTCCACGGGCGTAAAATCGATGGTACGGGCAGTTGGCACTGCTTCCGACCTGCTGTTTGGTTCCACCCAAGATCAGAATGTGGAGTTATCGGGCCCGATACACCTGGTGATTACCGATAGTGCTCGACTCGCGGAGCCCGGTACGCTTGATGCACCGGATGATCAGAAGCTAAAGGCAACCCTTTCCAGGGGTGTGGAAGGGTTTGAGTTTACGGCAGGCAGAAGCCCGGTACAGTTGACGCTGCTACCTATACGGAAACAAAAGCCAACAAAAGCCAAGGAAACAGATCTCAACACTGCTGGCGGCAAGAAGTAGTTTTACCACTGGTTACCAGGGATGATAGAGGCATCAGAACGCTGTGAAGATTACTGCAAATGAACTTGTGAAGGTATACCGGGGCGGCAAACGCGTGGTAGATGGGGTTAGCCTGGAGGTTGCTGAAGGCGAAGTAGTAGGACTACTTGGCCCAAACGGAGCAGGCAAAACCACCACATTCTACATGATAGTTGGCCTGCAGAGGCCAAACAGCGGCACTGTAATGCTGGACGACCTGGACATTACCGGCTTACCGATGTTTAAGCGAGCCCGTGCCGGCATAAGCTACCTGCCACAAGAAGCTTCCGTATTCCGAAACCTGACGGTGGAAGAGAACCTGAAGCTGGTGCTTGAGATGCGCAAAATGACCAATCAGGAGCGCAAAGACAGGGTGGAGCAGCTTATGGAGAGCCTACACATATCGCACAAACGCGATACGCTCGGTGGCCTGTTGTCTGGCGGAGAGCGCAGGCGTGTAGAGATTGCGAGATCTCTGGCCTCCAACCCGCGTTTCATTCTGCTGGACGAACCATTTACGGGTGTGGATCCCAAGGCCATTGAAGACATTGAAATCATCATTCAAGACCTGTGCCAGAAGCAGAATATAGGAATTCTGATTACAGATCACAATGTTGAGGCCATGTTGCGCATAACAGAGCGAGCCTATATCATGGCCGATGCCCGTATGCGATTCGAAGGCCGATCCGATGAGCTTCTGACTAATGATGAAGCGCGTTCCTTCTACTTCGGCGAGAGTTTTGGAATGGAGCGGCGGGTCGGGGGCAGAAAACGTCTGCAGCATGAGATTGATGAGACACTTCAGGACAGTACTGAGCATGGAGGCAAGGGATGAAGCTGATTGATCGCCTCTTACTGAAGGACCTTATCAGCCCTTTCCTAACCGGCCTTGCTATGTTTACGGTGCTGGTGTTTGCTGTTGCCTTTTTGCCCCAAGCAACCGATATGCTGTTGCAGGGTGCGGGGATCGCGGTAGTTTCCAAGCTTGTATTGCTGAGCATGCCGGAGGTAATAACGCAGACACTGCCTATGGCACTGTTGTTAGCTGGCCTGCTTGGTTTTGGACGGCTCTCCGGCGACAGCGAAACGATTGCCATATTTGCAGCAGGCATCAGTTTTCCTCGTGCTGCGCGTACCGTTGCCCTGGCTGGCGTTGTTGTGAGCGTACTGGCATTTCTGTGGAACGACCTGGTAGTTCCGCCGTGCAAACGCGAGTTTGCTTCCATACGGCAGAACATAGCCGCCAAGATGCTGAAATCCGACAGGCCACTGGACTACCCAATTCGCCGAAACGACAATTCTATCGACAAATATGTTACGGTGAGCCATGGTTACGATGCCAAAACGAAGGCACTTAAAGGCGTAACGATTATTCAGTTTTCGGCGGGCAAAGGCCGTGCCGGCATGATAGAAGCAGAGCTTCACTGTGAGCGCGCTACTGCTCGCGATCTGAAATCGATTACAGATTGGACTTACTTTAATGGATGGATTACGCAGTACTTATACGATGCGAATTCCAGCACCATTGAGTCGGTAAGCGTTACTCAGTTCAAAGAGCTGAAGAGTACTCCTCAGCTGGCAATGGGGATGAGTTACGAAGAGGTGCTTGGTTCTGAAATTACAGACCCCAATGCTCGAAACTTTGTACAGCTCCGCCGCGAGCTTGAAAACGACAGGAAACACGGCCGCCTGCAGGATGCACGTGGCAAAGAGGTAAACCTTTACGGAAAGATTGCCTTACCCCTGGCAGGTATGGTTTTCGGTATTCTGGGCGCAGCCCTCGGCTGTAACACCCGCCGTGGCGGCAACAGAACCGTTGGCTTTGGAATGGCGATCTTCATCGTATTCCTGTACTATGTGTTCTACCGCTCTATGTGGGTAATCGGCCAAAATGGAGGCATGCCACCCATACTTGCAAGCTTCCTGGCAGATATCATCGGCGCAGTTGTGGCCCTCTACCTTGCGTTTAACGCCTCACGGTAACGGCCGTTGGCTGCACTACGTAGAGTACTCATTCCCGCATCACATAGCGGGGAAATAGCCAATAGGAATTCTGGACTGTAGAACTAATGGAACTGCGCCTTATCTAATTGGCGCGGAGTGACGTATGTTCTGGACGATGCTCGCCCTCACCCTCTGGGTGATTCTGGGTGGGTTTATATCTTACTATGGAGATTTGCAGGGGAGGCGCTGGGGCAAACGGCGCGTCTCCTGGTTTGGCATGCGTCCCAAACATACGGCAGTGCTCATCACCAGCCTAACGGGCGGCGTAATTGCCATGCTTAGCGTTACCACTGTTCTACTGATTGCCAGACCTGTGCGCGATGTACTGTTACGCGGCGAGAGTGCAATTCACGATAACAAACGCCTGATTGATCAGCAGAAACAGCAGCAACAGTTTTACAATGCTGAAATTGGTAGATATAAGGTTCAGCGGGATGAAACTAAAAAGCTTGTGGATGCGGGAGACAGGGAGTTGGCACGGCTACGGTATCAGCTAGCCAGTACTGAGGGCCAGCTGCGATCGTTGCTAGAGCGCATTTCTGGATTACAGAATTCTGTAGCTGGTTTGCGGCGAGATTCTAACCGGCTTCGTGCCGAAAAGCAACGATTAACTGTTGAAAACAAATCACTAAGCAAGCAAAATGGCAACGCCACCACTCTCAATGCCGACCTGGCAAAACAGAATGAAGAGTACAGCAATCAGAACCTTGCTCTTGATAAGCAGAAGAAGGAACTGGAGAATGCGAACAAAACGCTGACCCAGGTAAAGGATACGCTGGAGCGCAATCGAGATCTCTTCCGACAGAACGCGGACGAGTTTTATGCTCAGAGCCGCGATCTGGAGAAGCAGAAGAATCAGCTTGAGCGCGACATAACTGATATGCGCCGCGACCGCGATGAGGCTCTCTCACTGATTAGCCGTAGAGACCAGTTAAACGGACAGATTCAGGCACTCAACCAGCTATATGCCCAAAAATATGCTGTTTTGCGGCAGGGTAGAGTTGGTTTGAGGTCGGGAGTGGAACTTAGCCGGCAGCTAATTGGAGCGCATCTGAGGCCCGAGGCTGTAAAGTACGAAGTGGAGATGTTGATAAACAACGCTTCCGAACGTGCCAAGGCCTATGGATCTGAGCCAGACAACGAAGGTAGAGTTGCACGGCTGCTTACTCAGAAAAAGGTAACACTTACGGGCTACGAAGATCGAGATGAAGCGATGCAGATCGAAGACATCGCAACTCAATGGTCGGGCCAGGATATCTCCTGTGTTGTTGTAGCCACAACTGTTACAAACTGTTTGGCGGGTGAGCCCGCATATATAGAGCTGCATACCTACCCGGTTGTACGCGTGTTTCCGCGTGGAGCAGAAGTTGCCTCACGGCTAATAGATGGGCACCAATCGGTGGATAGAATCATCGAAGAGCTGCTATCTTTCTTGCATAAGGATGTAAAAGCAAGTGCAATCCAGGCCGGAACTATACCCAGAGTAGACCCAGATACTGGCACCACAGAAGTTGGAATACTTGGCACAGCGGACCTCTTCCGCCTTACAGAGCGCGTTAGGAAGATGCACGGCACGGTGTTGTTAACTGCCAGAGCTCGCACAGACATCAGCTCTGCTGATACCCTCAACCTATCATTCCATGTTAGCCGCGCGCCGAGTACTGCCGTCCGAACTGTTCGTTAGCATAAGGCCACATTTATCGCAGGAGCGGCGGGTGTTTGATGAGCGATTTAGTAAACCTCATTCTCGTGATTGATCCCGGTTCGGCAAAGGTTGGAATTGGAGTTGTGAATCGCTCCGGCGAAACGCTCTATCGGGATGTGATTCCAGCCGGGGAGCTTGTAGCGACAGTTGTAAGTATCAACACCAGGTTTAAGCCAGATGCGATTATATGCGGAAACGGTACCCGGAGCGCAGATGCATGTTCTTCACTGCGCGCTATTGATGGGTTGCCGCCGTTAAGTTTGATAGATGAGGCGCATAGTACGGAAGAGGCTCGTACGCTGTGGCTATCAGAAAATCCGGCAAGAGGGCTCAAACGATTAATTCCGCGTTCATTGCGCGTGCCTGATGGCCCGGTAGATGCGTATGTACCGCAGGTGTTGGCTGCTCGCTATTTCGGCGGTGCCAGCAAAACTGAGGGTGAGTGATTGTGTTGTTTGCATAAAGTAGTTTGATTCTTAATGGAACCGCAGTGCCACCGTGTTGTGTCTACTCAGGGATCATCACTGAGGCCCATGTGCCGCGTGTTGGCCAAATGCATTGCACGGTAAAACACCGGAACCAGAGAAATCCAAAATACAACATGTTTGCATGCCTGCGAACCGTTGTATCAGCGTGAGTAAACATGGAAGGCTGCACAGCGGCCTGCAACTCATGCTGAATGAGATCACTCCTCGCAGTTCAAACAACTAAGGAACCAAAAATGTTCAGAGTCAATCGAATGTTACTTGCGGGGCTGGTGGCCACAGCTCTTGCCTCAGGCATTGGCGTTAAGGCCGATACGCTTACGTAACATTGGGATTTCGCGGCATCTGGTGCCACAGACTTCCCGTTTCAGTACTTCTTGTTCGATACAAACCTGGGTACGCTTACTAACGTGCGGTATGAGCTAGTATCAGATACCAATGCTGTATTGAACGTGTACAACTTCAATACCAACCCTGAGATTTTTCTCAACGCACATACTACCAGCAACATAACGGTTACGGCACCGCCAGCTACCCATTTATACTTCAACACCAGCCTTAGCGGTTCTGTTGCATCGGGCATTGTTGGCTCAATGGTCGGCCCAGTTCCGGGTCAAAACAACTATAACGGACTAACCGATCACCAGGACATCAGCGCCCTGGTGAGCACTCCGTTCACGGGCTACTTCGCGCCAGGCGGTGGACTTTCACCAATTCTACAGTCCATCAATCTGCATCTTTCTGATGCAACAAGCTCTGGAACGGCCGGTTCAGGAGTTGGCTTTGGAGGATCGTCTACCACCTCCGGCACCTTGTACTTGCGATACGACTTTACATCAAGTCGTACTCCAGAGCCAGGTACGTGGGCACTGGTGATCGCATCAGCTTCGGTAACGCTTGCCGGTGTTGGTCGGCGACGACGCATTGCACGCAAATAGATAAGTAAACAGTGCGTCGTTATGTATTGAGGCGCCCTGCCGTTGCTGGCAGGGCGCTTTTACCTTTGAATACCATTTGTACATTAAATTGTTTGGGATACCTTCGTACGTTACGGCACTCCTGCAAACAGTTATGCCCGCCGGATATGCAACCTAACTTACTGCCCCTTCATAACTTCAACATAGGTCCGCATTTTACGCTACGGTACTGCGCGTGCGCAATCTACACAACCCACAGCTGATATTGTATCAATTTCTTATTGCAGTCACGAAAAATCATTGGTATACTTCACGTGTGCGCGAGTCATCAATTTCTTGATGATTATCTCTTCACACTTCATCCGAGGTGCTTCAAAGTTGGGGTGAGTGATCTGTAAGGCACTGTCCTGAATGGTGTTTCTCAATCCAGATCTCATAATCCCTCCGTGTTCGGACCCCATCCGAGGATTTTGATCGCTGTCTCAAGCATTTGACATCCTCAACTCGTACGGTTGGGATTCGAAATCGGTCTTCCTGTCACTGGTCGTTCCGTATCAGCACATCTTCTGTTAGTACTTCTGTCAAGCAGAACCCTGCAGACCTGCAGCTGTTAACCTGTGAGTAACAAGAACTTGTGCCAGAGCTACTCTCACTGAGGTTTCACTGAGCGGAGCCGGTGGCACCTATTTTTAGCAGGTTTGTCCTATATCAGGACAAATATGCGCCTCGCATTGGAACCACTCCACTGAGGTGCTGTGTCTAAGAGGAGATGTTCACCCTGGGGCAATCATGCCGCCAGGTGGAAATCTGTGTACTTCGGTACCAAGCCGGACCCCTACCGATCAATGCAGCAGATGGCGGCACAATCGCCAAGTGATCTATTGGTCTGTATGGACGACCTATGTGGGCGGGCGGGCTTAATCATAGTTTTTCCGGTTCTCTCCACGCCGCTCAAACAATCAAGGGATCAAACATGCTCAAAGTCAATCGCCTGCTACTTACGGGTCTTGCAGGTACCGTACTAGCCTATGGCCCGAGTGCCAAAGCTGACACGATTACCCAGCAATGGGATTTCGTTGCTGGCTCCACTCAAACATTCAACGAAACGTATAATCTGTTCAACTCGAATCTGGGTACGCTTACCAATGTTCGGTTTAGACTGGTGTCAGACACGAACGCAGAGGTTCAGATCGCCAACTCGAATGCATTCGGCACCAGTTATAGTGATGCAAATTCCACCACAACGGTTTTAGTACAGGGGCCACCCAGTGCTTTTACCTATGTGAACCAGGTGCTGGCAACGGCCTCGCACAGTGGTTTTATTGGCGCAAACTCGCTTGTGACATTTTCCGGTGAGCTCGATCATCAGGATTCCACTACTGCAGTTGGTGGAGGTTCATTCTACGCTTACCAGCAGGCTGGCGGGGGTACCGCGGGCGACTCTATCGACGTGACCGTCCAGAACCCACACAGCGAAGGCACTGGCGGTAGTGGCGTCTTCTTTGGTGGTTCTGCAACCACGTCCGGCAGGCTTTACCTGTACTACGATTTCACCAGCACTACCACTCCTGAGCCAGGTACCTGGGCTCTGGTTATCGCATCTGCTTCCGTATCGGTAGCGGGCATTCGCCGCCGCCGTGTTGCACGCAAGTAGTACCGATTAGTTCAGGGTAGCACGAAGGCACTTTACTCAATTAGTAAAGTGCCTTCAATTTGAGTACTGGCTTTTCGGCAATCAGATTCTGCAGTTCCTGTGATGGTATTCTCCGACTCCATTGATTGGAATAGTTACAGGTGATGTGCATTATGTAGACTTTGACTCGCAGCTAATGGCTACCGATGTCAGCTCATTTGGCGAATCTATTTGCCTGACTACCGGCGATATCAACTTGCAGCGATCTAGATCGCCTCGCGCCGAATTCGTTCTACAAATTTTTTAGAAGTTCACATTTGCATCTCATGAAGTTGACTCGATAATTGTATAAGCAAGCGCCCAAACATTAATTAATTGCAATTAGTTTGAATCAATAGTATAATAACAGTGTGTGAGCACCATTTGTTCCATGATGTACTGTACCACACACTGCATAATGATCATTCCAAGTTCGGGACGCGCCTAGCGCAAGGCAAGCTGCTGTATAGCGGACAACAGCTTAATGTTTTAATACCCGATCTGCTCATGTCGTCGTTCTGAGGGTTCAGTCTGCAGATTATCGCATTTGCAATCCTCGTGCCATGTGCAATCAACCTGATTCTAAGGTGCTGTGCATTACTCTTACAACAATCTGTTATACTTTCTACGCCGGAAATTTGGCGCAGGTGCACAGACGTAAGTAGGACCGTCTCCTTAGGCTCAGGTATTTTCAGGCAGTTCCACCATCCCAATGTAGACAGCAGGGCAGTACTGCATGTCTCCCACGATGCATTACTCAAGGAGAATCTATGAGAAGTCGTCTCATCCTTTCGACAATCGCTGGCCTGGTTGCAGTTTCCAGCGCAGCTTTCGCGCAGACCGGAACCCTGTACAGCACTCAGACCGTGGATTGGGGTAGCGCTGGTACACCAGATGTTGTGCCGATCACTGACGCGCTGACCTTCACGAAGTTCAGCCAGGCTGGTTTTCACCTTACGGATGTTTACATCAGCATTGTTTCTAACAGCCAGTCTTCAACTACGGTTCACAACGGCACAGGATCTTCCGGTACCTGGACATCCGCAGGCGGCTTCATCAACGACCTGTTCGCATCTGTAAATGGTACAACGCAGGCGGACCTGGGTGCAACCGGTGTATCCACTGGCTTTGCAAAGGGCAGCCACACAGCTAAGACCCTGGCTAGCGGTGGAACTGACAGCAACGTACTGGGTGCAGTCAAGCTTGATTACTATAGCAACGCACAGATCGCTGACTTCAGCAAGCTGAACGATTTTGTTGGTATTGGCAACGGAACACTGGTTGTGAATGCGGCGGATATCAGCTCTACCTATAATGGTAATGGCGGATTCACCCACCCGACCACGCTGGATGCATACGGCACGGTTACTCTCGAGTTCTACTCCGAAGCTAATCCGCCGCCCTCATCTGACACACCTGAGCCTGGCACGATGGCGTTGCTCATCGCAGGTTCTACGGTTTCCCTGGCTGCAATTCGCCGCCGCCGACTTGCTCGCAAGTAGTTTAGGCAGCTTCATCGCCTGAAGAGAGGCACTTTGCAATTTTGGCAAGGTGCCTCTTTGTTTTTGATAGCGACTTGAATTTGATGGTACTTATTACGATTTCATCTGTAGAGACCATCAGACAGCACTCCAACGGCCTTTCAGGCTTCAACCGCCAGTAATGCGCAATATTGAGCAGCGAGCGAACTGAATATTGTGTTTATATTCCGACTCATTTCACGATGAGACGTGCTCACCTATTGCATACTTTTTGAATCGTTGGTATAATTGTATTCAAGTAGGGTTAGCAAGGCAGTATGGAACTGCTCTCACGCTGTTAGCGCAACGTGTCAACTGATTGATCCTGCATCGTTTGTGAACAACGCAGAGATGCAGAATACATACGGCCAAAAGGGTTAAAGGAAATTATGCTCAGAAAAAATGCAGGGATCGTGCTTACAGCGGTAGCAACGATGGCTCTTTCTGCGGCGGCACACGCCCAGGTAATCGTGCAGAGCTTTACTGTGCCTTCACAGGCTGTAAGCTTTAGCCAGAGTGTAAGCTTTAACAAGTTCGATACAACGCTTGGCATATTGAACAGCGTTACGCTTAGCCTGTCTTCGAGTGTGACCGCCGAGATCGATGTATTCAACTTCTCCGGCAAAACGCAGTCGTTCTCGAATGCAACGGCATCTGTGCCTGTTAAGATTACCGGCCCAGACGGATCCAACTTTACCGTTACCGCGGTAGCTGGCCCAATTTCTGGCAACGTACCAGCCCCGTTGGGTATCACACCTTTTGTAGGACAAACCGCATCTAACACAGGTAATTCCAGTATAGCTCCAGCTAACTTCGGCAGCTACTCTGGTTTCGGTGGTGGCACGCTGAATATGACGTTCCAGGGCCTCAACGGTACATATGCTGGTACAGCGCCGAGTGGTGTTGGATTTGGCGGAAGCGCGTCTGCTGGTGGTACGTTGACCATCACTTACAACTACACCAAGATCCAGCCAATCCCGGAGCCAGGATCTGCGACGTTCCTTGCAGCCGGTGTACTTGGCAGTGTTGGCATGGGACTTCGCCGACGACGCAAGAAAGCTTAAGTCTGGCTTTTAGGATATGCCCCCTGCTTTCCAAGATCTTTAAAAGATGTTGGGTAGCCAGGGGGCTTTTCTTTTGTAATGTTGCATCCCAGCAGTTCAGGGTTGGTGAGCAAGTCCGCTGACCCAATATAACTGATTTAGTGCTGAATTATTGCAGCACAAGTGGATAACGTTCTTATTCGGCGATACAAGCGGACAGATTAGTTGCGGGGATTGTGCGCTTGCTGAATCTATGGTATAATTTTCCTATATTGGCGTAACAGCTAACAGTAACACGGTCCGATACCGGGCATTGTGCACATATTCTTATCGCGCGGCTCTATTTCGCGATTACGCTGGAGATGAAATGATCAGAACGAAATCTATCCTGGGATCGATACTGGCCCTGGTTGGCGTAACAGCCGCCGGACTAACCGCACATGCTGACGACCTTGTTCAGACATTCAACTTCAACGACGCTACGCCTACTTATAATGTAACGTTCAACCTGTTCAATAGCAACATTGGTGTGCTTAACAGTGTTACGTACGAGTTTGATGCCACAAACGTTTCGAACTTCTCAGTTTTCAACCTTAATCCTTCACCAGCAACAGGTGTAGACATAAAGTCTGTGGCACATGTAGATGTCTTCGGTCCAATAGGCTTGTCTCAGTATCTCTCGGAAGATATAACGGCCGAGGCCGCAAACTATACAGCAAATGGCTTCCTCTCGCAGGTGACTGGCGTAACAGGTAACACCACAGATACAGCGAGTGTCGCACTGGGCGACCTTTCCGCATACCAGGCGCCAGGCGGTGGTCCATTGGCTGGCCAGCTTGTGATAAACATAACGCCTGGTACCTATCAGGGGACTACGCCTCCCGGCGTTTTTGGCAATCTGGATTCCACCAGCACCACCGGTACTCTGAAGATTCATTACAACTTCACACGAGTTGTAACCCCAGAGCCTGGCACCTGGGCATTGCTTGCAGCATCTTCTGTGATGGGTGTTGCCGGTATTCGCCGTCGCCGCCGCTCTGCCTGAGAGGCAGCGTATACGAAGTAATCGTTGAAACAGCCGGTGAGCTATTGCTCACCGGCTGTTTTGTTGCTATCGAAGTGTACGCGCTTATAGTGCGTAGATTGTTCTAACACCACCAGGGCCGACGCCAGTAATGGTGGTTACACCGTTCTCCAGCAGGTAAGCCCGTGCCTCAGTGATGCCTGCACCCACGTGGGATGTGTTGTGGCTATCATCTCCAAAGCAGAATGGAACTCCATATTCGTTGGCTATCTCCATAATCCATGGTGCTGGATAGGGTTCGCCAAGGCCTTTTCTCCACCCTGCCGTGTTGAGATCCAGAATTCCGTTCTGAGCTTTGACTTCCTGAATGGTTTCTCTGGCCGCAGATTTCACACGATCTGTTAACAATAGTTCTGGATCGACACCTGCCAGCACAACGTTTCGTTTGACAAGATCCAGATGCCCTACTACATCGGGCTGAAGGGCATTTACCATGCGTGTTATTGTTTCATAGTACGCAACCGCAAGGTTTTCCGCCCCCCCCGCAAACGCGGCTGATCGCTGCCACTCTTCTGGCTCGCCATCTATCTGAATCTCATTTACGTAGTGAACGGATCCAACAATAAACTCGAACAACGGCGTACCATCAGGTAGCGTCCGTGCACGATACCCTTTCATACGGCTTACGTAATCCACAGATGGAATCACTTCTGCCTCGAAGCCTCGCACTACCGTTAGTTTGCCTGCGAACTCTGAAGCAATAACAGGTAAATCCGCACAATAGGTCTCGAAGTCCTGTATTGTTTTCACTAGAGTCCACCCCATCTCCAGTTCATTTGGATAGAGAAATCGTTCCTCACCACGGGGTGCGTGCTCACTTACACCAAAACTGTGATACCCGGCATCTACTGCCGCCTGCAGCATCTCCCTGAGTGTACTCTGAGCATGGTCGCAGTAATCTGAGCTGTGTCCGCCATGTAGAGACGTCATCCAGGGTTTAGTAGAAGCCACGTTTGTCGCAGCGGTATCCGTCATCCTAATCTCCTTGTATATGGGTGCGGCAAACCAATTGTGTAGCCGCTACTGTAGAATACTCGATACCATGCCAACTGTGCGAGACATTTCCTGAGATTAGAACAGAAGGACTGCAGTGTAGTTCTCACGAACAATGCCTCACGCAGGTTTAGTATTTCAGAAACGTAAGGTGATCTAAGTGTCTCTTTCTCAGACCCGAGGAGTTGTAACGGCGCGCAATGGTATGGTGGCTGCTAGCCAGCCGCTTGCCGTTTCTGCAGGATTGGGTGTTCTACAGAATGGTGGCAGCTTTATAGATGCTGCTATCGCTGTATCCTCTGTGCTCGCTGTTACCGAACCTTACGCGAGCCACCTGGGTGGTGATGCATTCGTAATTACTTATGAGGCACGCACCGGCAAAGTAACGGCCTTCAACGCCTCTGGAGCGGCACCGGCGAGAGCAAACAGAGAATTACTGCGGGCTGGGATTCCTGTGCGTGGTTTTGCGTCCGCCTCTGTGCCCGGACTTGTAGATTGCTGGTATGCGTTACATGCACGCTACGGTAAGGTTGGTATACCTCACCTGTTAAAGCCTGCAATTGAATACGCAGAGTGTGGATTTCCGGCAGGTTTCAAGCATACACGGGTATTTAACAACAATGCTGCCCTGTTGAATGAACATCCCGATACTGCCTTTGCACTGGCTGGCGGCCAGGTGGATGGCAAATTTCTACCCGGGCGGTTAGTTAAGCAGCCCGAGCTGGCATGGTCTCTAAAACAGATCGCTGCGAATGGGCCAGCGGCATTTTATGACGGCGCTATTACGGAAAGAATTCTCGCTGCTTCTGATGCTGATAATGGGCTTTTCTCTGCCAGCGACTTTCAGAATCATTGCACTCAGATTTCTGACGCAATTCACATCGATTACCGTGGTTATCGCGTGTATGGGCAGCCTCCGGTTTCTCAGGGACACATTTTATTGCAGCAACTGGCAATGCTTGAGGCATTCGACCTGAAGGCGCTTGGCCCCTGCTCGGCGGATACCATTCATCTACAAACAGAGGCCAAAAAGCGAGCTTTTGCTGACAGGCATGCTTATCTTGGCGATCCTTTTTTTCTGCAGGTACCGATGGAGTGGTTGCTTTCTAAGGAGTATGCGGCCGAACGCAGCGCTGGTATAGATATGAAACATGCAGCAGCACCTGGCCCCGGTGGGCCGCCGAAATTCACCGACCACGACACAACCTATTTCTGCGTTATGGATAAGGAAGGCAACGCGGTTAGCTTTATTCAGAGTGTTTTCTGGGTGTTTGGATCTGCGGCCGTTGCCGCAGGGACGGGGATTCTGTTCAACAACAGGCTCACGGGTTTCTCACTTGATCCGGCAAGCCCCAATGTTTTGGAACCAGGAAAGCGAACAGCCCACACATTGAACGCCTATCTGGTTACCAGGCCATCGGAAAACCCTGAGGCGCCCGAGCCTCTTGCTTTTGTTGGCGGCACACCCGGTGGTGATATTCAGGTTCAGAGCAATATGCAGGTGGTTTGTAATGTTATTGACTTTGCAATGAACCCGCAGGAGGCTGTGGAGGCGCCACGGTGGCAACATGGCGGTTCAGTTGGAGCTCCGGGCGAGACTGCTGCAGAAACGCTTGCTATAGAGAACAGGGTTTCAGAAGCTGCCATATCTTCGTTACGTGAGCGCGGGCATCTGGTATCTGCGTTGCCAGAGTGGGGACATGGCAGCAGCTACCAGCTGATTGTGGTTGACCCGGAAACAGGTGCGCTGATGGCGGGTTCGGATCCGCGATGCGATGGGCACGCCGCGGGGTATTGATTAACGTGGGCGATCTCGGTATTGCACGCTTTGCTGTATCATTTTTGCCACGAGAGCTGTCCAGCCAGTTTGGTGTGATGCTCCCAGCCCTTTCCCGGTATCTGCGTGGTAATACTCATGGAATAGCAGGGAGACGTTGGCGTTCACTGTTCCAACGCGTGAGCCTGGCTTCCCCTCGTAGGGACGAGTGCCATGCTCGTTGGCCGTAAACAGTGACAGGAGCCTATCTGTAAGGCGTTGTGACACCGCCCAAAGCGAATGCTGAGCGCCCGAACCGGTAGGAAACTCTACAAGCAGCCCATCGGCGTAATAGTAGTCAAATTTTTGGAGAGCCTCTATCAAAAGGTAGTTTATTGGAAACCATACTGGGCCTCGCCAGTTTGAGTTGCCGCCGAACAGCTGCGTTTGTGATTCCGCTGGTTCGTATTGAATTTCATAGCGCGTTCCGTTTACATCCATTCGGTACGGATTGGCTTCGTGCCATCGTGAGAGCGAGCGAATGCCGTATGGCGACAGAAATTCACATTCATCCAGCATCCGGTTAAGAATGGCTCTTAACCTTTCCTCATTGACCACAGAAAATATTCTGCGTGATGCTTCCCCATCTGCAGCAACGCTTGCAATCCCGCTGCAGATCTCTGGCCTGTTCTCCAGAAACCACTCAATGCGCTTCCTCAGTTCTGGCAACGCCTGAAGTGCTTCATTGCTGACAGTTTCTACTGCCAGTAGCGGGATAAGCCCGGCGATGGATCGAATACGCATTGGCTCTGCTTTGCCATCTGGAGTGTGGAGCACATCGTAATAGAACCCATCGATATCATCCCATAGGTCTATATCCTCTGTATTGCCAGCCCGGAGGGCCGGACGGTTATTCATTGCGCTGGCAATGTAGAAGAAGTGTTCGGCAAATTTTACTGCCGTGTCTTCATATGCTGCGTCATTAACGGCAAGTTCCAGTGCAATGGCAAACATGTTCAGGCAATACATGGCCATCCAACTGGTGCCATCCGATTGATCCAGATACCCACCCGTGGGCAGTGGGGCACTTCTATCAAACAACCCAATGTTATCGAGGCCGAGAAACCCACCCTGAAATACGTTTCGGCCATCCGCATCTTTGCGGTTTACCCACCATGTGAAGTTGATTAGCAACTTGTTGAATACCCGTTTTAAGAAGCCTAGATCTGCCGAACCCGATACTCGCCTATCAATCTGATAAATACGCATGGCAGCCCATGCGTGTACCGGTGGATTCACATCGCCAAACGACCACTCGTAGGCCGGTAACTGCCCGTTGGGATGCATGTACCACTCTCTAAGAAGCAGTACGAGCTGATCTTTTGCAAGGCCAGGGTCTGCAATGGAGACACTTACACAATGAAAGGCCAGATCCCAGGATGCAAACCATGGATACTCCCACGTATCTGGCATCAGGATGACATCCGCACCGTCAAGGTGCTGCCAGCGGACGTTTCTGCCATTAAGCCGCTCTTGCGGTGGCGCAGGCTGCAGGGCATCACCCTCCAGCCACTTTTTAACGTTGTAGTGGTAGTACTGCTTGCTCCAAAGTAAACCTGCAATTGCCTGGCGTTGAATTAGCTTAAGCTCCGGATCAGCACCCGGCATAATCAACGTTTCGTAAAACTCATCGGCCTCTGATTTGCGGGCTGCAAAAACTAAATCAACGTCCCCCATCTTTACGGGAAGCGTTGGCTGGTTGGTATGCATGCTAAGCCTGAGCGCTACACTGGCAGTTTTACCAGCAGGTATCAGATGCCTACAAAGCACGCCCGCCTTGGTTCCACGTTGTAATGGGTTTACTACGCCAATCTGGCCAGAGACTACATAATCGTGGAAAGCATCTTTCCAGAAACCGGCAACGCTCTGTGTGCCGAACACACGCGACTTATTTGTTTCGTTATCCGTGAACAAGAGATCGGGAGAATCGAAATCGTTGGAGATATATTGCAGTGTGCCATCTCCCAGATCGGGGTGCGTAACATACACTGCGTTAGGGATATTGGCCGCAACTGATAACTGGGGTGGTATGGTTACTTTTTTCGGATTCCACGACCATCGGTTACGAAACCATAGCTGCGGTAGCAGCCATATGGAGGCATCCTGTGCGGAACAGTTCGTTACACTGATGCGCACGAATATATCTGATACATTGGCTTTTGCATACTCTACCAGAATATCAAAGTACTGGTTATCTGAGAATGCTCCCGTATCTTCCAATTCAAATTCGGGATCGTGGCGAGAGCGGCGGGCATTTTCTTGCAGGAGCGTGTTATAGGGAAAGGATGTTTGAGGGTACAGATAGCGGGCAGCCATGTAGGAGTGGGTTGGAGTGGAATCGAGGTAGTGATAACACTCCTTCACATCCTCTCCATGGTTACCCTGCGGCCCTGTTACTCCAAAGAGCCGCTCCTTGAGGATTGGATCCTTGCCGTTCCAAAGTGCCAGTGAAAAGCATAAGTGCTGATTACGATCCGAAATGCCCAGCAGGCCATCTTCGTTCCAACGGTATGCACGTGACCTGGCATGATCATGAGGGAAGTAGTTCCAGGCGCTGCCATCCGAGCTGTAATCTTCGCGGACGGTGCCCCAGGCACGTTCGCTCAGATAAGGACCCCACATTCGCCAGTCACTATTACCGGCATCCGCATCCTGCAGTCTTGACTGCTCGGCACCGAGGGACATAGCGGGGATCCTCCCATTCGCGAAATCACACGTGTTGCATTTAGTTCTTGCGCATTATCAAACCAACAACCTCTGCCATGGTGGAAACGAAGTGTATATCCAGATCTTTGCGGACGCTTTCGGGCAAATCATCCAGATCCGGCAGGTTTTCTTCTGGAAGAATAATTCGGAAGATGCCCGCGCGATGCGCCGCAATTAGCTTCTCTTTGATTCCACCTACACCAAGCACCTTGCCCCGCAGAGTAATTTCGCCGGTGAGGGCTGTATCGTGCCGGACCTTGCTGCCTGTAAGGGCAGAAAGGAGAGCAGAGCAGATTGAGATGCCAGCAGAAGGACCATCCTTGGGAATAGCGCCAGCGGGCACATGCAAATGTATTTCGTGTTCGGCCAGCATTGCGGCGGGAATACTGAATGTATCTGCCGCAGATTTCAGGTATGAAAGTGCTGTTTGTGCAGACTCCTTCATAACCTCACCCAGCCGGCCGGTTAGCTGCACGCGGCTTTCCCGGGAAGGTATGAGGCTCACCTCAATAGAGATGATGTCTCCACCAACTTCCGTGTAAACCAGCCCTGTAGCCGCACCAACCTGGTCGGCATCTTCCTTTTCGTTGCGATGGAAACGAGGCTTACCCAGGTAATCGGGCAGGTCGTCTGCATCTATTGTAACCGCCTCTGCGCTGCCATCCACTATTTTACGCGCTGTTTTGCGGCACAGGGCACCAATTTCGCGCTCAAGGCTTCGGATGCCTGCCTCTCTGGTGTATTCCCCTATAAGGCGGTTCAGGGCGCCATCTGTAATGGTAAGTGCGCCTTCTCGATTGGCAAATCCATGTTCTTTTTGCTGGCGTGGAACGAGGTGCTCCCGAGCAATGAGTAGTTTCTCATCCTCGGTATAGCTTGAGAACGAAATTACCTCCATGCGATCTCGCAGGGCTGGTGGAATTGGATCCAGCAGATTGGCTGTTGTTAAGAACAGCACGTCGCTCAGGTCAAATGGCACTTCCAGATAGTGATCAGAGAACTCTGAGTTCTGTTCTGGATCCAGCGCTTCGAGCAACGCGGATGACGGGTCTCCTCTGAAATCAGAGCCTATCTTATCAATTTCATCCAATACGAATACCGGGTTGCGAGTTCCGCACGTTTTCAAGCCATGAATAATGCGGCCTGGCAGTGCACCGATGTAGGTGCGGCGGTGGCCCCGTATTTCGGCTTCATCCTTCATACCACCTACGGAAACGTGCACAAATTTGCGCCCTAAGGCTGCGGCAATGCTTCTTCCAAGCGACGTTTTGCCGACGCCAGGAGGGCCCTGGAAACAAAGGATTGGCCCCTTGGTGGTGCCTTCGGTAAGCTTACGAACCGCAAGGAACTCGAGAATGCGTTCTTTCACCTTATCCAGGCCGTAGTGATCTGCATTCAGGATAGCTTCTGCCGCGTGCAAATCAAGCTGATCTTCGGTTTTAACATTCCATGGAAGTGCGAGAACGGTATCAAGATATGTTCGAATGATACCCATTTCCGGTGATGCGGGTGGCATCTTCTCGAAGCGCTTTACTTCTTTAAGGATACGCTCACGTGCTATCTCAGGTATGCCAGCGGTTTCGATACGAGCTCGGAACTCCGCTACTTCTGAAACCACGTCATCGCGTTCACCAAGCTCCGATTGTATTACCTTGAGCTGCTCTCGCAGCAAGTACTCGCGTTGGGTATCGCCCATCTCTTTTTCTACGCGGGCACGGATGGTGCGCTGAATATCCAACAACTCTGCTTCTTTACGCAGCACAATTGCGAGTAACTCCAAGCGCGCGCTCACATCCAAGGTTTCAAGGATCTCTTGCTGAGCTTCATACCTAAGTTGGCGAAGGTAAGGTGTGATTACATCCGCAAGCCTACCGGGGTTCTCGGTATTCATCACATTTACGAGAGCTTCGGGGGGTATGGATTTGCCGCCATTAACAACCTGCTCGAACTGGGAGCAGACGCTGCGCATCAATGCTTCGGTCTGAATGTTTTTAACTTCTTCAGACTCTATCTTCTCAACGACTACAACGTAATGTGGGTCGTTCTGTACGTAATCCAGAATTCGACAGCGCGATAGGCCTTCCAGCATTACGCGCACGGTGCCATCTGGCACACGAAGAACTTGCATTATTTCGGCAACAATGCCAATGCTGTAAATATCGTCCGGCCCGGGATCTTCTTCTCCGGCATTGCGCTGAGTTGCAATAACAAGGCAGCGGCCCGTGTCAGAAGCTTCCTCCAGGGCACGAACAGACTTTTCACGCCCAACAAGTAGGGGGAAAATCATGTGCGGGAAATAGACTTCGTTTCGGATGGGAAGTAGCGGGAGCGTATCCGTAACTTTATTAACGGGTGCAGCCTTGCGGCGCCGTGGGGTGGACGTAGCAGGCTTATCTGCAGCGGCCGGCTTGCGGCGGGCAGGACGTTCTGACGAGGGTTCATCTGCGGGTAAACCGGGTTTGCGAGGCAAGTTAGACACTCCTGCTGGGTCTAAGACGGGCATCTCATTTACTGCCGCCATGGCACCTCAGGGCGCACCACGCAAAGGCACCTGGCGGCAAGGAAGTCGGATAAGACAACGCGTTACAAGTTTTGAGACCGGCGATCTACATCACGAGGCCTGTCGTAACTCGCCAGAGGTCACCAGTTTAGGCTCAACCCTGTCGCGTACCGTCTCCTCTTCTATGAGGCACTGTTTAACATCTACTGCCGACGGGATTTCGTACATAATGTTAAGCATTACTTCTTCGATGATAGTGCGTAGTGCGCGTGCCCCGGTGTTGCGTGCCATTGCCTGGCGCGCGATTTCACGCAGTGCTCCATCGGAAAAGATTAGCTCTACCCCGTCGATTTCAAAGAACTTAGCATACTGCTTTACGAGAGCGTTCTTCGGCTCTGTTAAGATTTGAACAAGAGCATTTTCATCTAGCGGATCCAGAGTTGCTACAACAGGAAGCCGACCAATAAATTCCGGGATTAATCCGTATTTTAACAGATCATCTGGCAGAACGTGCTGGAAGATACTGCTTCGTTGCTCCTGCTCTTCGGCTTTATCCTGCATACTGGAGCGTATGCCCATGGTTCGTTTATTCATGCGCCGTTCAATCATAGTTGCAAGGCCCTCAAAGGCCCCGCCGCAGATGAACAGAATATTGGTGGTGTTTAGCTGTACGTATTCCTGTTGTGGATGTTTGCGGCCACCTTGCGGGGGTACATTTGCCACTGTACCTTCCAGTATCTTTAGTAGAGCCTGCTGCACACCTTCACCGGATACATCTCTCGTAATAGAAGGGTTTTCACTCTTACGCGTGATCTTATCGATCTCATCAATATAGATGATGCCGCGCTCAGCAGCACGCACGGTGTTTTCCAGTGAACCACCGGGGTTTGCGGCATCGGCAGATTGCAACAGCTTGAGCAGTATGTTCTCAACATCCTCGCCTACATAACCGGCCTCCGTTAGAGAGGTGGCATCGGCGATTGCAAAGGGAACGTTGAGAATACGTGCAAGAGTTTGCGCGAGAAGTGTTTTACCGGACCCAGTGGGGCCAATTAGAAGTATGTTGCTCTTCTGTAGCTCAACATCATTAACGGGTGTGCTGATGCGCTTGTAGTGATTGTATACAGCTACGCTAAGCGAGCGTTTTGCCCGCTCCTGGCCAATTACATACTGGCTGAGTATTCGATAGATCTCTTTAGGCTTCGGGATGGCTCCGGTGAATTCCGCCACGTGCCGTGGCAGTTCTCCACTTTCGCTCCGAATCATATCGTTACATAGCTCTACGCAATCAAGGCACACGCCGCCGTGTATCCCTACGATGAGCTTTTGTACCTGCTCACGGGTTTTACCGCAGAGCACGCAACGATTCTCTCCCCGCTCAACAGACCTGGCCAAATTCAGCTCCCAGAGGACGTACTAACGCTGGCACCGCGGCAGACTACCGGTCGGCGCGCTCAGCAATCTTATCAATAATGCCGTATTCAAGCGCTTCCTGAGCTGACATAAAGTAGTCGCGATCCATATCACGGCGAACCTTATCATAGGGCTGCTTGGTGTGTTTGGCAAGAATTTCGTTCAAATTATCGTGTGCCCGCACCATCTCTTTGAGGCGAATTTCGGCATCCTGCACGGTGCCTTCGTATCCGCCTGCAACAGCGTGGATCATAATGCGGGAATTAGGAAGCGAATAGCGCTTACCGGCAGCACCACCGGCGAGCAGCACTGCACCCATGGAGGCTGCCGAGCCAACGCAGATGGTGGCAACATCACATTTAATGAGCTGCATGATGTCGTACATCGCCAGCCCGGCGGAAACACTGCCGCCGGGGCTGTTGATGTACATCTCGATGTCTGCATCCGGATCTTCCTTTTCCAGAAAGAGCATTTCAGCGATAACCAGGTTTGCCAGGTGATCGGTAACCGGCTCACCAATAAAGATAATTCTGTCCTTCAGGAGGCGTGAGTAGATATCATATGCACGCTCGCCGCGTGCACTTTGTTCTACTACCATCGGAATTACATTGGCCGGTGGGCGAAGTGTGCGATCCATAGTACTGATCTCCCGGATGCGTTTTTGTTACTATTCGGCGGCGGCTTCTTCGCCATCTGCTACGCCATCACCTTCGGTGATTGCGGCTGTGGCCTCTTCCGCTGCAGCTTCTTCTGCTGCTTCTGCCTCAATCTCTTCGAAGGTGCGCTCAATCTCTACCAGAGTGTTGTTGGCAAAGAGGAAGTCGTGCAGCTTCTGCTGGATAAGAGCATTGGCTACCTGCATGCGCCGGCGTGGATCGGCAAGATACTCTTCAAACTGCTCTGGAGTAATTGCGCCGATATCCTGCAGGCGTGCAAACTCACCATCGATAGCTTCTTCGCTTGCCTGAAGGTTCTCGTTGCGTGCAATTTCCCGAAGTGCAAGAAGAACGCGGATCTGCATCTGCGCTTCGCCAATAACTGTTGTTTGGTGTTGTTCTTCGGTTTGGCCGGTTTGCGCAAGGTAGGTAGCGTAGTTGACACCGTTCTGTCTGAGTTCTACGCTCAGGCGGCGGTATTTTTCTTCAACTTCGTCGCGCACCAGCACTGCCGGGAAATGAATTTCGGATGTTTCCAGGATCTGCTCGATAATTCCCTGCTCCGCAAGCTCATTGCTTGTGCGGTCGGCATTGGCAAGAATCGATTCCTTCACCTTATCGCGGAACTCTTCAACCGTATCAACACCAGCTACATCTTTAACAAATTCTTCCGTAATTTCCGGAAGGGTCTTTGCGCTGATGCTGCTTACCTTAATGATGAACTGCACGCCTTTGCCGCGTACAGCCTCATCTTCGAAATCTTCCGGGTAAGTCAGGTCAAACGTGCGCTCTTCGCCAATTTCTGCGCCGATGAGTGCCTCATCGTAGCCAGGAATATTGTTGCTTCCCAGTTGAACGAGGCGGCGGCGTGAGGGAGCCGGGTTCTCATCACCCTCTACGATGGTTTGAACATCGGCAATGACCATATCTCCTGCAGCAATACCGCGATCGGCAATGCGCTCGAATTTGGCTCTCTCATTGCGGATAGCCTCAATCTGCGCATCGATCATAACTTCGGTAACTGGGAAGATTGGCTTGTTAACGGTGAGGCCCATATATTCGCCGAGCGTGACTTTTGGCTCAAGCGGAATCGAGCACTTGTAGGAAAACTCTTTCTTGTCTTCGATATCGGCTGGATCGAAAACCGGATCTCGGAAGGGTACAACGCCCTGATCTTCTACAGCTTCAGGATATGTTGCGCGAATAAGCTGCTCAACGGTGTGGCGGCGAACTCGCTCAGCATCTACATACCGCTCAACAATTGCGCGCGGTGCTTTGCCGGGGCGAAAGCCAGGGATGCTTGCGAACTTGCCAAACTCTTTATAGGAGGCGTCGAACGCACGGGCCACCTGCTGCTCATCAATGCTGACATCCAGTACAAGTGTACACGGATCGGTTTGCTCGGCTGTTACCTGCATTTCCGTCTTCGGTTCCTTTTAGTTGAAAGTGATATCGTTGTCAAAAACACAGGATACGCAGATGCAGAACTGAAACTCACGCTGCAGTCGCTGCAGTGTGGCGCAGAACGCTCCGGTATCCTGAGAGTGTTATACTGGTTATTGCGTAGAATACTCCATCGTTTCAGAGCGTGTCAAGTTCAGACTATGGCTCAGAAACGCCTGCTGTTGCTACACCCGCAAGTATCAGCGAGCTGGTTCCCACCGGCCGTATTTCGAGTGAGTGCGCGCCTAGCTTTAACCCAGTGCCCGCAGTAGCGCTCCACAGCCCTGTAGAGGCTGCCCCAGAGGCCGGAACCACAATTCGCACCCAGGCACCTTCATCTATCTTCACCTCGATAGATTGCAGCCCCTTACCCGTTACGATAACAGGTGAGGCGAATGTGCCTTCGAAGGAAATCTTGATTGCTGCAGCTCCGGCAGCTGCATGCAGAGTAACGGATGTTGCTCCGGCAACGGGTGCCTCGGCAACCCTGCTCCAGCCCTGCGAGAGTGCTCCTTCTGGAAGCTGCACCCGCACGGACGAGATGGCGGCCGCACTCAACCGGCTAACCATGCGATAAGGAATTACTCCCCTACCAACATGCAACGCCTGTTCAGCGAGAAACGCAGTAAGCGTATCGGCATAAAGCGCGTGCGCAGCGGCAGTTAATGAGCCTGCGTCCCCTGCAAATTCCGCCCATGTAAGCTTGCCGGTGTTTATCTGCTCTGCCGCGGAGGCGCCCGCATTAACAGAGCATATCCGGTAATGAGCGGCGGCGACATCGTGCTGAAATATGCAACCCGGCAATAGCCCCTGCTTGTATGCAGGCAGCATCTCTTTGCGCAGGCCGTATATAAAACACATTTCGGCGGCGGCATTTGATGTTCGTATTTGCCGGATAAGGCCTTCGGTTGCGCTGTTGACCCACTCACCGGAGTGCTGGGAAACAGCTTCACCATCCTGATCGGCCAGATCAACAAATACCAGATCCGGCTGGCAAGCACTTACAATCGGCCACAGCATTGCTGCACCATAGGCCCCAGACCCGCTGCAGTTAACTCCCGTTACAGAAATTACTGCGCGTGGATACTGACGCTTAAGCCATGAGACCGTTTTTGCGGGCCATGTATTGGCCGCATCTGTGGAGACCACATCGGACGAGGTTGCTCCACCCAGAAATAGCACCCGTAAGGGCTGGCCAGCTTTGAGCCTGGCAAAGGCATTTATAAGCCCATTGCGCTCTTGCATTACCTCATAAGTCTGGGCGCTGGCATTGGAATGTGCCAGCGCTATCCAGACAAACAATAGTAAGCCGTAAGCAAGCCGTGCTACTTTCATGGGTAAACCGGCCCTACCGTGTGACTAACCAGCGGATTCGGTCTTCACCTCTTCGGTTGCAGGCTTTACAGCCTTAGCTCGGGGTGCGCGGGGCGCGGCCGGAGCCTTAGCGGTGCCAGCAGCGGCAGCCTTTGCGACAGGCTTAGCAGCAGGGCGTGCAGCGACGCGAGTGCTCGCGGGCTTGGCTGCGCGCGCGGCCTTTACTTCTGCGCGAATGGTCTCTTCATGGCGCTTGCGCGCCCGATTAATCTCTTTAGTTCGAATACGCAACGGAATTCTCTCCTCCAGGCGGTCCAGCACAGCCCCGGATCTCAAACGGACGCGATGAGACAGGGCCGATCTGTAGCAGACACTTAATATACCACATTGGCGGCCAATGCGCCGGAACGATTCCCATGTTGAAAAGCGATGACCATGCATGTTGCAGCCTTACAAAACAAAGGGCTGTACCTAACTGTTATGGTTAGGGCAGCCCTCGTACATGATGATATTCTACCAGTGTGGATTGATATGTGATTGCTGTTGCTTTAATGTGATTTTCGCAGTAAAGCGGCTGATCGATGGATTGGTACAAGCGTCTTTTGGCGCTTTGTGAAAGTAGCCAAATTGTTTATGCCAGCCCTTTGTGCGATGTCTATAGCATCCAGCGCCCTAAAACCAACCTGTTCTGGCACGTGCGCATCCGATCCCATGATTACGCTATCGCCCCCTCGGCTGGCGTATAGTTCCACCGTATCCAGGCATGGATATGAGTTACCGGTATTATGAAAGAGCCCCGCTGTATTAATTTCTAGCACGATTCCCTCTTCAATCATGTGATCGAACAGTGTGCAAAGCTCCCTTTTGTGTTCCGCCGAATGATATGGCCCCCAGGCAGCAATGCCCAGGCGATTTGCATATTCGAGGTGGCCAACCACATCGAACATGCCGCTTACAACGGAATCTCTTACTGCCACGAAGTAATCGTGGTACGCCAACCGCGCGATGCGGCTGCGGTTATACTCCGGAGCCATAATTTTAACGCGGTTAACGTAGTGCACGCTACCCATTACAAAATCGAAAGGGTGTTTTTCCAGATAGTTGCTGATTTTATCTTCAAACCACACCTGGTAATCAATTTCAACTCCAGCTTTGATTTTGAGATGGCTGCCCCAGTGCATCCTGGCAAGCACAATATCGTGCATGTACTTCTCATAATCAAAGTAGTTCACTACTGGATCATCGGGATCAAAATCTTTGTGTTCGGTAAACCCGATTTCATCTACGCCATGTGCCACTGCGCTGCGGCACATCTCATCAATTGTTGCCTTGCCATCATGGGACCGAATGGAATGGACCTGACAGTCAACGATGTAGTAACCGTCGATCATGGGTCTGCCCTCCTCTCGCTATAGGCTCGCGGTATAAGGTATGCGGGTATAAGGCCTGGTGAGTGCAAATTCGCAGTCACCAATAGGGTATGAACACCAAAGTTCATCCAAAATTTCTTTTATCTCAGCATTGCAATATATCCTTCAAATCGAACGAAAATACGTAGATATGGGGATAACACTTAATGCGTGTGAATTACAGCACACCCCCCAAACCTTAAGCCCAACATAGTCGTCTGAAAAAGTACAGCAAGAGGATAATATCGGTGCAGACTTCCCAGTAACCGATGCTTCAATTATCTTATGTGCAGGAAACTGACGAACGATTGAAAAAGATATCACCAGATTACATCCGGCGGGTGTCACAATCGTTTCACGTTTCCGTCCGATAAACTATTGACCGGCACAAACACTGCCCCAATAGTGGAGAGGAGGCCGCTCGTGATAACGCAAAAAGTGAGTTCGAGCCTTCCGGAACTGGCGCGATCGGAAGCCGGGAGCAGGGTACCGTTTACGGTATGTGCTCCTATAGAGGCGGAAGAAGCTGTTCTGAAGCGATTTGGCGCACGCGCCATTTCGATGCTTACGCAGCCACGACAGTACGAAGATGGCCGCATGTTACCTCCCAGGCTAAGCGCTAACGATTGTTACGCTGCCTTGGAAGAGGCATGCCGCAAGATGGCGCGCGTTGCGGTGCGAAAAATAGAGGCTGGCGGATCTGCGTACAGTGCGTCTGTACTGGAGTTGCTGCCCACTATCTTCCCGGATGGCGCTGCCTATCTTGCACGGTGTATTCGCTCTGTGGTTAGTGATGCCGAGCGTGCAGAACGCAGGTGTGTTCCGGCTATTTCAATGGATCAGGAGCTGCGTAGTGGCTCTGGTGATGGAGATAGCGGCCTTTGCCTGCGCGACACCTTCGCGAGCGAAGCCCTGGACGAGCAGCCGGAAGAGGCATTGATCGACAGGTCGGACAGGGAACAGTTTCGTACAAGCCTTGCGCGTGCGCTCAAATCTATCTCTCCTGCTTACCTTTCTGCGCTGCAGCGCGATCTCGATCGCGAAAAAATGCGCCAGCTTGGGGAGCGTGTAGCACCGGAAACGGATCGCGAGAGACAGACGGTTTGCAGAGCACGAGCCGCGCTCAGCCAGATTCTGAAGAACGAATGCGGGCTGGATAACCCATTTATCCGGCTGCTATCCCAACAGAGGAACAGCAGGGTGCGACACAGGACGACAAAATCGCCCAACTGGTCTCGTGAGCGGCAGGAGGATCTCTTCCGGCGTTTGCTCAACACGCCATGGCACGAGCGCGCTGAACAAGCGGCAACACACTCCGAATCGGATGTGGAAGAGGCCGTAGTAAATGTGGTCTCAACGCCTGGCAAAACGCTTGCGCCACCTTCACCGGAGATGCGACAGGCCATGCGTGTTATGGATATGTATAAACTGCGCGACGATCCCCGTGCTCATTCGCCGGAAGCGCAGGCATTGTACGAAGCGGCAGGCGCGGCAAGATCTGCAGGCAAATTGGAAGATGCCATCCGCCTGTACCGCCATGCACACAGCGTGGAGCCATCATTTTTGGCACCATTAAATGAGGCTGGGGTACTACTGAGCCAGATAGGAAATCTGCGGGAAGCTCTGAGGATTTACCTTAGCATCGTTGAGCATCCTGAAGCTGGCCCCAGTAAGTTCATAGCCGCAACCAACGCTGCGGATATCTACCTTACCTGGTTTGATACCGGCCGCAACAAAGAAAAGAATATAGAACGCGCCATGTGGTACGCAAGGCTTGCTATGGAGCGCCCCACCCCCATGCGTGCATGTAACCTGCTTCTGGCATGCGTTAAAGATAGGTACTATCTGGAAGCTCAGCAGATAATGGATACCGTTCTGAAGACTGACTCGCCGGAATGCCCTTCAGAAAAGTTCCTTGAAACACTGTTTCAAATTCGTGATGCAGACCTGGTCTCCTGGTGGAACTGGCTGGATGGCGAACTCGGAAAGGATAACTGTAATGACCGTTAAGATCAGCAAGGCCCTCGGAAATACTCTCCGAACCGCCGCCTGCATGGCCATCCTTTTCGGAGCCACATATGTTAGGTCCGAAGTTAAACCTGGCACAGGGGACCGTACTATAGGCATATCTTCCATAAAAGGCCAGACGTTGCTTCTGGCGGAAGATGGCCAGGAATCTCATGGCGGCAAGGGTGGCGGCAAGAGCCACGGCTAAGCCTTAGCCTCCTTCCTACTCAAGATATTCGCTATTTTGGCCCCCGTGGCCAGTTCGGCTAAATGCTGTGCTGGCTGCGGGGGCCAGGGTGCTTGTTACCAGCAGCTTATGCCTGCATGCCAACCATATTGCTACGCGGGGGCTTCAACTGCCACATGCGCCAACCAATTTACAACCCGTTCAAACACATCTTATTTACTGGCATGGCTGCTGGATTCTTTGGGCTACTACCACTTCACGCCCTGGCGGCAGTACCACAAACTCCCCAGCAGGCTACAGAATGGGGAGAACGCCTGCACAACCTCATTCCGAACTCTATTGAGGGCATTAGAACCGTTCAAGACCTGGGTACGCTTCCACCAGATTCTATTTTCACGATTCTTAACAGCAACTGGCCATCACTTACGAACGAAGCTAAGCTCTACGTACTTAGCTGCATTGTTCAAAACGATAACCCGCGCATGCTGGATATCCTTGATCTGGGTGTTCATGATCCCTCAATAGCTGTGCAAAACCGGGCATTGCAGTTCTGCGAGAGCTTCGGATTTGAAGCCTTTACAGAGGATTACGATGCCTACTTGAAGTGGCGAGAGAGCAACCGTAATAAGCCCCTAAAAGAGGTGCTGGCCTCTTCTTTGAAATCCGTGGTTGCCGCCATCCCGCATGCAGATGAAGCCCAGCGGGGTGTGCTTTTCAGCATACTGGTTCGCTCAAACTTCAATTCCACTTCCCAAACGTCGCGGTGGCGCCGTGATGCTGCCCTCTCATCGCACCTGGCTGATACGCTGTTGCCGTGGGTTAAAGAGCAGAATAATATGATGTGGACCTGTTTTCAGATCATTCGTGGTTTGAGACCGGGCGAAGAGTTTATGCGCACCAAAATTCTGCCACTTGCAGATGCTAAGACGGAAACATCTGTAAGGTATCAGGCTTTGAATTCTCTTGGGAGCCCGGATAACCCCTGGGCAATAGATCCTTTGATGAAGATGATGCTGGCCGAATATCCGGATGCTCCGTGTGAAATGATTGGACAGGCCATTGCACAGGTTGGTGATCCAAAAGTTATTCCAACACTGATTGTGATGATGGAAACCGATAACTCTCCGGAAGGCAACAGGGTTATTGGCAATGTGCTTGCCCCACTTACGGGCGTTAATAATTCCGTAGTACGAGATTCGCGGTGGTGGCGATCGTGGTGGACGCGAAACAGCAAGCGATTTCCGCCAGAAGTAAGAAATGCGCCCTTTACAAAAGTGGCCATTAGGGCACGCCCGCTCCCTGCAGATCCGTTAAGCCCGGTACTTAGGGCCGCGCAACCCATGCTTAAACAGGTTGCCGGAGATATAAAGCGATCTTACTGGTTTGTAGACCCTCGACCTCAAATGCGGCCGGGGCCGGGCGCAATTCGTGTTAAGGCAAGCTCAGGTTCAACCGCAGCGGATGCAGGGCCACTTGGCCTGATTGTTGTTCTGCCTGGTGATGGGGATGGTGCAACTGCAAGTGCATTCTGGCAGGAGGCAGCCCGCAAAGCTCTGGAGAGCCACTACTGCATAGCCATTTTAAATGCACCCAGGTGGAGCGATACGCAATCTATCACGTGGGTTACTGCATTCGAAATGAAGCGCGTGCGTGAAGCTAAGTTTGCAGCCGAAACCTTTGTTCAGGAAGTTGTTAAGGATGTACAGACTTATCGGCAAATAGATAACTCCAGGGTCATTCTCCATGGGATAGGTGCAGGAGGCGTGCCAGCCTATTGTGCTTCCCTTGATCCTACAACGCCGTTTACCGCAACGTTTATTGCATCCTCCCCCTTCCGAACTGCAGAGCTACCATCTCTGGACAGCGCCAAAGGCAGGCGGTATCTTATATTGAATGCTAAAGACGACCGGGCACACCCATTTTGGATGGCAGAAGCTGCCCAAAAACTGCTGCAGCAAAAGGGCGCAATAGTGCAGATGGATGCAACTGCTGGTTACCTGGGGGCGCTGAATGGGGATGCGTATGCCCCCCTGCTGCGTTCAAGCATAGAGTTGATTGCTAAAAAATAGCCTACTCGGAGAGTTTCATATATATGTTGGTAATCGAGCCCTACCGGTTCACATGCAGTGCAGCCCCAGACGTTGAGTACGAGGTTGGGGTGGTGAGCCCAGACTTACGCGCGGAGATGGAGAGCATCTTTGCTGTACGGATGACGGTATTTGTGGAGGAGCAGGCCGTTCCCGCTGAGGAAGAACTGGATGCTTACGATCTCACATCCGTGCATTTTATGCTTCGTGCAATCACTGATGAATCTGGCGCGGTTGGCACGGCAAGGCTAATTGATAAAGGGCATGGCGTTGCAAAGATTGGGCGTGTTGCCGTGCTAAAAGAGCATAGAGGCCGGGGAGTTGGACTTGAGTTAATGCGCCACACAGAGCGCTACGCACGGGCTTCTGGATACACAGAGATGGTGTTGGAGGCGCAGTGCCATGCAATTCCGTTTTATGAAAAGCTGGGGTATGTAGCAGAAGGCCCTGTATTTCTGGATGCAAACATAGAGCATCGCGTTATGCGGCGCTCCCTGTAGGTTGCAAGCAACAGGTATGACCGAACAACCCTCCCCGCAACAATCTGCCAACACAACAGCCTCACCGGCACCCGGATTAAGCGAGATATTTCGGGTGTTTTTTGTGCTTGGCCTACAGTCTTTCGGAGGGGGGATCGCCACCTTTACAATGATTCATGAGCAGACTGTTCGGCGCCTGAGATATATATCTGAAGAACAGTTTGTACAGAATTGGGCCATGGTACAGCTTGCGCCTGGCATTAACCTGCTGGCGCTTGTGATACTTATAGGCAGGCGAGCCCGGGGTATGAAAGGGGCGTTCGCTGCATTAATTGGCTTGATGGCGCCCAGTTGTGCCCTTACCATGCTGATAGCATCCGTGTACACGCACTTACATACAGTACCGGCGGCCGTAGCAGCGATAAATGCGGCCATCCCGGCAATTGTGGCTGTAGGGCTGCTCAGCTGCATAACAATGTTGCGCCCAATGATAAAATCTGTGCCCAACGAATTGGATACTACCCCGCGTAGCCAGCCGGTTTTTGCCTGTGCGATGGTGATTGCTGCTGGGGCAGCTGTGCTCTCTAACCGCTTGCCTATTCCCGCAGTGCTGATACTATGTGGGGTTGCTGGTGCAATTGAAGCCGTTCTTTCGAGACTGCTTGCAATGAGAAGGTCCACTTCATGAATCCAGCTGCCTATTTCTGGAGCATGCTAAAGGCATCGCTGTTTTCTACGGGAGGCATGGGGAACCTGCCAGCCATCCATCACGACTTCATTCAGGCGCATGCCGCTCGCCCAGAAGTATTCGGCGAAGCCCTTGTAATTGGCCAGTTTTCGCCTGGCCCCAACGGCCTTTGGACCGTGGCGTTTGGGTACATTACACGTGGTATTTTGGGAGGCGTACTGGCTGCAGTAGCGGTTTCGATCCCACCATTTCTGGTTATCTTGTTGGATAAGTTCTATGCTAAGAACCGGGAGAGCGTGGCAATAACTGGGTTCATTCGGGGAATTAGCCTCGGCGTTATCGGCGCGTTTGCTGTTACATTGATCAGTATGTTGAAAGCAGCCCACCCAGGGCTCAGGGCAATTGTTACGCTAATTGCTGTTGCCGCTATCTCCGCGCAAAAAATAGTGCGTGTACCTGTACCTGCTCTTATTGCTGCCTCAGCCCTGTTGGGCTTGTTGTTTCCGTAACTCGCAGGGATTTGCCAGATCTGCGGCTGATATATTGCAGTTAGCAACTCTGAAACCATGTGGGTAAAGGCGCTGTATACAACAGTAAGCGCTATGCGATTAGCATGCCTTTTCTCAGGAGACTCTTATGACACTCGCTCAAGTACAGGCGGCGGCTGCGTTTGTATCCTATCTCATTCTTACCTGGGCCGGCCTTATTATCGCCGTTGCACTGCTGGTGCCGGGTCATGCCGACCGCGCCAGAATTCAGGCTCAAGATCACACCGCAAAGAGCATTGTTGCGGGACTTGCGATGCTGATCCCAATTGCGTTTGCCCTCGCGATGGTACAGGGAGCCCCCCTGCTGCGTTTCCTTGGAATGCTGGTGATCTTTGCATCTGCAGGCACACTTGTACTTGGCTCCAGTGGCATAGCTCTCATACTCAGTAAGCGAATAAGTGGCAGTGGCACCGATGCCAGTGAGTTTGGCGGCCTGCTGCGGGGTGCCCTGGTGTACAGCCTTGGGCTCGGCTTTCCGTTTGTGGGATGGTTTCTATTTTTGCCGGTTGCCCTGATTACTTCGCTGGGCGCTGGAGTTCGCGCTCTGATTAGCGCACGAAAGGCAGCAACGCCTGCTGCTCCTCAGTACGAGATACTCACCAACCAGGGAGCGGCGCAATGAGAGCTGCGCAGAGGCGAACCAGGGAAGCCGCTGTGGGGGCAACCACACCGGCCCTAACCCGCCGCCAACTGCTGGCATCTGCAGGTAGTGCCGCTGCTATTGCGATCTATGGCACGGGCTGTGCAGAAACCGCCAGGCAGGCTCGCAGCCTAACGGGTCCATTACCACTGGCTTACCTGCCTCTTTCGGCAGAACCGCAGACTCTAAAGCTAGCCCTGCACGCAGTGGCCCGTGCCGGGTTTGGCCCACTTCCGGGCGATGTTACGCGCGCTGCAATAATGGGCCCACGTGCGTGGGTAGAGCAACAACTCACATCCTGGGGCTCTATCCCTGAGGATCCCGCCGTAGACTGGCGCGTAAACGCTTTAGATACACACCAGACGCAGCAAGAAGCTCCAGACGCGATGATGAGCATGGAGTACGATCAACTGCTGGCAGAGACGGCCCAGGCAGCCGTGCTTCGTGCTCGATTTTCCACCAGACAACTCAAAGAGAACCTGATAGATTTCTGGACCAACCACTTCAACATCTATGCCTTGAAGAGCGACGGGCAGGCACTGGTGCCTACCGATATCGAAACCGTTATTAGGGCAAACTTCGATTCCTTTCCGAATATGCTGCGAGCATCCGCGCATAGCCCTGCGATGCTGAACTATCTGGACAACAAGTTCAATGAGAAAGGTGTTGCCAACGAAAACTACGCCCGGGAACTGCTGGAACTGCACACCCTGGGTGTGGATAGCGGTTATACGTTAACCGATATCAAACAGGTGGCAAGATGCTTTACAGGTTGGACGGTGAAAACCGGCTGGCAGCGCGGGCAATTTGTGTATACCGACAACCTGCACGATAAAGGTAGCAAGTACATTCCGTTTCTTAATCTGACCATTGCACCAAATGGTGGACAGAAAGATGCAGACGCGGTAATTGAAACGCTGGCATACCACCCGGCGACGGCGCATTTTCTGGCACGCAAACTATGCAAGCATTTTCTGGGTACAGTGCCATTAGATACGCAGGATGCCGCCGTGCGCGCCTATCTTGGCAGTAAGGGCCGCATTTCATGCATGCTACGGCCAATACTACTGGATGCGCTGTTCTCTACGGAGCGGTGCCAACCCATTATCAAGCGGCCGCTCAATATGACGGTGTCTGCATTGCGGGCACTAAATGCTGATACGGATGGCGCGAGGCCCATACAGGTGCATTTGGATACGATGGGGCAGCCACTGTATCAGTGGCCTATGCCAGATGGGTATCCCGAGAAGGCCTCGGCATGGGCAGCAAATTTGCTGCCAAGGTGGAACTTCTCGCTTGCCCTAACCGCAAACACAATCCCGGGCACAACCACCAATTTGCCTGCGCTATTCACTGCGGCGGGTATTTCAGCAACAGAGTGTGGAGACGCGGGAATTCTTAAGCTCTCTGAGTTAGTATTGAATACGCCGGCAAACGTTATACAGCAACACTCACCGCAATTGGTTGCCGCGATGAAGCAACATGCCGCGGATGCAGCAGCAGCACATGTAAAGGTTCCGCAGATATTAGCGGAGTGTACAGCGTTACTGCTATCGTCACCAGAATTTCAGTGGAAATAGACTGAGTTTGCATGCAATCAAACAGGCGACTAAACAATGAATAAGCTACCAACGCGCCGTGAAGTTCTGAGTGGTGCCATGCTTGCCGCCGCTGCTGGAGCGGCCGCCGGATTGCACTCAACATCCTGCCTGGCTTCAATAGCTTTGAGCCCGGGAGAGAAGGAGCGTACGCACGATACGCTGGTGGTTATATTTCTGCGTGGTGGTGCAGACGGACTCAATATTGTTCCGCCTTATTTCGAAGATGAATATTACAGGCTTCGGCCAATGTTATCCCTTGCCCACCCAAACGACCGCAGGGCATCTGTAACGGGTAGGACTGTGGATTTGGACGGAAAGTTTGGGTTGCATCCGGCACTTTCACCCCTGCTTCCACTTTATAAGCAGGGCCAGATGGCAGTGCTGCATGCCGTGGGCTCTGGCGATAACACACGGTCTCACTTTGAAGCTGTTGCCGCCATGGAAACTGGCAATGCCCGGAACGTAGGAGCTTCCAGCGGTTGGCTGGCCAGGCACCTTTCAGCCACCATGCGGGAGGATGATAGCCCTCTGCGTACCGTAGCAATCACCGAAACCATGCCAGATTCACTCAGGGGTGCACCCACCGCCGCTGCGCTGCTGCATCTTTCGGACTATCGGTTGGAGGTGCCTTCGTCTTCAAACCGTGGGCGTAAGCCTGGCACCCAGCCGCCGGTTGATAGATCTCTGGCAATGACTTCTACCTTACGAACTCTGTATGGTTCTGATCAAAACTCTTTGAGCACAGCAGGAAAGAATACTCTGGATGCTCTGGATGCCGTAAAGCGGCTTGATCCGGCTCATTACCGCCCGGCGAGGGGCGTATCTTACAACACGGAGCCCATTGGTTTGGGGTTAAAACAGGCTGCATGCCTTATCAAAGGACGTGTTGGCCTGGAAGTTGCTTGCCTTGAAATGCAGGGCTGGGATACGCACGTTACCCAGGGTAAAGAATCTGGCTTTCAGCCCACAAGGCTTAAAGAGCTGGGGGGTGCGCTAGCCGCATTTTGCACTGATATCGGCACCCAACTGCAGGGTGTAACCGTGGTTGTGATGACCGAGTTTGGGCGGCGCGCATATGAAAACACCGGGCTTGGAACCGACCATGGCAGGGGTGGTGCGTGGTTTGTAATTGGCGGCGGGATTCGAGGCGGTAAAGTGTACACGCGTTGGCCTGGATTGCATAAAAGCCAGCTTGATGAAGGCAATGACCTAAAGGTAACAACCGATTATCGCGATGTGCTTGCAGACGTGTTGGTGAACCGCATGGGGGCCACAAATCTGAACGCGGTTTTCCCCGATCACGCAGTTCATTTGCCCGGTCTGGCACATTCTGGCAATGTTTGATTTTAGCCATGATTCACTTTGCGAGCTTTAATGAATGCAAAACACATCTAGCAATCCGTCATTAATGATAGAATAATGAGTGCAGGCTAAGATTATATCAGCCTGGCCGACCAAGAGCCACATCCTTAAACGAAAGCAATCTGGCTGAATGCCTGTTCCTTCTGATAGCAGCATAAACGACATCGAACGCCTGCGAACGCTCCAGGCCACCGGTTTGATGGATTCCGCAGCGTCGGAAACATACGATCGTCTGGTTCGGCTCGCAGCAAAGATTCTTGATGCCCCGGTTGCCCTTGTTTCACTTGTGGATAACGAGCGTCAGTTCTTTAAGGGCTGCATAGGGCTCCCACTGGATCTGGCAAGATCACGGCAGACTCCCATTCGTCAGTCGTTCTGCCGATATGTAGTGGAATCGTCTAAGCCGTTGATCGTAAATGATGCCAGCCTCGATCCTTTATTGAAAGATCATCCGGCACACACAGAATTAGGCGTATGCGCTTACGCTGGTTTTCCCATTCGAACAACAGATAACGAGATATTAGGTTCGTTTTGTGTATTGGATTGGAAACCCAGAAAGTGGTTGCCAGAACAGCTGGACATCCTTGAAGATTTAACCCAATCCGTTATTACTGAGATAGAGCTAAGCCTGGCACTGCGCGAAATCCGAGTTGTTGCTGCAGAGAGCATGCTGAACGAAGCAAGAACCCACGCGGTTATTACATCTGCGCTGGATTGTATTATCTCTACAGACGAAAGCGGAACTGTACTCGAATTTAACCCGGCGGCAGAAGCTACTTTTGGGTACAAAGCCTCCTATGCTATTGGCAAACAGATGGTTGATCTGATTGTGCCGCCAGCCTTTAGAGCGGCACACCTGGCGGGCATGGAGCGGTATCTGAAATCCGGAAAAGCCCACATAATAGGCAACCGGATTGAGATTGTAGCCCAGAAGGCAGATGGCAGTATCTTTCCTGTAGAGCTCGCGCTTACTGAACTCGAAATACCGGTGCGCATCTTTACTGCCTATATGCGTGATATTACAGAACGCAAAAGTGCAGCTGAGGAGATTAACAGATCTTCTGCGATGCTGCAGGCGATTCAGAAAGCTCAGAGCCAGTTCATTCTTGACCTTACCGGGGCAACGGCATTCGAAGGCCTGCTGGCCAGCCTGCTATCTATGACTGGAAGTGAAAGCGGTTTTGTAGCAGAAGTTCTGCACTCTGAACAACGCACCCCGTACCTGCGCACCCGCGCTATTGCCGGAGAAGCCTGGGATGATTTGTGCCACGGTATTCTGGGTGACGGCCGGCAGGAATACATTGATTTTGGGAATCAGGATAATTTCCTGGGTGCCGCGCTTAATAGTGGTGCTCCAATCATATCCAACGATCCAAAATCTGATCCAAGATCCGGTGCCCACTATGGAGCGCAGCCTAAAATTGAAAATTTTCTGGGTATTCCGTTCATGCATGGCACAGAGATGGTGGGCATGGTGGGCATGGCTAACCGGCCCGATGGCTACAATGTTGGGTTAATAGACTACCTGCAGCCATTTTTAACTACCTGTGGCAACCTCATTTCTGCTCAGAGGGTGCGAGAGCAGCGTACGGCATTTGAAGAGCGGTTGAGGATTGAGCGAGATTTCAAATCTGCGATTTTTGATACGGCAACCGCATTGGTGCTTGTTCTGGATAGCAATGGCACTGTAGTAGATTTCAACCGCTCCTGCGAAAAGATGACCGGTTTTACTCGAGAAGAAGTTACCGGTGTACCTGTATGGGCTACTCCTTTTTATCCAAAGGAAGATCGCGAAGCATCACACAAATACTGGACAGAACGCACAACAAACTGGCCCCCCGCGGTTCATGAGCGTTGGTGGATTTCTCGCAACGGATCGCGGCACCTCACGGCGTGGAACACATCGATTATTCGCGGTGAAGATGGCAAACCCGCGTTCTTTGTTCGCTGTGGCCTGGATATTACAGAGCAGCGGCGAAACGAGCAAGCCTTGCTGCAGGCGCGCCACCGCGAGATTGAGATTGGGGCTCAAATTCAGCAGACACTGTTAATGACAAAGCCACCGGAAGTGATTGCAGGGTTCCGGACGGGCGCTGTGATGCACGCTTCCCAGAAGATCGATGGCGACTATATCGAGTTCTTCAACTGCGGTAACCAGCTACTTCACTTCGACTTTTTGATTGGCGACGTTATGGGCAAGGGCGCAACCGCTGCCCTGCTTGGCGCCGCAAGCAAAGGGCAGTTTCAACGGGCGATAAGACGCCTGATTATTCAAACCTCTGAGTTTGGCCGGGCGCCTGAACCAGAGGAGATTCTTGCTGCTGTTCAACAAGTAATGGCGCCAGAATTGATTCATCTGGATAGCTTTATTACGCTCAACTATGCGCGCTTCCATCCGGGTAAACGAATGCTTACCCTCATAGATTGCGGACATACGCGCACCATTCACTATCGCGCCCAAACTGAAGAGTGGGTTTACCTACAGGGTAATAATCTTCCGCTGGGCGTTTTGGAGCACGAAACCTTTGTGCCCCTATCTGTGCCTATCAATATCGGTGATATTGTTTTGTTTTATTCCGATGGAGTAACCGAAGCTGTGAATTCAGATGGTGAGTTCTTTGGAGAAGAGGGCCTGATGCATACGGTACAGGCGGCATCGCATATGCCGCCGCAGGAGCTTACAAACTTAGTTTTTGAGACGGTATGCGAGTATACCGGTACAAGGCAGGTTTCTGACGACTTTACATGCGTAGCATTCCGATTTGAGCAGGATACTTCCTACATTTCCGAGCACCGTGCCGCACGCGAGTTCCCGGCAACGATGGATTCTCTTGAGGAGATTCGCATCTTTGTAACGGAATTCTGCCAGAAAGAAGTTGGCCCTCTGGTGGAAGATACCGTACACTTAATGGTACTGGCTGTTAATGAAGCCATCACAAATATTGTTCGGCATGCATACGGCGGCAGGGATGGATACCACGTGCAGGTAATTATTGAAGCAGCTGCTGATGAAGTTATCTTCTACCTGCATGATGGTGGATTGCCGTTTGACCCGACTGGAATTCCGGAACCGGATTTCGATGGCGGCAAAGACGGCGGGTTCGGTCTGTTCATTATTCAGCAGTGCATGGATGCAGTTTATTACGAGCACTATGACCTTGGCAAGAACTGCCTCTCAATGTCGAGAAAAATTCGGCCGGAAGATCGAGTGGGTCCGGACAGGAGACCAGCAGTTTATGATATTTGAGACTGTCAATTCTGGGGATGCTCTTATAATACGCATTCCGGGCCCGTCGTTAGACGCGCACACGTCTCCAGAGTTTAAGGAAGAGATCAAGCCACTTATCGACAGCAGTACTCAGATTGTACTGGATATGAGCGGTTTGAACTTCCTGGATAGCTCTGGCCTGGGTGCGATACTTACCTGCCTTCGGCGAACAACTGCTAATGGGGGCAAACTTGCCCTGTGTGGCATGCAGAAACAGGTGCGTATGCTGTTTGAGCTGGTGCGTGTTCACACCATATTCAAGATTTGTGCTACAGAGGATGAAGCTATAGCGATTGTGGCATCTGCCTGAGTTTTCTGCAGTTCTCGCGCATACCCGATATTTCTTGCAATATAGCTCCGCACTGGAGTACAATTTCTTAACAGTTTCGTAACACTGTATATACCGCTAGGGGAGTCTGAAAGGACTGAGAGGGCTTAGTGCCGACCCTGGTACCTGAACCGGATAATACCGGCGTAGGAAAGCGGCAGTGTCTTCAATAAGCAGTACTCACATTTGGTCTGCCCGAAGAGCCGCTCCTGCATAGCTAAATCAGGGGGCGGCTTTTGTACTTTGGCCGTACCTCATTGGGAGCAGTACTGATGATGCATCGATCGATGGCGAAAGCCTTCACACTCATAGAACTACTCGTGGTTATAGCGATTATCGCAATCCTTGCAGCCATTCTCTTTCCCGTATTTGGACAAGCCCGCGAAAGTGCCAGGCAAACGGTTTGCACCAGCAATGTGCGGCAGATTGGCCTTGGGCTACAGATGTATGTTCAGGATTTTGACCAGAGCTACCCTATCTTCTACGCTTACAATACGCAGGATCCGGTTACCTCCGCGCGCGCATGGTCGGGCGATGCTGCACACAAGGGCGTTGAGCTGCTGATTATGCCCTACGAGAAGAATAAAGAGATATTTAAGTGCCCGGATGATATGGGGGGCCCGGGCCTGGCGGACCCTACCTACGGCTGCCCGGGGCGAACCACATATCACGCATGCTATGGTTCCAGCTACCGGTTTGATATTGGCAGCTTCAGCATCGTTCCGAACGAATCATCTCAAAACAACACCCTGTACACCGAGAGCCAACCAATAAGCGATTCGAGCTTTTCATCTCCATCTGAAACGCGCATTATGCGCGATGAGATGATGCCCTGGTTTGGCACAGACGCCAAGTATGGCTATCTGCCATCCTGGTTTACGCGCTGGCACAGCCGGGGCGGCGGCATTGTTTATGCCGATGGCCACTCCAAATTTGTTGTATCTGCCGGTGGTTTCGACAATCAGGTTGTGTGTGCAGGCGGGGGCCGCAGCGGCGATAAAGACCCGAATGCACCAGGCGATGGCAACGGATACGGCACGTTTTACGGGATTTGCGACTGACCTTAACTGCCTTTGAGCCACTCTCCAACCACAGTGGCCAGGCCATTCGGCTGGGGCGCAAATCCCAGCCGCGCATAAAACCCAACCAGATGATCGTCTGCCTGCAAATAGACGTGCTGCCCTGGCACGCATTCTTTCAGCAGGCGGATCATCTCAGTAGCTACCCCACCTCCACGATGCTCTGTGAGCGTCCATACATCCACAAGATATGCATTGCAAACGCCATCTGATAACAGCCTTGCTGTTCCTACAACGCGATCCCCGCACCACGCCATGGCGCAGTAGGCACTGTTCTGGAATGAGACGCGAAGCTGCTCTGGCGTACGGCCATTGTCAAAGTCATCGGTGTTCAGGTCGTGCTTAAGCTGCTCCCAGTTGACGGTATCGATTGACAATCCAAATGTAATGGTTGTTTTCATAGTATTCTCAATATCGAGTGGGTACTGAACAGTGGTAAACACAGCGGGAGGATAAGCATGAATAACGATATATCGCTGTTGGATTTGTTTAGCGGGTGGGAAGGCTACAACACCAGCCTGATACTTGCATTGAGGCAAACCCCGCCAGAGCTGTTGGGCCAGCGGGGTTCCGAAAAATCTCGAACAATTGGCGAGCTATACCTGCATATAGCTATGGGCCGCATAGATTGGTTCAGCAGGATGGGCGCCCCGGGTGCGCAGACCTTAATGCAGGAGGTCGAGGGCGAAATCAACCCCGATACGAAAGGCGATGCATCCCAGGATCACCAATTGCTTGAGAACTGGCTAAGGCGCAGCTGGGATCTTGTAGAGAGCTGCTTGCAGGGCTGGAATGTATCGGATCTTTCTGAAACGTATTTGCAGTCTTACCTTGGGAAGACATATGTTGTACCGAGGCAGTGGGTGATTTTCCGAATACTGGCGCATGACATACACCATGGTGGCCAGATATCCGTACTCCTATACCAACAAGGTATAGAGCCGCCAGAGTTGGGTGCCAATGGCGGCCATATTACCCCGCTTTCCACTGTGGATTAAATGCCGGGCGGCACCTCGAAATCCTGAACTACGCGATCCATTGCAGCATAGCTGTCATCCCCCAGAAACTCTCGCTTGACCTCTTTGCCGTTCTGGCAAAAAATGCGATACGTCATTACCCTGCAGCCGATCATTCCTGGGTTGCGAACGTAAGGCCGATGGTCCGAACCGTGCGTAACGCTCATAACGCGGGTCAGGTGCTGCGGTTGAACGGTGGCTATACGTTGTGTTTCCAGCCGGATAGTTTGGTGAGGATTGCCGGAGCCGTAAATCCGCACACTCAACGTGGCATCGTTGGAAACAGATTCGATACGTACTGGGAATGGGTATGGATTGTGCAGCCTCAAGTCTACATCGTATTGTGCAACGGCGGCATCTCGCCCGGCAAGCACATAGTGGGGCGCCATAACGTGTGGATGTCGCTCTGGAATCCCCAACCCCGCCAACAGAGCAGCATTGTAGAGGGTAGTGCTTGTTTGGCATACTCCGCCGCCATATGCCTTAATGAGTTCGCCTTCGTAGCTTACCGGTGCCTTTACATAGCCTCGCTCATGGGTCCAGCTCTTCACGGTATGGTTGAACGAGAAATCACCGCCAGGCGGTATCACAGATCCGTTAAGTGAGGAAGCCGCCAGTGAGGCATTGTGCGCCTGGCCAGGCGTTCTCTCCGAAAGGCCAGTGGCGTAGCCTGCAAGCAGCAGCTCTTTAGCCTGGAATTGCTGCACCGGGCGTGTTGCGGCCCAGAGGCAGCCACATGCAATGGCGCATGCGGCGACTAACCGTGCTGAGGCACCGAGTGTAATTGAGTGGCTCATCGTACCATCACCCTGTTTTCTGCAGATTCCGCGTGGAGCTCTGGCGCATACATCGCCTGGATCATTGCTGGCATCGCATGATAGCTGCCCCTGGTTTTTGCCCGGAGGTTATACTCTATTACCGACTTACCAGCAGGCAGGTGCTTCGCGAAGAATGCGACATGTGTATCCCGCACATCGATGTTGGAGTACCAGAATGACCAATCGGTATCGGCATCTACCTCGCCCTTTTCGCTGATTTCGCACCCAGCTGGGTATGGATCTTCAATCAGCACATACTCCATATCACGTGGGGAGGTAATTGTTATTCGCACCCGAATATGATCGCCCTCGTTCAGCTGATCGTTCGTTGCTTCTGTATCGATATGCCAGCCCCTGTTTGATTGCCTCGCGGCTACCCTACGGTATTCACGAGATAGCTCGAATGGGTCTTGCGTTGTTCCTGCCATAATGCCCTTCTTTGCTGGAGCGGCCCCGAGGTGTGCCGTGGATGGGAATACAGGAGCAATCTTTTGCATGTCTTCAGCATCCACCAGGTAGTGAACCTGGGCAGTAAAGAATGCAGGCAGCCCGCCACCAGCCCTGGTTAATCTTATGGTGTTTTGCCCGGAATGTAGCGCATCGGCTTTAACGTGAGCTACAAAATCCTCACCATCTGCCATGCCCGAATTTGTAATGATGCCGGCAGTATTTACAGGCTGGCCATTTACTGTTAAGGTAAGCTGCCCATTGGTGGTGCCAGTAGCATGGTGGGCGGACACATATGCACAGAGGGCCATTACTCCCCAGGCAGTGTCTCTAGTGTTACTCCAACTGCCATCGCCGCTTCTGTTGCGCATCAGCCAGCACATAATCTGCTCGCAGCGCGGGTCGTTAGGACGGGCGGCAGTTAGCGCCATCAGGGCTGTGGCAGTGGTGGTAACGTCACTTGCCGTCCATTCGGTCATATAGGTGCGAGCCCAGTGGATGGAAGCGTCTTGAACCTTTGCCTGCAGCATAAGCGTATCTACAAACCGCTGATCTGGCAGCCCACACTCTTTGCAGGTTAAGATGAGCCATGCCAGCCCCTCGGCGCCAATCAGCTTTTCTGATGCCTTTGGAATAATAGTAGCTGCCAATTTGTGACTGCCAGACCTGGCAAGTGCATACAGTAGAAATGCCGTGGTATTGGTATCCAGGTTGCGCTTAGTGATGTATTCATCTGCGGCTTTTTGGGCGTTATGCAGCACGTTTTCGGAAACAGGATAGTTGTCCTTTGCCGCTTCTGCAAGGCCCAGTAAAGCGTAAGCAGTCATCCACGGATCATCGCCTCCATGTTGCCACCAACCCCAGGTGCCAGACTTTTGATCTTGCATCCGGTTTATGCGCATGATTCCCGATTTAACCATTGCAGGAAGCTCAGGCAACCGCAGAGAGGCGCCATGAGGCAGCACCCCTGCACGTACGAGGCGAGCCGCCATCAGATCTGGCACAAATTTGCTTAAGGTCTGTTCTGTACATCCATAAGGAAATCCGGTGAGGTATTCCATGCTGCCAAGCACTCCACCAACTGCGGAGGGGGTTACTCGAATCTCCAGGCGCCCCGAACCTTTGAGGGCATTCGATGGCAGATTTACGTTGAGCTCTTGATAGGCTGCCGATGCGCCGCCGGGAACGATTGCGGAACCGCCATTAACCAATGTGCGGCCGTGCGGCAGAACGGGAAGAGTTACTTCTACGGCATCCATATATGGTTTGCCATTCGGTGCAGTTGCATCGGTCCAGGCTTTAGCAGTGATCTTAACTCTGCCTTCAGTAACTGCATCGACCGGCCACACCAGTTCTGCCCACTTACCTGGTTGTATTACCGCAGTTTGAACCCGGTTGCATCCGAGGGCAAGCTCAATTCCAGGATCCAGCGCAATGTGTACATTCTGTAGTGCGCCGGTATCGTTGTGTACAACGGTAAGAACGCGGCTCTGGTCTCTATTCACGAGGCTCCGCGGTGTCTCCAGCCTTACCATAAAGGGTTTGCTGCAGACGATGGTGCATACGCCCCTACCCACGCGGGTATCTTCTGTTGCACCTACCACGGTTGTGCGCCATGTGGTCAAGGTATCTGGCACGTTCACGGTAATCCTGGCTTCCCCAGCGCTGTTGGTGTGCAAATTGGGATTCCAGTAGGCTGTATCTGGGAAGCGCTTGCGTGCTACCATCTGCGGCTCACTCTTATCTGCATCCCCCATAAATGCAATGGAGAATGAAAACTCCGTTTGCACTTGCGATTGCCGATGCGGATAGAACTCATCGAAAAGCGCCTTTGGTGTGTCTTCTCGGATGGCGTAAATAGACTCATCTACCACGCCCAAAGAGAGGGCTGCGGGAATGCCGTGGCCTTTATCGTCCGTTGTTTTGACGGTATAGGTTACTGGATCACCGGGCTGGCAGTTGCGTTTATCCGGGGTAACCAATACGTTCAGTTGCTGCAGTGGCATGGCAACACGCAGATTGAGCTCGCTTGTGGCGAACTTCTTGTTCTTTATGTAGCATGCAGCAAGGGAGATATTGGGGCCGTATTCGCCAGAGATGGGCACCTCGACAACCGTACTTTTGGCAGTCATTGGTACAACTTTTGCCATGTGCACGCGGTCGCCTTCAATGGTAAGCAATACAGACATTCCCTTTTCAAGTGAATTGACGAGAATGCGTGCTGTTTCGCCGGGCTGGTACTGCTTCTTATCGGCGTGGAGCGCAAGATCGGTGTAGCTGGTATCCAGATCTCCCCCGCCGTTGGCTACAACCCAGTAGTATGTTCGGGCAGTAACTTTGTTGCCATGATCATCGGCAGCGGTTACTTTA
>CAIONQ010000080.1 GCA_903859705.1 uncultured Chthonomonas sp.
GTGGTCCGGTGAAGGAGCCGACGCAGTGCTGGCAGTACGCACAACAATACTCAATGGAAATGCACGGCAGTTGGCTAGTTTCGCGAAAGCAGCGTAGTGCACGCGGAGCGTGCTCCTACCTACTTCTGGGAATCGCACCCCCTGGCTGCCTGGTGGCACAAGGAACCCTGCACATCAGGGTAAAATGCACCCTTAGAAGATACATAATTGCTGGTGGCAGAATCTGAAGCGCAAAGTATGACACTAAAACACTCATCAAACCGGGCAACCACAACTCCACTGCAGCACAGCCTGCGCGATATTACAGCGGCTACCGATGAACTCTTAAACACATCCTATTCGGAATTGCTGGATTGCGCAAGCGACCTGCTTCAAACAGAGTGCACAGATAATGCAGTATCTATGTGCCAGACCGCAGCCAGTTTTGTGCCAGATAGGGCACGCGCGTACCTGTTAATGACAGAAGCCGCCGCCCGAGAGAGAGATATGGATGCCTTGATTCAGGCGTGCCGCGCGCTGATACGCCTGGATCCATCGTGCATAGAAGCCTATGTGCATCTGGAAATGGCGCTGATGCGGGTTGGCGATACAACCAGCGCCCTGGAAGCTACCCGAATGCTGACCCTGCTTGAGCCGGATGTTGCGCCTCACTACCTGCGGCTGGGAGATTTATACCAGCATTGTGGAGATCTGCCCGCCGCCATACACTGTTATAATGAGGCCCTGAATGTTGCAGAAAGCACCGAAGAAACCGAAGAAGCAAGAGAGGCGCTGGAACTGCTGGACATTCTGCAGTTGAACCAGATTGCCGCCCTGGCGATGGCCGATTCTTACTTCAGAAACTGCCTGCTGGAATCGCCTGCAGAAACTTCAGAATCGCGCGGGTTCTTCCTGAGTTCTGCCGGTGAAAACATGCTGCGTGATTTCTGTGCCTACTCCCTTGCCAACATGCCGGCAGGAGAGGCACCGCGCTACCACTAACGTCTTCTGTTGCCCTCAAACGCTCCAGCCACCTTGAATACAACTGCTCTCCAAAACCTGCTAATAATGTTGGATGCAGCCCGCAACGGCCACCGCACGCTGATAATGGGCATATTGAACGTAACCCCGGATTCGTTTTCGGATGGCGGAAAATACCCAGGTGTTGCTGCCGCCATTGAAGCCGCAAAGCAGCTTGTGGCAGCCGGGGCAGATATCATTGATATTGGGGGAGAATCCACCCGCCCGGCAACCTTTCAAACGGGCATATTCCCCGGCATTACCGAGGAGATGAACCGGGTTCTGCCCGTTATTGCCGGTGTATGTGCCGCATTGCCTGCCCTGCCCATCTCCATTGATACTTACCACGCTGCCACTGCCGAAGCAGCGCTAACGGCCGGAGCTTGCCTTATTAACGATGTTTCTGCCATGCGTGCAGATAGCGATATGGCTGCATTGGCAGGCAAAACAGGAGCTGTAGTGTGCTTGATGCACATGAATGGGTTGCCAGGGAACATTGCGGACGCCATGGACGATGCAGACGCCGTTGCCGCTGTGAAGGCACATCTGCAAGAGCGCGTGGATGCTGCCATTGCAGCAGGCGTATTGAGGGAACGGATACTGGTTGACCCCGGGCTTGGATTCGGTAAATCTACAAAGCAGAACCTGGAACTGCTGCGCCGCCAGCGCGAGTTGTTGCTGCCCGGTATACCGCTGCTTGTGGGTGCTTCCCGCAAACGGTTTCTGGGTTCGGCACTTGGCGGCGCGCCCGTGCATGAAAGGCTTGAGGCCACCTGCGCTGCCTCGGCAGTTTCCATCTTAAATGGCGCAGCCATCTTACGCGTTCATGATGTGTTGGAAGTAAAGAAAACGGCCCTGGTTACGGATGCCATTATGCATGCTGGCGATACGGCGCAAGGGTGCAGCCTGTGAGCGAGGAACTGAGAAGTACATGATTCAAGAAATCGCAGCACATGGAATCAAGCCAGATTCAATTCGCCTGGTGGAGATATTCTCTTCAATACAGGGCGAGGGAATTCTTGTTGGCAGGCGCCAGATTTTTGTGCGTACTTATGGCTGCAACCTGCGCTGTACCTACTGCGATAGCCCGGAAACACTGAAAGAATCTGGAATTCCGACCCATTGCCGTGTGGAGGAGGAACCTGGCTCCTGGAGCTTTACAGAGCAGCCGAACTGCATTTCAGCCGGGGCGCTTACAGGAATAGTTCAGCGCTATCTTATTCAGCCACACCATTCCATATCTATAACAGGCGGGGAGCCTCTGCTTCATCACCGGTTTCTTTGCCGGTGGCTGCCCGAGATCAGGGCACTTGGCCTAAAGGTATTTTTGGAAACCAACGGGCTACTGGTAGACCAACTTAAAGCAGTTTTGCCACTGTTGGATTATGTTTCGATGGATATTAAGCCGCCAACCGCAACGGGCCTTGCCCCGGAAGGCACGTGGCCCCGGCACAGAGCCTTCCTTACTGCGGCCACCGAAGCGGGGACAACGGTTTACGGGAAAATGGTGATTACCGCAGGCACCACCGAGGCGGAACTGGATGCGGCAACAGGGCTGATTGCTATGGTTAACCCTGCCATTCCGTTAATTCTTCAACCGGTAACGCCCTGCGGAGCGGAGCAAGAGCGCCCCACCCCCGCACGGCTTATACAGTTGCACTCGCGCGCATCTCGCACTCTTGAAGATGTGCGTGTAATTCCGCAAACGCACAAAATGATGCAGTTGCTGTAGACCGGAATATACCTACAGGTTACGTTTCAAAAAGTGAAATGCCCCTGCACCGTGAAACTGGTGGCCTGCCGCAAACACTTCGTGACCAAATTTTTGTGATACACCGAAGGCAGCATAGATCTCCTCCGCCCGCGCACACGCCCCTCTGAATGCTGGCAATGGGAAGATTGAATCCTCGCTCCCACTTTCAGCAAACAACGCGCGAGGCGCTATAATTCCCGCCAGATCCGGCATTTCGCATAGCCGCATAAGCCCTGGCATAAAGTTATCTACACAGTGGTTAATTGCAAGCACAGAATCGCGCCAGGTGTTGAAGTAGCCACTAACAGCCGCGCACTTAACCCGGGTATCTAACGCTGCTGTAAACAGCGCGGTTAGCCCCCCACCTGAAATTCCCATAACCGCTATGCGATCTGGATCCACCTCTCGCCGGCTTTGCAAATAGTCAATGGATCGTATGGCATCCCATACCCGCCAGCCCGTCATACTTTCGCCAAGCATCTGTGCGGCCATGCTATCTCGCACGCAGGAAGATGCGCCGGCACACGCCGCTCGTGCCTGCTCATCCCTTCTCCAGCCAAAGCTTATCTGCTCCAGCGCAAAAACGGCATAGCCGTGCTGAACGCACTGCAAAGCAAAATCCATCTGGTACTCCTCTGGAGCGCCAATTGGCCTTTGTGTGCCATCCTCGGCAATGCCAACAATGCTATCTACCCCTCGGCCGTGGCCGGGCAGGCAAACCACCGCGGGCAATTGCTCGGAGGTGGAATGTGGCACAAGGAAATACCCGAAGAGCGCCAGCCCCGGGCGGCTTTGCAGCACCACGGCATGCCGGGTATATCCATCCAGAGAAACTGAGCTATGAACTTCGGCATCCAGCGGAACCCTCTCGGCATCCATTGCGCCAACGCATACCCCCAGCCGGTTCCTGAGTGCCGCCTGCCATGCTTCGGCATCTGCCATTACCGCCGGAGACCAGGGCAACTCTGCCTCCATTTGAGCAAGCCGATAGCGAATATAATCTGAAGTATCCACGCCTGGTTCTCCTGCGCTACATCCCATGCCGGGCGCATGCGCTCCTGGTTTAAATCACAACATTAATTTAACACAAATTGCGTTGCACAAGCCTCAGAACTGTGATAGAATTAGCTCAGTTATGGAGGCGGCTGCCCAGCCAAATCCGGAGCTAAAATAGCAATATGGTTCCACCCTGCTGTGTTCGTCAGGCGTCTGTGGGCGCTGAGCCAACAGACATTAAAGTGGTAGTGTTTCCTGTCGGTATAGTGGAGTCCCTGGATGCCAGGGAATGCGAAATCGGTAGTCATTACCCGCCCGTGAAATCGCGGGTTCTAGCGCTCTGATGCCAACGGCATTTGCGGGGTGGTTATATAAAACAATGGGCCCTGCAGAGTTAACAAGCTCTGCAGGGCCTTTTGTTTGATTGTTGTGTTAAAACTGGTATCGATTCTTGAATCTACAGGTTGCGCATAATAACAGCCTGCGATTTGCCATCCAGCTTATTCACATCTGGGAACTCGAAGCGGTTGCCATCTACATCTGTGAGAATAACACGAGATGAGCTAAGCTCCATAAGGTTATCGCGCAGGTTGCGGGCAACAATCTCTCTTTCCCCCCTATCGGTTTCCACAACCCAGTAGATGGTGCCGAACTCCTCTTTAACAGAGATAACTCTCTCCACCACAGGTATGAAGTACCGCTTCTCTAGCTCTTCATCCACCACTTTGCGCGATTCAGGATCGAGCAGGCTGGGATCATGCAGTAGGCCAGCATCGCGGAGATTGGCATCCAGAAACCCGATGTAATGATCCGGATCGGAAAGTGGAAAGGCGCGTGCAACCCCAACTTTAACCCAGCTGCGATCGTTTTGAAGCGTTAGGCGGGGCACACCGGCATGGCGAAACACCCGGATTTTCTTAGGATCAAAAATCCGCAGTTCAAACGAGGCGGGATCGGTTGTGGGGGCAATCTCTACAAGATTGGCATCTGCTGTCATGGAAGTTGACCTCACTCCTCTACGCGAATCCAGTTCTCGATAGATACAACGCCCTGTAGGCTGCGTACTGCAGCAAGTGCTGCGGAGATACTCCGGCCCGGGCAGTTGTGCGTAATCCACACAATTTCGGCCTGATCGCTGTGTGTCTCTTTTTGTACCACCGATTCAATGGAGATGTTATGATCTCCCAGAACCCCGGCGATAGAGGCAAGAACACGCGGCCTATCCAGCACATGCATACGCAGGTAGTGGCGGGTTAGCACCTCTTCAATTGGCTGAATGGTGCGTTTAACCATGCTTGCAGAGGGCACGCGGCCCGTTGCCCCCAACCGCAGGTTACGGCATGTATCAATTATATCGCCAACAACCGCACTACCGGTTGGGCCGGCGCCCGCACCCCGGCCATAGAACATCACATCTCCAACAGAATCGCCTTTTACCAGCACCGCGTTGTAAACACCATTGGTTGATGCAAGGGGATGCGAGTGTTTCAGCAGTGCTGGGTGAACACGCACCTGCAGTTGATCGGCACCGATGCGCTTGGATACACCCACCAGTTTAATAACATAGCCCAGCTCGCCCGCGGCGGCAATATCGCGTTTTTGTATACGCGTTATTCCCTCAACATACACATCGTTGATGCGGATGGGGCTGCTGAAAGCTATGGAAGACAGAATGGCAATTTTATATTGTGCATCAAAACCGCCCACATCGCTGGTTGGGTCCTGCTCGGCATAGCCCTTTTCCTGAGCTTCCCTTAACACCTCATCAAAATCCGCGTGCTCGTGCGTCATTTTGGTGAGTATGTAGTTGGTTGTGCCATTGATGATGCCCAGCACTTCCCGAATCTGATTGCCGGAAAGGGCGTTCTTCATTGGCTGCACAATGGGTATGCCACCGCCAACACTGCCTTCAAACTGAAAATCGAGGCCGCGCTCACTGGCTTCCCGCATCAGGCCTTCGCCCTCTTTGGCGAGCATCTCTTTGTTTGCGGTTACTACCTGCTTGCCCGCGCGCATGGCGCGCATAACAAACCCTTTTGCGGGATCGATACCGCCAATAAGTTCGCAAACAATATCAATATCCGGGTCGTCTAGGATCTCGCTGGCATCGGTAGTAAGCAGAGCACGGTCTACATCAACGGCACGCGGCTTATTTACATCACGAACCGCAATGCGCTTAACGCGGATTGGCAGGCCGATTCTGTGCTCGATCTCTGCCTGATTGTTCTGCAGGAGTTGCAGTGTGCCAGACCCAACAACCCCGAGCCCAAGAATGCCAATATTAACGCATGGTTTTCTCCACACGCCCCCGCTCAACGGCTGTGCCGGAGCTTCGCTCATTCTTTCCAATCCCTTCGTAAATCAAGACAGAAACCGGGCTCAGGCGCTGGTTGCCGGCTAGCCGCAGCGCTGGGCCTGCTTACTCCTTGCGCAGCACAATTAGTGGCGCGCCAGCCTGCACAAGTGTTCCATCCTCAGCCGGTACAGCAACTACAACACCAGATTGCTCGGCAAGCACCTCAGAGAAGATCTTCATGGCTTCGATAATGCCGATAACTTGCCCTGTGGATACGCGCTGACCAACATTCACCAGCGGCGGAGCGCCTGGCTTTTCGGCCCGGTAAAACATACCCATCATCGGGGAGCTGAGCACAATTTGATTTTCATCAACTGCAGAAGCAGGAGTGGCAGCCGGCAACAGCGCACGCGGCGCGGGAGCAGATGCCGGAACCCCGGACCCAGGAGCGGCGGCGACATACACGGGCTGTGCAGAGGGCTGCCTTGGCCCCTTAATGCGCATGTAGCGAGTTTCTTCTACAATGCAGATCTCATCCAGACCGCTATCTTCCAACAGTTTAATCTGCCGGGAGATCTCATCCAGTTCAAATCCAAGAATGGCCATATTCGGGCACTACCCCATCCATGAAGAGTTATCGAAACGCACCAGTGGTGCGCTAAAGAAAGCCAAGTAAAACCGCGATACAGATGCTTACAGCAGAAAAACGGGCTGCATACAGCATACCGAGGCGAAAGTGGGCCGGAAAACCGCAGCAATTAGGAAGGCCCGAGATGGCGTTGGGGCGCAACCGCGGTCTGCCAGTGCCTGCCACTGGCTCCAGACCCGGCCCACCGCAGCATAAAGCACCGCGAGGGGATGGTTTCCTTGCACCAGAATCACCGTAGCATTCGGTAATCCCAGACAGTTGTGGCAGTATACTCCTTCGCTCTTTAATTTGTAAAGGAGCCTCGCGCGTGCGTGCGGGCACAGGCCACACGTACATTTACACGTTCAATCCCGGCATTCGATGCCCCTATTTCTTTCTTGACTCTCCACAGAATCTGTGCTATATTCTTGTATCTACTCGGTGGAAGCGCGATTTCCGCCGAGTATAACTTTGTCTGCGCCAGTTAACGACGATTGTTGTAGAGCGGCTATGCAGTTCAAGGTGTTTCAACGGGGGGAGATACCCGAGTGGCCAAAGGGGACTGACTGTAAATCAGTTGTGTAACACTTCAGAGGTTCGAATCCTCTTCTCCCCACCATACCTTGCCCACATAGCTCAGTGGCAGAGCACTTCTTTGGTAAAGAAGAGGTCCTGGGTCCGATTCCCAGTGTGGGCTGGTCCTGATTTCGATTAATCCGCCCCCGCGCGTCAACTATACAAGGCTGCGTTCCGGGCAGCAACTACAGACTGCGGAGTGGCTGCCTCAAAGGGGACGCGCCCACGGCGATGCGCAGATGTTCTGGAGGATTTAACTAAAATGGGAAAAGCTAAGTTCGAGCGCAATAAGCCGCATGTTAACATCGGTACAATTGGCCATGTTGACCACGGCAAAACCAGTTTAACCGCAGCCATCACCCGCATGCTGTCTACCTACAATGGCAGCAAGGCAATGAGCTACGATGATATCGATAGCGCCCCCGAA
>CAIONQ010000081.1 GCA_903859705.1 uncultured Chthonomonas sp.
CCTGCTGGCTCATATACAGCGTCATGTTCACGCGTTACATTCGGCATGTTTACACTATCATCCGGCCGCAGAAGTGCAGCTTCTGCCTGAAAGATGAGGGCTTCACGTACACGAACCGATGGCTCGATGTGCCTGCCCTCCTGCCGGCAACGATCTTCAATTGCCGCCAGGTACGCCTCATACGTCTGGCGTGCATCCTCGTCTTGCCCAAGAGACCTATATAGCCTGATCAATTCGCTCCACATAAAATCCATTCTGGGGTACAGCCGTAGAAACCGCTTCAATGAGCCTGTTGCCCGAACGCCATTTCCAGCAGCAATATCGGCCCTAACTGTACTCTGAAGCGACTCCAGATACAATTCCTGAGCAGATTCCCGATGCGGGTATATCCAGGATCCTTCCCAGCCTTTTAGGAGCTCTCCACGATACAACTGGAGCGCCTTTTGCACCGATGGGAGATCGCCACTATCGGCACAGTTTCGGAAGTCTATAACGTCTACAGTTACGCCTGAAGTGTCTATGTAAAGAGAGTTGTTAACCACCTTTATGCGATCGGCATCCGGCCCCAGAGCCTGTCGCAGTGCGCTCTCGGTTTTGCGAAGGGAGGCATAACCAACTTCCAGAACGGTTTCGATCCATTGGCGCTGAACTCTCTGGTTCGCTTCCAGCACAAGCAGCGCCAGCAACTGACCTGCCCTTCGAACTTGCAATCCCTCCAGAGGAATGCCATCGCGTGTAACCTGAAAACCGCCAAGCATTTCGATCGAAAGCATTGTGTGCCCTTCCCGCATTAATCCGGACAACCCAGATACAACCGATTTCCCCATTATGCAGCACACAACCCTCCGTTCGCAGGGTGCGGCATACCCGGTCACAAAGTTGTCACAATCTACATTCGGAGCGATGTCGGATTGCATGTTAGACACAAAAGAGGCAGGCACTACACCTGGTTGAGGCCAGCATCAACTCACCATTTGAACAGTCTTTATTCGTGATCACCAGCAATGGTAGTATGGTAACGCTGGATAGAAACAGCATTGGCCCGGCAGATCCGTTCAATCTGTCGGGCCAATACTTTCCTTTTAGAAATCCTTGCAAACCACGAGCAGCGAAGTTAGCTGCGCAGGGTTACATCCCAAACCACATCCTTGATACCTGGTTTCGTGCGCAGAATAGTGGAGATCGCATTCATTTCGACCTGCATATCAACATCACCGGCTGCGCGGAGTGGGCGAACAACCCCATTCAAATACACCGTGGTCCCGGATACTGTTATAACCAGCTGAGAGGTATCGATGGGTCTTCGGCCAATCTGACCACGGATTACTTTCACAAGCTGTTTGGCATCGTTATGACTCATGAGTTCCTCGTTTCTTGCTCTGAGATAGCTGTTGACTATCCTCTTATCCGTTCGTAATACGAAATCCTGCCATGGCTGCATACGAATCCGGGTGCCACTCTGTCATATCATACACACATACAATTACGGAGTAAAGCCATTGACCGCCTCCCCAAAACCTATTCTGAGAGAACTACCTGCTGAGATTACCAGTGAGCGTGTGCTTATTCGGCCCTACAGAGCTGGCGATGGTGCCGCACTGTGGGAGGCCGTAGCCGAATCTCGGGAGCATATTAAGCCATGGCTACCCTGGGGAGACTTACACAAAACCCCTGAAGACTCCGAAATATTTGTGCGAATGATGCACGCCAAGTGGTTAACACGCGAAGATATGCCCATGGGTATCTGGGACCTCAGTTCCGGGCGCTACCTTGGTGGCACGGGCTTACACCGGATAAATTGGGATGTTCCTTGCTTTGAAATTGGCTACTGGCTGCGCAAGAGCGCTGAGGGCCATGGCTACATTTCAGAGGCCAGCTGGCTGTTAACGCAGATGTGTTTTGAAACGCTGCATGCACAGCGCGTGGAAATCCATGTTGCGGGCGGCAATGTGCGAAGTGCGGCTGTGCCGTTAAGGCTTGGCTTTATTCACGAAGCTACCCTGCGCAATAAAACCAAAATCACAACCGGAGAGGTTAGAGATATGCTTATATTTTCGATGATACCGGAAGAGTATGCGGCAAAAACTGCCGGCTAAAGTATAGTCTACACCGGCTACATAAATCTGCGTTTCCTGCGCCAGGTAATTCGCCTGGTAGTTTTTCGTACAAAATAAAGAAGATATAAAATACTTGATGCACTAGTAATAAACTGATTGATTCGTGACGATATTGTGACGTTCAGGTTGTTAGAATAGCGGTGAGTTGGTGCCGGCAGCTGCTCAAATAATCATGAGAATGTACTGAGTTTATTGATACAGCTGTCACACACCCTTTATGAAACTTCACCTCGCTGTAGCTATCAGAGCCGGGGCACTCCCTCGCCCTCCGCCGCTACGGACTTTCGAATTGAAGGAGCAACCATGATCCGCCTCACATGTGTTCCGCGTTCCGCCAGGATGCTCGAAACCAGAACCCACGAATCGCATGGCGCACGCTCTTGTCTCGCATCTCTGCACTGCATTGGAGCGCTTATTCTTAGAAGCTGTAGACGGAAAACACCCACAGGTTCGCCCTGTAAACGAAAGGCCACCAGAGCAATATTGATGGCGAGCATTGCCCTAGTCGCCGCAACGATGCTCATCACGAGCAGCGCTCGGGCTCAGGTATTTGTTGCTGATTGGGATTCTGCAAGCGTAAATACCTTTGATGCCACCGGTAATCTGCAGGGTACATTTGTCAGCACAGGTTCGGGTGGCCTTGCCGCCCCGCAGGGCATGCGGTTTGGACCAGATGGAAATCTGTATATAACCTATGGTGCTTACAATGGGCAACCTGCTGGCGTTAAAAAGTACAGCGGGCATGATGGATCTTTTCTCGGAACCTTTGTATCTGGCATGCCTGATGCAAGCGATATCGTGTTCGATAACAACGGCCATGCCTATGTTACGGATATCGGTAGCGATAAGGTGTACCAATACAACAGTTCTGGCCAACTCTTACAAACTTATTCTAATGGCCTTTCGAGCCCGCGAGGCATTGCCTGGGATGAGGCACACCATCAAGTTCTTGTTACCAATGATTACAGGGCACCGTATGCCAATTCCGTTACAGCAATTGATCCGAACACCGGTGCATGGAGTACTTTTGCTACCGGCCTGGGCGAACCAGAGGGCATCACAGCAGGGCCAGACGGCAAGTTTTATGTTGCTAACTTTACTTATTCGTACTCATTTGGTGGCCAGTCTCCTCCCGACACAATCCAGGTAATTGGCGCAAACGGTGGTGTGTCTTCAACTTGGAGTTCTGGCGGTACGATAAACGGGGCAGTGGAACTTGCGGCTGGATTTAATAGAATGTACGTCACAAATATATATAGCCATCAGGTAGAGGCGTTCAATTTTGAGACCGGGCAATACGACCTTGTGTTTAATGCCGGTCACGCCTGGGGAATCGCTGTTAGAGAAGCTCCGCTTGCTACCCCTGAGCCCGGGAATCTTGTCATTGGCAGTGCGCTCTCTGTTATCGGTTTTGTTCAGTGCATACGTAAATTGAGAAAGCCTGCCTGAGAACCTCGCAACCACTGACAGTCCCAGCCTTCAGCCATTGGATAGCTGATATCCACTGACTGAAGGCAATAACTATGCGGTTCTCTAAGTTTGGTAATGAAGGTAAGATGTTGTAGAATTCCCGCTTTTTCAGAAGAGCGTTGCATTTCAGCCGCAACTGCATTACTCAATTCCCACTCCAAACATGTTGTGTAACTCGGAACCTATCTGTTTTACAGTTTCCCTACTTGGCACTCCCAGCATCAAACTGGGCGAGGTTACCATACGGCTTCGTTCGGCATCCGCCTGGGCAGCGCTTGCTTATCTTCTTGTACCAGACCGAGGCGAGAGCTTCACACCCAATGGCCAGCCTGTTTCCCGAAAACTGCTTGCTGGTTGCATTTGGGATGGATGCATGGAGCCGCTTCAGGCCCTGCGCCAGGTACTTCTCTCTTTCAGAAGCTCACTGGGGAACGCTGCCTTACTTATTGACCGCAGTTTTGTGACTGCGCCAGCACATAGCTTTTGTACAGATCTGCAGATCATAGAATCATTGTGGACACAGGCCATGGGCCTGCCCGCCGCGGCCCATAGTGAGCGCATACATTTGCTCTCTCAGGCCGACCTGTTGATAGGCGGAGACTTTTTGGAGACATGCTCGCTGGCTGCGCCGGCCGCAAGGGCTTGGCTGGATGTGATGCGCAGCCGTACCGTGAGTATGCTTGAGAAAGTGCTGCGCTTACTCTATTCCTCATACCTTGGCGTAACTAATCCCCATGCCGCATTTGAGGTGCTGATGCGCCTGTGTGCTATTTGTCCTGACAATGAGACATACAAAGCTCGCCTAATGGTACTGGGTAAGCATATTGATAGACCTTTGCTGCTTGAACAGCTTAAAGCTACGGACCCCTTTGAGATTATGTTGCCGGAGGTTCGCCGGCGAGAAATCAAGGGGCAGAAACTTGCAGGACGAGATGCACGGGCATTTAGTACTGTTTTGCACAGTCGCATTGCTACTCTTACACTGCCAATGAGAAACAGGCTGTTTGCACTCTCTGTATTGAATGCACCATTCAACCTTGCACTGGCAAGAGCAGTCTGTGCGGTGCCACAGGCGACACTCAGTGCTCTTGAAAAGTTGCACTTGTTAGACAAGGTTAACGGGGACTATCGCATGTTGGCGGCAGTTCAGGAGCTGTGCGATGAGAAGGTAACGCCCCGCGTGCGGAAAAGCGTAGAAGCTAAACGCCTGAAGTACTGCACAGATTACCTCGCTGCCATCTGGTATGGTTCGCCAGATTCCGAAGATTATTTCGCCAGCAGAAACGAAGCACGAGTGCATCTGGCACTTGCCGCAAATAACGTCGCTCAATTACCAGCAAGCTGCGAAACAAACGCATTTTATGGTTTGCTGAGGGCCTGTGGCGAGATCGATATTGCAACGGGGCTTGCTCCATGGGCAGAGCGCGTCATGCATGGCTTCACAACAGAGTCTGCGCAGATGGCACAGACAGCACACATTGCCGGATGGATATGTGCCGAGCGCCATGATTATTCCGCAGCCATTGAATGGCTTCATCGCGGTTTGGCAGTACCTGGATGTTACAGGGATATCCTCTATGGTTTGCTGGAAATATTAGTTACCTCGTTACATTACAGTCGCCAACATTCAGAAGCACTTGAGGCAAGCAACAGATTGGAGGCTATATTTGAGCAAGATGAGTTACCACTGGCTGTAGCCAATACCATACGCTTCCGCGCAGAGATATATCTCGGCCTCCGAGAGCCGGAGGCCGCCATGGAATGCCTGCGCAAAACCGAGGAGTTGTATCTGCAATTAGCTGGTGTTGAACTTGGTATTGCCAATTGCCGTTACTGGATTGCCGAGATTCTGCGGAGAAATGGACAGCAAAATGAGGCGGAAGCAAATATCCGGGTATCTCTTGAGCTAAGGCTAAATTCAGGGGATATTACCGGGCAAGCCCAATGCCTGATCTGCCTTGCTCGCATTTTGAGGGAAAAGGGAGATGTACTCTCTGCCCGGCTGCACCTTCGAAACGCCATCTACCTGCTGGGTTCGGAAAGAGATCCAAAATCTCGCAAGATGGCTCAGGAGGAGCTGGATCTACTGGAAAATCAGATTGTCGTGACCGATGCCCGTTAAGTGTAAGACTAACCAGAGTGTTCATTCGCGGTAGTCAAATCTGATTTTTTGAACCCAAATTAACACAGATATCGTATTCTGTAGCAATAAGCATACTGTTACCATCCTATGAGAAACGGCCCAATGAATGTTAAAAGACACCGAGTACACCGAGCCAGAGCGCAGAATTCTGGAACGGCTTGAGAGCAAGCTTCCAGGTGAACGATTGGAAGCAGAGTTAGAGCTGAATGCCCTTGGCGGCGCTGGCATCACCTTTCTGCTTAAGGTCATTCAGGTCGAAGGTGCGAAACTTCAGGGGCGCAAGAAGATGCTCGGCGCAATAGTGGGGGTCATCGTTGCTCTGGTTGTGCCTACCATTATTGCACTGGTAGCTATGGGGCACGTTACAGCGCTTCCCGGCCTGGCAGGGCTCTCCGGACTCGGTGCTCTTGGCGTTATGCTTGCGCCCTCTCCCAGGCGATTGCGCGCGACTGAGCTCCTGGGACAGAGCACCGATCCACGGGCAATCGGCCCTATTGCTGATGCCCTAAGCACGCAGGATCCGAAGGCAAAGCTGGCACTGATTAAGTCTCTATTTCGGCTGATGCCTATGCTTAACCATGAGAGTAACCTGGAAGTGACCCCATCTCAACGCGATCGACTTCGAAAGCTCCTGTTTACGCGTGATCCAGATCGTGAATCCGAGCTGGCAATCGTACTGATTGATGGTCTGGTTTCGTTACGAGATATAGGGGCGCTACATGCGTTACATACCGTATCTAAGAAACGGGTTTCCACCGAAAGCGGCAAATTGGCTTTGCGAAAGGCGTTTCAAGGAATTGCGGAACTCGAGGCAATTAAACTCATGCAGGATGCTCCCAACTCCCTGTTACGGGCAAGCAGCGCCAACGGCGATCAACTACTGCGTGCCGCCAGTGCCAATATAGAAACCCCGGCCGAGCAGTTGCTGCGGCCGGGGAGTGCTAATGGCGATACGAGTTAGATTTCCAATTTCCAGGGCTCGCGGTATTTGTAATGCAACAGCGCAGCAGCCTCGTCATCCCCAATTATCTGCTCGGTATCCGGGTCCCACTTAAGCCCATCTTTGCCAAGTCGCATGGCGATGTTGCCAAGCTGGCAGATGGTAATGGATCTGTGCGCGATCTCCGCTGGCGCCACAGTTGCTTCCCGTGAGATTATGCAATCCACAAAGTTTCGGAAGTGCTTTGGGCTATTGTAAAGATGGATCTCATTCGGGCCAATTTCTGAGTTAAAGATCTCTTCAGAGCTGGCTTCATGCTTGCCTCTATCTGCCCAAACCCAGCCATCGGTGCCTTCCCAGGTTACGCCAGGTTTCTCTTTATCCGAGATAATGAGTGTAATCCCATTTTTGTAAACCGCCTCAAAATAGTACTCCGTGGCTGTGTTCCAGATTGGATCTTCCGGGAAAACGCCCTTTGCATTGCGAATTTCTATTGGGCCGGTGTACTCGGTATCCATTCCCCACTGGGCGCAATCCGGGTGGTGCCCACCCCAGTCTGTAACCTGCCCGCCAGAGTAATCCAGGTTCCATCGGAAGTTAACATGGCAGCGCGCGGGCGCATACTCTGCCACCGGTGCCGGGCCAAGCCACATGTCGTAATCAAACCCATCCGGAATGGGTTCCGGGCTTTTACGATCGATGGTCTTTCCAAAATCTGGCCGGCCGCCGGGCAATCCGCACCGTACAGTGTGCAGTTTGCCGATGCGGCCATTGCGTACAAGTTCGCATGCTCGGCGGAAGTTAACATCCGATCTCTGTTGGCTGCCAGTTTGGAACACAACGCCATACTTTTTAACAGCATCGCTCATGGCTCGGCCTTCGCGCACCGTTAGCGAAAGCGGCTTCTGGCAGTAGATATCTTTACCTGCCTTTGCCGCCTCTACTACCTGAATGGCATGCCAGTGATCTGGTGTGGCTATCTCTACGGCATCAATATCCGATTGAGCCAGCAATTCCCTGAAGTCTGTAAAGGTACTAACACCATTGTAAGATTCACCCACAAGCTCTGAGTAGTGCTCATCGGCTATGCGCTTCGCAACGGCATATCCGCCTTCGGCATCGTCCCAATATCCTCGGCTTTCACGGTTAACATCGCATACGGCAACAATCTGCACGCGCTCATCGCGCATGAAGTTGCGCATATCGCCGATACCCTGGTTACCAGTGCCGCTCATACCTACGGTTATGCGGTTAGAAGGGGCCGTGTGCCCATCGCGGCCCAACGCCGAAGCGGGAACGGGCTGCGGAAAACTTACGCCTGTAGTGCTATCCTGCGTACTCACTCTCTTCTCCTTATAAATCCCATTATAAATCCCAAAATGAGATGCCGAAATTGTGTATCAGAGCCGGTTCTGTGTCTGTTTCAGAACCTGGGCCGTGTTCAGGAATGCTCTGGCAACGCTCGCCTGCGATAGCAGGCTTACCTTCTGTTGTGTTGCGGTTACGGGCTGGTTCCAGCGGTCGCCATAGTGCCCCGCACTGTCCTGGCATTGATCGTGTACAAAGCCCAGAGCCCGCGTCACAGATTTTGCCCAGTGCGGATCGCCATTTGTCTGGCCCAGTACAAGAAACGCCTCACATAGCAGATGGGCAAACTGCCCCCCATCCTCAATGGCACCAGTATCCTTGCTCACCCACTGGGCTTCTGCAGCAGCGGCTACGCGCTCTGCCTCTTTCAGGTAGCTCTTATCCCCGGTTATGTTACTTAACAGGCAGGCTGCTCGTATCATGAGCGCCGTGTTGTAAGTCCATTTGGTTTTTTCGATACCGCCATCTAGCTTTATGTTGTCCCAGTACAGGCCATCGGTATCCTGCAAATGGCTCTTAGTCCATGAGTAGATCCGCTTTGCAGCTGTGAGAAACTCCTGCTTGTGAGTTATCTGGTAATGGCGAACAAGGCAAACCACCGCCGGGCCGTTGGAGCACGTGTTCTTGCTGGTTTTCTCCTGCTCTCGCCAGTAGATGCCGCCGCCCAGCAGCTTATCTTCGCCAGACATTATAAACTTAATCAGGTTGTCTGCGCGCTTGAGTATGGAGCGATCCCCGGTTATCTGGTAGGCATCCAGCAGAGCCATATCCATCCACATATTGTCGTCGTAATAGCGATCAAAGGGTTTTGGGCCAGGCAGCACATCGTAAGCCGGGATCTTATTTGGTCCATCTGTCAGGTACACATCCAGGGCTTTAATGTAACCGGTAAGCTCACCGTTGTAGCGTGGTTTATCGGCACCGACAGCGGCATTAAGCGCCGGCACCAGCACACCACATCCCCAGTTAAAAGCAGGCCGTGGCTTCTTGTCTACCTCCGTACGCCAATCGTCGGCATACAGGGCGGAACCTGGAATTTTGAAGTCTGTCTGGATCTGATCCAGGCAGGCAGTGCCCCAGCGTTGCAGATCCTCGGCACTCTGGCACGCGGCTCGCATGCCTGGCACCAGCAATGCTGCTGAAGCAGCAACCACTCCTGCAATCCTTAGTACCTGGTTCAGTTTGTGCCTCCGCTAACGAAGTGGTAAGTTCCAGAACCGATGCGGCACTTCAGCGCATCTCCCTCACGGCCCAGCACGATTATGCCGTTTGCAGCAGTTACCGGTTTCCCGCCTTCGGTGGGAATATCGGTACCCTCTGCAGGTATGTATACCAGTGCATCGGTGTTTGCAGGCACAGTTACTTCCCAATCGATCCGAGCGGCGGTTTTCGTCCACTCCGACACGATTTCGCCATAATTGGATTTGTGTGTGCAGCGCACATGCGTTAACGGAGACCCTATCACACGCGGATGGAGTACGGTGCGCTTGAAGCCGGGCACATCCTGATCTGGAGCTATGCCGCCAAGGGTTTCGTAGTACCACGCAGAGATATCGCCGAACATAATGTGGTTACGGCTCAGGTCTCCATCGTTGTTATCGTTCCACTGCTCCAGCAACGTGGTAGCGCCGTGTGTTACCCAGTAACCCCACGAGGGGAACTCGGAGCGTGAAGCAAGCCTGAAGGCTACATCCTGCCTACCGTTATCCGTAAGCGCATGCAGAATGTACTTTGCACCCAGTATGCCCACATCTATATGCCCTGCGGCAGCATCGATTGTGCGCACGAGGGCTGCGGTGTACTCTTTTCTGCGTGCTTCTGGAACCAGGTGGAAGTAAAGGGCACAGCTGATTGCCGTTTGCGTGTTGGTGCCCACAACATCCGAATCGGCATGAAGGAACCGCTTTTCGAATGCAAGCCGAATGCTCTCCAACAGATCGAAGTAGTGGCGAATATCATCTCGGCGATTTAGCAGGCGTGCGGTACGCAGCAGAATTTCTGTATCCCGATAGAAGTAGCCTGTGGAAGTAATATCGGTTGGCGTTTCGGTTTTGAACGGTGCCCAATCGTTGAGGCCGAAGTTGGCGATATGATCTGGCGATTTCTTATCTACAAAATCAACATACCGCTTGAGGCCAGTGTACTGTTCCTCCAAAATATGCCTGTCTCCTGAGAACAGATACAGATCCCAGGAGATAAACGGATAGGCGGCATCCCACGCGGGGCCATTGCCCCAGGCGTACCCCCAGCCACCGGTTGGTACGATGCCGGGAAGCTCGCCCGTTGGGCGCATGGCATCCTGCATATCCCGTATCCATTTGGCGTAGTTAAGGCCTCCATTGTAGTTATACAGGCCCGTTTCTGCTGCGAGCTGGGCATCGCCCATCCAGCCATTCTTCTCTCGCGTAGGGCAATCGGTTGGAATGCTCAGGAAGTTGGATACATACGCCCACTCGGTGGCTGCCTGTATCTTATTAAGCAGCTCATCGTTGCAGGCAAAGCTGCCGGCACGCTCAAAGCCCGCATGCAGCACAATCGCTTTCAGGCTTTCTGTGGTGGGCTTTCCGGGAAAGCCCGTAACTTCGGCATACCGGAAGCCATGGTAGGTAAATCGGGGCGTGTAGGTTTCTGTGCCTTTGCCGTTGAGTACATACACATCCGTTTGGAAACCCGCTTGATGGGTATGGATCTTGATTTTATCCTGGTTGAGCGTACCATCCGCCCTCAGGATTTCGCCGAACTGCATCTTAACCTGCGTGCCAGCCGGACCGCTGACTTTCAATTGCTCGATGCCCGCCATGTTCTGGCCAAAATCGAAAACAAATACACCTTTTTTAGGTTCAGTTACGGCAACGGCCTTAAGCGTTTGAAAGCGCTTGATGGCAGGGTATGTTTGCGCAGATAGCACCCCGGTTGGCGGCGTGGCAAAGTTTACGGTTAACCAGCCCTGATCATTAAAATGCGCACTGTCCCAGCCAGCAACTTCACGGCGGGCATCATAGGTTTCGCCAGTCATTAGCTGGTTATCTACAAGTGGGCCAGTGTGCGCCTTCCAGCTTTGATCTGTGCCAATTATCTGGGTGGTTCCATCCTCAAACAGGAGGTTGAGCTGCGCAAGTGCTTTGGGCTTATCTCGCCATTCGGCCTTATCAAAGTCCCAGGCTGCGGCCACGGCATAGTTGTACCAGCCGTTGCCCAGCAGCATTCCAAGCGCGTTATCGCCCGTATGAACCTGGCCAGTTACATCAAAGGTTGAGTACAGCACACGCTTATCGTAGCGCGTAAATCCGGGATCCATCTCATGATCACCCACTTTGGCTCCATTGAGATGAAGTTCGTAAAAACCAAGGCCTGTTACGGTTAAGGTTGCGCGCTTTATCGGCTTGTTTACAGAGAAAGCCCGGCGCAGCAGGGGCGTTTCTTGCCCTTTCTGCAGAGCCTCCGGCGCTGTAATCCAGCGGGCCATCCAGTCGTTTTTGGTAAGCAAGCCCATGGCCCAGGACGCCGGTTTGCTCCAGGCAGATGCCTCCCCACGCTCGTTCCAAATCTTTACGGACCAGTAGTAACGCGTGCCAGATGTCAGCGCTTTACCACGGTAATCTATGCCCGTGCTGCGATCAGAATCCACAAAGAGGCTATCCCATACGTCGGCTTTACCAACCTCCAACAATGCAGGGCTGGTTGCTACGAGAATGCGATACCCGGTTTGCCGTGCTGCCCGCTGCCCTGCAACTGCCTGGCATAGCCACCCAAAACGTGGCCGCATAGTATCCAGCCCGAGTGGGTTATGCTGATACTCGCAGGTGAGCGATGCCGGCCGAAGCGGCCCGGCCTGTGCGTGATGCCCCGAAATTATTAACGGAAGCGCGGCGAGGAATGTAAGAGATGCAGTACGGATTAAACGGCGTGGCACCGACATTGAACAGGGCTCCAGGCATAAGATTTGTAAACAGGCTCAAACAAACACTTTTGGGTGGCAGGATACACGTTTCCCGCACACTACAAACTTCCCGTGACCGAAGTATTTTCCCTTCTTAAAAGGAAACTCAGAACCGTATCCGGTTTCAGTCATCGAACATCTGTGTAACCATCTGGATGAACTTCCAACCTGTCTGGTCTGTACCACCCTGTGTTTGCTTCATTATAATGCCGATGACACCCTCTTTGGGGTCTGCAAAATACTGCGTGTTGAAGTAACCACCCCAGCCAAACGTGCCGGCACTTCCCTGCCCTCCCTTATGAGCTCCCTTTTCGGTTACCACACTGAAGGCGAGGCTAAAGGCGGAATCGGGTCCATAAAGCTCAATCGGAACCTGTGGAGTGCGCATTAGCTCCGCTGTAGTCCGGCTCAGGATTCTTACCCCATTTAGCTCGCCGCCATTCAGATGCATCTGCAGGAAGGTGGCGTAATCTTTTGCAGTACTATTGAGGCCACCTCCACCAGAAAATAGAGATTTAGAGCCCTTAATGGGGTAATCGGGATCGTAAAAGGTGGTTGGAAACCTACCCCACCCACTGCCCTTAGGAGTTTGTACAGCAACCAGGCGAGATGCCTTTTCGGCGGGCAGGTAAAAGCCCGTATCGTTCATGCCGAGCGGTGCAAACAGGTGGTTCTGTAGATACTTATCGAAGGGCTCTCCAGAAACAATCTCTACCAGGTAACCCAGCACATCCAGCCCCATTGCATAGGTGAAGTGCTCTCCCGGGTTGTGGTGCAAAGGTAGTTTGGCAAGGCGCTTTACATTTTCCGCTATGGTTATGGGCTCTGTTGAAAATGCGATGGCTATGCCAGCCTTTTTGTACAGTGCGCGGAACCGTGCATCTCCATCGATATCGCCATATCCCAGGCCAGAGGTATGCGTAAGCAGATCGCGAATGGTAATTTCGCGCCTGGCTGGTGTGCCGGTCCACTCTCCGGTTTTATCATCATACGTAGAGAGCAACTGCGGGTTTTTGAACTCCGGAATGTAGTTTGAAATAGGATCGTCGAGCTGAAATTTGCCTTGCTCCCACAGCATCATAACTGCTGTTGCGGTAATCGCCTTGCTCTGGGAGGCAATCCGGAATATATCGTCTGGCTTTTCGGCACGGTTGGCCTCTGTAACTGCCATGCCGTATGCTTTGTGATAGACAATTTTGCCGTGCCGAGATATGAGGGCCACCACACCCGGGATGCTGCCAGATTTCACGGCATCGCTTAACATCGCATCGATGCGCCCAATGCGCTCTTTCGAAACCCCTACCCGGGCCGGATCTGCAGCCGATAGAGGCGGAGACTTATGGGTAGATGCTGTTTGTGCATGGGCGGGATAGATACCGCCTGCAAGCGAAAGTGTGAGGCACACGGCAGAGAACGCGCGAGTGGTGTGGAGGAAACGCATAGTTTGATGATCTCCGAAAACGGCTTCCAACAGGCTGGCACCTGTGGGTTTTAGTCGGCAGATGGCATCTTTCCTGCCCTGCGGTACACAATGCGATACAGATCACGCTATTGCTGGAATAGGATTGCACCCAGTTGCTTAGTTAAACATGGCTTTTGCGCACCGCTACTATTAGATCGTAACGTTGCTTAATTGCCAGGTTCTCGGGAGTTTGGTCCTCAGGACGCAGCCTTCCCTGCCGAATAAGCTCGCGCGCAACAAACGGAGATTCTTTAACCAAGTATTTTAGGCTTACGTTTCCAGAAAAGTACTCTTCGGCTTTTTCTGCGCGTTCCTTACGGAAGTCGTTCAGGCCCAGCCTATCAATTGTCTTCTGGACCCGCGCATCAATGTCTGGCTGTAGATACTCCGCAGGGATAACCTGAAATCCCACGAGCTCCAGCTCAAACCAATCATCCTCAACCTCAAACGGATCCAAGATGTCATCGTGGGTGCCTTTGCGGGCATTGATCCGTCCGCAGGCCAGTCGGTAATTATTCCATTCGTAAACCTTGTCCCAGTGTTTAGATTTGGCGAGATAGTGGTCGACTGTAGCACTGCCAGTTACGGCATTTATTTTTAAACAGGTGTACGCACAAATCTGACCGTACGCTACCAGTAAGTCGGGAATTGCATGTTTCCAGTAGTCTCGAAATTTTTTACACGGAATATCCTCGCGTCGGTCACATATCTTTTTATATGTCCGTCCGACGGTTCTATCTGATCGCTCACCAACCATCTCCGCAATGGCGCGCAATCCAGGTGTACGGACCTTATCATTAAAGTCAACCGGTTCGGTTTGGGGTTCAACACGAATCACTTTTCTGCCCTGTTGCCATCATAAAAAGCCGACCAACGCAGCCAGAACCTATCCAATTCGCCAAGAGATGCCTTCAGCAGACGATTTACACGCTCCATTTCCGCTGGTTCCAGGTTTCGAGAACGGGTAATCGTCAGCGCTGCGGAGATGGCTTCCTCGGCTTCTACCGAGCGTGCCTCTTTGAGGTCGAAGGCTGAACTTGTTAACCAGTTAGAGGCATCCCCCAGGCGCTCGAATGGCCGCCTCTGCAGAGTTACAGACTGTGTCTCCTGCTGTAGGTCCAGATCGAACCATGCGTCCCGTTCCGGATCATAAATAGGCTCGATGGAGGCAAGCACCAGCGGGGAGTGCGTAGCGGCTATTAGTTGAACCTCAACGCGTGCGTCCCCGGTAAGGCTTGCAACCACGTCTACCATCGAAGGAACTATCCGGCGCTGCCATTGTGGATGAAGGTGCGCCTCAATTTCGTCTACTATCAAAACAATCTGTGCTGCGGGACTCTGGCCGCGAAGCTCACTTGCTGCCAGATGTTCCTGCCAGGCCCAAACCAAAAGGTAAGCGAGCGCCATTATTCTGCGCATTCCTGCCGATGCAAAAACTACTGGCACCTCTTGTGCATATGGCATACGAATGGTGGGATACCGTTTTGGATCGTCTACAGATATTTTTTTAAGGTCGCCAATTTCTATGGGAGAGCCAGGAGACGGCGATAGCTTCTTCAACACCTGCTTAAGTTCTGTAAAAGCGACGTTGTTTTCTCGCTGCCACGATGCCCAATCTCGGATTAGCCCTTCGCACAGGGCGTTACCTTCCCATATTTCCGCATTTGTAAAATTGAACGCAGCGGGGCGGGCGGTTGCCTCCGCTTCGGAGTAGTTTCGCGCAGGGTCCCACACAGAGAAGCCACCATCCACCTGGGCATATATCACCAGGCCAGGGATGCCCGGGCGGCCGCGTTGGTTCGTCCACTTTTCAGATTGTCTGTCAAATTTGCACGATTGTGAAACGGGCTTCGCTTTACCACTATATGTAAAGGATATTTCGGGTGTGGTGGGGTGCGAATGCGGAAGTGCGGGCTCGCGGGCCCAGTTGCGCGCAAGCGCCCACCATGCAACATCCAGCAAAAAGCTCTTACCAAGGCCGTTATCACCTGTAATGATGTTGAGCCTGGGGGCAAATGAGATATCAAGTTCTGGCGCCGGGCCTACATCCTTCAGTTTCAGGTACTTAAGCATTGGACAATCATATCTCCCGGTGTATTAGTTCTTTTATCACATCCATGGTACCTGCAGTACGCAGGCAATGAAGTGCTGCGTATGGCAGGAGCTGAACACTTACTATGCATGTGCACACGCTTTTGACCTAATGTATCGTACATCTTGCGTAGGCTCAGACTATTGTTTTGGCCCCAATTCAAACATGCCGCACGATGGAGGTAAATTGATTGCAATGAACTCTTTTGCATATTCGAACAGAACAGCTGGGCATCGGATTGGGGGCAAGACGCTTGAAGCAGTTACCTACCATTGATTGGCTGATGCAGGGTGACCCGGTGATACGATGGCAAACCATGCGCGACCTATGCTCCGAGCCTGCGCCAGTATGGGAGGCTGAGCGCCAGCGCCAGATTATAGATGGATGGAGTGCACAGTTTTTGCAGGCGCTTCTACCCGATGGCACCTGGCCAGATGGCAGATGGACAGGAACTCTCTGGACTCTGCTTACCCTGATCGATTGCGGAATACCGGCAGATGAGCCCCGCGTTCTGCACGCTGCTACGCATTTTCTGGATGGCAGCCTGACGCCTGAGCGCGCCGCCAGTAACAAGTGGCTGCTAACACAAATGGATTTGTGCCACCTCGGTTTTTGGCTCCGAATCGGTGCGTACTTTGTTGGCACACACGATCGGCTGATGATAGTGGCGGAAACGCTGCTGAGGCAACAGATGCCAGACGGCGGCTGGAACTGCAGAATGCGTACAAATCCTAAAACTCACCACAGCTCATTTCACACCACATTTAATGTGTTAGAGGGGCTGCGTGTGGCTGCAGCGGCAGGCATTATAAGCCAACAAGTGTTTCGCGAGTGTGAAACACGCGCAATGGAGTTTATGCTGGTGCACCAGATGTACCGCTCCGATCACACAGGGGAGGTGATTGACGCGAGATTTACCCACCTTACTTTTCCTTCGCACTGGCATTACACCGTGCTGCGTGGCCTGGACTACATGCGCGAAACTCCTGAGATTGGGGATCCACGCCTTAACGATGCTATCGAACTTCTGGAAAGTCGACGTCGTGCGGATGGCTGCTGGCCCGTAGAGAAGCGAATTGTGGGCACAGAACTATTTGACATGGAGAAATTCGGCGGGATTAGCAGATGGAATACACTGCGTGCACTGCGCGTACTTAGATGCCGTGCACAGGCAACGGGCAATTTAGCCAGCACACTGTAAAGGCTAATTGCTTGAACATATCGGCCAGAACACACCCTACCCGTGATTTCTGAAGCGTTTGATTTGATGACCGCACGGAGGCATGACTGAATGGTTGAGACCAAACCGAATGGGAATGAAGGTTTTTTGGAAACGAGGCACGCCCAGGCTCTTTCGTATGTAACTGAGGCACGAAAATGTCGCAGACACAGGCGGCGTGCGGCTCAACTAACAGGTGTGAGTACCGTAGCTTTGTTCACGCTATTTGGAGTAACCGCCGCCCTCCCAAACGCAATGAGTCCAGCAATTGCTGAGGCATTGATTTTCTTATTCATAACAGTGGCTGGCGGCGGGATAATGTGGTACCTCGCAATAAGTGGTTACCTCGGGGAAATCGTTCGTAAATCAGAATCCTCAGGGGATAAGAGCAGGATTGGTGTGGTGATAGATACTTACACCACGCTCACCGGGATAGAAGATCTACCGTTTCGAGATGAGAAGAGATCTGCATCGCTCGTGCCACTCATAGATGCAACAGCAAATACCATTGCGAATATACTGAGTACCTTCGATGAAACCGATATCGGAAACCTGTTGCCCGAGCACCACATTACCCTTCACAAGTTGATAATGCATCACGATCCCAGGGTGGCAAACGGTGTGCTTGCCGGGCTTGGCGCAGTCGGAAATGAAGGCGATTTGCAGTTTATTCTGTCCCTCATCGGCAGCCCCTCAGCACTGACATCCGGTTCTGAGGCACAGCTCAAGGCTTCCATCACGCAGCTTGAAACCAGATTACAAAAACAGCAGCAGGCGGCGGAACTGCTGCGCCCGGGTACCACTCCCGGCACCACTCCGGAACAGCTCCTACGCCCGGTAAACGGACAGCAAGAGAACCAGGAAAAAGAGCAGTTGCTGAGGGCGGGGATGGAGTGAGGATGAAATAGGAATTTAGCGGATTCCTGTTGACGCATGAGAAACCCATGTATGGGTCTCACTTGGCTGAAAGTCCAATTCCGGTGGCACGCACGTTACTTCCATTCGAAGTACTAAACAGCAGCACGGGGTGACCTGTTCTGCAAAATCAAACTTGGGATTGAATTGTTTGTAGACAATCCAACCACCCCTGTCTACTCATTTACTCAATAAGCCAGACAAAAATAAACGCACTAATTTATATCAATCCTCTTGACAACACAGCTATACCCGTTTTATAATCACGTTATGCAGGCAATAAGCCCGTTGGTTTGAAGTACTACGAGTGTTGTTTGCGTTCGGTTTCTCATTTCTATTCGCAGATATCCAACTTCCTGAGCCGCAGTGTTGGCTCTTCAACAATCAAATATCTTCTAGTTCTATCTCGTCGTGTTTGTGACCCGTTATCAAGAAGTGGGGGGCTACAAATGTTCCGTGCCATGTCGCTCGGTGGTCGTGTTGCTGTTTGGTTTCAAACGGCTTTTTCTATTTTCTGTTGCCTGTTACTTGGCTGTTTCAGTTTGTGTATAGCCAACACAAGTCTGGCTCAAATAAGTGTTGGGCCAGGTGGCGGAGGTTCGGTGGCGCCTTCAGCTACCGATGCGCTCTACCCGGGAGATACGGGATATCCAGCACATATGGGTGACCCTCTTGTGCTCTTCCAGGGAGACAGAGGCTATCCGTCTCTGCCAGGTGCCCCGATCATTATCTATCCTGCACTACCCGGGAGCCCCTCCTATGTACTGCCGGGCGATCCAGACTATCCGCAGATATACGGTGATCCCGCACTGATTTTTCCGGGTTCACCGAACTATCCCGTTCCAGCATTCTCACCCGGTCAGCCTATTATTATCTGGCCCTCAACGCCGGGTTACCCGGTTCTGCCTTTCGATCCCACTCTACCTATAATCCTGTACCCGGGTATACCTGGCTATCCTGAACTTCCTGTTTCACCCGGGTTCGGTTTGTGGCCAATCACACTGTGGCCCACAGACCCATCCTACCCGACCAACCCAACCTTACCGATCATAATACTGCCTGGCGATCCATCCTACCCTGGAAATCCGCCGGTACCTCCGCCCGCAGGTGGTGGCGGCACGCCTACGAATCCGGTCAATCCTCCTGTCAGTCACCCTAAGGTCGATGGTATGTGGCCGAAAGCTGGCCTCATTCAAGGCAGCGACGGATACCTGTACGGTACCACGGCAAACGGCGGACAATACGGCTTTGGAACCGTATACAAGGTTCTTCCCAACGGTCAGAACTATACTCTCCTTTATGAGTTTCAAGGCACCGATGGGTCCGGTCCATGCGGTCACCTGCTTATGATTGGCAATATGCTGTATGGCACAACTGTGGCTGGCGGAGGCGCAGGCGGTGTGCTATGGCAGATAAACACCACACCAGGAGCTGCCGGTCAGCACGGATACGCCGAAACAACGCTATACACATTTACGGGCCCATTTGGCTCAGGGCCGCACGATGGTGTTGTACTCGGGCCGGATGGATCGTTCTACGGTACAGCAACTTATGGTGGCCCCACTTCCGCCGCGAACGCCAACGCGCAGGGAGTTGTGTTTAAATTCAACCCAATAACACACGCCTACACTGTATTACACACCTTTACCGAAACACAAATTGAACTGGTTAACCCTGCAACCGATACAAACACGAACTCAGATGGTTACTGGCCAATAGGCGGTGTTGTTTTTGCACCGGATGGTTACCTGTATGGCACTACTGCCGCGGGCGGAGTTGTTAGCACGCTTACATCTGCCGGGCTTGTAATGTCTGATCCTAACTGGAAATATTGTGGAGGCACGGTTTTCAGGCTAACCCCGAGCGGTTCTAACTTCTCCGTTCTCCACAGGTTTCACTGGGCGACTGCATCGTCAACCGGAGCCCCGGTGCGGAACGGGGATGGCGCAACGCCGGTAGCCCGACTCTTTTTGGCATCCGACGGACGATTTTATGGAACAACCTCGATTGGCGGCAATGGGCGCCCGAATGATAACAACGAAGGGCCGGGAGTTGTCTACTCGATAACGCCTGGCATTGCTGCTTCGTCCGACTTCCGATTGGAACACCAGTTTGCATCAAACGGCAACGCAACAGACGGCATATTTCCGATGGGCTCGCTCATTCAGGGAAGCAATGGTCACCTGTTCGGCACAACACGGCTTGGCGGACCAGGCGGATCCGGCACCGTGTTTGAGCTGGGACTCAGCCCGGGAAGTGCATCCGCAGGAACGCAATTTTACGCTACAGATTGGGCTTTTGCGGATAAGGACATCAATGGATCGCAACCTCTATGTGATCTGATTCAAGGTCAAGATGGTAACTACTACAGTACTTGCAATCTCGATGGGGCAAACGGTTATGGGACGGTATTCAGTCTGTCTCCCGCGCTTGGCCTATATGCCATTCACTCATTCGGAAGTATAGCCAGCAATCCCGGGATTCCACCATCAGGCGGAGGTGGAACAGGCGGGGGTACCGGTGGTGGTGGATTGCCAGGCGGGGGCGATGGCGGCGGTACAGGGGGCGGAACCGGCGGCGCTCCTGGCGGCGGGGGCGGCGGCACAACACCCCCGGTAACGATAGTCTCGGTAACATTGTATCCGGCAAGTCTGGTGGGTGGGCGTACCACTGTAGGGACTGTAACCCTAAGTGGCCCGGCTCCGGCAAGCGGCGCGGTTGTCTCTCTGACGTCCGACAACGCTTCTGCGACTGTACCTTCTTCAGTCACGATCCTCGCTGGGAGCAACACCGGCACATTTGCCGCCGGTACCACAGCGGTTTCAGTTATTACTACGGCACATATTACTGGATCGCTCAATAGCAGCTCGGCCGCAGGGACACTCACGATTCTGCCACCCAGCCTTACCGGAATCGTACTTGATCCTCCTACCGTGCCTGCCGGCACCCTGTCACACGTCTCGGTCACACTGAACGGTCCTGCTCCTGTTGGCGGAGCCATAGTGTCCGTTGTAAGCGCACAAACTGCTTTTGCAACGGTACCGTGCCGCGTACTAATACCTGCCGGCCACAGTAGCGCTCGCTTCCTGGCTGCTACCATCCAGCAACTCGGGTTGCAAACCGACGATATTACGGCAAGTTATGGAGGCTCGGCCGTTACCGCGACATTGAAGATAGTGCGTGGAACGACGCAAGATGCACCACTGCTTGCGGATGCCCCTGTAATGGCGGGTAGTTACTCCAATACAAATCTTGGAACAGCGACGACACTCCAGGTCAGAAAACTTACCAACGACTCCCTGAGTAACTCGAACGCAGCCTCGTACCTGATGTTCGACCTGACGAATATACACGTTGCTCCCACGTGCGCAACGCTAAAGCTCAAGGTTTCTGCCGCATCAGCTCCTTCCACCGGCATCGCGAACATTAAAGTCTACGGTATCGCTGATACAAGCTGGACGGAAGGATCAATCACCTGGAGCAGTGCGCCGGGCTTGAACAGAACGACCTTTGTAGGCAGCGGCCAGGCGATAGACATCGAAGGCGCACCTATGCAGAGCGGCGTGGCCTCATTCGATCTTACAGGTTACGTTGCTGCAAATCTCGGTAAGAAAGTTACACTACTTGTAATTAACGAATCCCCGGATAGCTTGAGCCTGGTTACTGGCAGCAAAGAAGATCCGGTGAACACGCCCAGGTTAGTACTTGCAATACCGTTCATGAACGATGTGCCAGCACCGTTCTGGGCACTGGATGTTATCCCAACAGATAGCGGAGCAGTAGGCTCTGGCCCTTCAGCAAGCGATAACGTCAACCTTGCCTCTGGAGTTGAGGAGAACACGCCCGGCCCCGATATCATCGGTCGCAACCCGGTCGGCCCAACGGCAGTTTTCGAGCGCATGTACCGAAGCGTGCTTGCGGCGAACGGCTACAGTTCGCCTGGTCTCAGCGCAGGCTGGATCCACATGTACGATATTGTTGTCAGCGGCAAGGAAGGATCCTGGCTTCCGCTCTCGTTGCTCTATCCAAACGGAGCGAAGGAGACCTGGCAGCCCATGCTCGACGCAGGCGGCAATCCCACTGGCGCATTACAGCCGAGTAAGTCAGGAACGCCGTACCTCGTTTCTGGCGTGCCTTCTCCCATTACACAAGGAGCATGGGGCTCGTTAAAGATCACCTTTAAGGATCGGTCGACATGGACTTTCCTACCCATGCAGTCCAGCACGGAAACCTATGTCCTCTCCGTAATTACAAACGCCGTTGGTAGAAGCATCCGCCTGAAATACGACACAAACCGATGCCTAACGAGCGTCACAGACGATTCCGCTGTACCCAACACTCTGTTGAGCCTGACGTATGCAGGTAACAATCTGAGCTCAATTACAGATCCGTATGGGAGGTTTGTCAATTACACTTTCAACAACCAGCCGGGAGGCGGTCAGGCGCTAACTGCCGTTTCACAGCTCAGCAATATAACACCTCAATGGAACTACGGATACGGTGCAGTCGGAGGTTGGACTCTGCTAAACTCCGTCGGTTCTCCAGATCCAACCAATCCAGCGCAGATCAACTCCCACAGCATTAACTACAATGGCGACGGAACCGTTGCCAGCCTCGTCGATGCAAATAACAACGTACGAAACTACAGTTATGGCGCATCAACAACCGTTCAGCTTGTGGGGCCAGATGGCGAGGCGTTACGATACGATCAGCACTTCGGAGCGCTAAACAATGATGCTGGCACCACGGATGCAGCAGGCAACTCCGATAGTCTTGCCTATGGGGATCCAGGCAATCCTTACCTTCCAACCACGTACACAAACCGCAATAACCAGCATGTGGACGCAACGTACGATGCCTTTGGCAACCAACTAACTGCAAACACAATTGCTGCTGGCCAGCCGCAAACCGCGCTTTATACCTACGACTATTCCAAGTTTCCCCTTGGCGAGCTCAGCACAGTTCGGTCTATCGGCCACATGGGTCAGGTCGTCTATGACTATCAAGACAATGGCCTCGTAAAGGCAATTCATTCGCCACTACCAGGCGCTCTCTATGGCGGCCAGGCGGGACCGAATAGAGACCACACTGTCTACTATTCCTACACGGCACTTGGCAACGTATCCACCATCTCGGTGCCATCACCGAATACAGGCGGCGCTCCGGTAACGTATCGTTACAATTATGTGTTCGACGCGCTGGACGGAACCACGAAAAACGAAGCGTTGGGCGAACCCCTGACCGTAACTACACCAACTGGCTCGATTACGCATTTCCGGTACGACAACCGGGGCAACCGCATCGCTATTATCGATAATGCAGGAGTAAGGACGGACTACGAATTCAACCTGGCGGACCAACCGACCAGAGTAACATTGCCAGCCACTGGCCAAACCGGAACTGGCCGCGCCTATTCCGTTGTCAACTACCAGTATGTCGGTGGACCCTCAACCAGCACGGTAGATTATGACGAAAGCGGAAATCAGGTCCGCGTACATTCGGTGGCGCTGGGCAAAGAGGGTGAAGCACTGTCTCAATCCGGCAGTGGCGAACAGGCATCGTTCACCTACGATGGCGCATCTCGAATCAAACTGCTGAAAGATGGCAACAACAATGCCATTAAGCACGATTATGATGCTGTTGGCAACCTTAGTAAGCTAACCTACCCTGGAGGAGGCAACCTCCAAACCCATTATGACAATGATAGCAACGTTACCAGCTTCACCAATGCCAGAAATCAGACGGTTGGTTTCAATCTTGCACCAGATGATAGCCGGATGCTCTCTGCGACCCATGCCAACGGAGCACAGGATACAGTTGGTTATGATGCCCTTGGCCGAGTGTCCTCGATCTCCAACGGCGATACCACAATCGCTTACCAGTACGACGATATCAACAACCTCGTAAGTACTGCTACCGGCTACCGTGGGCAGATGCCAGACGATATGTCGCCAACCGTCAGTTATCAGTACTATCCAGATGGATCGCTTGCATCTATGGTGAGCACCCTTTACGGGCAGATAAATGTCGGCCCGTTCGTCTATAACTACGATCTGGATGGCCGCCTGATAAACGAGCAGACCCCGTGGGGCGATCAGTACATTTATGAGTACGATGCCAGCGGTGTTCTAAAGCACAAGAAAATTGGCACCTATGCACACACAAACTACTCTCACAATGCGCTCGGGCAGTTAACACGCCTCACCAACTCGGTGTACGCAAATAATCAGTACACCGTAACCTCCGATTTCAATGCCTTGAGTTACGATGGTGGAGGCAACTTAACAGGCGAGAGTATTACCTACTCATCCTTCCTCAACCCCGGCAGTTATCTAACGACACGCCGAAACTTCAGTTACGACGCCAAAGACCGCATAGCGGGCGAAAACGCCACCTTTAATCTCTCTAACCCGGTGGTTCCCAACTGGCTGCAGCCGTTCAACTATAGCTACGGTTCAGACAACGCGGATAGCTTGACCACAGTACGGGGTGTTACACAATCGGTTAATGCATATGGGCAGGTCACAGCAGATGCGCAGGGCTCCAGCTATGGCTACGATATCGATGGCAACACTACCAACTACACTTCCAACGTTTTCGGACCGGGAAACTCGGCGGCACTGGCTTACGACGACAGCAATCAGCTAACGGACTATACGTATCAACCTGCCAGTGGGCCCGGGCAATCGATACACCAGGCCTACCGGCCGGACGGCCTGCGCAGCTGGACGGGAACATCAACGACTCCAGGTGTCCTATACGTCTACTCGGGAGACAAGCTGCTCTACGAAACTGCGTGGGTAAGTACAGCAAATGGTGGCGGCTACCCGGCCGCCAACGCAGAAACACGCATCCACGGCTGGGGCGCAACCGGGCTGGAGCAGGTGTATTATCCCGATCGCGGCCTTGTCGTCACCCTGAGTTACGATCCACAGGGAAACGCTGTCTCTCACCAAACAGGGCCGGCACTTCAGAACTTCCAGCAATTCGATGCTTTCGGGCGGCTGATGTTCCACTTCGCATACGACGCCACCTCTGCGAATGCAGATGCCGGTTACGATAGTACCTTCGGATTTGCCGCCCAGGCAGGCGCCTATACCGATCGTAACATGCCCGATCTCATTCTGATGACCCACCGCTACTACAGCCCAACCAGCGGTCGGTTTATCACAAGAGATCCTATCGGCTACGAAGGTGGTCTGAACGAGTACGCCTACACTCGGAACAACCCGGTGATGAAAGTGGATCCGAGCGGGTTGGACGGCGTAGGGACAATACTGCTCACGTTTACCAAAGAGGAAGCTCCGTGGATCCTTGCCCATCCTATCGAGACGGCTGGCATGCTCAATTGTGTTGACGGCACATGTGCATCAGTCTATGTTTCGACGCTGTATAGTTCCGCATGTTGTCCACCCGGGGCGATCGTTGCGGTCGGGCTCGGTTTTTCGCAGCTATCTTATGTTGCAAGCAAAAAGTACATCGCTCCAAAGCTGTTTCCGATTACACCGGAGAGCGTGTGGAGTCCGCCGAACTACTTCATTGATGTAAGAAAAGAGCTGCACAAGGCGCGTTGCCACCTTGGGTATGAAGCCGAGATTAATTTCCCATCATACCTCTGGCAGCGATATGCTACAGTCGTTACTTCAAAGCCTCCGAACCGTGGCGGGGTAGATCATGTGTACCTCGACGGTAAATGGCTTCATTGGAATTGGGTGGAGCTGAAAGCTGATACTCCCAGTGGCCGGAAAGCAGCTGCCAAGCAGATACGCGGCAGGTATAAACAAGGGATGAGCGGCATTGGTGCAAGGTACCTGTGGAAGTATGAAGGAGCCGGCAAGTTTAGTTACAGGCTTGCAGGATTCTGGGCCAATGGAAAGTATAAAGGAGAATAATATATGGACTTACAGGCAGAAGTAAACCGGGGATGGCAACTTATTCAGGATGGCAATCCTGTTCCCGCAATTAAGATATATGAGCAAGCCGTAGTGCAACTCCCATGCCTCGGTTTCTTTAACAATTACGGTATCGCTTTACTTGAAGCGGGGCTGTTTGAGCGTGCGGAAGCAGCGTTTCGTTCCGTTCGTAACCTCCCAGATCCTATCGGGTACTGCAGCATCAACGTTGGTACGGCGATATGGTGCCAAGGTCGGTACAACGATGCCTGCGAAGACTGGCTCACCGAGCTTAACCGAATCATGTCCAGCAAAATAAAGAATAACGACTCCAGCGGACTATTCATAGTCTGCATGTTATGGTGGGCCTCGCAGCGATTGGATCAACCAGAGCTGTGGACCAAACTGCAGCCTATGGTAAAGAAGGTGCTGAAGACGCGTGGACAGCAGTATCCATTTGCACTTGCGATACATAGCTTCATCGCTGGCTCATCGGACCGTGATCAGCTACTCAATTATACCGTCAAAGGCATCTACAAACCGGAAGCCGAATATGATGCCTGGAATTATAGACAGTTGTGTCAGGCGTGGTTTTACCTGGCGGGAAAGGAAGAACCAGGGTCTGTGGGGTGGACGAATTTCCTTGAAACCGCACTCCGTTACGGAAAGTCGGATGGATTGGGAACAGCAGAATATGCCGTTGTAAAACATGAGCTCCGACAATACCCGGTGAGCGCTTCCTGATAACCGAAAGGTGTAGAGGGTGATCATTGGGCACTTTCACCCTCTCACACATCCTTTGTACTTATCGCGCTCGGTCAGTCTGGCAGGGTTACCATTCAAAAGCTGCATTGCGATGGTCTACATGAAAACCAATACCAACAACCGTTTAAACGGTCTATGCGCCTAAGGCCTGCTGGTACAGCTCTTGATGGAAAGTACCAGGGAGAATAACCAATGGAACTAATGTCAGAAGCAAACCGAGCATGGCATCTCATCCAGGATGGAGATCCTATTCCCGCGATTGAGATTTACGAGCATGTTCTCGCACATGAGCCATGCCTTGGTTACTGGAACAATTTCGGCATCGGTTTATGCGAAGCGGGAATGTTTGAGCGTGCTGAAGCCGCCTTTAGAACGGTTCGTACGCTCCCAGATCCTATAGGCTTCAGCAGCAGCAATGTTGGTGCGGCCATATGGTGCCAGGGTCGATACAGCGATGCCTGTGAAGACTGGCTCGCCGAGCTCAACAGAGTAATGTCCACGAAGATAAAAAACCAGGAGTCCAGCGGAATATTCATAGTCTGCATGCTGTGGTGGGCTTCACAGCGATTGGACCAACCAGAGCTGTGGACAAAACTGCAGCCTATGGTAAAGAAGGTGCTGAAGACGCGCGGCCAACAATACCCATTCGGCCTTGCAATACATAGCTTTGTCACGGGAGCGTCGGACCGCGAGCAGCTGTTAAACGATACCGTGGAGGGCATCTATGATCCTGACACTTCATATGGCCTCTGGAATTCGAGAAGATTGTGCCAGGCGTGGTTTTACCTGGCGGGCAAGGAAGAAGCAGGTTCTCCTGAATGGACAAGGTGCCTTGAAAACGTATTGCAATTTGGTCATCGGGTCGGGTTAGGCACAGCGGAATATGAGGTAGCAAAACACGAGCTGCGTCGCTACCCGGAGAGTTCTAGCTTGTAGCAGAGGCCCGGAGAGGGTGATACTTGATCGCTTTTACCCTCTTACACGTCCTGTTATTAAACAGTCAATTGAGCCGTCTATGTGTACAGAACCGTAGTCGTTCGTTGATCTCAAAAGCATAAGATCGGTCTATGCGCCAAATTCCCGCAAGTAAAGTTCTCGGTGGTAAGGATTGAATTGAGGAGCTTATGGACATAACGGCAGAAGCAAACCGAGCATGGCATCTTATAGAAAGTGGGGATCCTCTGGTTGCCACGGAAATCTATGAGCAGATTGTGCTTCATCATCCGACGATGGGCATGTGGAACTGTTATGGGATTGCCCTGCGTGAAGCCGGGCTGTATGAGCGTGCAGAAGCTGCCTTTCGCACCATTCGGACGCTTCCAGATCCTATAGGGTACAGCACCATCAACGTTGGTGCGGCGATCTGGTGCCAGGGCCGATACAACGATGCCTGTGAGGACTGGCTCGCCGAGCTCAACCGAGTAATGTCAACTAAGATAAAAAACCAGGAGTCCAACGGAATATTCATAGTCTGCATGTTATGGTGGGCTTCACGGCGATTGGATCATCCTGAGCTCTGGACCAAACTGCAGCCAATGGTAAAGAAGGTGCTGAAGACCCGTGGGCAGCAATACCCACTTGGCCTTTCGATACATAAGTTTATCGCTGGATTGTCTGACCACGATCAGCTGCTAAACGATACAGTCGAAGGTGTCTACATTCCGGAAACTGAGTATGGTGCCTGGTATGTGAGACAGTTATGTCAGGCGTGGTTTTACATGGCGGGAAAGGAAGAACCAGGGTCTGTGGGGTGGACGAGGTGCCTTGAAAACGTATTGCATCGTGGTAAGCGCAACGGATTAGGCACAGCAGAATACGCGATAGCAAAACACGAACTGCGAAGGTACCCGGAGATGACTGCCTAATAGGTATAAACCTGGCGCGGGTAATTGATCTTCACCTGCGCCCAACCTCTGCACGCTATGGCTTCCGCAACTGTCAGCTATATGGAGGCTGTTGAAAAACAGATGATACGTCCAATCCAGGGCCCCGATTTGGAAATGGGATTTTACTGCCACAACCGCACCGAAACAGCGGCGTTGGATGATCTTGTTAACACCCTTTTGGATCTGGGTGCGGCTCCAGCCGGGCGTGCTTATGCATGTGATCGCGATGTATATAATACCAGGCCATTTGGCGGTTATCTCGATTTACCGCTATCATCGCTGAACGTAACCGACAGTGCGGATTTACGCAGGCTCTTACACGCGGAGCCACAACAGCTGTTATCTGTAGATATACTCGGTGCGAGCGACTGTGTATACTATGAAGCAGAACATGTCCATCTTGCCCGGATCAGCGATTATGCGAGCAGACAGGACAAGCACCCTGTAATGATTGACGCCAGCGGCGACAAGATCAACCTGTTCTTCGATCCTTACGCAACACGCTCCGATCGTGCGCGCGCCGAAAAACTGGGCAAAAAGGTGTTCTATCGCTTTGCTGATATCGTCGCACGAGTGTTACCGGCATACGCGGCAATAACGATTGAGGAAGACATCTGCTGCCCTGTTGACCTGGAGATAAACCCAAATCCGGTTTTGTTTAAAGACTTCTATGTCAGCGAATCGTTTGTAGGAACAAGCGCTCTGGAAACGATAGATAGTATCTTTGGAGGCGCAAGTTCCGTGCCCATGGGAGATGGTCGTTACTTTTCGTCAACAGGCTTTTTTAGTCCGGGGCGGTGTACATCAAGAGACCCCGACCAGAGTAATTACGCAAAGTCTGAGGCCGTATCACGCATCATCGCGTATGCCGGTGCCAACTGGCGGCGATGCACGTATCAATCTTCCGAGTAATTCGAGTTACGGTTAGCATTGACTATGCAGTCCGAACATGTAACGGCATCACCGCACTGCGAATGACGTCCGCCACCAACATCACAAGACCATCTATGAAAATTGTAGATCTCACGGTGAATAACAAATGGACCTAAAGACTGAAGTAAACCGGGGATGGCAGCTTATTCGCCAAGGCGATCCCGTTCCCGCAATAACGATATACGAGCAGGCCGTAGCGCAACGTCCGTGCCTCGGTTTCTACAATAATTTCGGAACTGCGCTAATGGAAGCAGGACTATTTGAACGTGCGGAAGCTGCCTATCGCACCGTTCGTACTCTGCCAAATCCTATAGGGTACTGCAGCATCAAAGTTGGTGCGGCGATATGGTGCCAGGGTCGGTACAACGATGCTTGCGAAGACTGGCTCACCGAGCTTAACCGGATCATGTCCAGTAAGATCAAGAATAACGACTCCAGCGGATTATTCATAGTCTGCATGTTATGGTGGGCCTCGCAGCGATTGGATAAGCCCGAAATGTGGTCCAAGTTACAACCCATGGTAAAGAAAGTGCTAAAGACGCCTGGTCAGCAATATCCGTTCGGCCTTGCCATACATAGCTTCATCGCTGGCTCGTCGGACCGTGATCAGCTACTCAATGATACCGTCGAAGGCGTCTACAAACCTGAAGCCGCATATGATGCCTGGAATTATCGACAGTTGTGCCAGGCGTGGTTTTACCTGGCTGGAAAGGAAGAACCAGGCTCACCCGAATGGACGATGTGCCTTGAAACCGCACTCCGTTACGGAAAGTCGGATGGATTGGGCACAGCAGAATATGCCGTTGTAAAACATGAGCTCCGACAATACCCGGTGAGCGCTTCCTAATAACCGAAAGGTGAAGAGAGTGATCATTGGGCACTTTCACCCTCTCTAACATCCTTTGTACTTATCAGGCTCGGTCAGTCTGGCAAGGTAACCACTCAAAAGCTGCATTGAGCAATGGTCTGCATGAAAACCAATACAAACAACCGGTCTAAACGGTCTATACGCCAAAGGCCTGCTGGTACAGCTCTTGATGGCAAGTATCAGGGAGAATAACAAATGGACTTAAAGACTGAAGTAAACCGGGGCTGGCAGCTTATTCAGGATGGCAATCCTGTTCCCGCAATTAAGATATATGAGCAAGCTGTAGTGCAACTCCCATGCCTCGGTTTCTTTAACAATTACGGTATTGCTTTACTTGAAGCGGGGCTGTTTGAGCGTGCGGAAGCAGCGTTTCGTTCCGTTCGTAACCTCCCAGATCCTATCGGGTACAGCAGCATCAACGTTGGCGCTGCCATCTGGTGCCAGGGCCGATACAACGATGCCTGTGAGGACTGGCTCGCCGAGCTCGACCGGATCATGTCCAGTAAGATCAAGAATAACGACTCCAGCGGATTATTCATAGTCTGCATGTTATGGTGGGCTTCACGGCGATTGGATCGTCCTGAGCTCTGGACCAAACTGCAGCCCATGGTAAAGAAGGTGCTGAAGACGCGTGGTCAACAATACCCATTCGGCCTTGCCATACATAAGTTCATCGCTGGCTCGTCGGACCGTGATCAGCTGCTTAACGATACAGTCGAGGGCACCTACAAACCTGAGTTGGAGTTTGACACATGGGATTCTGGCAAGTTATGCCAGGCCTGGTTTTACCTGGCAGGAAGGGAAGAACCAGGCTCCTCAGAGTGGTCCCAGTGCTTTGAGAAAGCCCTTTATTATGGCAAGGTAAGTGGGATGCATGAGCCAGAATTTGCCGTAGTAAAACATGAGCTCCGACAATACCCGGTGAGCGCTTCCTAATAACCGAAAGGTATAGAGGGTGATCATTGGGCACTTTCACCCTCTCTAACATCCCTTTGTACTTATCAGGCTCGGTCAGTCTGGCAGGGTAACCACTCAAAAGCTGCCTTGCGATGGTCTATATGAAAACCAAGACAAATAACCGTTTAATCGGTCTATACGCCAAAGGCCTGTGGGTACAGCTCTTGATGGCAAGTATCAGGGAATAACAAATGGACTTAAAGACTGAAGTAAACCGGGGCTGGCAGCTTATTCGCCAAGGCGATCCCGTTCCCGCAATAACGATATACGAGCAGGCCGTAGCGCAACGTCCGTGCCTCGGTTTCTACAATAATTTCGGAACTGCGCTAATGGAAGCAGGACTATTTGAGCGTGCAGAAGCTGCCTTCCGCACCATTCGGACGCTTCCAGATCCTATAGGGTACAGCACCATCAACGTTGGTGCGGCGATATGGTGCCAGGGTCGGTACAACGATGCCTGCGAAGACTGGCTCACCGAGCTTAACCGGATCATGTCCAGTAAGATCAAGAATAACGACTCCAGCGGATTATTCATAGTCTGCATGTTATGGTGGGCCTCGCAGCGATTGGATCAACCAGAGCTGTGGACAAAACTGCAGCCTATGGTAAAGAAGGTGCTGAAGACGCGTGGACAGCAGTATCCATTTGCACTTGCGATACATAGCTTCATCGCTGGAACTTCGTGCAGAGAACAGCTATTGAACGATACAGTCGAAGGCGTATACAATCCTGACGAGGATTATGGTGCATGGAATTTGGGAAGGTTATGCCAGGCCTGGTTTTACCTGGCGGGAAAGGAAGAACCAGGCTCACCCGAATGGACGATGTGCCTTGAAACTGCACTCAGATATGGAAGTCGGCACGGGATAGGTACATTCGAATACGCGATAGTAAAACATGAGCTGCGAAAATACCCGGTGAGCGCTTCCTAATAACCGAAAGGTGTAGAGGGTGATCATTGGGCACTTTCACCCTCTCTCACATCCTTCAAGGGTGAAACAACTGCTCGAACGTGGTGCTAATCCCAATATCAAAACCGTCGACGGTGAGAGCCCTCTCACCGCGGCAATAGGTGATGCTATCACTACAGCACTGTTGAAGCGATACGGAGCGCATTGACCTCTGGCGAATGCACTTTATCCGTGGTTATTCACATCGGTTACCAGTAAGGTACACACCGTCAACGCGGAGCATTAACCTACTCCACATCCCAGTCGTCCTGCCAATCCGGTGCCAAATTCGAGTTTCCATTTCGTAAAGCCCTGATTTCGCCTTGAATCCTGCGGATTGTTTTCAGAGCGTGTTGCTTATCCTGATTGTGGCTGTACATCTCATACTTTGCTATGTGCTCTTCTACCGCTTTTCGGTGCCCGGCGAGCTTGGTTTTGTCATCTGCCATCGTTGCCTCTAATCCCAAAACACCGATACCCATCAGCGCGTTGGGGCGCCTGCTGATAGCTCGTCAAGAGCCTGAAGAAATGCTTCATGCCTCTGCGTGGCAGCAAAATCCCTGGCTGAGCGGCCCCATCCATCCTTTATGTTGGCGTTAGCGCCATGCTTTAGCAATAGCTTTAGCATTGCCTTTTCACGTTCACCAAACTGCGTTCTTCCAGCCAACCAGTGCAGCGGCGTACTGCCCATTTCGTCGCGAATATTTGCGTCTGCATGCGTGTTCAGCAGGGCCTCTGCAACAGGCACATTCAAGTGGTTTACCGCAACAGTCAGCGCGGGCATATGGCCAGCCAGGGGGTTCAACAACGGCTTCCACCTGTCGATTTGAGGTGAGGCTGCCGTGTAACTGTTTGGATTACTGCCGTGCGCCAGCAGGGATTGTACCGTAGTGAGATTGTCGGAGTGTATCGCTTTCAGCAGCTCAGCCGAATTCTCTGCCTCTCTGCTCAGGGCACGCACACGTACGAATGGTTGCGATACTAATGCAACACACAACACAGCGGCGGCGGCAGAAATCAGCCGTTTTCGCGCCCGGCTCTGGCGTAGTGCCAGGTTAGCAATATTGGTTGCCTTCCTGGTCCGGCGCGATTCTATCTCCAACCACAGCGCGTCGGCATTGGTATCTACTCCAAGTTCAGCCAAAACCTTATCAATGCCCACACCTGGGCGCGCTTCACTCTCTTTCGATTGTTGCAGTTTGCGCGCATCTATCTCGGCAAGCGCTTCCGCAAACTCAGCGGCCGTTGCCCGCCGCTCGCCATCCCACACCACTTCTGCCGTCTGGTGGTCATGCTCCAGCATCGGTTGTTACCCCTCCCAGGTCACAATTATAAAATGGCAATACCTACCACTAATCACAACTACATTCTTCATATTTGCAAATGCTTCCTGCTTAATTGCCGCAGTTCTACGCTTGCCCATCGCACAGAAACTATTGACTTGCTGAACCACCAGCACTATAATACCAAATGGTTAATTAACCGGGAGGTATGATATGAATACAAACTTCTTTGATTTCGAAATAGAGCGTGAATTCAAATGCACTCCAAGTGTGCTGTTCAGGGCATGGGCCGATCCAGCAATAAAGGCAAAGTGGTTCCACGGGCCGGGTGCATGGGTTGAAACCGGGCGAGCCCTGGATCTGCGCGAAGGTGGTGTGGAGACGATGACGGGAGACTTTCCCGGCAGGTTTACAACCAGCTATACCGCACACTTTTACGATGTGCAGCAAGATAGTCGTATTGGCTATAGTTTTGAAGTGCGCCTGGGGGGTGAAATATACTCTATTTCCACAGTGGTGGTTGAGTTTCACAAATCCAAATATGGCACCACTATGCAATACCATGAGCAGATTGCGGTATTCAACCAGGCTGCCACATCCGAGCATACTTTTAACCTACAGGAAACTCGCGCAAACCGAATTATGGGTACACAGGGGCACTTCGATAGCCTGACAGGATACTTAGAAACTTGCAAAGAGACACACTGAGCACCACCCTGCATGCAATCGCCGATCCCACTCGCCGAATGCTACTTTCTATGCTTATGGAGGGCGATGCCTGTATTAAGGACCTCGCCCGGCCACTTTCCATATCCCTGCCGGCCGTTACCAAGCATGTGCGCATTTTGGAAGAGGCGGGCCTGATAACCAAAACAAGGCAAGCTCAGTGGCGAACCTGCCACCTTCATAGCGAACATCTCCAGGAGGTGGCCCTGTGGCTCGATCCCTACCGGCAACTGTGGGAAAAGCGCCTCGATACCCTGGAACAGGTTGTTGCCGACCTGATGGATGCCGACCAGGAAGAGATATAGTCCGGATTGCCAGTTCCGCGCGATAGCATCCTGTGAGATACTATTGCCAATATGCAAAAAGAGTACGGATTATTTGAATGGATCGGCGAGCGCGGGATCATCAACAGCATTGTTTCGTTCTGGAAACAACACCAGGATCGAGAACAGATCGCTTATGTTGTTCGCCTGCTAAATGCCATCCAGTGGCATGGCAACGTTAAGCCAGCCTGGGTAGAAGGTATTACTGCCGCAACGCTCACTGCTGAGTTTGCAGTGGGCGATTTTGGCGATTGCGATCTGTTAATTGTATGCCATACGGATGCAGCCGCCACCCCATACTGCGTTTTTGTAGAGGCAAACATTACCCCGTTAAGCTGGGGAGCTAAACCCACAAATCAGCGCGCATCCGCCGGGTTTGCAGGCAGCATCAATGGGCAACTATGCCTGAAATACAGGTTTGCCAGAGCGCTGGTATCTGAGAACAGAAATATTTACCCGGTTACTGAGGTTGCAGAGCCGGAAAGGCTATTCTCCGCATACAGACATTCCGTATTGCGAGACCCCGCTCGCCAGCCGAGGCAACTGGCCAAAGGACGCGTGCTGGAGCACCTAAAACAGCTCGGCCTGTTGGGATCGGATAATGGATCAGGGATCGGCTCCGAAGCACAATGCTATTACGTAGCCCTCACGTGGGACAAACCGGAGCAAAGGATAGGAAGCGACGACCCGGATTTTACTCCAGACTACTTGCCACTGTTCCTGGATGAAACCGGCAGCGATGTATGGGCGACAACACTGAACAGATGCGGGTGGATTGGGTTTGACGCTGTGGAATCGGCCCTGAATCTGCGAGAATCGGCAGATTACCTCCGAGCATTACGGTCTATTCAGGAGAGCTCGCAAACCGAAGAGGCTGCAGGCGAAACCGAGATGCCAGATACTCTGGATGCGGTAACACAGTTATGCCAGGACGTTGCCAACGAAATGGCATCAGCCTGTGGCGGATGGCTTCATGCGGTTGGCAACACTAAAATAGGTTGGAGCATTAAAACAACTCAGGTAGTTGGCAAGGTGCTGGTACACAACCGGGGCCTGTTTGTTGGGGTACGCGTTCACGAGTTGCATTCCCCCACTGCCCCACCATTTTTGCCCACAAAACTCTCCGTGCACGGCGTGGCCTTCCATGGCTGCTATTTAACCGGTGATCAACACGCTATCATTGGCTCAGAGCAGCTTGCAGAAGTGCTTACCGAACTTAAGAGATGCTGGGGAGAGTAGCGCTTGCGCTGTTTAAGTGTGCGCTACTCGTTTTGCCTGTTGAACCCTACTTACGTGCTATTTTATCGAAGAAGGCGAAAATATCTGGCAGGGCCACTTGCACTGCAAATAGATGCTCACAATCGGGATACTCGTGGTACTCACTTGTTTCTATCTGCGCTTTCTTCAGTCCCGCTTGCAGTTGGCGGCTCATAGTTATTGCAAAGTCATCGGCCCCAACGCCAACAAATATTGGCAGGTTCTTCGTACTGGCTGTGAGGTTGCCGCCCCCGCTGATGAGAGCGGCCCCGGCAAACAGTTCTGGCTTACGGTTAATATGCCCTACACCCTGCATAGCCCCCATTGAGTGCCCCACAAGAAACACTTGCTTGCGATCTACCGGGTAGAGTGCAGAAAGGCTTTCGATCATCTCGGATATGGTTGCCGCCGTGGGCCCACCTTCGGCCCTGGGTGCCAGCAGCAGCCAGCCGCGTTTTCGGCACAACTCCACAATTGCGCCGTGCCCATAGCTATCAAAAAACATATTCTCGCTTCCGCCAGCGCCATGCAGGGCAATCACAAGGGGTAAGGGGCTTCCACTGCCAACCGTGGCAGGGGCAAGCAGGCGGGTGTGGGCTTTATGCTCTCCGTTTACCAGGGTTAACCAGTACTCGCCCGGCACTTTTCTGCCAAAATACTCCTGCCCCGCTGCCTCTGCCTTCGCTGCTGCTTCTGCATGTGCCAGCAGCAGGGCTGCAGGGTAATCGGTTTCAAATGTATCCCCTTTAGCAAGCGAAGTTAGCAGCCCACACAAATTAGCCGCCGTTGCACCGGCAGTACGCATTGGCGCCGGGGAAATGGATGCCTGCAACGCTGCCAGCCGCTGGCTAAGATTTCGAACAATGGAAAGTGTCAATTCGCGGGTTGCGCGCTGTTTTCCATTCACCATCACCTGAAACGTGAGGCGGTAATCGCCTTCTGCACGCCCGGGCAAGTTCAGTTTGCAATCTGCCGGAACGGATGTTATGGCCCGCGTCTCCAGCACCTTAACGTATCCAGAGGCAGAGCCTGGGCCAGATATGGCAACCGTTACGGTGGCCGCCGCTGGCATTGCGCCAGCGGTTTTATAAAACTGAGTTACCCGGTAATTCAGAACCATCTGAGTGGTATCGATAACCCGCTTTTCAGGCACAAAGGAGAGCGAATTGGCCCAGACGTCATCGGCAGAAGGAGCACCTGAAGATCGCAGGGCAAACCTGGCAGCATCCAGAGATTTGCCAACCTCTGCGAACTGCCCGGAGAAAAAGCCCATAACCGCAGACTGCATCTTCGGCACCGCCCTGTGGTGATCACCAGGCGCTTTATGGGCGTCCCACTCAAGCTCACAGGCCCTTACGCGCTTGCCAAGTTCATACCTATCCAACTGAGCAAACGCACAGCGCGGCAATGCCGCCACAAGGAGTGCCGGAACAACACATTGGCTTACGATGCGAAAAACCAAACTGCGATATTGATTCAAGAACATGGCCTCCAGAGCGAACAAACTGTGTGCTCAGCATTGTAGCAGACTCGAGGCTAAGTATGTAGGCTAACGTATGGCTAAATCGCCTCCAAATGTCTTCACCACCAGAACTATCACCACCCCAAAAAAGGCGATGATACCACCGATGTTTGCCGCATGGAAAAGGGCAAACACCACAAGCAGCCCGGCAATTACCAGTGCTCCAATACCAACCTGCTTCATGGTAATCTCGTCGTTGTAAACAAGATATCCAATCCACGCACACACCAGTAAAACCCAGATAACGTTCGATATCGGAAACGGTTGACTTTCACTCTGTACCTGCATTAGCATCCGTGCGCCTGTTGGTAACATCTTGTTCCTTTCCAATTCACAATCTTCAATGGGCGTAGCCCCTAAACCACAATCTGTCACAATCCTTACCACAGATAATAATATCCTATTTCCACGCCAATTCTCTCGCCGTTATTCGGGTTTTCCGGCGCTTTTTAGCAGGAACAACTGCCCTTTCTGGCGAACTACCTATCGGCATTTATCGCCCGGTAACATTTGCTCGTCGGGCCGTGCTGCAATTCATTTCAGGAGCCCTGCATGTCCACCTCAGAATCACCTCAGCTGCAACAGCTTTATATAAACGGCGCGCGCGTTAGCGCATCCGATGGCTCCTCAATTCCCGTTGTGAACCCGGCCAACGGCAGCACCATTGCGATGGTTAGCAGCGGCTCCGCACAGGATATTGATTCTGCTGTGCAGGCAGCTTCCGCCGCATTTAAGGGCGAGTGGGGCAACGCGAAGGCTGGAGATAGGGCAGCAGCACTCCGAGCACTGGCAGCAAAAATTCGCGAAAACATCGAAGAGCTGGCGATGCTCGAATGCATCAACGTTGGCAAGCCGCTGAGCTCTGCTCGCGGCGAAGTGGGCTACGCAGCAAAAGTTTATGAGTATTATGCAGGCTTAGTATCTAACCATGGCGGGCTCACAGTGCCGGTTTCTGGCAATGGCACCGGGCTAACCTTCCGCGAGCCACTGGGCGTGTGCGGGCTGATTGTTCCGTGGAACTTCCCAATAGTTATCATGGCATGGAAGCTGGCACCCTGCCTCGCAGCCGGCAACACTGCGGTTGTTAAGCCAGCCGAGTGGACCCCGCTCACGGCATTGCGCGTTGCCGAGCTGGCTGTAGAGGCTGGTATTCCCGCAGGTGTGCTTAATGTCGTTCCCGGCCTGGGCCAGGTTGCTGGTGCGGCCCTCAGTGCACATCCCGATGTCCGTAAAATATCCTTTACCGGGTCTACGGCTACGGGCTCTGCGATCATGAAGGCATGTGCCAACGATATCAAACGCGTATCCCTGGAACTTGGTGGGAAGTCTCCCTCCATTGTGTTTGAAGATGCCGATATCGAGAAGGCAGCGGCATCGGTAATGAGCATCTACGATAACACCGGCCAGGATTGCTGTGGCCGCAGCCGCTACCTGGTTGCGCGCAGTGTTTACTCCGAATTCCTGGAACGATTTGTGGCCAATAGCAAAGCCGTTAAGGTTGGCGACCCATTGGATGCAGCCACAGAAATTGGCCCGCTTGCCTCACGCGTACAGTATGCTCGGGTAGATGGATACGTTCAACAGGGCATGAGTGAAGGCGCCAGGCTCTGCACTGGCGGCGGAGGTCCTTCCAACCCGGCTCTGGCAGCCGGCTGCTACTTTGAGCCCACCGTATTTGCCGATGTTACGCCGAACATGGTGATTGCTCAGGAAGAGATTTTCGGACCGGTTGTTGCGGTTATCCCGTTTGATTCTGAAGAAGACGCCATCCGCATTGCTAACGGCACAAAGTACGGGCTGAGCGCTTCCATATGGACCCGCGATGTGGCCCGTGCCCTGCGCGTTGTACGCAAGGTGGATTCTGGCGTTATCTCAATCAACACCAGCAGCAGCGTGCACCTGGAGATGCCATTTGGCGGCTTCAAGCAGAGCGGCATTGGCCGCGAACTTGGCCCTGGCGCCCTGGATCTGTTTACCGAAGTTAAGAGCGTTTTCATTTCCGGAGAGTAGTTAAGGGCAACCGCACCCACTTCTCCAAGAGAGGCAGAGTCCATGGCGCAATCGCCTGCTGGCAAATTGAGCATCGATGACCTGGCCAACGCCGTAAGCGCTGGCCAGATAGATACTGTTCTTGTAGTGTTTCCAGATATGTACGGTAGGCTGCTTGGCAAGAGGCTTACTGCCGGGTATTTTCTGGACTATGTGGCATCTGGCGGCACGCATGTGTGCGATTACCTGCTGGCCTGCGATATGGAGATGGACCCCGTTCCCGGCTACAAGTTTACGAGCTGGGAAAAGGGCTACGGCGATATGCACGCCGTGCCAGATGTAAGCACTCTGAGGGCTGCTGCCTGGTTGCCGGGCTGCGCCATTGTGTTGTGCGATCTGTTTACCCCCGATCATAAACCCGCTGGCCCCTCCCCGCGCTACATGCTGCAAAAGCAACTGCAGGCGGCCAGTGAGATGGGTTTAACCGCCTTTGGCGGCACCGAGCTCGAGTTTTACCTGTTCGATGAGAGCTACCAGACTGCCCGCGAAAAAGGCTACCGAGGCCTCAAAACGGCGGCATCCTATATAGAGGATTACCACATCTTGCAGGGCCGCAGGGAAGACAGTGTTCTTGGCGCTATTCGGAGAGACCTGAGCGCCAGTGGCGTTACCATCGAAGGTACCAAGGGCGAGTGGGGCCCCGGCCAGCAAGAGCTTAACCTTGTGTACTGTGATGTTCTGGAGCAGGCTGATAGGGCCGTTCTGTGCAGGCACGCCTCCAAGGAGATTGCAGATATCCAGAACAAAGCCATTACCTACATGGCTAAGTGGGATGAAACCCTGGCAGGCTCTGGCATGCACCTGCATGTGAGCCTGTGGAACGCCGAGGGTGAAAATGCCTTCACGGGCCCAACAAAAATCGGCAGCAGCAGTGTGAGTGAAACATTCCGGCAGTTCCTTGGCGGGATACTTGCCCATACTCTGGAGATCACCGCGCTCTTCGCCCCCAATGTCTCCTCGTACAAACGGTTCCAGGCATCCTCTTTTGCTCCAACAAGCATTGCTTGGAGCGATGATAACCGCACGGCGGGTTATAGAGTTGTGGGTTCCGGCCGATCATTGCGCATTGAGTGCCGAATACCTGGCGCGGACTGCAACCCCTATCTGGCCTATGCAGCCCTCATGGCCGCTGGTCTGGATGGCATCAAAAACAAGATGGAGGCGCCAGCGCCATTCTCCGGCGATATTTACCAGGCTGCGGCATTGCCCCGCCTGCAAACCAGCCTGCGAGATGCAACCGATGCCTTCGGAGGCAGCCAGTGGACGCGCGAAACGTTCGGTAGTGATGTGGTGGACCACTACGTTCACTTCTTCCGCACCGAACAGCGCAAGTTTGATGAGATTGTTACCGACTGGGAGAAGAACCGGTTTTTCGAGCGGATTTAATCTCCGCACAATAGTTTCGGATTAGTGGGCTACGGCCCCACCACAGAAAGGGTTGCAGACATGCGTCTTCAAGATAAAGTTGCGCTCATTACAGGAGCGGGTTCTGGCATTGGCCGCGAGGCAGCATTGCTCTTTTCAAAAGAGGGAGCAAAGGTAGTGGTTGCCGATGTAAATGATGCCGGCGGCAACGAAACCGTGGAACTGGTAAAAGCGGCAGGTGGCGAGGCCATCTATGTTCATGCAGATGTATCGAAGGCGGCAGAAGCAGAAGCCATGATCGCGGCTGCCGAAACCACGTTTGGCAAACTGAACATCCTGTTCAACAACGCCGGAATATCTCACGCCAACGACGACGATGCCATCAACACCGAAGAGGATGTTTGGGATCTTACATTCGCCATCAATGTTCGCGGCGTATTCCTGGGCTGTAAGTACGGCATTCCGGCCATTCTGCGTGCTGGCGGCGGCTCCATCATCAACACCGCATCGTTTGTAGCCGTGCTCGGCGCTGCTACTCCCCAGTTGGCCTACACCAGCAGCAAGGGCGCCGTTCTTTCCATGACCCGTGAGCTATCCTCCATTCATGCTCGCCAGGGTATCCGCGTAAACGCCCTGTGCCCTGGACCGCTGCACACCGAACTTTTGATGAAATACCTCAACACCGAAGAGCGCAGACAGCGCCGCCTTGTGCACATCCCGATGGGCCGCTTTGGAGAGGCAAAAGAGATTGCCAACGCAGCACTCTTCCTTGCCTCGGACGAGTCTTCGTTTGTCACCGGCTCAACCTTCCTGGTAGATGGTGGTATCACCTCCGCGTACACCACGCCTCTATAAGCTCCAACCAGCAACCTGGTTGTCTGTGCAAAAAAGCATGTGCTGCCGCCCACTGGTGGCAGCAGCACATGCTTTTTTGTTTTTGAATTCGCTGCCAAATTGATGCAGCCTGGCTTGAAACCTGCGGCTCTATGGTAAGGTATTGAAAAGTGGCAACAATCCTGTTTGCAAAGGGGCGCTATGAAACTACGCTGGCACAAAACCAAAAAGCCGTTTGCATATACATTGCTCTGCCTCATGTTGCCATTGCTCCTGGTGCGAGGAGTGGATGCCGTTGGCAGATTTGTGTACCGCGATACCCTAAAGCGACCCGTACACGAAATATCCGACATTAGTACCTCCTTGCATGTAAATGGCGTTACCTTAAACACCAATGCAAGCGGGGCTAAAACGCTTATCGGCACCATGCAGAATGTTGCTCCAGATGCCGAGTTCTCGCTTTATGCCGTAACGTTTCATGTGTATGATTCACACGGTAAAGAACGCGTGCCAGTACATGCCGAGCGGGAAACACTCTTGAAGCCCGGTGGAGTATGGGAGTTTGCAATACCACTTAACGACCCTGAGGCAGCTTCGTGCAAATTGGAGCGTACAATTGGGGTTCAGGCACTGGCAGACCACTCGATGATTCCGGCAAAGTTACGCCAGAGATTTGATGAAATTGTAACAATGAACGAAACGAAACATGCCAGAGAAATTGCTGATCAGCAATCACGGATTGCTGTGAGCAAGCCCAACAAATAGCTTTATGTGGGTCTTTACCAAATTGTATTTCTGCGACGGTTTGCCTACTACTCTGCCATAATAATCACGTACACTTCCTGCTATCAGAGTTGGTTTTCACCTCGACTGCAGAGAGTACCAACATTATTAAGGAGCACGCGTTTCCTATGAGTATTCCTATTGGCATTCAGCTATACGCAGTACGCGGAGAAGTAGAAAGGAGCCTGCCAGATACCCTTGCAGAGCTCGGAAAAATTGGCTTTGCAGGCGCAGAGCCCTGGGGTTACGAAGGCGCAGATTTAACGTGGCAGGGCTTTGCAGCAACCGATCTACGCAAACTCTATGATGACAATGGCCTTACCTGTTGCGGCATCCACCTTAGTACCGACGCTCTGCGCGGAGACAACCTGGCTCGCTCAATTGAGTTTAACCAGATTCTTGGCAACCGTTTCTTGCTCATCGCCATGGACCCTGTTCGAATCAGTAGCCTGGCCGGCGTAACAGAGCTTGCAGAGATCTTGAACACAGCCTCTGCTGAGTTGGAGAAGGTTGGCATGTTTGCCGGGTACCACGCACATGGTTTTGATGCCGCGAAAATTGAAAATGGGGAGATTGGCTGGGATGCCCTCTTCTCTCGCACGCGGCAAGAAGTAATTATGCAGATGGATATCGGCAACTACGCCAGTGGTGGCGGAGACCCGATTGGCACCCTCAAGCGCTTCCCGAACCGTGCACGCACCGTACACCTGAAAGAGTATGGCGGCGCGCCCGGATCCATTCTCGGCGAGGGCACGGTAGATTGGAACGAGGTTTTCCGCCTCTGCGAAACCGAGCAGAATACCGAATGGTATGTGCTGGAAGAGGCAGCGCCAGATGGCCTTGGGTACGATATTCCATCCAGAAGCCTGGCCTATTTGCGAAGTATAGGGAAATAGCCAGCAACAACCTGGCGATTTGTAGCAGAAAAACTAAAGCACTCCGGCGCTGTTTACGCAGCTCCGGAGTGTTTTTTTGGATTTGTGCCAGCAAGCTATGATTAAGGCGTTACCGCAGCCTTAATCTCTTCTGCCGTAAGCGCCCGAGCATAGAACGCAACATCCGCTATCCGCCCAACAAAGTGCTCGCCGCCAATAAAATTGGGGTTGTAGCCTACCCCAACTTCTGTGCTTGCCGAATGGATATGCTCCGGCACCTTTACCGGCTTGCCCGCAACGCCATTAACGTAAAGCGTTAAGGTTGCGCCCTGCTTCACGGCCGCCACATGAAACCACTGACCACGTTCGATTGGCACCGCTTCTGTCGCGATAAAGCTACCTGCCTCCATCCGTGCGGAAACGCTGGTTCCGGCCACCAACACTCTCAGCGGGTCATCGAGGCCGCGGCACCAGGCAGAAAAGATCTGCTCTCCGCCGGTGGGTGGCCCATCCACACAGGCCCAACCAATAAACGAATAATCTCTCTCCGGGAAAAAGGGCAGCGTGTACTTCAGCCTGGTCTCTGCACCAAAGCTCAGCGCTCTGCCAGCCTCTCCATGCCGATCCAACGCAGGCATTGTTCCCTCTTCTGTATGCTTATCGCCAAAAGAGGGGTTGCCATTGCCGGCGAGCTGCGCGGCCAACATCAGGCCATCCGCTCGCACCGATGCAAACGGATGTGGGGCTGTGCGGGATACATGCAGAAGCCGGGGTCCATTGTCGTTGGCCACAAAACCGTAGGCATTCACTGTTCTAACCTGCCACCAGTATTCGCCATCGCCAAGTATAGAAAGATCCACAGTGGTGGAAGCGCTCTTTAATCCCTTTTCATGAATGATCGGCGCTTTCATATCTGCTGAAGCCGAAACCAACACATCGTACATATCTTCCGGGCCAGCTGCAGCAGACCAGCGCAGAAGGGCTGGTCCCGGTTTTCCGAGCGTGCCCGGGCGTGGCAACTCAAGGCCTACGGCAGGCGGAGGCATGTGCGATGCCGGTACCCAGGCTGCATAATCTGTGCCGGTTGCGCCCGCCGAAGCAAAGTCGCAGAACGTAACCTTCTGCCCACCCTGTGCCACTGCACGCCACAGTCCCATGGGTGCAAGCACCCCTGCTGGTGCAGGGAGCTTCTCGAAATGGAGCTTAGACACATCCAGTTGCTTGAGAGCCGTGGTCTCGGCAGAATTGTGTGCAGCATCTACAGCCAGCAGCAACGGCCCAATGTGTATGGCCGCGCGGCCCGCCCTTTCGGGGCCACGGCCAACAGAATAACGTGGCGACAATTCGAAATCTACCTGAACGGTATCTCCGGATTTCCAGGTTCTCTCGATGGTGCAATAGCTGCCTGCAACAGCCGCGATGGGAGCTCCATTTACCGTTACATGGGTGGTTTTGGACCAGGCAGGTATGCGCAGCTGTAGGCCAAAACGTGTTTTACGCTGCGGGTTAACTACGATATGTACCGTTCCGCCTAATGGGTAACTCGTTTTCTGAACAATGCGCAATCGGTTCCCTGGCGCAAGCGGAACATCAAACGTACCGGGGCCATAGTAGTTAACGGCCACGGCTGCAGCGGAACCAGGCGACCGGTTTGAAGCAGACATCATAGCCCAGTCCGAAAGCATACCAAGTGACCTTGGCGCATTTACAGAGCAGCAGTTGAGCTCCGGAGATCCCGGCCGGTACTGGAAGTTTATCTGCTGATACGCCGGAGCACGCGTCCCGTTGAGCGGCGTATCGTAAGTGCACCAATTGCCAGAGGGATGTTGGGCCGCAAGCGCCTGGTTCCAAAACGTAAGTTCTAATTCATCGGCAATAGTGGGGTCGCCAGTTAATCGCAGGGCATCAATCGTTAGTGCCATCCAGGCAACGCTGCAGCATGTTTCGATTGGGCCAGCTGCAAAAATGGTGCCAGAAGCCTGTTCGTTGGTCGAAAAGGCCCCTGAGGGGTGAACATCGTACTTACGAATGCTGTGCCACAGTGAGAGCAGCGCCTTTTTGTACCTCACTTCTCCGGTGGCCTCGTACATAGTGCTGAAGCCCTGCAATAAGTGCAGTGCCTCCCACCGGGCACCGCTGCCAGGCAGCTGATAGTACGGCACGCCGGCAATGCCTTTGTTCAGCCAATCACCATCCTTCGGCAAATCTTCCTCAACGCGGCGAACAAAAGAAAGGTAGCGTGAGCTGCCCGTACGCTTATATAGCTCCGCCATAATGTGGTACACGCTGAGGTTAAAGTTGGCATTTCCGGCATCAATTGGCCGCCGCTTTGTATCTACATACAACCGGCAGATGCAGTCTGCCGCCCTAATCACGCTATCGTATGCGTGTTTATCTCCTGTGGCGTCGTACCACATTAACAGGCCAAGCATGCAATGGTAGTGGCCCCATAGGTCGCAATCCCCCATAAGGCGGCGAGCATGTGGAAACGGACCAAGGTATCCATCAGAATCCTGGCAAGCCATCAGATCTTTTACAAACTTCTGAGTGGCAGCTTTTACCCTGGGATCGGATGACATTCTGCAGGCCTGAACGGCAGAAATAAGGTACTTACCGGCAAATTCGCCAGCCCAGGGCACAATCTCCGGGTAGGGCAGGTGCCTATCTCTGCGGTGAAACATATCCAGCAGGCCGGGGTTCGCATCTGGCATTCTCAACAGCCAGTTTTCAACATTTCTGGCAATGCGAGAGCCAGGCTCCCCTTCGAAGTGCCAGTTAGATCCAGGAAGCGTCTCCATCGCCACTTTCCCCTTATGTTCGGAGTTCGCAACTGCCATCCCTGGCGCGGAAAGCGCACACAGGGCAGCCAGCAACCAGGCAACAAATCGCACAGAACGCATCTTCACCTCCGGCGAGTACCATCCAGGTTATCAACACCGTAGATTATCAGGTGTTGTACCGTATTGCGGTAGGCGTTCCCCATAGGATGATTAGAAACCTGCTGATAACCAAAAGCGTATCTGAGTTCGTGCAATACTTCTGGCACCATTTATAAGGCAGGAGAGTAACATGCCTGTTCAGGTTTCGGTTCCGCATCTGGATTCAATCCACATTTTTAAGCGCCCGGTAGATCGGTACGTTGGTCTGGGAATTGCTGGCTTCTTTCTTACTCTATCAATTCTCATCGCTGTGATGAACCCGGAGGATATCCCTACCAGAACGGGCCACATCTCGCGGTTTTTCCCGCTCTGGCCATCGTTGATAGCGAGTTTTATTGCGATAGTATTGGCTGGCCCATCGGAAGTAACGCTGGATCCCCATTCGCGACGTTATACCCTGTTAAGTGGTCTACCTTTGCTCGCAACGCCAAAACACGGTTTCCTGGATGAAATAGCTTATCTGGCTATAAGAACTGTGAGGACTAAAGGCGGAACATCCATCATGTCTGCCCGGGTTGAACTCGAGTGGAAGGAACGTCGGCGGCCCAAAGTATTTCTAAAATATGCTCGGATGGACGATGCTTACAAATTGAAAGACACCGTACCCGCCCGAACTGGCATTGAAGTAAAGTGGGAAGTTGAGTGACCAAAATGTGCTGAGCACAAGTAGACTTACGGAGCAGTATCTGCACAATACATAGCGTTAAGTGCTAGCACTTACAGCGTCTTCTGTTACATTGAGCAGGGCCAGTTTGCGCTTTACTTTGCCCACTCCCTGTGATATACTTTAGCACGCATCACGAGGAGCCCAGTGGGCTCAGCAACCGGGTTGGAGAACCACGGTGCCCCGGGGATAATCTCTCCGATGTGCGCAGTCAAACACTGCGAAAAAATCTCCCGGACAGGTCTCGTCCGCCACCGCTCGCTGATGCGAACGGTGGTTTTTTGTTTGTCTGAATCTTCTGATTCATACCGTCTAAACGCCCTGTCCGGCCATTTCGGCCGTGCACAGCCATCAGGCGAGCAATAAAACCCCGGGGGTATGCATCATGACACTGCTATCATCCGCGCAGGATAATCATAACAATCATACTGTAGAAGCGCCAACACCACCCGCTGAGCTGGAGAAGGCGTTTCTTGCCACCACATACTGTGTGCATCACGATAACTCGCTGCTTCGCATTCGGCCGGGTATGCTTTCCAAGCATCTCGATGAACTGCTTAAGCGGATAGGTGCAGAGGCATGGGCCTTTATTACGGCATCCAATCCGGGTTGCCTGGCACTATCTGATGAAGAGAACCGGGCCCGGCATTCAGAACTACGCCGAGCTGTACTAAAACTGGGTTTTACATGCCTCAATGGGTATGGCCTGGGAGATGCCGGTGATTGGCCAGCAGAAGAGAGCCTGCTTGTGGTAAGCGCCACAGAAGAACAGGCTCTTGCACTGGGGCAACAATTCGGACAGCTGGCCGTGATCTATGGCAGAGTTGGCGAAGTTTCCAGATTGCTGTGGACGCCCCTCACAGCCGAATCTACAGAAGCCTGATCCTCTCTTATATAGCCCTATCCGTATTGGACCGTGCTAGAAGGATGGTTAAGACTGTGAGAAAAGCCCCGCTCGCTCTAATTGCCACCTGCCTTGTCATGCTGTTTGTGCTCTGCCCATGCGGGCAAGCACAAACCAATGATTATCCTCTGGTAGCGGCAAAAGAGTGCACGCCGCGCCTGGGTTTACCCAACCTCATTGCCCGAGCAAACCGCAAAGGCTCAGAGGTGAAGATTGGTTACCTTGGTGGCTCCATTACAGCACAGCCAGGCTGGCGAGTTTTGTCCCTCGCCCTGCTCCAGAAAACCTTCCCCAATGCTCACTTCGCCGAAATCAATGCGGCAATCGGCGGCACTGGCTCCGACTTAGGAGTTTTCCGACTGCAGCACGATGTGCTGGATTTCAAACCCGATCTGCTATTTGTAGAGTTTGCTGTTAACGATGGCGGTGCCTCGCCGCAGCAGATAACCCGCTGCATGGAGGGAATAGTACGGCAAACCTGGCACACCCTTCCCAATTGCGACATCTGCTTTGTTTACACCGTTACAGAGAGCCTTGCAGCTCCCATGATCACGGATGGCAAATTCCCACGCTCCGCCAGCGTGATGGAGGCAGTAGCAGATAGATATGGCATTCCATCCATCCATATGGCAATGCAGGTTGCCGCACTCGCTAAGGCCGGCAAGCTGCTATGGAGTGCCCCACTCCCCAAAACAGACCAGGAGAAGGCCGCAGAAGCTGGCAAGGTAGTGTTTGCTGCGGATAGCGTCCACCCCTATCCCGAAACCGGGCATGTGCTGTATCGAGAGGCGATAGAACGATCACTGCCCGGCATTAGAGCCGCAAGCAAGCATGCAGGCAAGCACAAACTTGCCAAACCTCTGGATCCAGAAAACCTCGAGAGGGCATCTCTGGTACCTGTTTCGCCTGCGGTACTCAGCACCGGCTTTCAAAAACTGGATGCCGCTAGCAACAACATCGCGAAGTCGTTCGAGCATTATACGGGCGGCATCTACCGTGCAGCCAATGCCGGAGACAAACTAAGCTTTAAATTTAAAGGCACGTACGCAGCCGTATACGATATTATTGGCCCGGATTGCGGGCAAGTGCGTGTAACCATAGATGGCGGTGCGCCACGCACAGTCGCTCGATTTGATAGTTTCTGTACCTACCACCGCCTGGCAACGCTGCTTCTGGCATCTGATCTCAAAGACGATATCCACACCGTTACCGTTGAAATACTGCCCGATCAACCAGACAAGGCAACCATTCTCGCCTCTCGTGGAGAAAAAATGGATAACCCTGTACGGTTCAATGATCGAGCGTTCTACCCGGGTGCACTGCTGCTGGTGGGCGAACTCATTCGCTGAGTCCCTCCGGCACCAGACCAGCCAGAACACCGCGTGTTAACAACAAACAGGCAGGAGATTGTATGTCAGCTATCCTCAGTGTTACCGTGGGAGCAGCCCTGATAGCAACGGCAACAGGCGTTGCAGGCGCAGTAATTTACCGGGCCGCTCGAAGTATTGAGTCGTTTCGCCACGACGACCATGAGGCGTTCACTTCTAAGAACCATTCCGCCAGCAACGGAGGCGGAAAGTGACAGATGGATCGGAACTGCAGGCACTTACGCAGGAAGAGGCAGATAAGCATGCCCTACACCACTTCGGATATGCGCAGCAGCTCTTGCGAGATATGGGTGGCTTCTCCAACTTCGCAATCTCGTTTTCCGTAATCTCCATTCTAACCGGCGCAGTAACGCTGTACGGAATTGGCCTGAACGCCGCCGGGCCTGCGGTAATGGGGATTGGCTGGCCTTTCGTTACTATCTTTGTGCTGCTAGTTTCTGCCTCAATTGCAGAGCTTGCCTCGGCAATCCCAACATCGGGCGCTCTGTACCACTGGTCCGCACTGCTAGGCGGTGCTGGCTGGGGCTGGATTACCGGCTGGCTCAACCTCATTGGTCTGGTGGCAACCATCTCTGCAATAGACTATGGCTGTGCCGGTTTTCTAGCCCCATTGCTCCATATGCCCTTTGTAGCTCCCGCTGAAGTAACCCGCAGCACAATGCAGGTATTCACCTGCCTTCTTCTATCGCAGGCCGTGCTTAACCACGTTGGCATCCGAGTTGTTAGTAAGCTAAACGACCTGAGCGCCTGGTACCACATCATTGGCGTAGTGATCATTGTTGGCGCCCTTGCGTTCTTCGCACACCATCAGCCTATTGCTTTCCTGTATACATCCCACTTCTCCACTTTAAAACTGGGAAACACTTCACCATCGTACGGTTACGCATTCATGAGTGGCCTGCTGCTGGCTCAATGGACCTATACAGGTTACGATGCCTCTGCCCATACTATTGAAGAAACAAAGGATGCTCGGGTTCGCGCCCCGTGGGGAATTTTCCTTTCCGTAGCGATCTCAGGCCTTGCCGGATATCTTTTAATATCGGCAGTTACGCTGGCCATTAAGGATTTGCCTGCCATTGCCGGGGCAGACAACCCATTTAGAGCGGTGTTTGAGGCCGCATTCCCCCACTCCAATTTTCCGGTGGTTGTGATGTGGATTGTCACCCTCGCACAGTGGTTTTGCGGGCTTGCATGCGTTACCTCTACCAGCCGTATGATGTTTGCACTATCACGAGATAAGGGAATGCCGTTTTCCAGCACATGGGCCACCGTTAGCAAAAAGTATAGAACACCGGCATCGGCGGTTTGGCTAAGCGCGGGCCTGGCGTTCTTACTGCCCGCAGCCCTGCTCCTTTTCTTGCACTTTCAGCCCCATGCTGGCGACTTCACAACCCTCTATGGGGCCATTACGGGCATCAGTACCATAGGTCTCTATCTATCCTATGGCTTCCCAATTCTGCTAAAACTGCGCGCAGAACAGCGAGGCACCTGGAATGCAAAAACCTACGGGCCATGGAGTATGGGCAGCTGGAGCCGACCGATGAACGCCATAGCTGTAGTCTGGATAGCGTTCATAACGGTTCTGTTTGTTCTACCACCCAATGAACTTACAGGCAAGGTATTTGCCATCGTATTTGTGCTGCTGCTGGCTTACTATGCCGTGGCGGTGCGCGGGAAGTTCAAAGGCCCGGTACCACAGGCCCGCAGCGAACAGGACCTGCTTAGGATGGAACAGGAGTTTGAGAACTTGTCGGGCGCAACACAGGAGCCATAACATGCCGGAAATAACAATGGGGTTAACCGAAACGCAGGTAGCACAGTTTCATCATGACGGTTTTCTGGTAGTGGAAGACCTGATTGACGACGCAATGCTTGCAGATTTACAGATGGGTATCACCGCTGAAATCGATAAGAGTTGCAGGGCGTTAATCGAATTGGGTGAACTCTCCCGAGATTACGCAGAGCTGCCGTTTGAGGAGCGCCTTACGGCTATGACCGCAGAAACTCCAAAAGTGATTGGGCGAATTACGGATGGGGCACTTGCTATTCCGGCTATATTTCGCCTGATAAGCTATGGCCCGCTGTTGGATGTTGCCGAGAGCCTTTGTGGTCCGGAGCTCATTGCTTCCAGCGTGTATCGGCTAAGGCCAAAGCTCCCCAACTATGGGCCTGGAGTTGTGCCGTGGCACCAGGATTCTGGTTATTTTGAGCCGTTTTGCGATAGTGCGCTCATCGTAACGTGCTGGGTACCACTCGTAGATGCAACCGCTGAAAACGGATGTCTGCAGGTTGTGAAAGGCGGACACACTGGGCCCGTTGTTAAGCATGGTGCCGGCCACCACTATCTGTTGAAAATTGCAGATGCCGATTTACCTGAGGGCGAAATAGTTACTGTGCCCGTTAAACGGGGCGGTGTGCTACTTCTCACCAACCTTGTACCACACTGCTCGATACCAAATGTTTCAGAAGGTATCCAATGGTCTATGGACCTACGATACCAGAGTGCCTCCCTGCCAACAAATGCGCCCATCACGCGCCTGCCCGATGAGATGCTGGATTCGGATGCTCCCCTGGCATGCTATCCTCCAGAGGCCGATGTACTGGTGAGGAGCGCAGAGAGGCCGGATCAAATAATAGCTTCTCCAGAGCAGTTCGAGGAAATTCGCCTGAACCACATTCCTGGTGCAATTACGGAGCGCTGGGGCGATGAGAACTTATGGCGGCCCGGCGGTAAGCGCTGGACAGGGCATGCGCGCAAGAAGGTAGAACAATCCTAAGTTTGATATCATATGGCAGCGCTCGCATTAACTATGCTTGCGCTGCCTACCCGCCGCCACATCCACCTCATAATTGCAATGTCTAAAGCTGCAGTTATCACTGCCAGCGGCGCATTGCCTGCTATTACAACAACACCAACAAACGCTGTTTGAATGTACCAGCCGATACCCACAGCAGCAAATGCCGGCAGTGTATCCCACCGCATTTTCTTAAGAATGGCCGCTGCCCCTACCGCAAGCAACAGCGTTACTGCTAAATATATCGGCACTGCAGCTTTAGCAGAAGCCATGCCAATCACAACCACGGTAGGCACAATGCCTGCGATGCCAAATGCAAGTGGGCGAGCAGGCTGCACCGTTTGTTCAGGCAAAAACTCCCCTTTACACTGAAGCCCTACACCATATAGTAGCGCAGTAGCCAAAATCATTACCCAGAGCTGAAAATGCGATCCCGGTCCACCAGCAGTACCAGCATGGGTGAATGCCAGAACTCCAAAACCAAATGCGAATATCCCAAAAACGCTCGTAGCAAGTGGACTGAGCCACGGTTTGCCTCTAACATCGGGATAGGCAAGGTGCGTGATAGCAATAGGAAAGAGTACCGAGGAGAGACTGTGCCACAGTAGTATATGAGCGCACCAGGGCAGGTTGAAGCCATAAAACTGCCCGTAATGAGTATATTGTGGAATAGGTACGTTGTGTGTGGCAACAAGAGTGCGGGCAAAGAGCCCCTCGTTTAATATCCCGTATGCCAAACCGAAACAGAAAACCCCGCCGGTACCAATCCCCTTGCGCACCGCGAGCTCACGAATTGCAATAATCGGCAAACCATAGCCAATCAGCAAAAACAGCAAAGTTCCGGGGTTTACCAGCCGTACAAGGGGCGTACTGCTGGTAAACAGCTCCGGAACAATGGTTGTAACAGCTCCCAGTAGGAGCAATGCTCGTTTATTCACACTAAACCCCTGCATCATTGCCTGTGTTATATCAGGCTGTACGGTGCAATATCCTCTGGGGGTTCAGAAAATCGAGTATCTGATATTACTATCTTACTTGCTTTCGCTAAACAGAGCAGCCCGCATTGATAGGGAACCAAGATCGAAACCCGTTATAGGAAACGATACCGTATCCTCAACATCTGCAGCACCAGAACTGTATAGGAGTGGTAAGTAGTGATCTGGCGATGGATGCGCAAATCGAAAATCGGGAGCGTTCACTGCAGTCGCCAGAAACTGCAAATCGTGCTGTTCCAGCGCGGCTGCAATATCGGTATCAAACCGTAATGCCCAGTCTGGCGTTTGCGGATTTGCCTGCCCCCAGCGCGCCATAACATCGCCAAGATTGTGCGTAATATTGCCTGAGCCCAACACCAGAACTCCCTGATGCCTCAGCTCCCTTAACACCACACCTATGTTCAGTATATCGGCGGGGCTAAGCCGATAATCGATACTCAGTTGCAGAACTGGGATGTCTGCAGCAGGGCGTAAGTGGCGCAATACGGTCCAGGTTCCATGATCCAGACCCCACGCCTGGCTCACGGTACCGCCATACTTTGTAAGCGATTGCGCAATTTGAGCAGCGAGCTCTGGATTGCCAGAAGCCGGGTACTCAACCGCAAACAGTTCTGCTGGGAAACCACCGAAGTCGTGAATAGTGGGCGGAAGTACATTGCCAGTTACCTGGGTTCCTTGCCCATACCAGTGCGCAGATATGGCAACGATTGCTTTTGGCGTGGGAAGGGAGATGGCAAGATCTTCAAATGCCCTACTCCACTGATTGTCCTCAATGGCATTCATCGGGTTGCCATGTCCTACAAACAGCACTGGCATTCTGCCTGGTGTAATGGAACTACTCATCTCCCAATCCCTCCGTGTACCTTTACTCGGTTAACGCGTTACTTACCTACCGGGTTGGCTTCCAAATTCAACTCAATATCTACCTCGTTGCTTACGGCCCAACCGCCGGTATCCATCTTCTGATTCCACTTTACGCCATAATCCTGGCGATTGATACGCAGAATCGACTGCAGACCGAACCGCACCTGACCAAAGGCATCTTTTAGTGGGCCGCTAAGAGTAAACGGTAAATCTACTGGCTTGCTCACACCATGCAGGGTGAACACGCCATGAGCAACGTATTTGTTGCCACTCAGCTTTGTAATCGATGTGCTCTTATAAGTTATCTCAGGATACTTTGCAACATCAAAAAAGTCTGCCGATTTCAGGTGGCCGTCTCGCTGTGGTTCGTTGGTATCTATGCTCGCCGCCTGTATGGTAAACAGTACAGTCGATTTTGAAAAGTCTTTGCCATTAGCATGAATAGCGCCGCTGAACTTATTAAACCGGCCCCGTACCTGGCTAACCAGCATGTGGCGAACCGAGAAGTTGGCGCTGGTGTGAGTGGTATCTATAGCCCAATCTCCATCAAAGCGAATTGAGGGAGTTGCCTGTGCATGGGATACAGGCGCACTTACTGCAAGCAGTGCCGATGCGGCTGTAAATACAGCTGCGGTTCCGATCAGTCGTCTTGTAATCATTTTCGTTTCCTTGCGTCTAAGAGTGGTGGTTGAAGAGTAATTGTTATCATGGAAAATTAGTTCCATATGTGATTATATACGATTCAAATATTCTATATGTTACATCAGAGCGAAAAAAGAGGGTTGCGGCCAAACATTATCTAATCTGGCATGCAGTGCTTGCATCGATTCAGGTGTGGCACGATTGAGGAGGCGAAGAGTATGCCGACCCATTACAAGGGAACAGAGCAAGAGAAAGAGGCATTAGATCTGTTTATAAAACTACATCGTGCAACAGACTCTGTATCTGCGCGCTCTTACGCATCCATAGCGGAAACCGGCTTAACCATGAGTCAATTCGGCATTCTGGAAACGCTTTACCACCTTGGCCCACTCAAGCCAAGCCAGCTGGCTGAAAAGCACCTGAAGAGCCGAAACAACTTTACCCTCGTAATTGACAACCTTGAGAAGCTAGGTTACGTGCGCAGGGAGCGAGGTCAGAAGGATCGCCGTTCCATACTGGTTAGCCTCACCGAAGAAGGACGCAGCAAGATAACCGAGCTGTTCCCTGTATTCGCTGCCACTCTTGAAAAGCAAGTACAGGTACTCACAAAGTCGGAACTCGCAGAGCTATCTCGGCTCTTAAAGATACTTGGTACGGGGCAGCGAAAAAAATCGAACGACGTTTAATCTGCAGGATGGTCATCGGGGCTATCAAGCCGCATGGCAAAGTGTATCTGCCGCGCAATGGGCACAAATCCAAGTCGTGGATATAACTTTTGACCAATAGGGTTCTGTTCCAGGGTTTCTATTTTGGCAATCTCCATACCCTGTTCCCGCATGTAGCCTATGGCATGATCTAATAACGCGTGCCCAAGCCCATGTGCCTGATGAGCGGGATCCACGGCCATATTGGGTATCCATCCTATTCTGGATACTCTTTGCAGGCGGGTTGTTATATAGCCAACCACAACTTCAGTTTCAGCGGAGTACACGGCAACAAACACACCATCTGGCTGAACCCTGCAATCCTCCACAATAGCCGCGGCTTTTCTATCTGCCCAGGTTCCCTCACCAAATGCCCCGAACTCGCGCTCCATGTTGCGATCTATGGATACGCCTTCAAACGAGTCTACGGTTATCTGCTGAAGCCTGGCCAGATCGCGAGATTCAAACGGACGGATTAAATATCCGTGTGGCAGTGTCATTACGGTCTCCAGAATGGGCAAATAAACAAAAACAGGGTTCCGAAACCAATTGGTTTCAGAACCCTGCTTTTCAAGCTCCCCGTGATGGGCTCGAACCATCAACATTTCGGTTAACAGCCGAACGCTCTGCCATTGAGCTAACGGGGATCGCGCGCGAATAAATATACAACGGCACACCCCCAATTGTCAAGAAAAACATACAGAATTTGAGGGTTAAAATTGGTCTGCAAAGTGAGGAATGCGAGGGAGGGGAATTCCCTACGTCGGCCCCTTAATCCGAATGCTGGCATACGTAGTCAGCCGATCGAGGGTTATCTCAGCAACTCCATCCTCAAAGGTGGCCTTTGCCGGGCGGGTAAGATCGGGAGTTAGCGTATCCACCTGCAGATTGGCAGCCTTCGCCAGTTCAACGGGCAGCCGCACACTGAAGTGCAGGCCCTGAGCTGGCTTCAAAGTATCGGCATCCAGATCAATATCGTAGTTCACCAGATCCAGGTAGATTGTAGAGGCATCCCCTGCCTTCCAGGCAAACACGCCAACTGTGGACGGCATTGTTTCTGCAGACACCCATGTTCGGGTGCCAAACCAGCGCTTCATGTCATCCAGCAATCCAGCGCGCTGATCAATCTTGAGATAGTAATCCTGCCCCGGGTTGCCGGGAGTAAGCATTGCCTCCCCTTTGCCCACACGCACGGTTTGGCCGGATATTAGACCCAGCCTGCCTGCCAACTCCTGTCCATCAACACGCTTCGCAAACCAGCCAGAGGGCGCATGCAGAGAGCCAACTGCCCCGCTAATTACCGCCCTGCCTCCTGCTTTTACCCAGGTAACAATCGCATCTATGGCTGCATCGGACAAACTTAGCGCATGAGGCACAACTAGAGTTTTCACTCCTGATAGCTCTGCTGCTGTAAGCTTCCAATCAGTTATCGCCCGATATGGAATATGCGCATCAATCAATGCAGTTGCCCAGCCATGGTGGCCAAATATGTGTGGCTGATCATCGATATTGCTGTAACCGCCGGGCGTAATGTGCTGCAACTGATTATCTGGAGAGAACAGTACGGCTGCATCATACAGTGGCTTGCGCACTCCAAAGGCTGCCTCGTTATCGCGCACAAACTGGTTCCACCAGGCATGGCTTTCAACGGTTCCACAAACTTCCGCATTGTCTGGCATGCACAGCAAAAATGCACCGTTTGCAAATGCCTCGGCACATAGCAGTTTTCCAATCCCGGGCTTCTTCTGGTACTTTGCAAACACACCAGAGAGATAATACCAGGCGGCGGAAAACGGCCCCTTTTGATGCTCCAGTGCAGCCCGGTACATGATGGCCATTTTGCCAATTGGTGGGATGGTGATGCCTCTTGTGCCAGAACCCATATGCCAACCAGGCGTGGTTTCAGTATTGATCATGCCCTGCCAGCCATCCTGAACCCATCCGAGGCCATACATTGGTACATCGTTGCCGCCAATGCAGAAATCTGGCCTACCACCGGCCGTGGCTTCCTGATGAATGGCAGAATAGAAACCTTGCAGCTGCTTTTGTGCTCCAGCCTGCCGATAAGCGCGATAGGCCCGCCACAGCGGGTCTGATACCCACGCAGGATTGTGCCAGGCAGCGTCCTTAGTATTGGTGGCATCTTTCGCACCAAGAGCGCCTGCCCGTGTTTTCATTTCTGCCCGCACATCAAAGTTATCTGCCGCCGCTCCCAAGGGCAGCCCTGCAGCAACGGCCAATTTAGGATTTGCCTTCAAATAGTCTACAAAACCCGCGGCCGACCAGTCTCCAAACGCTTTATCCACAGGTGGATAACCAAAGTTATCCCACGGCGAGTAGTTATCACACCACACGCCATCGAGGCCCCGTTTTACAATCTCTTTAATGGATCGGCGAACATACTGGTTCCAGAAGGGCGCAGAAATATCTTTATGAACGCTGATTACGCCGCAGTAAACCGTTTCGCCCTGTTTATATCCCGCAGGTGCTGCCACTTCTGGCCAGCCAACCTGAGCAGGGTACAACCCCTCTGTTGGGCCAGTTGGTTGCCCATTCGGGAGTTTATCGTTCACCCTGGCAGGCGTTTCATAACTGGCTGCCAGGGTGCCGTTCACATCTTTGGATCCGCATGCGTCATAAACTCTGTGGTTTAGAGGGTAGGTTTTGCCCGGGATTATTCCAACAGCAGGCTTTCCATCCGGATAGTGCGGCATCGGGTTGAAGGTATCTGCACCGGGTAAATCCAGCAGCGAAACACAAAAGTCTTCTCTATCTACTAAGTTATGTGGGCCAATCCAGCGGAATGCCGTTTTGCCAACCCAGGGGTTCTTATCGGTCCAGTTCCAGTGGCTGCGAGCAACCAGTGACATGGCCGGGTTATCCCCACGTGTAACAAATGTGCCATCTGCTTTTATGTTTAGCTGCACGGCATAGAGCATACAATCGCCAAAGCCCTCTATCCAGGTAATGGCGCGGCCACCCATCTCCTTTATCTTCTTTAGCGAGTCTCCGCTTTCATAAACCGATACCTGTTGCGCAAAAGGTCCCCAGGTAGGATCTTTTGCAAGCCCATGTATAACCATTTTTGCATGAGATTTAGCAAACACATCGGGGCTTTCGGATTGTTCAAGACTTGGATACTGATGCCACCACGGCACATCTGAGGTTAGTGGTGCATTATCAGCACTGGATGCCGCATTTGCTCTGCTGCCCCATGCAAGTTCGGCGGCCAGAGCGGCCGCCGAACCAAGCAGTGTACGCCGTGTTAATCGGCGCTGTTTGAATACACCATTCATAATTTGCTTCCCGGCGCACAACTCGCTCGTGTTGCGTTATTAACCGTGAAGTGCCCGAGTGCCCTGGCGGAATAAACTGCCAGCAGCAATAACCGGCGTAGCCCCACCCAGTTTGCCTTCCACCACCACATCATCTTCAATGATGGTGTGCTCATCTACTATAAGGTGGCTGAGTGAGACATTGTTGCCAATGCGCACGCCATCCATGATGATGCAATCAGTGAGCAGCGATCCCTTGCCAACGGTGCTGCCCGCACCTATGGAGGTTAGGCCGGAGATGAGCGAGTGATCTGCCACGGTAGCCGATGGCGAAATTGCGACATCATTGGTATGGGTTTTCACGGATCCATCCAAAATAGCCCGGGTTGCAGACATCAGCTGCTCTGCCCTGCCAAGATCCATCCAGAAACCGCCAGGAGCGCACCCATAAACCGGGGCATGCTCCGCCAGTAGCCGCGGGAAGATATCACGCTCAACAGAGCACTTTTCGCCGTGCGGAATGGAGTTGATAAACCGGGCGCTAAGAACATAGAAACCTGCATTAATCAGATCGGTACCAGTAACGGCAACATTCTGCTCATTAGCAAGCGCTTTCTTGGTTTCTTCGCTGGGTTCAAGCCATGCGGTTACCCGCTCATCGTCATTCAGTACCAGCACCCCAAAGGGGTTTGGGCTGGGCACAGGCTGCAGGGTGATTGTTGCTACAGCGCTTTTACTGTAGTGAAAATCTATTACGGTTTTCAGATCATAATCCGTGAGCACATCGCCATTGAACACGGCAACATCTTCATCTGGAAATAGCTCTGCGGCATTTCGAATTGCGCCGCCGGTGCCCAGTGGTGCATCCTCTACGGCATAACGCATTTTCACGCCAAAGCGGCTGCCATCACCAAAATGCCCCTGTATTTTATCTGCCATGTAGTTGGTGGCAAATACGATGTCATCCACACCGTGCTCACGAAGCAGCGCCACCTGATACTCAAGAAATGGCCGATTTACCACCTGCACAAGTGGCTTCGGGCGGTGGTAAGTAAGTGGTCGAAGCCGGGTGCCAAGCCCTCCGGCAATAATAATGCCCTTCAATTGGGTTTCCTTTCGTTAAAGGATACGATACGAATTCAGACCGCAAGTGCAGCATCAATGGCTGCAATGGTGTCTGGCTCAAGGGTGATACCAGCAGCGCCACAGTTGTCATCCACCTGGGAAGGGCGGCTGGCACCAACGATAACACTGCTTACATTTTGCTTTCTCAGGCACCATGCCAGAGCAAGCTGTGCCATAGTTAGGCCAAGTCCCTGTGCAATCGGCACAAGATTCTGGATACGTGTAAGCTGGGCTTCATCCAGCTTACCACCGTTCAGGAACATGTTCTGCTTGGGGTCTGCTGCACGGGAATCTGCCGGAACGGGCTGCCCGGGAAGGTACTTGCCGGTTAACAGCCCTTGTGCCAGAGGCGAGAACACAATCTGCCCTATTCCCTCACGTTCGCACGTAGGAATAACCTCAGCCTCAATATCGCGGCCAAGCATGTTGTAATACGGTTGGCTGGAAACAAACCTATCGAGGTTGTGCTTCACCTGAAAGTCCACAGACTCCTGAATCTGCGCCGCGCTCCACATGCTGAAACCGGCATAAAGAATTTTGCCCTGGGATATCAGATCATCCAGCGCACGCAACGTCTCTTCGATAGGCGTTTCCGCATCAAATCGGTGGCACTGATAAACGTCGATGTAATCTAGCCCGAGGCGCTTCAGACTGAGGTTGCACTGCTCTACGATGTGCTTGCGTGAAAGCCCCCTATTGTTAGGCATCGGCCCATCATTCATGGGGAAGTAAACTTTGGTGGCGAGCACATAGCTATCGCGCGGGAACTTACTGAGCGACTTGCCCACCACCTCTTCACTCTTGCCACGTGCGTACACATTTGCGGTATCAAAAAAGTTAACGCCGAGCTCATAGGCGCGATCAATACACTTTTCCGCAGTTTCATTCTCTGTGGCATTTCCGTATGTAAGCCAACTGCCCAGACAGATCTCACTAACCTTCAAGCCGCTATTACCAAGCCGTCGATAGTGCATTTTTATGTCTCCAGATACAAGCTGCGTTGATATATTTGCTGAGCCCACGCTGCGAATTGGCAGTTGCTGCCGTTTCAAGCATCGCCCATACTTTTATTATGGCTGAACTAAGAAGCAGGTGGAACCGGAAAGTGCAATTGGTTCTGCTAACGCAGAGCTAATTTATGCCAGACTGAATTGGTGACGGACTATTTTGTGGGTTTCTGGGCTACACAGAGAATGGTAGAACCAAACGGAAGGCTTGTTTTACGTGCGACCGAATTTTCAACTGTTAGCAGCCCCGTTAGCAGGCTATTAATTGGGGCAGGCACCATGGGCATAGCGGCCTTCGGCTCGTTGCTCATTGGCTTTTTGGCATTTAGGCGCCTCTGCATTGTAAGAATGGGGTACAGAGACATCATAGTATGCGTAAGCTTCTCAATGTGCAGGCCCGCTTCTACAAATCTGTCGTTCATCTCTCTTCGCACATAACGGCGGAAGTGCATCAGTGCCAGGTCGTGCTCGCTCCACAAGTGGGGATAAGCGGGAACGGTAGCAAATATCCGTCCCCCAGGCTTTAGAACTCTGGCAAACTCGGCAAGAGCAGCCTTATCATCTGGCAGGTGCTCCAGCATGTCCATAGCAACCAGGGCATCAAAAGAGTTGGAAGCGAAGGGCAGTTTCATGGCATCCGCCCCCACAAGATTACCCAGGCCACGGCGGCGCGAAAACTGAAGTGCAAGGGGAGAGAAATCAGCGGATACAACCTTGCCCCAACGCGTAAGCCGGTGAGACATGGCGCCCGTTCCACAACCAATATCCAGAATTACCCGGTTGGCCACGTGTTCGGCATCCTGTATGTAGCGCTCCCGCAGCAACGCTTCAATTAACCGGTGCCTGCCTACAAACCACCAGTAGGAATCTTCCAGGCGATACATTCGCTCATATTCAGCAGTGTTCATGTCACCTGGGGTTCGGATTGGATTTGACTGCGGACGGAGTGGCCCCGTATCGCGTCAGGCGTATTCTAAACAGCGTTCGTACCATTCGGGGGCCATCGCGAAATGGGCTGATCTTCGAGCCCTCTTGATGCGCCCAACGTATCGGCACTTCATCCACTTTCAAACCAAGCAGCTTTACAGCTACATAAAGGGCTTCCACATCAAAGGCCCAGTCATCTACCATGCATAGGCCGAAGACATCTTTGCAGGCTCTTGATGTGAAGAGTTTAAAGCCGCACTGAGTATCGTGAATTCCCGGAACGGTTAACAGCTGAACCAGCTTGTTAAATGTTCTGCCACCCAGTTCCCGGATTATAGATTCCCTTTGTACAAGCTCTGATCCAACCACATCCCTGCTGCCGATTGCTACATCAGCTCCCTTTTGGATGTGCTCGAGTAGCTTCTCAACCTCTTCGATGGGAGTTGCAAGATCAGCATCAGAAAACAGAACAAATTTGCCTGCTGCCCGAAGCATGCCATACCGCACTGCGTACCCTTTGCCATGGTTACTTGCATATTCAAGCAGGCGAACCTGAGGCCGACACGCGGAAATGTTCTGAACGATGCTGGCGGTTTCGTCGGTGCTGCCGTCGCTCACTACCAGGATTTCAAAATCGTAGTTGCGCGTATCAAAGTACGCAAGCATGCGCTTGAGGGAAGCGCCGAGCCGCTTTTCCTCATTATAGGCCGGGATGACTACTGAGAGAAATGGCTGACCGTTGTGGGTTAGCTCATCTTCAGCGGACTTCTGCTGATCACCCGAGTTGGTGTCTGCGCTCAAAAAAGATCTCCTGATAGCACTCTCAGATAACCGCCGGTTACACTACAACCCCATAAACGGCTGCAGGCAGCAGCGCAAACCAGGCAGAAACGCCGTGGCGAGAGCACCGTCGCCTATTATATCCCCCCACCGCCACGGTGTCAAACAATGTGCACGCTTGCCTGTCGTAAGGGCCTAGATTATACAGGCATCCCAAGAACTCCGGCTCTGTATGCTATACTGCCACAAACGACTTCGGGTTCCACCCCAGCCATTATATACGGTGCCTGCAGGTTGCTCGCGGGCCCGGCTGCTTTATGGATCCCAGAACTGTAAAACAGGAGTTATGAACACGCGATGACTACCGCCAATTGTTCGAGGCTGGAAGAACTTACCGCGAAGTACCGAGAGCTGCATGGCACCGAGCCTGAGATTCTGGTGCGTGCTCCCGGGCGAGTCAACCTCATCGGCGAGCATGTGGATTACAACGATGGGTTTGTGTTTCCGGCCGCTATAGATAGAGATGTTATGATTGCTGCCGGCAGAAGGACAGACAGGCAGGTAAAACTGCATGCCATGAACTTCAATCAATCTTCTACGTTTACGCTGGATGGTGTTCAGCCCGCAACCGATGGCCGCGAGAGATGGAGCAACTACCTACGTGCCATGGCCTGGGTTTTTCATGACGAAGGGCTGGGCACTGCCGGTATCAATGCCGTACTGCTTGGGGATGTTCCCCTTGGTGCTGGCCTGTCTTCCTCGGCAGCAATGCTGGTTGCCAGCGGCAACACCTTCGCTGCCGCCGCCGGCCTGGAGATAGACCCGGTGCGTATGGCCCTACTGGCACAGCGCGGCGAGCGAGAGTTTGTGGGTGTAAACGTTGGCATTATGGATATGTATATCTCTGCCCTGGGGCAGAAGGATCATGCCCTACTTATTGATACACGCTCACTGACATTTGAAGCCGTTCCGCTGCCAGAAACGGGTGTTTCCATAGTTATTGCGGATACCAATAAGAAACGTGGGCTGGTTGATTCCGAGTACAACACGCGCAGAGCTGAATGCGAACACGCCGTTGAACTGCTCCGGGAACATATTCCAGGCATCAAAGCCCTGCGTGATGTTACGCCGGCTCAGTTTGAACAATATGCTTCGGTTTTACCAGAGGTAACACGCAAACGAGCTCGCCACGTAATTACGGAGGATGAGCGAACACTGGAAAGTGTTGCGGCCCTCAAATCGGGAGACATTGCGCGCTTCGGTGAGTTGATGAATGGATCTCATGAAAGCCTGCGCATAGATTACGAAGTGAGCTGCAAAGAGCTGGATGCCATGGTTGAGGCCGCACGTTCTATTGAAGGTGTGTATGGAGCCAGAATGACGGGGGCTGGATTCGGCGGCTGCACTGTTAGCCTGGTTGCAGATACCGCCGTTGAACGGTTTCTGGATGAGGTGCCGGCACTGTACAAAAAGGCCACTGGCCTCACCAGCACCATCTACGTTACCACCGCCGCTCAGGGCGCACAGGTTCTGAATTAACACATTCTTATCTGTGGTGCTCATGGAAGCGTATCTGTTGCATGCAGAAACGCTTCATCTCATTTATAACCATGTGCTATAATTAACAGGTTTTGCCACTCCGCAGAGCTGGCGCCGAATGCGCTGCCGCCTGCGGTTTGAGGAGGATTATTTCATTGGCAGTTCAGACCTCTCCGCCTGCAGCCGCAGCCGGTTCGCAGAAAGCCCCGGTTGTTAAGAGGACCGACAACTGGTGGGGCGGAACACTTTTCTTCTTTATCGTGTTCAGTGCATTTGGCGCATGGGCTACGTTCCGTGCGTTCCAAAATGGCTTTTACGAGACAGCAGGTGCATCTCAATTTGGCGGAGCATACTACCTCTCCCCGTTGTATTCACCAACCCTCAGGTTGAGCACCAAGATCGCTGGTTTCAACATTTCCCCGGCGCTGTTCATCCTTCCGTTTCCACTGTGCTTCCGCCTTAGCTGCTACTACTACCGTAAAATGCTCTACAGAGCATACGGTGCAGATCCGCTGGGCTGTGCTATTGCTGAGCCAGAGCCCCTGGCAAGCATGCGCCGCAAAAAGTACAAGGGAGAAAAATACTTCCCGCTGGTGGTACAGAACTTCCACCGCTACGCCTTCTTTGCCGCAGCAATTTTTATCATCATGCTCTGGAAGGACACCATTGAGTCGTTCTTCTTTAAGAGCGGCGATTCCATGCACTTCGGTATGGGCCTTGGCTCCATTGTCTTCCTGACAAATGTTGTGTTGCTCTCCTGCTACACCTTCTCCTGCCACTCCTGGAGGCACTTTGTTGGCGGCAATGCAGATTGCTACTCCTGCTCAGTACTTAACCAGACCAAGCATGGATTGTGGAAGAAAGTCAGCTTTATTAACGAGAAGCACGGTACATTCGCAATGGCCAGCCTTATTTCGGTTGCGCTTACCGATGTTTACGTATTCCTGGTTACCAGCGGACATTTCCACGACATTCGCTTCTTCTAAACCCTTAAACAACTACGGGGTTTGAACCTGTTGGGGGCGCGGCTCTTGCCGCGCCCCCAATTTGTTTATGGTTACCTATCGTATTTACGAGCAAGCAAATACGGCTAAAATTTCAATTGACAACAGTAAACCACATCGCTATAATTCGCAATACGCCGCCCCGGCCGCACGGCAATGGTTTCATCTCACTACTTCAGGAGCTTCGATTATGATGAGAACCGCTTCATGTGCCGCAACACCTCTGGGTCTACTTAGATTCATGAACAACCTCCGCCCCTCACACCTCGTAAGGCGAGCTATGCCTGTATTGGCCTGCACACTTGCAATCTCTCTGGCACCGGCTTTTGCACGTGCGCAAAACGCCGGCACCATCACTATTACAGATCTGGATGTCGGCCGAATAACTGCCACCGAGGTGGGTGGCCCGGGCAATGCCAACACCAACTTAACCGCAGACATAAACACGCCAGAAACAATTAGCGGAAGCATTGATATAGATGGAACCGTAACGGGCGGAACCGGTTACGCAATCCTCAAAGAATGGCGCTCCAAAGATGTTAGCGATTTGCTAACGGTGCGCCTGACTCCCCGTGGCCTGCGCGGCAATGGCCAGGCCTACTACACTGCAAGCTGGACATTCCTTTCGGATACCGATAACACGCCAATCGACCTGAGCACTCTCGGGTTATCAGATGATGTTGTTAAAGCCATCAATGCAGCAGGGATTGAGGAGAACGGCAATTCGCAGGCAATGGATGGCATTCTAGTTGACTCACAAACGGGCGCCGCATTTGGCGTACCAAACCTATCCATAATGGTTCAAAGCCGAATGGAAACACCAGAGCCCGGTGCCTGCGCACTGGTTGGTGCAAGTTCAATTGCTGCCCTGAGCGTTTTGTTCCGCCGCCGCAGAAGGCGCTAAACGGAAACTAGCCACACAGCAAGACCGCCGCCTGTAGTGCTCGAAGCATTATGGCGGCGGCTTTGTTATATTTATTGTGTTTTACTATTTTATTGTGCGCGATACATACAGGGCTTTGTCCAGTTCTGCAACACTCATCTGCCCACACAGAATGGCCTCACTTAACGAAATGGACTGTACCCCCTGTAATAGCTCAAGCCGCGTGTTTGCGGTTTTTATAATGCTAAGTGAGAACTGCAAGCGCGCATTGCTTACTTTGAGCTGCTGTGCGGTGTATGCCGGCTCTGCTTCTGGCAAGGGTAAAACGGGTGCCATTGCGCGATCAGATTTTCGCCTTCTGGGCTGTGCTGGCCCACTCACAACGGCAAACCGCGCATCGCCCATTCGCTCTCGCGCAAAGTCTTCGGTTAACTTTTCTGCTTTCCGCGCAAACTCCATCGCTTTTAAATCATGCCCACCATATAACGGCAGCGCACTCTTCAATATATGGGCGGCCTGGTGATAGGCTCTTTGGGCATATTGTACGGGATCTGAGTTGCCGGCCAGCACAGGAGAGGGCGTCGGTTCAGTGTTTGCACGCTGTGCTGTGGCAGCAAGCCCGCCAGCAAGTAACGCCAAACCTAATAGCATTGTGCAGATTATTCGTTGCATTGCTCTCCTCCTTTCGAGGACTGGCCGATTTGAGATGTGTACGTTCATTAATTTTTGTTTCACTTATTCTGACGAATTTCTGAATGCCGCTGTTCTTAAGAAAGGCAACAGTGGCACTGTGAACCAAACAACACCTGGCGCCGGAACAGGCAGCAAAAAGCCCCGCAGATGCGGGGCTTTTCACAAACCAGCTATATGAATAACTAGCGAGGGGCCGTTGCCAGCTTCTGAAACACGATAATGTGCTGGCGAGGAAGAATTCGGCTGGTTTCTACCCATTTGAGTGGGAAGATTGCCATTTCCCGCTTCACCTGCGCCTCGGTCATTTTGTGAACCAGTTTGATAGGCACCGATGGATCTTCTTTGCGATACTCCACAAACACCAGCCTGCCACCGACTTTAAGCGACTTGATCATTGATTGTGTCATCTCAAACGGATGATCAAACTCATGATAAACATCAACGAGTATGATGAGATCTACGGAAGAATCTGGAAGTTTGGTTTCTGTAATGGTTCCTAACCACGGAACCACGTTCTGTACTCCTGTGTCTTCCGCTTTCTTTTTTACGATATCCAGCATCTCTTGCTGAATATCTTCTGCGTACACTTTGCCAGTCGGCAGCACACTCTTCGCCATTTTGAACGAAAGGTACCCGGATCCAGCCCCGATATCTGCCACCACATTGCCGGGCTTTAACTTCAGAGCCTTTATAAGCAATGAGGGTGCCTCCTCTGCCTCACGCTCTGGCCTATCCAGCCAGTCTGCCCCTTCATGCCCCATTACCTGAGCCATTTCACGGCCAAGATAAAACACGCCGGTTCCATCGGGATCGTGTACTGTACGAGTTTCGTATTTTGGCGGCTTTGCTCCGGCCGTCTGGGCCGTTACAAAACCGGGTAGTAAGCACAGAGTACTGGCAGCAGTAAGCAATCGGAGCATATTTCGCATTGCGGTTCTCCCTCTCAGCAATCTCAAACAGAGCGCGTTCAGGTGTATCAATACTGCTCCGGCAGGCGGCCGGGTTTCCAGGCATCGTTGTTTCGGAAGCTAAAAGTACTGGGATTGAACGGTTCTACGCTGTCTACATTCAAGCTCGGCTTTATTCGTTTCTCCAATCCTACACTCCAGTACACAGCGTTAACCAGCAGGCGGCGTATTCCAGCCTCCTTCAGGTCAACGGCTGCACACATGGTGGATGCAAAAACGCGGGCGGTTCTGCCACTGGCCGTTTTGTAGGCACGCGTCCAGGCAACGGGCATCATCGGGCTGTTCTTATCGGTGGTAACAGGCGGTGCATCTGGCGAAAGCGTTTGCAGCACCTGCCCCAGCAGAAGTGGCTGCACCGGTTCTGGCAATGGCAACCGTACCTTATATACATCGGTAGTAACATGGATACTGCCAGATGGGATGCCTGTTAGGAGAACGTTGGATTCGGCTCCCGGAGCGGTGAGTGCTTTCGTGCCCTCCACCCCATGGTTGCCATGGTGGGCAACCCAGGTTTCCCCGAGTATCTGCCGGCCAAATCCCCCATCGTATCCGGGCTCTTTACTATCCCAACTATACTTCTGGTAGGCACTCCCCTTCAAATTGAAGGCATGTGTGGATGTTCTGAGGCCAATTACAGGTTTACCACTCTCTGCATACTCCGCCACATACTTCATCTGACTATCTGGCAGGTTACGCCACCGCGTTTGAATAATGAGCAGGTCTGCCTTCTGCAGATGCTCCAGACCGGGAATATTATCGTTCACGTTCGGCGCAACGGTGCCCGTAGCCGGATCCACCGCAAACAGCACTATGCAGTGAAAGCCGTGGCGTTGCGCCAGGATGCGGCCCAATTGCGGAAGCCCTTCTTCGGATCGGTACTCCTCATCGCCAGATACCAGCACAATGGTTTTCCCTGCACCCGGTCCTTTGCTTCCAGGAATATCCAGCCATGGGTGCCCCTCGGCGGTTGCGTAGCCTGGCAGAATGAGCAAGCCAAGTGAGGCACAGAATAATGTGGTGCAATATCGCAGGTTCATAGATCGCCTTTGCAACTCGGGTTGTTCGGGAAGATAACTGCACCGGTGCTGTCGAACACACTCAGTGCGGGTGATCCACAAATTCATAATGTGCCGTGATAAATCCTTCGCACCATCTCGAACCATAGGCTTAACAAATGCATGAAGCGCATATACGGAAGCAATGCAAGCCCGGCCGCAGGATATTAGCTTGGGTTCACAATAACTACTCATCAATTATGGATAGGAGCAGAGCATGACTGATCCCGGGACTACCACAAAAAAATTGCCTGTTGTAAAGCTAACGCTTAAGGCAGCACGCGGCAAACCCAACTTCAAGAAGGGGCTGGCTGTTGCCGCCTCCCTTTATGCCAGCCTGCAGATTGCTGGCATGATTGCTACCGACGCGTTTGAACGTTCATTTCATGAGGCTCGGCTATTTGACGGCGCCGTGCCATCACCGATCTATCTGGGTATCTCTGTTTCGGCGCTGGTGCTTTTCGCTAAGCGCAACCGGCCCCGATTAATTGAGTGGGGCTTGCCGTTTTCGCTCTCCATCCTGTTCTGGGGCACGATTGGCCTGCTGAGTGCATTTTTAGTTTCTACACCGCGGGATATAGAAATGCAGTGGTACTGCCTGGCTATGTTCGTCTCCTGTATTGGGCTGGTGGGGTTGCCGGCGGGCTGGTCCGCGCTCAAATTCTGCTCAGATAACCGCCGTGCACTTGGCGCTGCGATGGGATTTGGTGATGCTGGCCTGCTGGAAGAGCATGCCACTGAAGAATCAACCCTGCTAAGGGCATCCGATCCATCAAGCGTGCCGATTCAGGAAATGTTGAGGCCCGCTCCTTACGTTGAGGAGAAACAAGAAGAATCTGTAATAGCCAGGCACTGAAATGATTTCTACTAAAGCAAGACTTTTTTTAGTCTAGACTAATAATTTTATTATGGATGTTGACTCCTAATATTTAGTTAATGTACAATTGACAGTGTCATTACCGACCAAAATGGTCGCCATGGATAATCGGATTCAATTGTGTGCATTACGAGTTTCAGGAGCACCAGAGATGACCCAGAACATCGGGGTCGTGCCAATTCGGCGCGGGTTTACACTTGTAGAACTGCTTGTGGTTATTGCAGTAATCGCGATACTGGCCGCGATACTGTTTCCCATATTTGCTCAGGCTCGAGACAAGGCCAGGTCGGCGGCCTGTATGTCAAATATGAAACAGCTGGGCACATCTATCCAGATGTATGTGCAGGATTACGATGAGCAGATCTTTTTCAGATCGACAAGTAATGCAAACTCAACACGCATACACACCGCCACAACTGGCAACGGACTGAAGTGGTGGAACATGCTCATGCCTTATATTCGCGATAGAAACGTCTTCCGCTGCCCCTCCGATACGCCAAATCCATCGGTTGATGCAAACGGAGTGGCGAGCATACCGCGCTCTTATGCGGCATCGGCATCCATGGAGGCGCTTTCACTGGCTCAAGTTTTCCGCGCTGTGGATACCATTGTAATTACAGAAGCGTGGAGCACAAACGGATCTGGAGCTAAAATCAACACGGAACAGTGGCTCGAGGCTTTTGATGGAGACATGGCGCCAGATCCGCTTCGCCCGGGCTCCATGTTCAAATACGCAAACCGACACCAGGGAGGTATGAACTGCACCTTTTTTGATGGCCATGCAAAATGGCTAAAGCCAGATGCAATATGGAATAGCTGGTACCTCTCAGGATGCAGCCTGGTGCATCAATACCCCACCCTGCGGATGTGTGACAACAGCTATCCTGGCTGCCAGAGCAGCACAGAGAGCAACATCTGTAACAGCCCGCGATACCAACCGTATCCAGCCGATTAGAATTAAAAATGCAATGCCCCCAGCGCCTGCAATACGGGCCGGGGGCATTGTATTCGGTAAGTCCTCGAGATCAGAGATTACTTGCCACACAACAGCGACTTTATGGATGGCAGCAGCCCTTTTGCATGCTCAACCATTCCGTGATCGTTGGGGTGCACACCATCCACAGTGCCCTCGCCATCACCGCTGTACAGCTTAGAGCCATCCAGCAGATGCAGCCCCTTCATGCCTTCGCCTTGCAGTTTTAGCACTACTGCCTGCTGCAACTGCGAACTATGTGTGGGTTCGGCAGTGGGGTGCACCATAGCCTGGCCTACAAATAGAATAGGAGTGTTGGGATGGGCTGAACGTAGCGTTCGGGCAAAGTTTTCGATTCGCCTGGAGAGCTCCGCATCTGGCAACGAAGAGGCATTCCAGAGAGCATCCACCACAAAAACGGCCGGATCAGTGGTCGCAATAGTCCGAGCAATCCCCTCTTCCAGCATTGCAGACCCCGAGAAGCCAAGATTAATCACATCCCGGTTGAGGCTCCGAGCAAGAATGTTAGAGTATGCCAGCCCGGGCCGTGAGGCACAGCCACCCTGCGCAATGGATGTGCCGTAATACACAATGGGTTTGCGTGGATCGGCAGGGGCGGCCGCAATCTTCTCGGTTGGCTTCACACCAATCTCTACCGAAGTAGTACCGTTATACAGAGGCAAATAGAGTGCGTAGTCTTGCAACCCGGCTGCCGGCGCGCCAAAATTGGCCACATTGCCATCCTGCTGAGCAGGGCGGCCATTTGCTACGAAGCTCCATTTACCATCGTTTGCTCTAACATATAAATCAACTCCGCTAACACCGGTTGCGGGCATATGTGGCATTGCAAGGTTAGAAGAAGTCAAAGACCACCGCACCCAAATGCGCGATGCATCCGACTTAAACCGAACGCGCACACCTGCAGAATGGAGCCCGAGGTTCCACACACTTTGCGAGAGCGAATCTTTGTCCTGCTGCCTAAATCGGCTATACGGAGCACTCGTATTTGGCCAGCACTTGCCTTCAATAAGAAATTCGGTTCCAGAATGCCATACAGTGTCTGAAGTTGACTGGGCTACTGCAAATTCCGGCGAACAGAGGGAGAGGCCCATGGTGGCACCGAGAACAGCTCTTCGTGTAATTTTCATTTGGTTCCAATCCGAAGCGTTATTTGCTGGCTCCTTCGGCAGACGTGCGCAATTATCCTTGTGAATTGGCAAACGCGGCACAATCACGAAATTAGAACAGACAATACAGCCCCTGCAATCGTAAACTAACTGAACAGTAACGGGCGAACAAATAATCTGGAGAACGTTTAACCATGGTGTTGCAAGCTTTGTGTTTGTTGATGGCATTTGCCCAATCAAGTTATGATGTTGCCTGGCGGGCCTCATCGCATAACAAAATAGATGGCGGTGCTGCGGTAGTTGCTGGCTCTAATGTATGGAAATCAAGTAAGTACGCAACAAATGCCAGGCTCCCAATTTGCAGCGTATCCAAGCTGATGACAGCACAGATTGTGCTGGAACTGGCTGCGGAAGGGAAACTGACACTCGGACAACAGGTTGGCGAAATTCTGCCCTGGCTGCCAGAGCACGTAAAGCCGGTTACTATCTCCAACCTACTTACACATACCAGTGGCCTGCAGAACATGGATAACTCTACTGGCAAGAATGAAAACGGCATTCCGTTAATCTATCTTTCAACCAAATCACATCTCAAGCCCCTCAGAACCCGTATCAAACAGCTTTCCGGTGAGCGGCTTCTGCATGCCCCGGGCACAAACTTTGACTATAACAATCTTGATTTCCTGATTTTGCAGGCGGTGGTTGAACAGGCCTGTAAGCAGCCGTTCGATTTCATTTTGCGCGAAAGGATAGTCAAACCTGCCGGGATGAAAAATACAAGCGTGGCACCCTGGGGCGCACTGCCTGCCAACATTTTGAAATGTTACACAAATCAGAACGGAGCGAAGGTTAGCGGAACTCCCTTCAACTTTGGTATCTATGGCGGCGCTGGCGGCATTTTATCCACGTTAGACGATGTGTGCTTGTGGCTGCAATGGTCGATGAAACAGCCCGAGAGATGGTCTCCCTTTTTTAGTGGATCAGCCTTCGGCGGATTTCAAGGATACGGTTGTTATGCATATCAAAATTCAATATTTGGGCAGCAGATGAGCATTATTGAGCGCCCTGGTGCCATCGCAAACTATCAGTGGCAAATAACTGCCATACCCTCTCTAAAAACTGCCGCCGTCGTCTTCGCTCTTAATGAAGGCGCTGAACCTGGCAGTGTCTACCAAAAGTCGGGAGCGGTAGTTGAGCTCATGCGCCTGGCCTTAAAAACGGAATCCTCAGAACCAGGTATTTCCGGTGTGGGAAGAAAAAAACAATAATCCATGCTCCTCAGGTCTGCATGCCCTGCCAGACGACCGAAAGAAAGTTTTACCACCCGATAACACGGTTGACGGCAAGCAGTAAACTATGAAACTGGCTTATCCACTCCCGGGCTGAACACCAGTAAGCGGGGATCAACTCTGTGCAAAGCTCCCGGCCATACACCCTCTTTGCAGCAATCACTCTGGAACGGAATTGTTGTGCGTGCCCACTCATTGGTTCCAGTAATTAGCCGTAAATAACAAGCCTAGTTTACGGACTGAGCTTACATTTACAGCTTGTGTACAGATTTTGATGTGCCAATACGCATCTGTTCTCAGGCACACCACCACATGGACACTATGCGCTAACGAACAAAACGAGGTGCCAGCATGGCACCTCGTTTTGCTGCCTAACCATTTGAATGTCTTCATCTATTGGATGGATTTGGAGCGCCTTTGGCGGATCGCTGCAAGCCCTGCCATTCCAAACACGGAGACTAGCGCCAGAGTACCCGGCTCCGGGGTGCTTGCGCTTATCTGGTAGTTGTCGAAGTTCGATGTGTAATCAGAATGTCTGAAACCCGGAAAATCAGCATATGCCAGATTTGCAAGGTTAACCGCCACTGTCTTATCTGTGGCTATAGACCCGGGTATGGACAACGTGCCAAGATACTTGCCGTCTATAAAAAAGTTGCTGTAAAGCCCAGAGAGGTACATGTCGATAGCAAGATGATGGTACACGCCAAGATCCACTGTTGGCCCATAGACCCAATTTGACGTGCCGTCATCGTAGACTACCATTCCGTTGGAGCTTAGATAGATCTCCGCCAGGCCTTCGGTGGCGTTGTATACGTTAACATTAGCAGAGTAGTCATCATCGGCGGGAGTATTGCCGGATAGCGGACCATCTAATCTCACGTCTGCAGAAATCCGAAGGAAGTTCCAACCAGAAGTATCGACGCCAGCTGCTGGGCGATATACACCTTCAAACAGCCCGTCCGATGCAACGTACACGAGATCTGATCCACTAACTTTAAGACTTTGTGATCCCGATTTTGGATTACTCGTGGATATTACACCTGCCAGTGGCCCAATTGTGCCGCCATTGCCAGCCTCCCATCCATTTTGGCCACTTACCGGCTGCCCTGCAGCCCATTCAGGCGCTTCAAAGCCTGTGTCATAAACAGTTACTTGCGCACAAGCATTGCGTGGAATAAACCCGATCCATCCCATTACCAGTGCAGCTGCCAGTACTCTGCAAGTAGTGTTGCCAAACGTCCGCATGCGTTACACCTTTCTGTGCGCCTTGTAGACGCAACTCTGAAACAGTAATGTTACAGTTGCATTGTGTACGCCGTTTGCGCGATACCCTGTGCATACGACAGCGAATTGTATATCATAGATCGGGTGCGCGAGTCAACACAATGATTGCTTACAAGAACATAAATGCTCTTTGTGGTTGCGCGCGCCAAGTTTGCGCACCGGTACATTCACTTTCGAGGTGACTATCCCAGACTCTTAACCAGGCATCGCCGACCATTTCGAACATCTTGCAACTTTTTCGGTATGGTTTTCCACAATTGGCGCACATTTCGCCATTTCATGTGGGATCATAACAATGTGTGGCGCGCTTACCCTGTGGGGATTTGTGCGCCGCAACAGCCATTCGTTGTATTGAAATACGAAAGTGAGTTATCATGCCGAGCCGAGCCAAGGGACGCCATAAGTCCCGCCATCACACCCATGCAGTAAAAGCGGATAGCCTTAAGCCAACCTCTGTGCTTCCGCCCCTGGCAAAGCCGGCCGCTGCTCCCGCAGCTGCGCCAGCAACACCGCCTGCAAAAGCTTAGGCTTTCAGTTCCGGTAATGTCCGATTTACCAGAAGCGGGCGCAATTTGGACTAAACCCAAATCGCGCCCGCTTTCTGTATTTCACTGCCACGTAAACTATCGATTACCCCACTACCCAATCCACGTAATCCGTATCCACCGTCTCACCACCAAGCATATCCACCAGCAGCACTATCTGCCCTCTGTGATAGGCCGCGTGGCCAATCAGCTGCTCTATCTGAATGCGCGTTTGAAGCGGCCAAAACTTGCCATCTTCAACAGGTATTCCAAAGTTCGCCAGTGCATCCTCTACAGTTAGTGCTTCCAGATACTCGGTCCATGCAGCCTCTGCGCGGGCAAACTTCTCTGCCAGCCCCTCAAAATTTGCCTCCTGATCAAACCAGGCTTCGTACGGGCCGCCTGCTGCCGTAATAAACTTTAAGTGGTTGATACGGCAAGCTGCGAGGTGATCGGCAATCACAACGGCGCGCGCAAATCGGGAGTCTGACTTGTTTTCATCTGCCACTCCCGCCATCATCTCCAACATCTTTGCATTGGCAAACCGCTCATGTTTGAAATGCTCGCGATACAGATCCGTAATATTCATTCCCGCAATTTCTCCTATTCTGGTGGTGGCGCCGCGCAGCGGCGGCGTTATACTACCACAGAAGGATACGTTTGTCTATCATTTTAAACATCTACCATATTGCAGACCATCTATTTGCGAGGCGTTAAACAAAATCTGCAGGATGAACCGCCTCTCACAAGGAATGCATGGATCGTATTTCTTCAAAAAACTATTGACTTAACAGTTTACGACTGGAGAACCAGATGAAAAGGTTTGCACTGTACGCAGTTCTTGGCATACTTCTGTTACCAGTGCCCGGCCGTGCTCACCCAATTGATGACAGTTTCTGTTAAAAGAGGGCCGTGCTGCAGGCGATGTCTTTACAGTTAAGAATGATATGCTGATTACTATCAGGATGACGGCAACCGGCCTCAACCTGGATCAAACGCATATCACCCAGGCCAATCGCGAGTACAAAGAGGAAGTAGTTGCTGCAACCCCTGCCGCAAGCACGAATGTGCTTCGCTCTTATTCTGTTGCGCGAGACGTTGACACCGAAAATGGCAAGTCAGCCAAAAAAGTACTTAGCTATGAAGGCAAATCGGTGCGGCTCAAACGCGTCAACAATGTTTCAAGCGCAACCATTTCCACCGGTGCGCTTAGTGCAGATGACCAAAAAGAGCTGATAACTACATTAAAGGGTGACGATGCAGGTTATTTTCCAGAGAAACCAGTTGCCCTTGGGGATACATGGAAACAGTCGTTGAAAAAGATACTTGGAGGTAGTTCAGACATTCCAGACGGAGATGCAAACTTAACGTTTCTGGAGTTCACACAGCAAAATGGGCATAAATGCGCCCACATCCAGATGAAGGCAAGCGTGTCTCAGGATCTGAGTGGGATTACCCTATCTGGCGACCTCACGGGAGATCTATATTTTGCAGTGGATATCAACCGCACTCTGCAGATGGATCTGGACGGCCCGCTGAAGATGAATGGAAAACAAACGGCCGGAGATAAAACCATAGAGATCAATGGCACGGGTAAACTTCATGTGTCTTCCCACATGCTTTTCTTACAGGTTGCTGGCAAGCCACAGGTACCTGCAACAAAGTAACCACCCCATGCCTTGAATAGGTGAGACGCGCAGGTGCCAAATATTTGCCCCTGCACCAGGTGAAATTTATGGGCGCGACAGCAAGGCTGTTGCGCTCATTTATATTCTGGATGTACAGCCCAAATCACACAGCAACGCTGCCACAAATGGCAGCAGCAGTTTTCTGCCAGGAGGCCACTATGACAGCAATCGTTGGGCTAAGCTACATCAGCCTGTACATAGCAGATTACGATGCATCAATCGCGTTCTACACACGCGTTTTTGGTGAACCAGGCTACCGTGAGGAAGGCCAACCCATAGTTGGCTGGCATCTGGGTAACACCTGGCTAACTGTATTTGATGCCGCGTATGGACCAGCCCCTGGCGAAAACCCGCGCGGCACGGAGTTCGCTGTACAGGTTCAGAGCCCTCAAGATGTTGATGCGCTATACGGCCAACTGATTGCCTCCGGTGCCCTCTCCTGCCGCGAGCCTGAAGATACCTGGATGTACGAATCTATGCGGTTTGCATGCGTCGACGATCCATTTGGGGTGCGAATAGATGTATATGCCGCCCTCCCAGAATAGCCCTGAATGCAAGTTATCCTGCTCCATGGTGCTGAAGATCACAGGAATTGCATGCCAGCCTGTTGAATGATCTGCACATTGTGCTTGTGCTTCAACTTGTATTGCCTTACGACGCTTAAGGAGTGCTAAATGAAAAAGGCCTTTCTTCTGGCAGCCGCAGCAGCTATTGTGCTTTTCCCGCAACCAGGCAAAGCTCATAGAGCTGATGATAAGATCCTTTTAAAAGATCTGCGTGCCGCTGGCGATATCTTCACTGTTAAAGACAATATGACGATGAATTTGAAAGCCGTTGTTACAGGACCCGATATCAATATTGAGAAGATAAACAACAAGAACGAAGAACGCGAATATAAAGAAGAGGTATTGGCCGCCACCGCACAGGGCCCAACTTCCGCCTTGCGGTTCTACATTACTGCTCGAGATGCAGAAGACGGAGAAGGCGGCCCTAAAAAGACCACCAGGAGCTACGAAGGCAAATCGGTACGACTCACTCGCACTGGCAAAACAGCCACGGCCACTTCCTCTGTCACACTGAAACCAGAAGATGTGCATGAACTCTCTGAAGGGTTTAAAAACGACGACATGTCGGTGTTTTCAGACAAACCTATTGGCATTGGAGATAGCTGGACAGTGCCGCTTTCAAAATTGCTCGGAACCTCAGAGGATCTGCCAGATGGAAAAGCCACGGGAACTTACACCGATATCGTGCAACAGGGAGGGCACCGCTGTGCACACATCCACATTACCGCAAATATCAGCCAGGACCTTGGGGGAATAGTCTTATCAGGAGAGCTCCAAGGCGATACTTACTTCGCTCTTGATATACACAGAACCATTCTCTTAAAGCTTAGCGGGCCATTGAAGATGGTCGGAAAGCAGACTGCGGGCGGTAAGACGATTGAGATAACCGGTTCGGGCAAGATCGATGCTGGCATTTCGTTTACATACGCGAAAGTAGCTGGCAAAGCGCAGCCAACTGCGCCAAAGTAGCCTGTGCTTACCTGCAGATTAGGTGATGCTTGTTGGACATGTGGGGCGGAGCGGCGATGCCGCTTCGCCCTTTTTCTATCTACTGGCAGACTTCACTGATTGGTGATTAATGTTGACAAATTAATATTAACTATGCAATATTAATTTCATGAAAACCTGTATTACTCTTGCAATCCATGAGATGGTGTGGCGAATGGATGCAGCCGCAGATGGCATCCTCCTAAAAGCCCATGGTATCGAGTTTGAACTTGCTCGGGTGCTGATGACGTTGCGAGTAGAGCAACCCTGCAGCCAGCGCAGATTGGCCGCCAAGCTGGGGATAACCCCTGCTGCAATTACGCGATCCCTTCCACGATATCTTGAAGCTGGCTGGATTGTAGTAAATGTAGACCCCAAACAGCCCCGTCGTAACCTGCTCCAACTAACAGCAGCAGGCAGCGAGCTTGCGGATACATGCTGGCAAACTCTGGAAACAGCATTTCACGATTTACTTAGCGAAGCGCAAATTGCCCCGGAGCCCTTTACAGAGAGTATCCTCCGCATTTGTACACTGCTGAGCCCCGAAACAAAGAAAGAAGGCTGCAACTAATGGTATTTCCACAACGAATGACAGCCGAAATCGAAGGCAGTTATGTGGTGTTTCTTATAGGTATGCGCATTAACCGGCCACACAAATTCTGGAAGTGGCTGCCTGTAATGGGTGCCATGCCCCGCATGATGAAAGAGTTAACACAGCAAAAGGAAAAGGGCCTGCTGCATTCGGAGGTGTGGTTTGGCAGAACCGTAATCACTTTGCAATACTGGCGATCCGTAGAGCAGCTGATGGAGTACGCTACCGCCTCCAATAGCGAACATCTGCCTGCCTGGCGAGAGTTTAACCAGAAGGTTGGAAACAGCGGCGATGTGGGAATCTGGCACGAAACGTACATCATTCATCCTGGCAACTGGGAAACTGTGTACATCAACATGCCCAGGTTTGGGCTAGCACAGGCCGGCAACCATGTGCCTGCCGCTGGCCATAAAAAGAGTGCGAGCGGCCGCCTCAACGGCAAAGAACCAGTAGCAGAAACACCATAAACGCAGTACGTCCGGGATTCTGGAGCTTAGGTTTTGGGGATTGGGGATTGGTTTCTGTGTACTGGCTTTCGGTAAAGCTTCCATCCAATAGGCGGCATTTTGTTTGCGTCCCTGCGGCTTTGCGTGCGAACTTCCTCTGATCGTCAGGATGAAGCTACCGGTGACAGCAGACAGCACCTCATCCTGAGGTGGCCTTGCACCAATCCCCCAACACCGATCCACCCGCGTAACCCGCATCGTTCCGCCCAGCACACCGGAAGGAATACAACTTAATTCAGCAGAATGTGATGTCCACCCGAAAGGCGCGCGAGATATGCGGATGGTAAGTCAGCATCGCTTCAGGTGCTGTAACTCTAGCGCTACTCGGGCATGCCGTTAACATGGAAGTGAAAGCCAATTCGAAACCTGCATTCTCGACGTGTGTTCTAACGCAAAAACCATACGGGAGACCATCTGTTGGATATCAAAGCAAGCGCACTTGGCACACTCAAAGGTGCCTTCAGCATATTCGAAAAAGATCTGAATGCCCTCCCACCAGAGGTGTTCACGCGCTGCTTTGGAGGCAAATCCAGAACGGTGGCAGATATCGTACATGAAGTGAACATGGTGAACGATGACATTGGCCGTAATATGCGTGGCGAGCCAATGATAGATTGGCCAGAAGGCTGGATTACCGCACCAGAAAACCTGCAGAGCAAACCGGAGGTAATCGAGGCGTTTAGAGCATCCACTGCACGAATTCTTGAACTGGTGGATGGTTACACTGCCGACGACCTCGAAGCCAAAGTAACTACCGAGCATGGGGAAACCACACGCTTTGAACGCTGCCGATTTATGGTATTGCATGTGTGGTACCACAGCGGGCAGCTTAACTTCATGCAAACATTGCTCGGCGATGACGGCTGGAACTGGTAACAATTATGATGGCGTTTCGCTTACTCATAACCCTTTGCCTGATAGCATGTACACTCACCGCCATGGCAGACAACAGTGCAGAGGACCCATTTCTAAAGTTCATAAAGCTTGAGGCTGCCGATTTACGATCCAGGTATGTACCCCATGAGAGCAATGAAGGATGGCTTCAGAAAAGCGTAATTCTCAGAAAGCAGCTGCTACAGGCATGGGGTGGCTTTCCCAAATCCGCCGTGCCGTTGATACCGCGCACACTCGGGGTTCTCAATAAAAATGGCTACCACATAGAGAAGCTGGTATTCCAGACTATGCCCGATGTGTGGATAACGGCCAATGCCTATGTGCCTGCTTCGGCAGGCAAACACCCTGCCGTGCTGGCAGTGCATGGCCATTGGCCCGGTGCCAAACAAGATCCCATGGTGCAATCGCGCTGCATTGGGTTGGTTAAACAGGGATACTTTGTGCTGGCGGTAGATGCATTTGGTGCTGGTGAAAGGGCCACCGGCAAAGCGCTCGGCGAGTATCATGGGGAAATGAGCGCCGCCACACTCTTCCCAACTGGCTTAACGCTTTCCGGTATTCAGGTGTATGAAAACTTGCGCGCGGTGGACTATCTGCTTACCCGGCAAGAGGTAGATGGCACACGCATTGGCATCACCGGCGCAAGCGGCGGCGGTAACCAGACAATGTATGCTGCAGCCTGGGATAAGCGGCTGAAAGCTGCAGTTCCTGTGTGCTCGGTGGGCAACTATCAGGCTTACCTGGGCAGTGCCTGCTGCCTGTGCGAGGTAGTGCCCGGTGCGCTGCGTTTTACCGAGGAGTGGGGAGTTCTGGCCCTCACAGCACCCCGGGCGCTGCTGATCATAAACGCAACTCGGGATGCACACCAGTTTTCCGTGCCAGAGGCAAACAAATCGGTGGATGGAGCACAAGAGATCTATCAGCTGCTTGATGCTCCCGATGCTATCCGGCATGTTACTTTTGAATCCGGCCATGACTACAGCAGCCCAATGCGAAGCGCAATGTATGGTTGGATGGATCTACACCTGAAGGGCGTGGGCGATGGCTCACCAAAACCTGAGCCAGAAATACAAACAGAAGACCCGGAAATACTCCGCTGTTTCCCCGGCAATTCCCGCCCGGATAGCTGGGTTACCTTGCCTCGCTATGCGGCTACCGTTGCCACCCGTGTCGTGGCCACTCACACCAAATCCGCCACACTTTCAGAATGGCAATCAGCCAGCGCGAGATATCGCCAGGCATTAAAATCAAAGGTGCTCGGTGGTATCCCTGCAGGCAACGCCACAACGCTAAACGCCTCACTAACCAGAGATGCGGAAAACAACCGCGTTTCTCACCTGGCATTTACGCCAGAACCTGGCCTGCAGCTGCAGGCGCAGATAGAGCAGGCAAGTTCGGGGAACGGCCCCCTTAGCATCATCCTCGATCTGGATGGCAGCAAATCCATGGCAGTTCAGGCACGTGCACGTGCGTTGCATGAGGCTGGCAATACTGTAATTACGCTGGATTTACGGGCTACAGGCATCCATGCTTATGGCAAGGATGCCATCGGCAGCGCCCCGGATCACAACACCGCAGAATGGGCGCTGTGGATTGGCAGGCCACTGCTTGGCCAGTGGACCTGCGATGTGTTGCGCCTCCTGGATGCGCTTAAGTCTGCACGAATTAAGGGAGCAAACTCAGTACATCTCACTGGCATCGGCCCTGCAGGCATGGTTGCCCTGTGCGCGGCTGCGCTGGATAACCGCATATCACAGGTAACCACCGTAGGCACGCTCGCAAGCTATATCACCGATGTTCCCTTTAAGAGTCAGCGCCTGGGGATTATGGCACCCGGCATTTTACGCGAAGTCGGCGATGTGGCACAGATTGCCTCGCTTATGGCTCCTCGAAAACTCACCATCGAGTCTCCAGTAGATAGCGTGGGCATACCTCTCTCGCCCGCCTCCTGTGGGTCCACATTTGCTCCTGCAGAGTATATATGGCGATTGTATGGCGAGCCTGGCAGGTTAATCACTTCAACATCAAACTGAGCACTGCCCAATCTTGCATTTCCGGCAGGCACCTATTAATACTACCAGGGACACATCATGATCGAAGCTTACATAAAACTTCTTGACCAGGGCTACTACGAACTGCAATTCGCCCTGGAGGGCATGGCTGCCGATAAGGTGTGGGTACGCCCAGCGCCCAACCTACTTTCTGTTGGGGAACTGGCAGGGCACATCGCCTACTGGGAGGCCGTTCGCCTGGCGGGTGAGGGAACTGATCTCGACAAATGCTCGATAAAAAGCCCGCTGGTGGATAGCAGGTTCATGTATTATCCACATACCGTCCCAGAAGCACCCGGCCCAGAGCACCTGGCCCTAACTGCTGTGGATGTACATGCCGAAGTGTTGCGTGTGCACCAGGAGGCAATGGCTGCCTTCCGGGCTCTGGCCCCTGATCCGGATAGCCCCATCCCGGGTTGCCCAACGGGCTTTACCTACAGTCAGTACCTGGAGTATGCATGCTTCCACATTGCATACCACATTGGGCAGATGTACTCTGTACGGCATCTGTTTGGCGAAGAAACACCCGATAACTGAGCACTCTTCAAACTGTTCCGAGGCGACTATATGGTGCGGCGAACTCTCTTAGTCCTGGCTTCTGCGCTCACTTTCTTTCTGTTGTCTAACACACATGCAACAGCACAACAGAAGCATCCGGTTATTGGCGAAGGCAAGCTGTTTCTGCGGGTAACCAACCCTAAGGCAGCCCTCGCTCCCATATGCCCGCGTATCTATTTCAACCCCAATCTGGATCCCTGGTTGGGAGATACCCTGTATGCAGGTGCAGAAGGGGAAGCCAAATCTCCCTTGCCCGAAACCGCCTGGTTAAGACCAGGGCAGGCCTCTGCCTGGTTGGATATTGGCACCCACATATCGGCCCGCCCAACGTTCCAGACTAAGCAGGAGTACCTGGCTCCGGTATTTGTGGCAGCCTTAACAAAGTCTTCTAAAGAGGGTCTGTACATCCGTGTTGAAATAGCATCTGGCTCAGACCACCGCCTTCTTCGCCGCATCACAATCAATACCGCAAAACAGATCAAACTCGGCAACAGCGTCTGGCTGGGCGGCGAGCCGCTCCCAACTCTTGGCCTGCTGGTACCTACCTCGTCTCCATTCACATCGCGCATCCTCACCCTGGAAGAGGCGGCAGCACAGCAACTTTCCTGGGTTAAGTCATTTGGGCCAAAGCCGGCACTCTCCACCCACATCTGGTTCATCTGCAATCAGGCCCTCGCAGATCAATCTGGTTCACTGCCGCTCAGGCAAACCCAGTTGGATATCTTAACGCAACTTGGCTACGCCAACAGCGTGCAATTCGCTGCCAACCAGGCAGATCTGAATAGGATTCGTGCAGCCAACAGCGGCCCAACACAAACTCGGGTAGAACAGGCCGAAGCCGATGAAGCGGCTGCCGCAGATCGCCTGAAGAAGGGTGGCGTCTGGGAGTATGTGCGAGCCGTTACCCTTGGTGATGAGATAGACCTCGAGTTTAAAACAAAAGAGCCGGAACTAAACGCTGCATTTGTTGCCGATCTCAAGGCGCGTGGGCTTCTGCCGGATGATTTTGTTCTGCCACAGAATGCCTTAGAGGCAGCAGGCCTGCCAACTGCAGATAGGTGGAAACTCGTTAAGCTCCTTGGTCCTTTGCCCCCATCACGCCCTAAGCTGCTGTTTGAGGCCGCTACTTTTCGTTACAAGCTATGGTCCCGAGATCTTGCAGCCAGAACAGTGCAAATTCGCAAGCTCTTCCCGGCCAGTGTGCAAACTGGTGCCAACTTTAGCCCACACCTATCTGTTTGGCCGGATGTACGCAAGTGGATCGATCCATTCCGGGATGGCGCCATGACAATGCCCTGGTCGGAAGACTGGTGGTGGCAGGTGCCCGAAGCTGGCCCGCAAGCATATGGTTACTTACTGGATGCTCTGCGGCATGCAGCCGATTATCACAATGCCCCCTACTGCTTCTACACCATTCCGGATAGTGGCGAAACGGCATCTAATCTGCTCCGGATGAACTACTTCGCGCTCGGCCATCAGGCAAAAGTTATCGATCATTTCGCCATATATCACCAGGCATATGGCACCTGCGACTATATAGATTATCTGGATAGCAAAGAAAAGTATCGATCCATACATCGCATCCTCACTGATGTGGGCAAGATAGATGCAAGGTTAGAGCAGGCGCGATTGCGCAAGGCTCAAATAGCAATCCTTATGCCAGTGGCAAACGATGTTTGGAACAACGAAGATCTACTTTCAGAGCCGAAGCAGGAACATACAAACAACCTGTATTATGCGGATTTGAACGTAGAAAACCACGAGCGTAAGGCCCTGTGGCTCGCGCTGCGCCATGCAGGTTACCCTGTAGATTTGATTACCGATGAAGACGTTGCTGCCGGTAAACTGGAAGGTTACAAGGTGCTGTTTGCCGTGGGGCAGGAGATGCTTGGCGCCGCAGTAATGCCAGTAAAGAGCTGGGTACACAACGGCGGCATTCTGTTTGGTGAAAGCGGCGGAGGCGTGCTTAATGAACACCGGGAACCGCAATCAGAAATGCTCAGCCTCTACGGCATAAAAGCCAGCCACCTTAGGCGCCCCATTCGCACACTGCAGCCTGCCGACGATCTGCCAGGTATGAAGCCCCTGGGCACCATTCATAGCCTTACAGCCCTGGTTGATTTCCCAGCGTATTGCAGCCAGGATGCGTTTGAGCCTGCAGATGCCACCATTGCAGGTACCTGGGAGGATGGCCGACCGGCAATTCTCTACCAATCTTTCGGGAAAGGTGCGGCAATAAGCTGTGGCGCGCTTGCCGGGCTGGCATATATTCAGCCAGCACTTGTTGGCAAACCAGAACTGCCAACCAAATTTTCAAGCAATATTCTAAGCATCATCACATCTGCCGTTTCGCTAGCAGAACCCATTAGCCGACCAGTGCTCTGTTCGGATGCTCTCGTAGATGCAACCTTGCAGGAGGGCAGTCTTGGCGCAGTGATTACGCTCACACGGTTTCGGCCGGGGCTGCCGGGCAAGGTAACAGTTACCTTGCCCGGGCTGCCGAATGTAAAATCGGTGCGAAGCGTCCGCCACGGGCTGCTGGCAATTAAGAAAACTCCCGGTGGCCCGCAGGTTACCCTGCTGCTGGATGAAGGCGATTTCTTATTGCCGGAATAAGTGGATTGAAGATCCTGGCCGCGTCAGATGTCCGATCTGTTACGCATAATCACGTCGTACGCAAACAGGATTACAGCAAGCACCAGCAGCAGGTGGATGAATGACCCCGTAAATTTGGTTATAAAACCAATTATCCATAACACAAACAGAATAGATACAATCGTTCGAAGCAGATTGCTCATTTCACATCTCCCAGATGACTACAGAGTAAGAAGGCCACCTTTGGATCGTGCCGAGCCCTTCTCCGGTTCCATTAAAATCCGGGTTCCAACTGCGTAGCCAAAAGTGGCTGCGACTCGCTCTACGGCTATCAGCACAAAAAACAAACGGCAATTATTAACGGAACATAGCATGTGGCATTGGTGTCCTGCTGTTGCACAGCAATATCCATTTAATCACACGCTCAAAACCATGGCAACTTAAAGCCAGGGCGAGCGGGGAGCAAACATATGATGAACACTAGAAAACTAACCACGGGCGTTATGGCCGGGTTGCTACTCGGCACCCTAATGGGTGCATCACTGGCCACAGTTGCACAGGGCAACAGCCACCATCAGCGAAACCAGGGCCAGAACAAAGACTGGGTTCGTGCAGGCAACGGAGACTTTGCAACCCATTACTCCAGCAAGCAGATGGATAGAGATCGAAGAAGCAAAGACGCTGCCGATCAGGCACGCGTTCGCATCTACAATCAGAAGTCTTTCATGCACAATGGCCACCGGTACATTCGCCACAGCCGGCGCACCAATGGGGTGCTTTCGTTCTTCTTCTCTATTGGATAGGAACGGTAAAGGCTTTCATATCGGGATACTACAGTTGCCGTAAACGCGGATTTAAGGGTTGGGGATGCACTTTAATCAGTGCATCCCCTATTTTTATAAGTGGGGTTTATTCACTTTGCCACTTATGGCCGGGCACACAACGTGTAAAATATATAATCGCAATCCCGCAAACAAAGGCTCGCCCAATGCCCGACTCAACCAGTAATACAGATGCAGCACCAATAACCAATCGCGATATTGCAAGCGTACCGGCCCGCAATCCAGAGATTGCGCTCCTGCTTGCTGAGATGGAGCATGGAACGCGCAAGTTACGGGGGCAGCTTGGTGAGCTGGATGAGGACGCGTTAATTTGGCAGCCATACCCCAATGCCCACAGCATTGGTGCAATATTAATACATATAGCAGGGTGCGAAGCCGGGTGGCTGCACGAGGTAGCCGCAGGTATTTCTCTTAATGGAGACCCAGAAGCAAAGTTGATGGGCGGCCAGCCGATTGATCAGTTTGCAGAAATCTGGCCAACTCCTCCCCGTAAGCCGTTATCCTGGTACTACGAGCAACACGATGCCATTCGCAAACAGACCATTGAACTGCTGAGCCTGATGGAAGATTCCACGGAACAGAAGCCGATAACATGGAGCCCCAAAAACCACGTATCCATACGGTGGATACTGCACCATGTTACCGAGCACGAGGCTTACCATATGGGCCAGGCCGTGCTACTGTCCCTGATAAGACACAAACTGTGAACGCCGAGCTCCCTTAGCCGCGAGGTTCTCGGGCTTTTGCAAAGCAAGCAAATGTGCCACAGCCTGCCAGAATTGTTATGCCGAAACCTGCTAACGACGGACCAATACCCAGCACACCCAGCAATTGAAGCAACTGTAATAGCGTAAACAGGCCAAGCAATACCCCACCAAGCAGATATCCAGGTTTCATGAATGCCTCCACTGCAGGTATAGATACAACAGATTGGGATGTAGTTTAACACATCCATTCATAAAAATCCATACGCTACATATGCAATTTATGATCGAGTGGGGTTGTACTGCATGGCCTTAGTCACCGCCGCCATCGCTCAATCTATACCCATACCCACGCACTGTTACAAGCAGCTTCGGTTCATTCGGATCCGCCTCTATTTTCATCCTGATGCGGCGGACGCACACTACCAATGCCTTCATGCCTAGCTCTGCATCATAACCCCACACTTGCTCAAATATCCATTCGTTAGAAAGTGCTCGCCCCGAGCTTCTGGCAAGCAGATGCAATGTTTCAAATTCCCTGGACGTAAGCCCAACGGGATTACCATAGGTTACGGCATCGTGCAGATCCAGATCGACTACAAGGTTCCCAACCGTTATTTTGCTGGCTGCGCGTTCTCGCTCCAATATCCCATATTCCCGCGTTCTACGTAGATGCGCTCGTACACGGGCAAGTATTTCCCCGGGCTCAAAGGGTTTTGTAATGTAGTCATCCGCCCCCACCTCCAGGCCAATCACTTTATCCGAAGAGGCATCCCTTGCGGTAAGCAATACAATTGGCAGGTGGTGCTTCATTCGAGTTCTGCGGCAAACGGTGAGGCCATCGATATCTGGCAGGCCAATATCGAGCAGCATCAGGTCGAACGGTTCTGTATCCAGCAGGCGCAGTGCATCGGCTCCGGTTACAGCAGCGGTGCAATGATATCCATCTGCAGTAAAGAGCCTTATTAAGGGGTTCAGGATATATCGATCGTCATCAACGAGTAATAGCTTGCCACTCATAATCTTGCCACTGCTGCATCTGTAAGCTCTACAGCAGCACCCGGCAGCACAACGGTTACCATTGCACCGCACCCGGGTAAGTTTGCAATTGTTATCTCGCCGCCGTGGCTTTCAACAATACGGCGGGCGCTAAACAAACCAAGGCCCGTACGGTTGCTGCGAGTTGTAAAGAATGGCTCGAACAGTCGGTTCAGATGTTCCGATGGTATTCCCGGGCCAGAATCTGCAATTTTGATTTTGATACCGCCTGCATCTCTCCCTATTTCGGCCTTCAGCTCTCCGCCGGTAGCAGCCATAGCGTTAAGCGCATTGAGAACAAGGTTGATAAACAGATGTTCCATACGGCGTGCATTGGCAATTACATATGGTAGGTCATCTTCTACATTAAGGCTGAGTGTAATGCCATCTATCTCGGCCTGACCACGCACCAGCTGAAACACAAAGCAAATAGTGTCACCAATATTTACGTTCCCACAATCGGTTGCAGCCTCTTCCGAAAGGGCGAGCAAAGAGTGGGTTAAGGCATATAGCCTGTCCAATTGCCCGGCAAGGTATCCATTGCTCTGGCCATTTACCGCAGCCTCCAGCCTGAGGGTAGTTAAGATGTTCCGCAGATCATGAGCAATCCCTGTTGCCAGAGTTGCCACGGCCCGCATCTGGGCCGTTTCCAGTAGTATCTGTTGAGCGTTCTGAAGTTCAAGAGCCTGTTCTTCCAGCCGAAGTTCTAACTGAACCGCATGTGTTTTCACCTGGGTTTGCAGGCGCCTTGTTTCCGTTATATCAAGAAAGCTCCATATTCTTCCAACTATCTCTCCGCTTGCATGCCGCACAGGTGCCGTATGTCTTCGCAATATGCGGGGTGAAGGAATACAAACCTCAATTTCATCTTCCTGTTCAAGTGTGGGGTCTCCGTACACTCTCTCTATCACTTCCGAAAACTCTGCAGGATCTTTCACACGCTCAAGTGCCAGGCGGCGCATCTCTGCACGCGGGAGAACGCCAACAATGGCAGGATCGATACCAAACAAAACCGCAAACCTATCGTTGCAAAGCAGATCGGTGCCATGCACATCTGTCATCAAAATGCCATAGTCGGTGGCCTGAAAAAGCGCCTGAAGAAATACGTTATTGTGTTTGGTTGGCACCGGTACCGTCCTCAAGCATGATGATGGGTAGTTCAACCCGGAAACTAGCGCCGGATCCCGCTTGGCTGCTGATTGAAAGTACTCCGTGCAGTGCCGTACAGAGCCGTTGAGCTATGGCAAGGCCCAGGCCAGCTCCGGAAGCAGTACCGCCGCCGGTGTAGTAAGGCTCGCAAGCATATGGGATCTCTGCATCGGTTATACCGATACCCGTATCTATCACCTCAAGAACCCAGCTGTTGGCCTCTGTGCGCTTGCTTCTCACGGTGATGCTCCCCACTTGAGTGTATTTTATGGCATTTCCAAGTAAGTTCATCACCACATGTCTGAGCTTTGTTGCGTCCGTTATAACGGGTGGCAGAACGGGGTCATGCTCAAGAATCAGATCCACTTCCGTGTTGGCCATGGGAGATGCCGCTGCTGCAACGCATTCTTTCAGAAAGCTGCCGATATTGATGGCTTCCACTGAAAAGTGGCTCTTGCCGGCCTCAACTTGATCGTACAGCATAAGCTCATCTAATAGCCTGGCGAGCATGTGCGCGCGCTCATCGATTGCATTCAGATGCGTACTGATTGCGCCTGCATCGGAACTGCGCTGAACCAGATACAGCTCAGTCAGCATTGCTGTAAGTGGCTGGCGCAAATCATGAATCACCATGGCAACAAAATTCCGCTTCTCTTCGGCTGTTCTCTCCAGGCGATGTGCATAACGTTGCTGTTCTGTAAGGCGTGCAACAATGCTCTTTTCGCGCTCCAACTCATTACTCACACGCATGGCCAACAGGGAGAAGAACTGAACGTCATCATCGCCTAACAGGTCTTCCACCCGGTCGTCCATAAGGCACAGAGTACCAATCGCCTCACCCTCCGTACTCCATAGTGGCACACCCAGATAACGCCGAAGTTTCAGCCGAACTACGGGGTGATTACGAAAATCCGGATGTTCGGCAGCATTTTGAATCAACAACGGCTTGCCGCTACTCAATGCAAACTTGCACAGAGTATGCTGCAAATCCAGCTGATTTCCGCGCATGAAGAAGCGGTGCCGGTTGGCAACTGTTCTGGCACGCACACAACTGCCTTCAAGCAAGTTTAACATCACCATAGGCGGCCGCCCGGGTTGGGACGCTGAATTTGAGATGCTGCCGTAGTAAGCGGCAACCGCTTCTACTACGCGAGAGCATACCTGCTCAGGATCGGCCGAGTAGAACAGGCTGGTATGGATTAATGCTTCAAGCATCCCTGGTGTCATCCGTTAACTCCCCTGGTATTTCCACAAAGCACTAGCACGCGGGCCCACACTGGTTATGTTGTAGCTGATCAAGGTTACAACAAGGTTACGAACCAGCTATTCCCGAGGACAGTGGCGTTACAAAATTTTAGTTTATTGCCGCCACAAGGCGACTATTGTAACCTGCCTGTAACCGCACGGTTACTCCACGTACACCTCTGCACCATATTCTGAAGATGCAGGCACCAATGCCCAGAGCTAATTGCCAGGGCAACTGCATGAAGATCAAGTAGGTTTAGATTCTCAGAGTTTTAATGGGAGATAGATCGATGCAAGGCACTGACAAAATGGATTCTCAGCAGGTAAATCGCCGCAGTTTTGCGGCTCGGGTAGGCTCTGCCGCAATCGGCATGGCTGCTACTGCCATGGCAGTAGGCTGTGGCGGGGGAAATAACAGCGCAAACGCTGCCCCAACCATGGATCAGAGCATTTTGAATGCCGCCGCTACTGCAGAAGCGCTTGCCACCGTGATGTATTACAACATCATCAACTTTCCCGGCTCGATTTACCAAACCGGGCCACTCAGCACCAACGCTCCGGATAAAGCCTACCTGGTGGCAGGGTATGAGCAGGAACTGAACCACTACAACTTCCTGGTGGCAAACGGTGGCAAGGCACTTGCTCTCACTTTCTACTTCCCAACGGGCATGTTTACGGATCCGCAGGTAACCGTAAACACCCTGGTTACTCTGGAAGATGCATTTATTACAGCGTACTTAATTGGGGTTCGAGATTTCTCCAGCACGGGCCTGAAAGTGATTGCCGGGCAGATTATGGGCGTGGAAGCCGAACACCGCTCCCTTGCGAGGGTAATAACGAACGACCTTAACCTTACCTCGGTCACGGGCCTAGCCGGTTCCGAGTATGTTTCTGCACCCGGGTTTACAGCCAACAATCTGGCTTATGAGCGCACGTTTAGCTCTGCTCTGCCAGATATTTCCCATGTGGTTAGTGCTCTCGGCCCGTTTGTTACCCCTGGCAGTGCAGGGTATGGTGCCACGTCCTTCCCATTCAGCACGGCAAATGCGGCAGCACCCTCGGCAGGGCAAACACCGGTAACTCTAGCCGGCATAACGCCATAGGCACGTTTAGGGCACGTTTCTAATACAGGACAGCAGTAAGGAAATCAACGGTTCATCCGAATACCCACCGGATGAACCTGCCGCCTATTGCTGTCCTTCTGCTCTCCAGTGAACGCCGGCACTGTTCCAGCTGTTATCTTCACAGTTACACTCCCACGTGAAGCTGTTGGGCGTTGTCTCAACTATCCGGATTTTTGCCATATCGCTCAACCCAGGTAGCTCCACATTCGGGGTAAGCCGATAAGGGCTCGCAAAGTAAACGGTGCCACGCTTACCTGCCATTGATCGGAACTCACCGCTCTGGAAACGCGTGGCGGATGGCGTAGTGGCCGAGGTTGCTTCTGTAACAGGGGCAAGTGTAGGTGCCGCTACGTCGGCCACTGCAGGCGATTCGGCACTGATTGTTTCGGCACTGCCAGCAGGGCTTAGCCAGCTGGTTGTTGTTTCAACCGGCAGTTCGCTGCGTAAGCGCATCGAACGCAGCAGTAAGAAGTTGGCGGCAAGCGACAGGCAGAGAACAACCCCAACGGAGGTCTGAACTACCTTTCGTTTCAGTTCTCTTGCTCGCTGCACCGCGCGCTCCTGCTCGGCACGGCGTGCGCGAACCAGTACAAGAACCTCTTCCGGGCGCACATCAATGCCGAGCTGCTGAATGGCATCTTCAACCTCAATGTGCTGATCATGCAAATCCGATCGGCTATTTTCAATGTGAGCCACAGCCTCGGCAAATTCACGCGGTGATATGGTGGTTGTATCTGCAAGGTTCTCGTTAGACTGATGCTTGAGCATGGTTCACTCCTGAGCGCTACCTGCGGCAGCACTAATTCGTAGCGACTACACCTCTTATATCCAATCATTCATGATCTGGTTTCAATAATGCATTGAAAGCCATTATTTCGACTAAATTCCCAGCAACTACGGTTCAATCGGTGCTAATTGAAAGAGACCGCTAAAAGCGCCAAACAACGGTGTACCTATCGATCAGGCGATACTGCTCAAGAGTCATTGGTATTCGGCCATCATAATCCAGACCAAGCTTTACACCATTTTCTATTCTCGCAATCACATCGGATGTATCGAGATCTGCCTCTGTGAGTTTGAAGTTTTCAGAGTTTTGAAACTCCAGTGTTACCAGGCGTTGATTCGCATCATAGGCCTCACGCATCTTTCCGTTGAGCGGCGTAAAATATGCCTGCACGCGTAAAGAGCCTTCGATGTAAGCAATCTGCACGTTTGCCTTGTACTCATTGTGATCTCCAAAGATCACATCTTTCAATTCCTTACCGCGGGCAAGTTCCTCTTGCTTTTTGAACTCGGCTTCATGTGCTGCCTGATCTGCAGCCTCCTTTGCCCGGGCGTCTGCCGCCTGCTGCTGCTCTGCCTTTAGCTGATTGGCACGGTTAATAGCCTCGATCTGGTCCTCAGTTTTCCAACCGGCAAACGTGCTGGTCTCTTTTACTCCTGTAATGCGGTTTACTCGGTAAATATCCTGTGCCTGATGTATATACACATAGGGCGTTGGCCATACCAGGTATGCAAATACAACAACTGAAATACCTACCGCCGCACGCAATCGCGCAACCGTCTGGGGCTGATTCGCATCCTGCATCTTGCTCTCCTTGCAATATATTGCTGCTTATGCACAGCACGGTGAGGTTACTGTGCGTTTAATTGCGCGCACAGCATAGCACTGTTGCGCGGTTTCTACATAAGGGTGTACCTACAAATTGGGATATGTTTGTCCCGGTTGAATCGTTACTGGCATGGTTCTGCCAGCAAAATTGCCTGGCGAGCATCCGCAAGGAGTACCCGTATAGCTGCCTGTAAGCCGGCATTTACAGAAACAGGGTTGAGAGCCATTTCGACAACCGGCACGCCTAACAGCGTATCCCCGATACCAATAATGCGCCCTATCCCATCGCCAACCCCGGTGTACAGCCCCATGTTGCCGCCAGCGGTCACGCCTACTGCCAGGAACCTGCCATCATTGGCTACATACGCACTACGAAAAGCCTCAAATTGAGAACCGCAATTTACCACAAGCCGGCTATTGTCTACGCTTCCCATATAAATGCCACCGAAACCATCGGCGGTCACTGCCCCAAAACTCACCTGCCCCTCGTCATCCAACCCTGGATGATAGGACATCTCAACGAAATCATGTTGCTCAGAGGCAATCGCATCCACCTGCGTACCGGTAGTCAAGAACAGGCGTGCGCCGTTTCTTCCATGGTCTGCCCGAAAAGCCACTTGCCCGAGTTGATTAATTACGGGTATCCCAGGAAACTCTCCAAGCTCAGATCCAGATAATGCAACACGGGCAACACCCTGTTTGTTCGCCACAAACATCGCATTCCCTTCCTCCTTTATCGTGGCCCTGAAAGCAATTTCATTAATGTTATTCATACTCGGACCAAGCGGACCGATGCACTCGATTTCTCCACTACAGTCAAACACAACAGATAACAGCCCACTTGCTCTTAATGCAACCACCTGCGATCCATCTGGCTGTGTGGCATAGAAGCACACGTCACCCTGATCTTAATATCTGGATGGCCGTTAAACGCGGTAAAATCGCCAGTATACGTGGTGACAACAGGCTGTGCCTCCCCGGCGTGTGCAACGAAAATTCCCGAGCTTCCATCCGCACACTCCGCCTGAAATGCCACCGTGCCAGCATCATTTATCGAAGCCACGTATGGAGCAAAGTTTGTAAACTCTGTACCTGTTACTGCAATGGGTGAAAGCCTCTACCCTGCCCGAAGTTCCATAAAATCAGCTCCTCAACAGGTCTTCTGCACGCAATCGATATTTAAGCCTCAAGCAACAAGCAGCCAGAACACTAATTTTACCGCCTGCACATGATACATGCGTGGCACTCACCAAAAGATCTAATCAAGGTTGTGGACCATGTGCTCAGCATTCCAATACTACTCGTTAGATTGCCTACCACACACGAGCCCAGATGTCTGCAGGAATTCATCCACGCGCGTTCGGACATAAGCGAATGGCGATGCATTGGCAATTGTGCTTGCTCTCGATGCTAACATGAAACCCTGGTGCCGCTCCCCCATAAGAAGCGCTGCTTCTGCTTGATAACACAGGTAAAATGGATCGTTAGGATCATGTTCTGTAATGGTCTTGAGGCTGTTCATGGCCCTATCCAACATACCCAATGCGAGATAAACCCGCCCGCTGGAAAGCTCATAATAGTGATGGTGGCCTTCATCATCCCCAAGAGATTGCAGCTCACGATGTGCATGTATCAAAAGGCGCTTTGCTTCATCATTCCTGCCCGCTTTTGTAAGATATAACGACATATCACAGTACATTCTTAATCTCATAGGGCCGGAGGCACCTGGCATCAGATGCTGCTTTAGAAAGCTGACTTTGCCGAGATAGTCTTGTTTGCTTTTACCCACAAAATTAGATGCAAGGTTGAGGGCAAGCGCCCAGCAATCATCTTGCTTATTAACCGATCTGAACAGTTCCAGTGAATGGCGAACAGCCCTTTTGGCCTCAGTAGTTTGCGAGTTAAGATTGAGGGCGTGGGCGTGTGACATACGCGATCTGGCAAGCATGTAGACCGCTTCGGGTTCCGTGAGGGACAACTGGCTAAGCTTACGCTGCAGAATGAGAATGGACAGCTCCACGTTCTGCTGATGGAGTGAGATGGCTTTGATTATGCTATTCAACTGTTGCTGACAGGAGTCAATATCTGAATACAGTTCACCTGAATAACTGGATAGTTGCTTGCGTACCAGCAGAAATGCTTCCTCAGCATTTGCGTTTAGAAGCGCGCAAAACCTCTCAAGATTTTGCTCCGATGGCGCATTGCGCATGGTTTCCCACCGCATAATAGTTGTGAGCGAAACTCCCAATTGAGTAGCAAGCCATTGCTGTGAGGCCCCTTTACGCACGCGCATTGCGCGCATTAAATCGCCTGGGTGAGACATAAATACCGGAGGGTGAAGGGCAGCCTCCGCACTCAGTTTTATGTGCTGGTGGCCGCGTGGAGCTTTAATTAAAGAGAGATAATAGAGAGCCTCCTGGGGGTTAATCCCCATTGCCTGCAGAACACTCTGAAGCTCAACAACTCTGGGTACCTTTTCTCCAGATTCCCAATATCGGAGCGTCCGTGCCGATACACCCGACAGGTTTGCCAACTGCGATTGTGAAAGCTTACACTGCTTTCGACGTGTTCTAAGGAGCAGACCGAGATCTTCGCTCATATGTGTTAATTACCGTATTGTGACAGTTTGTTTTGGCACATGCGCAGGCTGAGGCCCGTCTCACAGAAATAGCGGGAGGAGTATTGGCTGTGCATTCAACCGATATGCAACCGACATGTGCAACTATTGCGCAATTACTGCTCTGCGATACGCATAGATTCTACCTAAAGCAGACAGGCAATAACTCTGCAAATACGGCAACAAACACGTATTGACCCTTACATTTCTGTAATTGACTTCAGTTATTACTGTAACATTTTGGGTACCGGTAGAGCGCTGAACCTGCCACACATGGCGGTTAGGGCGGACCAGCATATCGGGTATAGACCGGCTGCAGCCTGTCTCAAACCGTATCACTTCGCACACAAAACAAGGGACCTGTGTGCCTCACTGGTCTTGCGGATTGCAATGCGCTTTATACCCGGGCTCAAACATTTCTATGCATCGCCGCTGACAGCCCAATGGGGCCTTTCACCTGCCATGCGTTAGAGTGTTGAGATGGTTCAAAGGTGTAATACAGGACCCGTGAACGGTAAAACATGCCATTGGTTACACCCAATGAGTTTTTAAGGAGATCTACGATGAAGAGCGCCTTTCGCGCATCTATCAAAACTGTCCTGCCGGCTGTAATCGGTATGGTTTTGGCGCCATTCACTGCCCAGGCACAGTCCTTTTCTGATAGTCTGACTCACCCACTGAACCCTACTTACTGGACAGTTAGCAGCACTACACCAGGTATGTATGGTGCAACAACGGGTGTTAACGGCCTAACAGTGTTCAAGAATGCCGGGTTTAATTCGCCAGGCGGGCTGCAGAATGTTGGAGCTCATCTCAATCTGGCGGCCCTTGGTGGATCTATCGCTGGCGATTTCGATGTTCAGGTGCACTTCTCTGGTGCAAACCTCAATGGAGGCATTACAAATCAGGTAGAACTTCAAACATTCTATCAGAATGGTTCGATGTTCATCGATTCTCTGGATAACACTGGTGGCCTGAATGCGCATGTATTCAACGGCAGCATCCAGGCACGCGATTACTCCGTAACCAACGCAGGAGTCTTCGACATCTCGCGTGTTGGCGGAATAATTACTGGCACATACGATGGCACAGTTCTCTTCTCAGAAGCGAATGCGAGTGCACTGACTGCCGTAGATGCGATCGTGCAGAATAACAGCACCAACGATAACATCTCCGTTAGTTTTAAGGACTTCGCTATCAGCGGCCTGAATACACCGGCAGCCACACCTGAGCCAGGCTCCGTTGCGCTGATCAGCGGACTCGCAGTAACAGGCTTCGCGGCCCTTCGCCGCAACAAGCGCCGCAAGTAACGTGCACCAGTTATAGCGTATATCTGCCTAACTATCTAGATACGAGCGTAATTGCAGGCAATAATAAGGCGCAGTACAGAGTGTACTGCGCCTTGAAAATGTAGGTACTGTGGTGAAATTAACCTAAGGCAGATTTATAAAGCGCCACCAGCTTTGTCCAGGCTTTCTCCGCATCTGGCTTATTATAGATTGGGGCTCCTTCACGCGCAGGCATATCTGGCACGCACCATCCATGAACGCCTTTATAAACTTCTATATCTGCACCCACCATTGCGGTTGCAAATGCCTCTTTAAGCTTGTCCTTCGCATCTGGCTGCCGTTCATCGTCGTTAGAAGCAATACCAATGTAAAGGTGTGCCTTCATCTTTGGAATTAGCAGATGTGGGCTGCTGGGTTGATCCGTTACCAGGCCACCACCATGGAAGGTGGCCCCCGCACCAACGCGACCGGGCACAGCTGCGCAGGTTTTGAATACCAGCGGGCCACCCATGCAATACCCCTGAGTTCCAATTTTCTTCTTCTTGTTTACCTGCTTCTGAGCGTCCAGAAAGGCGATGTATGCCGCAGCATCTCGCTCTGCTGCACCGGGCTGGCTTATGCCACCCATGTACTTGCGCAGCTTTGCCATATCATCGGCATTCTGAAAGCTAAACTTGGTGGTATCCAACTCGCCATGCGTTACCGATGCCTTTGCGGCACGGTAATACGGGTTGGGAACCAGCACAGAGTAACCTTCGGCAGCTATTCTTTTGCCAATATCACGCATGGCTGGGCGCAGGCCAAAGGCATCCGTCCAGATCAGCACACCAGCATGTGATCCTTTTGTAGGATGTATAAATACTGCATCACACACGCCATCCGGGGTCTTTACCTCGACTTCTGTTTCTATCACCTCCACTTCAGCAGCAGAAGCGGGAGTAACGGTAGATACTATGCCGGCGGCAAGTGCCATCCCAACAAGCTCGCGGCGCGACAAATCGCCCGCGGCATCATTCTGGTTGCTATTATCTGTGTTTGCCATGGCTGGAAACGTATCCTTTCAAGATAAGAAACAGACTGAACAATTGTTGCAGCCGGTAGAACGCGCTCGCAATTGCGAACTTGCGCAACCCATAGCAATAATTGTAAGCATAGGTACATTTTAGCACTTTGGAACCACACAATGGACGATTGTGAGCGCAATCACCTTATTTACCGGGCCCGGTAGAGGCACCACTGCAGTAGCTGTAACTTACATTGTTGATACCGGGTCATCCGCGCTGAGGGCCTCACAAACGAACCAACGCGCTCTCGAATAGGGGCCAATGGCGAATTCGCCACCATTGCGATTGCTCGCTAAACCAGCAGCTCCCCGCCTGCACGCTCTCCCGTGCCAATGGCAGCACCTGCCTGGTAACAGAGCTAGATCGGTTCGTTGTGATAAGGATTTACAGTGCCCTGAAGCCGTTACCGACGTATACCCCAAACGCTATTCGCAGGCTATACGGGAAAGGCCCTCCGGCACATGTTATGCATGGCCCGGAGAGCTTTTCTTGCCTCACAATTTACGTTGCAAAGGTTCGCTCATACATACTTGTCCAAAGAATTTGTGGGGGATCTACGCCGTCAACGATGAAATGGGTGCGGCATCCAGGCGCTCACGTAACATTATCCGCGCTCGGTTGAGGCGAGACTTAACGGTTCCGATTGAGATGTTAGTAATAATCGCGATCTCGGCGTAAGACTTCCCCTCCATGTGATAGAGGTGCATCATCCTGCGCTGTATTGTTGGCAATCGCTGAATTGCCAGGGATAGATTATTCCGCGTTTCACGGTCTATACAAAGCTGCTCCGGGCCATCCTGTGGGTCTGCCACTTCCCTTGCAGGTGAAATCCAATCGCCATTGCCGGCCGGTACATCAATGCTTATATCATTTTTGTGCCTGGCCCGCATACAGAGATCGATGTGTGCGTTCCTCACAATTCGAAACACCCAGGCGGTAAAGGCTGCCTCGTAACGAAATGAACTAAGGTTAAGGTAGATGCGCAGAAATACCTGACCGGCGATATCCTCTGCATCATCGTGATTGTGACAAAGTGAATAAGCAAACTTGTAGACGGGCATTTTGTAAAGATTAATCAGTGCATCCCAGGCACGGGGATCACCAGCTTTACAACGGGTGAGGATGCACGCAAGCGGTGTGCTGACTGAACTGTCTGCTGCTGCCGCACTCTGCTCAAAACTTACCATCTTACATCTTCTGTTTCCCCGGCTGCCATCGGTATTCAGCTGGCACTGCCAAAGGCAACACCAGGCACGTCTCCTGTACGCCGGAATGCAGGAAGGCGGTTCAGGCGAAACAGTTACGTCCCGAAGCAGTGCAGGTATCGTGGGGTTAATGCCTGTATTCAATCGCTAGTGGTTGTTTTGATCGCCACCTTATGTTATCACGCATGCTCCCGACAGCACGCCCATCGTTGGTACCGACTTTATTACCCAAAAAGACCAGTCGGGTGACTGGTCTCAGGTACAGGCAAAAGCCTGCAAACGAAGGTAAGTTGCGCCATACCTCCGCAGTTCATTTCTCAATTGTCCACGATGAATCCGGTCGAATCGCAGTAGGCTTTTTGGGGTCGATTATGCTATCTGGGCCCAGATCCCTGGCGTAAACAACACCCTCTGTATTGACCATGAAGGTCATTACACCGCTAGACCGGTACTCCTCTGGGTAGGCAACGAATAGCATTTTTCCCATACTACTTCCGCCTGTACCGGCCGATCTCCACCCCTTTGATTTCCGGCCAACAACTCTAAGAATGATATAGCCGTGGGATGTTTTGGTTATTCCAGCAGGCAGGTTATCACCGGGGCCATCAGGCCGCACAAGAGATTTGCACATCGCGATCGCTGCTGATTCATTTTCGCCAATACGGCGGAACACAACCTCACGCATGCCCGCATCAGAGTCAAAGTGCCACGATCCTTTCGTGCCTATTAGCGGAAACGGAAACTGCCAGTTCTCTGCGCCAATAATAAGCACCGTTGTGCCATCTGGCTCCCGAACAAGCCGGTGCATTTCCTGATACTTCTGGACAAACCGGGCTCGTTCATCTTTATATCGATCTTCTTTATCTGTGCTTACCAGCGACTTCCTTGCTCCTAAAATCGCCATGATAGTGGCTTTATCATCTTGCTGAACCGCTTCAAACAGGGCGTGAGCGGCAAGAAGTGGAGAATCGAAAGACTTCTGCTTTGTGGGACCGCTCTGCGCCACACATGTGCCCAATGCTGTGGCGGCAAACAGGGCTACCAATAGGGCTGTTCTTGCTCCCACTTCTTTAATTAACATTGCCGCCTTATTCATTTTCATAGTTTTCATCGGTTTTGATCCTTTGAGGCAATCCTCTTCAATACATCAAACTATTTTCGACGAACGCCCCCGCCGCTATTGCCACCACTGTTTCCGCCACTGTTAGCGCCACTGGCACCTCCACGTGGAGTTGCACCACCGCTATTGCCGCCCGCATTGCCACCACCGCTAAACCCTCTGCCAACACTGTTTTGCCCACGCGCAGACTGGGTGCGAGTAACTCCACCATTGTTAAAACCACTGAAGGCACCAGGAGCTGGCCCGGCAGTGCGTGTTGCAGGTGGGCGAACAGGGCTTGCGCCGGGCTGACCAATAGGGTTGCGCGTTGGTGCTGGCCTAACAGCAGGCAGCGGATTGCCGGTATTGCCTGGCCGAACCACAGGATTGCGATTGCCGGTATTTCCGGGGCGCACAGCAGGCGGCGGATTGCCGGTATTGCCTGGCCGAACCACAGGATTGCGATTGCCGGTATTTCCGGGGCGCACAGCAGGCGGCGGATTGCCGCTATTGCCTGGCCGAACCACGGGGTTACGAGTACCATTATTCCCGGGGCGAACAACAGGGGGCGGATTGCCGCTATTGCCTGGCCGAACCACGGGATTGCGAGTACCGGTATTTCCGGGGCGTACAACAGGGTTGCGTGTTCCGTTATTGTCCTGACGGCCAATGGGAGTGCGAGAACCACCCCGAATACCTCCGGCCAGGATTGAGCCAGGATTTACCCGATTGATGCTGTTGCGGCGTACGAATGTTGGGCTGTGCGATACAAAGGCGCTGTTGTTGAACATAACGTTGCGCCGGCGCCAATCCATTCCCCAGTTTCTCCATCCCCATCCAAAACGCGGCACAAGCCCAAAGTTCAATCTAATTCCAAACTCAATTCCTGGGGTAACGATGTAAAGTCCTGGGTAGGGAGACCACCCCGGGTACATCACAATAGGATATCCATACCCCTGCCATGGATTGTACTGCGGCACATATACTATCTGAGGATCTACAGGCTGAATGGAGATGAAGGCATCATCCATGTTTACCGTTTGCTGAACATTTGATTGCAGGTTTCCAGCCTTTTGCGCACGCTGACGCATCACCTGGATGGCATTTAATACATCCTGCTGTTGGTTAACGTAGGCATCGCCCAGAGTGGAAGTCCAGGCAAGGTTCTGATCCATATTTGCAAGAACATCGGGAAACTGTGTAAGTTCCTTTATGCTTGCTTCCCATGGCTGCCTATCTACAGCCTGCGCCAGGTTTGCACCGGAAAGGCCATTGTTCTGCTGCATCCAGCGTTGAGCCTGAACAACTTGTGCGGGATACGTAGATGCTGAGAGTATTTGCCCCACAAGGTTATCTGGATAAAGAGCGATCGGTGCTACCATTTGCTGTAGCTCTTCCGGCGACTGATACGCAGCCTGCACATCGGCTTGCGAGGCGATTTCGCCCTGGTCTTGCGCTCCAACAATTGCCCCGGATGCCAGAATTATCGATGTCAATAGAGGCAATGTCATCAATCTATAAAGTGGTTTCATTTCCTGATCTACTTCTTTCTCACACAGTTACTGAATGCAGACCAGAGCATTAATGCGTGCCGCTGCGTCTAGTACACAGGTATTTTTTGATACTTATGTGTGTGGGCAAGGAGATGACAGCGGTTGCCAGGCGAATGTTCCACGCGAAGTCGGCCAGGGTACACCTTTAAGATACATTTGCGGTATTGAGCACAAAGGCGGTTCTGGAGAGTAAGCCAGAACCGCCATCACAATGCATACAATCAACTTTATGTAAACTGAGCCAGCCGCTCTAACCTCTGCCTAAACCATGGGAATGAGGTCATCCTTTTTTGGCTCATTTGCTGGCACCGCTGCAGGCCATTGCCGAACACAGTAGCAGTAGAGGCTATCTTCAAACTCTGCACTTATTGGCACATGATGGTCCCATTCCGGTGCGTTCTCTATTTGATCGCAGGAGATGTTCATCTTTACTGTGTGATCTGGCCAATCCACGCTTTCAATCCAGTTAAGTGGTAGCAGAACACGTTTATCTGGCCAGATAACACGTGTATCGGCCGCGATATATCGAATTCGCCAGGACTGATCATCAACAATAAAGTCGTCTACATGGCCAATATATCCATCTGTTGCAGCTATGCGGTATCCAATTACTTCTTTGGAACTGCGCAGATGGCAATCGCCTTCAGATACATCCACACGGGCGGTATCTAATACCGCAACCCCGGCAAACGATGCGGGTGCCGGAGCCGTGCCGTTAAGAAACGAGAAGGATCCCCACCCGCCTGGGCCACCCCAGTAATAGGGCCAGCCATAGTACTCGTGGTATCTGGCTTCCCAGTGGCGAGAAACAGGTTCATCGGTTTCAACATCCGGGCTATTCTCTATTTGTGTTCGTGTGAGGTTAACATTTAGAATATTGTTTTCCCAATTACTAAAGCCTATAGCAATCGGTGATAGCAGTACCTTTTTCTTGTTTAACCACGTACCGGTTTCAACTACCAGGTACCGAACGGTCCACTGTGCATCATCAAAAAGTATCTCATCCAGGTTACCAACGATGCCATCTCGGGCGTGGATTACCACTCCGTGAAGTTCGTGTGCGCGTCTTAACATTTGGCCCCATCCTTTTGAGTCGGCGATATCCAGCCTACACTCCACACACATCATGGAGTGCTTTGTATTGCAGCAGAGAACGTAATTCCCCGGGGAATGAAACCAGCGCGCCCCTCTGCTCGGATGACTTGGTGAGCAAATAGCGTGTTCCACTATTTCTGCAATTCTGCCAGATAGCGTAGACTGTTGCATTGCCTGGTGGGCGACTGCCCTCTTTCAAATAAATGGCGATGCCTCCCATCGAAGAGACATCGCCATCATGTTAATGCACACATGTAAGCAGTGTGAGCTAACTGGAGTATTCAGTAACACCCATATGATCCGTACTGGTTAACTTTGCCTTAGCGCTCTGCACATCTTTGCGTGTGCCATGTGCAAGAAGTACGTACCGGCCAGCCTCAAGCTCTGTTTCATACTTAAGTACGCTGTCCTTTGGTATCCCTGCGCTCACAAGGGCTGCTCCAAGCGCACTTAGCCCGCCAATAACTGCAGCTCCTTCAAGAGCTCCAATCACCCACCCTACCAGTGGGCCGGCAACAAGGATTGGCCCTATGCCGGGCACAACAAATAGGGCGCCAAACATAAATCCCCAGAGTCCACCCCAGAAGGCACCGGTCTTACCCCATGCCTTCATTCGATCACCCGTGTTGTAGTAACCAACTACGTGCTCACTGGTGTGGTTATCTCTGCCGGCTATCGATAGCTTTGTCATATCAAAGCCAGCCTGTTCAAGATCCTTCACCGCAACTTCCACCTCTTCATGCGTGCGGTAAACAGCAACAACGGAGTTACGGTCGTTGCCTGCCGCCGGCTTGTGCTCTTTGTGAGCCGGTTTAGTGATAGTAGTCAATGGTATACTCCCCGGCAACGTGCTATCACGTTTCGTGCAGATGAACCGTGAAATGCCCCTGCCTCACAACCAATAAAACACTGAGCTTAGCAACAGATTAACAACAACTAGTTTCGCTCTATTTCATCCGCCTGCGTGCTGCGAAACATGCCGTGCCAAAACACAGAAGCAAAACGGATGCCGAAGGCTCCGGAGTTCTGCCGCCCGGGTCTGGTGAAGTACCAGAACATCCACCACCTATCGTATTTGAATCGAGCGTTACTGCTCCCGTGTGTGCCAAAAGCCTACCGCAAGGATCCGTGGCACCAGTATTCGCAGTTATGCTTGCAAATGCAAGAACGTTTCCTTGAAAGCTGGTAGTGGTACCCAGCGTTGCGGAACTGCCTACCGCCCAGAAAACATTGCTTCCCGAAGCACCGTTCTCCAAGATTACCGATGAGCCAGAAGCCGTCGTAAGCGTACTGCCAATGATAAAATCGAACCGAGAATTGGCGTTACCAAGCGCATTGAGGGTGAGCGCACCTGTAAGCTGTGCTGAACTGCTGAAGAAGTAGACTCCCGGTGTTAGGGTTAACCCACCCAGGTCCTGGCCAGTTAACGCCAGAGTAGCCCCCTCAGCGTTGATAGCGGTAAAGGCAGTAAACATATCAACCTGCGCCTGCGCGGCGGAAGCATCATTAGAATGCTGCGTTCCGCCGAGAATGATCCCCGGAGGAAAACCAGTGATTGCCGTTCCTGCACTTACGCCAACGTTTCCTGTAATCACAGATGCGCCGGTATTTGTTACAGTGGAACCAGCGAGTACTCCATAGTTGGCGGCGGAGCCGAGAACCTGTGCCTGTGCAGTAATTCCCGTAACAGCGAGCGCAGCCATTACGATAACCGGGTTAGTAGCGGTGACAAATCGACCAATACGCGATGAGAGCTTCAAGATGCTTCTCCTTTTCAAACAGATGACATGGCGTGAGAACCACAAACGTGCCTCACACCTGCCCATCACTGGAACATGCAATTGTTTCGGTCATATCGACACCGAATAGGAACGGCATCGGTTGAATGTAACTGTTGGATGCCCCAACCGGGTGTGAGCCCAAAACAAGTGGAAATGAGCACATGATCGCAACGTACCAGAGGTTGCACATTCGGAAGCAAGACACAGCCAGAGGCATCAATGTTCCATTTAATATTCCCTGGGTTAGTTACCTAACATAACATGATCCACAACAGCACCAGCGATGCAATTAGAGGCTGCGGATTAAACCGCGGCCAGTTACCATACTCCCAAACCTATTGCGGCTGCAGGCGCCTCATGAATAGACCGTTGGTTAGCGCAACTGCCATAACCCAAGGCTAATCATCATTATTCCAGATACCACCTGTGCATGGCGGCCCAAGTTAGTGGCATAAAAGTGAGCCCCAACGCCTTGCCCACTTAGCAGGCAGATTACGTTAAATATCACCGAGAGAGCCGCCATTTCAAATGGGTTGATATGAAGCACTCCCGCGCTCATTCCGCCGAAGATGTTGTTAACCGAAAGAGCAATCCCCAGCAATAAGGCTTCTTTCAGCTCGATAGTGCGCGAGCCATCTACATCCGCAGTCTCAGGATCTTTTAGCAGATCTACCGGTGATACTGCGCGATCTATAGGCACATCTCGGCCGGGTGCTGCAATGCCAGGCTTCTTGTGCATAAGTGGCAACAGTATCCATATGCCGGTAACGGAAAAGCTGATGGCACCAATGCCCCGTGCCACTGCTTCTGGCAGATAGGTAGAAACCTCGTTGCCAGCGGCAACGGCTCCCCACGTTATAGCCATCATAACCGCACATATACATAGATGGGAAGCAACCCGAATGCGAATGCCGCCCAGGCCATAGATAACCCCCACCCCAAGACTATCCAGACTGGTAGAAATTGCTAGCACAAGTAGAGTTACTATTTGCATAGCGTCATTTGCACTCTCCGCAGACTAAAACAAACACTCTGGTTATTGCTTCCGGGCCTACCGTGAAACAGTGTCGATAGAGCGGCGTTCGGAGATGGCTTTAATCTCCTGATGCTGCCTCTCACGCTGCCTGTGTGCACGCTGCTGATTTTTGTGTGAAACCCAGGTAGCAACAGAAGCAACACCGGCAAGCACAAGTGTTGCAATCTCTATCTCTACAACTAGAGAAATCGGATCCATAGTAATTCTCCCTTACCACAAAACAATGCTGTGCATACTTTCAAACAGGCTGGCTACGCAGGCGCCCCGCAACCCTACGAGTCAATCCGCCTGCAACCTTGCCTGCAAAGGTAGCTTGCTTACCCATGCGTTTAACCATGGGCGCCTTTGCCTCAAGGGATATGTATGCTGCTGTGCTTCCATCATGCACGAGGCGTGTTAGTGTTTCAATATCTGCGTGCAGCTGCTCTGGGTGCAGCTTTACCGAGCTGTACAACTTAGCAAGTACCGGGGCAGGACAGTGATTTATGGCCTGCCGAATGCTGAACATAAGCAGCATTATCCAATCTACCTGGCCAATAATTGGCACTACGTTCATAACAAAGTGAGCAGGAGAAAGTATGTACACCACGGTGGCATAGAGCCACGACCTGTGCATCAGCGGAATTGTTGGTTCAAACGCCAGCGCCCACGATAACTTTACATATGCCGGCAGTCGCTTGCCGATTGGAACCAGTTGCGCTACAATCTGCCTGTAACTCGGCATCCGTACTATTGTGTTGCTCATCATAAGTCTCTGCTTCTTTCACGCTGATTGCGGCGTTGTTTAGCTTTGATAACATCACCGGGGACTTCTCTTTTGGGAACATCGGCCTCAATGCATTTAAGCCTGTTATTACTGTGGTACCGTTATTGATCAGCGTTGATATCAGTGGGCTGGAAAGGCCCACCGCTGCGGCTGCGATGCCCACAACGGTGGGCGCGATTATGATATCGACATTTTGCTTCAGTATTGCAATGGCTTTACGCGAAAGGTCGATAGCAAGGGGAAGGCCAAGTAGATCACCATCCAGCAATATCACATCTGCTGTTTCTTTCGCAACATCGGCTGCATCCCGTAAAGATATCGCAACATCGGCCCTCGTAAATGCCGGTGAGTCGTTTATACCATCACCAATTACGGCAACCTTAAAACCTTCACTCTTTAGCTGATCAACAACATCTGCCTTTTGTTCGGGAAATGCATCCGCAATAATATCTGTAATCCCAAGTTGTTGGGCAATTGTTTCGGCCGCGCGGCGGTTATCGCCCGTTAGCATCACAATTCGCTTCACGCCCCTTTCCCTCAGGGCACATATTACTGCAGCACTTTCCTCTCGAGGCGGATCGGTGTATGCAATGAGGCCTATTAACTGCCCATCCATCGCGCAGAACACCATGGAACTTGAGAGCGCGATACACCTCGCAACAATCGGAAGTGCTCCCTCCAACTCTATACCAAGCTCCTGCATGAACTTCTGGCTGCCAACGTTTAGTTTGTAACCTTGAACGGATGCTGAAACGCCTTTTCCCATAACGTATTCCATAGAATCAAGCCTGGGAATACTAAGGCCACGTGCAACTGCTGCCTCAACAACAGCCTTTGCTGCCGGATGTTTTAGGTTTGCCTCTGCAGATGCTGCCCATTGCAGCACTTCGTCGCCAGTGTAGTCTCTTGTTGTTACCAGCACCTCTGTAACCACAGGCGATCCCATGGTTAACGTGCCTGTTTTATCAAATACAATTGCGTCTACCTCGGCAAGGTTTTCCATGGCTTTACCGCCCTTTATAAAGATGCCCTGCTTGGCTGCACCCGTCATGGCGCTCAAAATTGTTGTTGGAGCAGATACCCGGATGCCCGTAACAAAATCCAGTATCAAAATGGAAGCCATGCGCGATAGGTCGGCACTAAACAGTAAAACACCACCAGCCAGGGCAAAAATGGCAGGCACAAGCCTATCGCCCACTTTTGCTGCGTAGTTAGAAACCCGTGTATCGGATAGTGGAGCATTCTCTATCATTTCAACAACGCGTCCGGCACGCGTTTTTGAACCAATATGCTCAACCATTATCCTAATCTGGCCATCCACCACGGTGGTAAGAGCAAATACCGCATCACATTCCATCTTTACCACCGGCACAGATTCTCCCGTCAAGAGTTTCTGATCCACCAGTGCGCGCCCACCCACAACAATTCCATCAACGGGCACATGGTCACCAGGATAGGCAACAACAATATCTCCCGGCTGCAGGCTATCCAGAGGCACAGAAAGCATTGTGCCGTTGCACTCTACCCACGCAAATTGCCCGGCAGGAGACATCAGCTCAGAAATTGCCTTGCGCGATGTGCGCATTGTCTTCATCCTGATGAGCTCGCCAAGGCCAATTAAGCCCGTCATGATTCCACCAGTGGTAAACTGCCCCAATGCTCCCAGCGTTATCAAGGCACCAATATCAAGTTGTGCCACATTAAACCTTCGCTGCTTAATTCCCTCAAGAGCCCCAAGCGCAGTTGGCAAACTTGCCAGGGCGAGGGCACCAACTACCAGCACAATAGGCAATCCACCAATCGCAGAAATAGCAATTGATATTGCGGGGAATAGCAGCGGATGAATACCCGGGCCGGACTCTTGAATGAGATCACTGCCCGTGGCTGGCACCGATGCCGAACTGAAACGCGGGTTATTACGATCTGGCGACGCGAGAGCGTGCAGAGCAGCCTTAAGAACATTACGAACGGTTGGAATAATGCCCGCTGGCCGGTGGGTTTCTGCATTGTAATGAACAACCACAAACCCACTCTCGGCCGATACCTCTACCTGCGTAACTCCCAGAACGCACTTTAGATGCTGTTCAAACTCACGAGCGAGCACTTCATTTCGGCGCAGGCGCGGCAGTTGCAAGCGCAATCGCCCGGGGAAGTGGTGCTTCACTAGCACCACACATGCAGGCTTTGATGCGCCAATTGAGCCCTCCGCATGCTGGCGCTGTTTTGTGGTTGCTATAAACTGCGTATTGTTAGAGCTTAAACGAGCTGTCACTATTACACTCTTTCCGAGATGTTTGGAACACGCGCCTGCAATTCGCCCCGCATCCAACATTGCTATTCACGGCTGCCCGGGCCAATAGACAGAGTGATAGTTTCTTTTAGTCCACCTACCTGATCTAATGGTTAGGCGGAATAAAATCCGGGTCGCTGTCAAGTGCTGTCGCTACCGGCGGCATCGAGGAAGCAGCGCCATCAGCTGCCCCGTTTACCGGCACTCTAACAGGTGCCTTTTTTGCAGGCTTTGCGGGTGAGTTGCCGTTCTCTGAAGCAGCCATCTTCACACTCCGTACCCGCTTTGGCTTCACAACTACCGGTATTTCTATAGCAATCGGCACGGCTTCTACAAATACGGGCACAAGCACTTCCGGTTCAATAATTACTGTAAAATCCAGCAAGTCTAACTCGTCTGCCAGCGTATTTTCTTTCTTGCTTGCGCTCTGTTCACGTTCGTAGCGGGCCTCTTCCATAGCATCCCGCATATCTTCACGAACATGAGTTGCTGCATTGCGGGTGATATCCGCAATCTTCATAAAGCCTTTTGCTACGCCCTTCATTAGCTGCACAGATGCCCGTTGCCCAGCTTGCGTGCATTCTGCGTCTAAGTCCGCACACGTTGCTTCCATATCAAGATTGTTCGGATCTCCACCCGTAATGATGTTTTCAACTACCGTTAATGTAGGCGTGGACACCACATAATCCGCGTTCATCTCATTTTGATCCAGCATCACATCGCATTGTGAGTCCATCGCCTCAAGCTCGATTGCCGCGGCTTCGCGAGCCTGATCGGCCCTGGCTTCAAGGATTGCATCATTGAGATCCTGGCGCAGATGGCTGGATGTTTCTGCCATTGCCAGATATCCCTTTGCCATTGCTTTCGTAACAGACTTGCGCCTTGCAGCGCCCGCACCAATAAGCACGCCCAGTACCAGTAATTCCATAGTATTATTTCAGCAGAGGCAATCGGTAACTCAGGCAGAGAGCACATCCAATTTGGATTGCACCAGTGCCTTAGCTGTAAGAGCGCCTCCGCCATTCTCCTTATTCCAGGTTTCGAATAGAACAGATGTAAATCAGAACGCGTGACAGCAGTTCCGCTCGAAGTGTGACCATGCATCCACCGGCACAAAACCACATCGAGCATTCAGCGCCTCAACAGGTGCATTTTGGGCTGAGCAAAATGACTTGATGCACCGGTAACCATTCTCGTGGCCATAGCGAATTGAGCACTGTTTAAGTTGCGTTGCCACCCCTCGCCGTCGGTACTCTCGTTTCACACCGGTCAAACCCATGTAAAGGCTCGCATTGCCGTCGCCAATCATGCAGGTGTACCCAATGTAGTCACCGCGCCCATCAATTGCTACAAAGGCGGCATCCGCATCATAGGAGCTATCGCCAAGGTAACCTTCGGTAAACTCTTCATAATCAACAAGCGTGGAAGACATCGGGATGTCTTGCCGAATATATTTCACAAGGCTATAGAGCTTCCGATTTCTCTCCGGATCACCCTTAAGTCCAGCTACGGTATCAATTGCAATTTCTGCCACCGCTGTTGTGTCCGTCTTAACACTTTGCGGTGGATGTATTGCATCCAGATCTAAGCACCATTCAACTATCTGCATTAGCGGCCGGTACTTCCGGTGCTCCAAAAATGCCATGCTCGCCACATCAGCAGTGCGCGCGGTGCACCTTATGGCAATTGGGTTTAATGGCCCCAGTTGAGAAACTGCATGTGCATATAGCCGAGATCCTATGCCGCGCCCACCACAGCCCGGTTGCACAGCAACATTTACACTGAAGTTACCCAGTTGATACAGTGCAGGCGTCTGGCGGTACTCGCAATAACCTACAACTTCATCGGCTATAACTCCAACCCAGCGTTGCTGCCTGCAGTAATCTGGCAATGCATCATCTTGAGCAGCAAGGCCACATGCTGCAAAGGTATGACCGGGATACACCATTGTGAGAATGCGTTCCAGATCGGAATAGTGATCAGGTGCAAACGCCAGGATTTTCAATTACAAAACTCTCCTGATGGGTGTGTATGCTACATGCTGCAAGATCAGACTTCCTTACAGCGTTGCCCGACCACGAGTTACGAAATTGTAGACGACCAACACAGCAGCAACTACAAGCAAAATGTGAACCAGGCCACCGCCAATATTCAAAACCAATCCAACTACCCACAATGCGAACAGAATAACGATTGCGGTCCAGATAAGATTTACCATTTCATGTTCCCTCTTTTGTTTCTAATAACACCTGTACACCCACTTCCACACTACTCAGCAGCGGCAGCAATTGGTGGTTTGCAGCAGTGGGATCGGTGCTTGTAGTGTGCCGGTTCCATTTTCTTGTGCCCACGCTTCGATTGAGTACACCTCCGAATTGATGGAACAGTAGAGTTAAAACCGAGCGTCCTATACCGGAACACGCGTAAAATTCTGTAAATCGAAACTGCAGGGCTGGATACGCTATTCCAGAGAGCACTTATGGATCGACTAAAAAATGCCATCTTGATTGTAAATGCTGGTTCCAACCATGGGGCCCAGCAGTATGTTGCAGCAAAGAGCATGCTTGTGGCGTTGGGCCTGAGAGAGGCCTATGCATGGCAGATGGACCGCACAGCGGACATCCAGGCGAAGGTGAGCGAGGCAATATCTGAGGGTGTAAAGCTTATTATTGTTGGTGGCGGGGATGGCACGCTTAATTCGGTTGTTAACCTGTTTGTTGGTACGCAGGCCGTTCTTGGGGTGCTGCCGCTTGGAACAGGAAACCAGTTTGTAAGGGATCTGGGTATAGAGCCTGCGCTGGAACCTGCGTGCAAAGTACTGATGGAAGGTAAGGTTTCCCACGTAGACCTTGGCACAGCCGGGAATGGTTTTTTCCTTAATATTGCCACAGTTGGGCTTACCACCCTTATTACAGAGGGGCTGGATGAAAGTGAAAAACGCAGACTGGGCCGTTTTGCCTACACCTATGCAATTGCTCGAGCAATGCTGCTTGTACAACCATTCCGAGTAACGTTAACTATGCCAGAGGGCAGATGCAGTTTTAGGGCATTACAGGTGGTTGTTGGTAATGGACGGTTTCATGCTGGCCCATTTCCGGTAGGCACCGAAGCAACCATTGTTGATGGCAAACTTACGGCTTATGTGGTGGCTTCAAGAAGTAGGTGGGGGTTGGTATGGTGTGCCCTTCGTCTGCCAGGTGGGCATCAGGATACTCTGAACGAAGTTCACACTTTTACTACTACCGACATTTTGCTCGAGACAAAGAAGCCCATACGTATAACCGTAGATGGGGATATCAAATACAAAACACCCATGCACTTCGGCATAGCACGTCGCGCGCTAAGGGTTATGACACCGCAGGCATTTGCCCAGGAGACTGAAGGTTAGCGTGCAATGAACGTAACCTAATCGATTCCTCACTTATTTCGAACCATAGAAACACGGTACCACAGGCTTCTCTTTAACGTGTAGTCGGTACCGGGTTTTAACCCCAGCGATTGAGGCATTGAATGATACTCCGCCACAGAATAGGCGCGTAGCACTGAGGCTGGTCCATCATGCCGGGTCATTCTGTTCATTCTGGCAATAAATGAAACGATCCGAAAAAGGTACCAGGCCGACCATGCACGCCGCAAATCGTTAACCAGCCATCCTCGCCGTGAAACACGCTCCATCTCACGCAGCACCGCAGTGCTTCCATCCTGGCCAAAGTGATGAAATGCCAGTGAGCACACCACATAATCTACGCTCGCATCCGCAAACGGAAGCTCAAAAGCATCGCCGCGCACAAGCCGAATTGCTTGTTGCCTTCCAACTTGTTCAGGTTCTGATGCAAACCGCAGTATTGGCCCACTAAAGTCCAAACCTATGATGTTTACCGGCACCTTTTCTCGTGCAGCGGCCGCAAGCACCGCTAAAGGCAAATCACCAGACCCCGTAGCAACATCCAAAAACGATACTGGCTCTGCTGTTTCTTTGCGCTTTACAGCTGCAGCACGCAGCCACGATACGGCCTGATGCTTGATCACCGATGTTCCGCCCAGATACCTGTTTGCCCGCTGAACATCGATCATGCTTTGCCGCAGGTCCTCATAGGGCTGTTTCGGATCATCGATAAGTTCAGGCATATCTATCCTGGCAGGGGTATCCCATGCGGATAGCGTGCGGGGTTTGCGTGATTTCATTGGCCACGTTAGCTTTCTGCGTTTTCTCGCCACGCACAATATTCGAACATAGTTTGCCGTTTTTCCGTCGTCTCCATATCTTTCGTGAGTTATTCCACCTTGCCGCATGGCAATGGCGGTTTGGGGGACGCATTACGGTGTTTAAACAGGCTACCTGTGAAGGCAATACTCTGCAGTATGACAGAATTCATTTTGCACAACCCGGGGAAGAGACTTTACGTGCATCCTACCCCGGTCCAACCCCTGGCAAACGGCGCGTTGTTGTTACTGGCATTGGGGCAATCACGCCCATTGGTGTTGGTGTGGATGGTCTGCGTGCTGGTCTGCACTCCGGGCAGTCTGCAGTGCGCACAGTCACTGATTTCGATACCTCTCACTTTGTGACCCATGTTGCAGCAAGTGTTGATTCCTTTGACCTTACACCTTTCCTGTGTGGCAAGAAACTGAAACGTCTTGATAGATTTTCACAATTTGCCGCAGCTACCGCAAGGATGGCTATTGCAGATGCATCCCTTGATCTGGAAAAAGCAGACCGAGACCGCATTGGAGTATGCCTGGGTACCGCCCTCGGCGGAATCGCTTTTGCCGAGAAGCAATACGCCGGTTTCATGGAGCGAGGCACTCGCGGTGTAAACCCTATGCTTGCGCTAAGCGTGTTCAACGGTGCAGGTTCATGCAACATCGCCATCGAGCTGGGACTTACGGGCCCTTCCACCGCTAATGGAGACTCCTGCGCGGCATCGCCTATCGCAATTGGCCATGCGATGGATCTCATAAGGGACGGAACAGCGGATGTGATGCTTGCTGGCGGAGCCGAGGCACCTCTCTCCCCACTCTGTTACGGAGCATTCGCAATTATCCACGCCATGAGCACCCGTAACGATGATCCCGCAACGGCATCGCGCCCATTTGATAAAGATCGAGATGGGTTTGTAATGGCAGAGGGCTCGGCAATTCTTGTGTTGGAAGAGTTTAACCACGCAATGCTACGTGGTGCGCGCATCTATGGCGAGCTCTTATCACATGCATGTACAAACGATGCGCACCATATGACGCACCCAAGGCCAGATGGAGAGCAAGCAGCACGCTGCATGCGAGAGTGCCTGCGTTTGGGTGGTGTGGCTCCGCAGGATGTGGGATATATCAACGCACACGGATCCAGCACGCAATTGAATGATGCTACCGAAACTCAGGCCATAAAACAGGTGTTTTTGGAAGGCGCCTACCAGGTGCCTATTAGCGGAACAAAGGGTTACCACGGGCATGCACTTGGGGCCACAGGAGCATGGGAAGCCGCCATATCTCTCCTGGCTATTCATGATGGTTGGTTACCACCAACGCTTAATTTAACTACACCAGATTCTGCTTGCGATCTCGATTACATCGCAGAGCCATCCGGCCGTACCGCACAGGTTGATACCGTTCTCTCAAACTCATTTGGGTTTGGCGGCATAAATGCATGCCTGCTATTTGGCCGGGTTTGAGGTGCAAACGGAGCCTAATTTTGTCCGCAAAGTCCCATAAACAAGAGGCAACCATATTCCGGAGATAAAGTTGACACATCCTATGAGAATTGGTAGATCTGATTTCAACACAGATGTTCCTCATGCCATAACCGGCCATTTACCGGCCTTCAATGCAGATCCACTATGGTTCTTAACCGATTGCGGCCGATATAACCGTGGTGTGCTTTCGCTTCGTATTCTCCACAAAAAGCTGTTTCTATTGCTCGAGCCTGCAGATATCGAGCAGGTGCTGATAACAGATCATCGTAACTTCATAAAGCCAGAATGGCTTCGAACCCCCTTTGTAAACCGATTGCTGGGCGATGGGCTTGTTAACAGCGAGGGACCTGTATGGCGCACCCGCCATGATGGTTGCCGCCATGCTTTTGAAAACAGCCGTATGGAGCGATATGCTGAGATGATTTCTGAACTATCACTTCAGCGGATCGATACATGGACTGCCGGTGAGGCGATTAATCTACAGCGAGAGATGACTCAACTCACACTGGAAGTTGCAGGCAGATTGCTGTTTGGGGCAGATCCAACAGTGCCAGATTGGGTAACCGAGGTTGCCGATGCGCTGGATACCCTGATGGTTTGCTTCGGCTCCCGATATAGCCTGTTTGGTATGGGGCCTCTGCCTGCAAGCAGCCGGGAAATACGGGCGGCGCGGAGGCTGGATTCCGTTATAACAAATCTCATTTCGCAGCGTCTGGAGCAAAGCGGTTCTGATAGCCAGAGCTTCGCACGGCAGGATCTTGTTTCGATGATGCCAGGATACCAGTGTGAAGGCAGTGACCGAGCTCAGCTCCACGGCCAGGTTAAAACGTTTCTTGGTGCGGGCAGCGAGAGTTCGTCTGTAGCACTAACCTGGGCACTTGTGCTGCTTGCCGGGCATCCCGAAGAAGATGCGCGGCTCTATACGGAGGTTCGAAGCGTACTTGGCAACACTATGCGCTCGCCTACTTTATCAGATTTAACGAATATGCCCTACACGCGGGCCGTAATCTCAGAAGCCTTGCGGCTGTACCCGCCACTGTGGATGATCGGGCGGCAAGCCATTGAGGCAACAACCATTGGTGAATGCGCTATCCCTGCCGGGGGGATTGTAATGACCAGCCCGTGGTTAATGCAAAGGTCGGCACGGATATTCTCTGATCCAAACACATTTCGGCCAGAGCGGTGGCTGGGCTCAGAAACCGAGTCCATTCCCAGGGGTGCGTACTTCCCATTCGGTGCCGGCCCACGCATCTGTATGGGTAGAAATTTCGCAATGATAGAATCGTGCCTGGTACTTGCAGCCATAGTAAACAGGTATCAGGTTGAGATACCCCGCGATGAACCCATAATTCCCTGGCCCACCGTTACTCTGCGCACCCCTCACGGCTTAAGGGCTCAGCTAATTGCACGGTGATATTTATGGTTTGTAGGTTAGTGCACACTTTACGTTAATGGAGTCCCTCCAGTAGCTGTTTAAAGCACTGAAGCGTTTGATCCGCTATGTGTTGTACAAAGTACTTACCAACAACATTTCGGGCAAACAGTGGGCCTAGCACCGGTATTGGGTAACTTAATTCGTGGTAAATGGTTACCCGCAATCCGCCTTCGCATGGTTGCATTCGCCACTCCACCTGCATACGCCGGGTAATCCCACCCGTATGTTCAAAAGTAATTCTGCTTGTTTCCGGGTACAGGTTTTGCCGGGCCTTCCAGTATACCGGGAAGTAACCACGGCGGGCTCCAAACTTGGCGACCTTATGCCGCCGAGATTGCTCCAATACCCTCACGTACCGGTAATGAGGCAGTATTGATGGCCACTCCTGAATGTTAGCCGCAAGTTTGTAGACGTGCGGTTTCAATGCGTCCGGGTCGCCCAGTATTGTAATCTCATTCGTCGACTGCAATTAACGAGCCCTTCTACTACAACAGGTAAGTGTAAGGTACTTACCCGTGAATGCGGTGGCAAACCAATACAGATAACGAGAGGCCGGGTATTACCTTGCCTCTCGTTACCTCATTCACATTTCATTGTGCTTAAAACTAATTCCGCCTGCGGTCATAATCATCCTCACTCGGCCTAATCCAACCGCGCATGGCACGCGCCACAGCAATTTGAACTGCCCTCTGCTCGTGGGGTGTTTTTGGCCCACCGCTTACTACGGTAACCAGCGGAGTCAGCAGCAGATCTGCAGCGGCCTTAACCACATCAAACTTCTCGTCGCTGCGGGCGGCAACATCTTCTCGAGAGTAAACGGTGTGAGCTGTTTTCACGTCGGTAATCATGATGTCAACGGTTGCGGTAGATACCGTCTTCGGCCCAAGATCCACCCAGATACTTCGTGTGTGGAAATCCACCACGGCAGTTACTACGTAGCGGGCCTTCAGGGCCTCGCCATAACGGGCAAGATCGGCGGCACTTACCGGCGTTTCAGCAGTGGGGTTGGCTATGCCCATTCGCCGCCAGGTATTTGCTGCCACATTGCGTGAAATGAGGGAATATCCACCCTTTTGCATGGCCTCTTCAATGCAATCTATGGCGGTTTTGCGTGAGGTTGCGTTGCCACTGTTACGTGCAAATACCACGGGATAGATAACCACACTTCCGCGTTCTCGCTCCTGAGCAGATAAAGATTGTGTTAATCCCGCACCAAAAAATAATCCAGCTGCCACCATGCCAATGGCGGTGCGTCTGTTAGTACTCATCTGACAATAACTCATAGCTTTTTCCTTCTCTCACACCTTTGGAAACGATGCAGAGTACACACCTGCACTTGTTAACATTCCGTTCCAGGTAGTAGAAGGACGGTGTCACACAAGGGATGTTCCATTGTTCTCAAACTTGCAGCAAGCACGAATGAAGGCTACCCGTGGCAGACAGCCCATACATTGATTGAGCCGCTAGCGGATGGAACAAAATGAGCACATTGCCATGTCATCCATAAGCGAAGAGGCTCGAGCACCATACCGTTTGATGCTGCGCAGTAATATCGCCCGTGCGGAAAAATGGAAGTGCGTATTATGAAACTAACACTTAAATCACTGCTTGTTGGCACTGCCGGGTTGGCGTGTACCGTATTCGCAACGGGCTGCCGCTCTCACGCAACTCCTGTTGCCCTCTCCTCGGGTGCCAGCACCGCAGTTGTTGCAACGGCAGCTACCGAGGAATTGCCCACCGAAGTGAATGGGCCGGAGATGACCCAATCCGTGCCGCCACCACCACAGGTGGCCGCTAACCCAAACGCCATTGAGATTGTGCAGCACTTACCGCCAGTGCCAGCCCATGTAACCCAGCGCCACAAGAAGCTTAGCCTGGTGAAGTACCAAAATAAGTACTGGCTACAAGATGTTGATCACCATCTGTACGCTGCTGCAAGAGATAATAATGGCCATTACTACGCGGCAACATACCTTCCATCCACGGGAGCAATGTACCCACTGTACTATGATTCCGCTCGCGACGATTATTACCGTGCAAGCTCAGATGCCGATCATCACTACTTCCGGAGTTACGAAGACGAACCAAACTACGTTTATTACTATGATAGGGATCCAATTTATAGGCGCCACGGACGCCAGTGGAATGCCGATTATGAACCAATAATTGTGGCCCCGGTATACAGTGTAGGCTGGGGTGTATCCATCCCAATCTTTGCTGCTTCCGTATTTCTATTTCCCAGGTGGCACAGCCAGTGGTGGGTTAGCGCAGGTTGGTCCAACGGTGACGATACCTTTGTAGATATCAGCTTTGGCCGCCCCTATTTTCACTACTATTCGGTTCCTTCCCACTACCCATTTGTTTATGCAAACACACTCTATGTTGCCAATCCCGGGTGGCGCACAAATCCTGTTTGGTATAGCCACAACACGTTTGTCCGTGCGGCATACCAGAGTGGTTCGTATAGGTCGTTCAGTGGCTATGGCCGCGCCGCTGCACCAGGCACCCTCGCAGCATCTTACGCCGGTACACGTGCATTCACAAGGGGTATAAACCCTGCTCCGAGCGGCTTTGCGGGCCGGGCGGCAATTGCTGCAACAACTAATAATGTTGCAAGGCGTGCCAACTCGGGTTCATTCAATTCACCAGGATTGAACCTGCGCGGCATGCCAGGCATAAATGGTACATCTACTTCACTAACACGCACTGCACCAGGCAACGCAATTAGGGGCGCCACCGGCAATGCGGTAATTCGGGCCGCAAACAATCGTGGCAACAACCTGGGACAGATAGTTCCCGGCAGAACCACTTCAATAACGCGGGCACCGGCTGGCAGATCACCTTCGAACACGGGATCTTTTGCTGGCAGAAGAGCCGTTGCACCGCCGACCGCAACACGGCCACAGCAACGAACTACCCCCACGAATATTGGAACCCGGCCAGGTGGCCGCGTTCAACCCGGTGCCGGCCAGCGCGCTGTACAAAAACCCATTGGCGGAATGCAGCGTGGTGGTGGGGCGGTACAAAAACCTGTTGGTGGCATTCCGCGTGGCGGCGGAGTCCAGAAATCCTATCATGGTGTACAAAATGGAAGCGGAGTTCAGCGGGGTGGAGCCGCTCCAGCGCAAAGGACCAATCCTGCGGTACAGCAGCGTGGAAATGCTCCAGCACAGCGATCTAACCCTGCCGGCCAGATGCGTGGAAATGCACCAGTACAGCGATCTAATCCTGCCGGCCAGCAGCGTGGTAACGCTCCAGCACAGCGATCTAATCCTGCCGGCCAGATGCGTGGAAATGCTCCAGCACAGCGATCTAATCCTGCCGGCCAGCAGCGTGGAAATGCTCCAGCGCAACGGCCAAACAACGGCGGTCAGCGGGGCGGATCTGCACCCCAAAAGTCTGGGGGCGGTCAGCAACGCGGTGGGGGCGGTGCCCCTCAGAAGAACGGGGGCGATCGTAACAAACGTCCGTAACACTTATTAATAGTTTGCGCCATCAATAGTGTGGGGAACCGTATCCGGTTCCCCACAACCATGCGCCATTCACTTTCATAATTATCACCCGAGTTCGCAGTTATCGGGGTTTGCAAAGGACTTTATGCAATGCACAGGCTCGCGCGATTGCCCCTGTCTGCCATGCTTCTAATTGGCTTATCGGTGCTGGCGTGTTTGCCATGCCGCGCCGACCGCGAAGTGATTGCTGAACCGGCAGTTATAACACCTGGCCAAACTGTAAAGCTACGGTGGTATTTCACAGGTACAAAAGTGGTTGTTTCAGGAGGGCGGTTTGGAGCTGGCCAGGTGGTTACTGGCAAAACTCTTGTTACAGATACACCCAAAGTAACAACAACGTATCGTTTTGATGTTTATTACACGGTAACAAAACCGGCCGAAACCGGTGAAATTAGATCGCAAGCACTTCATCAACACTACTCGGTTACTGCTCTGGTAGATACCAGCCCCCCAGATCACTTCAAACAGTATGTAGGCACAAGGGGCTGGAAAATAGACTATCTGGCTGCCTGGCATTGCGATGTATCTACGCCTGATAACGGCTCAAAATCGCTGCTATTTTTCCAAAAAGAGTTCGATAGCGTGGAAAGAATGGCAGTGGCTATACTGCCAGCCGCTGAGAACACTCCGGACAAGATCATAGCAAAGGCCCTGTTGGATGCACCAGCCCGCTACAACAATCTGGCTTTTGAGCCTACCACAAGCTTCAAGTTTGATGGATTGGATGCATCAACGGCAACTTTTAGCGGAGATGACGATAGCCACCCTGGAGTTCGTACAACATCGCTGCTGTATGCCATTGTCTTCGATGGAAGAGCATATGTACTGAGCGTACGTACCCGCGCAAGTAACTTCCTTCTTCGCAGATCGCATCTTGAGCACATGCTAAAGAGTTTCGTGCTGCCTCGAAATGCATCAGAATACCCACCAACCGATGACACACGGCGGCGTACAAGGCGCATTTAACTACCCGAAACGGCATATACAAAAAGGCCCCCTGCCTATCGCCTGTATAGACGACAGGCCGGGGGCCTTTTGTTTTCATGAAATCTTATGGTTACACACCAAAGTCGCTGGGTTCAGGTGCAATCGCCGGTAAAACCTGGCTAAGCCTAACAGCCCACTTATCCGCCAGTGCTGATCGGCTCATCTTCTCAGCCCCTGCATCTTCGGTCTTAACTTCCATTAGCAGGTACTGGCGAACCACAATAAAGTGCTTGCCGTCTTTGTTCATAACCCGCACATCTGCAGAGCGCAGCTTTGGCGCCTGTGTTCTGCACAGTATCTCAACTGTGCGCGCATCATATACTTCCGTGCGCATGATGGGTGTATATCCGCCATCTGTATACTTAATTGTGAAGATCGAAAGTCCACCAATACCCCACAGTATCGGGGTACGGTCTTCCACTTTTGAAATCTTGCCGATGGCAACAACAGTTTGTGCTTTCACTGGCGTAGCAAACAGGGCAGTGGCCGCACAGGCAGTGGCTATAATCCATGATACTTTCATCTTATTCGTTTCCATTCTCAAAAAACAGCACCGGCAAACGCCTGCAAAAGGAAGCTCTTGCCACATAGCATGGGCCGCCAATTGCGCGACATCCGGCTGGCTTACGCTGGAAATGTCATCAGCATGTAGTGCTGCTTAATCGACGTTTTCATGGAAAGAGTTGTTCCAGTGTTATACTCACACAGGCGCAATTAAGGCTGCAGAGGATCCTTTTTCTGCCGCGCTTGCGCTTTCCCTGTGGTCGCAGATGCTTTGAGGGCTACATGCCCCCTTTCGCAATGTTCGTGATACATCTTGCAGAGTATCGGGCCAATCAGCAGCACAGAACAAGAGTAGTACACCCAGCTAATTAAGACGAAGGCACCACCCAACGCACCATAAGCGCTGCTAGCCGCGCCGGCATATTTAACATACGTGGCGAATGCGCGCTTCAACAGTTCCCAACATATTCCAGCTATTGTGCCACCGAAGAAGGCAGATTTCCAGCTAATACGCGTATTCGGCAATGCCCTGTAAAGCACAACAAACATGCATATATCCGTTGCCCACGCAATAAGCTCAAACCCCGCCCGTATTCCCATATGAAGCGGCTGATGCGCTACAATCCAGGGAACATGCTGGTTCTTGATAAACCCTGGCCCATAAGCAGGCAGAAACGATAGCACAAACAGAACCGCTGTGTATACCAGTGCTCTCAGGCACACAAACCGCAGATAAATGTATCCACGGGTCTCCTGAACTTCCCATGCATTATTCATGGGTGTGGTTGCGCTCACCACCAGCGATAAAGCAGCCCAAACAAGGCCACCAATGCCAAGTATTATCGCCCACCATTTACCATGCATCAGCACCCTGGCGGTTTCAACCACGTTAGATTGCCGAATAAGATCATCCGCCACTCGGGTTGCTTCCTCACTTGGAAGAAGCCCAGTAACGGCACTATGCAGATACCCAACCACTTGCAACGGATCGTGAATGAGAAAACTGAGCGCCGCCAACCCACAGAGTAACAGAGGAACTATAGAACCTACGGCTACAAACGCAAGCGCCTGGGCACGCATGCCGCATTCGTTGGCATTGTACCGAGCTATAAGCTCCCGGGCAAGCCGCAGAGTGGGCCGCTCCATCAATAAAGCTAACCCAGCTTTGCGATGTTTTACCGCCGCCTTTGCGGGCCTGTGATTAACGGACACATCGGCCTACATGCAGATGGTTATGCCTGCGGGCATGCTTAAATGCCAATGCAAATGGGATAACTGTGCTCAATGTTGCCCTTCCATTCACCATGCGTCTTAAATGCAACAGTACTCACACTTAATGTCGATGCACGGTCGCCTACAACAGGACGCTATCAACGGAGAAGCTGTTCCTCATTCACTCACTGCATACAAAACTCAACATAATCTGATGCACACAGGGCTATCCGAGTGTTCGCAATAGCACGTCAATTTATGTACTCTAGTGGAATTTAGCGGCCCACCTGTTCAAGCGCGATGTACGAGAACCTGTCAAAAACCACGTACCAGATAGCGAGGAACGCTCTAAGCCCGCGTAAACTGCTTCCCGTACGGAAATTAACGGTATCGCCTTCACCTGCTGTGAAGTTGAGGCTGCGGGACCCAAGCCAGTCGATTTTCATCGTGATAGTATGCTCTCCAGGCGGAATGGAGAAACTACTGCTTCGCCCGTTTTTTACAGTTCCAACTTTCTTGCCATCCACAACTACCCAGTAAGCGCGCATCGCGTCCATAGAAGCTGCATATCGAGCAACATTAACCGTAACCAATTGTGCTTGCCCCTCCATCTACTTTTCTCATGTGCACCACACTGCATCGGCCCGACTATTTATACTCCATGGTGCCTCAATTGTGCGTGTTCTTCCTGCGTTTTGCCACAACTATACTGCTCAGCCAGATGCCCACCGCCGTAACCAGCACAACCCCCTCCAGCGGCACAATAATGCGCTCATCAATTATGTGAACAATCGGCTGCGGTTCAATGGGGGTCTGATCTATAGATGATGAGAAGATAACGTCATCTGTTCCCAATCGTGGCGAAGAGAGGTCTTCAAAGGCATTCAGCCACCCACCCTCAGGCAATTGGCCAGCATCGAGTTTACTGTGCGTTTTCAGCGCTGCAAGCAGATCTGCATTCAATGGCTTTGCGAATTTGAGGGTGGCTCCCCAGGCATTCCCGGTTTTAGTATCTCCGAGGGTGGCCTGCATTCTACCTTGTGCCAGCAAGTAAACCCGTAACGAGCGCGGCACAAAATTGCCATCGTTTGCGCGAGTTTCTGCTGGCTCGCGATATGGAAAAAAGGGTTTATCGGCTGTAAACGACATCCGCACTGCATAACTTGCAGCCATTGGATCGGTTTGGCTGTCTTTAGATATCTTAAAAGCGGTAATAATCCAGTGGTTCCGAACATATGGCTCCAGCCAGCCATTAAGGGCAGGGCGAGATTCATAGCCATGCTTTTTTAGCCACTGAAGCAGTTCCCCGGCATCCGAGGCGGCAATAACAGCAGCATCGTAACCGGCAACATGCTGCATCTCCAGCAACCGCACACCACCGGTAACAGTTTTGATTGAACCCTCCTGCTTGCCAGCAGCAAATATCTTTCCGATTAGCAGCCCGGGGGCAAACCCGGTTAGCCTGCGCTCCACTACTCGTGGCTTAATTGCATCCTCAAGGGATGTAAACACATTGTCGTCTACCGCAGAGAGGGTTGGTCTGGTGGGTGTTGGCACCAGAAATCCGAAGTGTTGAGTGTTGGAGTTAAAGGTAGCTCTTCTGATAAAGTGCATCTGATGAGCTGTTGCGTTCCAAACGATTAACGCCGACTCATCCACCACTCCTACCTGGGCACCCTTCCAGGCAACCGTGGCACAGGCAATGGCAGGTGCCGCACCTCGGGTGGTAAAGCCAACCAGCAACGTCATCAAAGCCAATGGGGTTATGCGACCACAAATATGCTGCATGTTGGCTGTATCCTTTGCCAGAAGCTCAAATAGCCACAGGTTTTCTATGACCAGTCTTGCTCCCTTTACGATACAGCCTCTTCAAATTCCTGTTATGCCTGTTGTTTAAGTGCAATCTACAATTTTAGGGCCACTTATCTAGACTGCCGCGCAACGATCAATTAAGCGGCCAAGTTGGTGGTTCTTGACCGTCTCCGCCGAAGCCATCCAAATGCACTGCCAATCAGGCTCACACTAAACAAGAGTGTTATACTGCCTGGCTCTGGTGCAGGGGCAAGCACTTCAACACTTAATTCAAAGTCCGAAGGCCCACCGTTCGCCTCAATGTATGGCGAGAGATTAAACCAGCCACGTGGCACCTGAAGATTATAAAGCAGCGTTATTGGTCCATCCGGAAGTGGGGTGAGCAAACCAAAATAGTTTGAACGCGCATGAACGTCAAACGACATGTTATCGGGATCAAATCTATCTGGAGATTCCCCGGTAAGCACAATATTCAATGTCTCTACCAATGTAGCGCCATCGTACAAATTGAAGTTTCTTACAATTGTCGACCCCGGGGCAAGCACCTTTGTACTTACATAATCGCCGCCAAAATCCAGCAAGCCAGCATGGTGCTTTATGCTTAACTCCGCTGCATCGCTTCCATAAGCAGGCGTGCCTACCGGAATTAAACTTGGGCTGCCAGGTACACTATCAACCCCAATCACAACCGGGCCATACCCACCCTGCGCATACGCCATGGAACCTGAACCAACGAGTGCCAACATCCCAACAGTAACATACAGGAAACGCCTATTCCACATCATCACTATAAAACTCCCAACTACCATTACACAAAAAGGGCATGATTACCCAGAGCTGGCTCCATCTCTTGAGCAACTCGGGTACGGGACGTAAAAAGATCACCAATTGTTCCTAATTGTTTTTCACTATGAGTCTGGCAGCATAAATATCATCTGCCGCATTACCACTTGCCAGATGCACCACCCCCACCAGAGCGCCCGCCTCCACTGCTAAATCCACCACCGCCACCGCCACCCCCACTATTCCTGCCAATCATAGATAACAGAAAGTAAGCAAACACAGGGTGCCGTATGGCAAACCACAAAACTGCAACAGCCAGCAACACAAGTATCAAAACCTCATACCATGGCATGGGCTGAGCGGGTGGAGCATTACCGCCAAATCCCGCACCCGGGGCAACTGCCGCCGCGCTACTGGCTGCTCCAGGGCTGAGCAGTGCCAATATCTTATCTACCCCGCCAACAATGGCGCCATCATGGTCGCCAGCTTTGATCTTCGGCAAGATTGTCTCACGCAATACTCGCGAGGTTGCACTATCTGTAGCCACCCCCTCCAACCCATAACCCACTTCAATGCGCACCGTATGGTCGTCGCTAAATACAAACAGCACCAGCCCATCGTCAAGCCCTTTGCGCCCAACCTTCCATGCCTGAAAGCTGCGTACAGCCCAATCCTCCAGTGAATCGTCGCCTGTTGATTTGCTGATCCACACCAACACCTGATGTTTCGAGGTCTGCTCATACGCCTCCAACTTCGCATTGAGGGTTGAGCGCGCACTATCACTCATAAACCCGGCCGTATCGGTTACCCACTGTGTGGGTGCTGGCGGTATGGGGGGCGCGGCCAGTGCACGCACACCCCCCAATAACATCATAAACACCGTAAGCATCAACAAATGTGAGCATCGGCGTCTCATGGCTGAAACGATACCTTAGGCGCGGTAGCTGCCTGAGCATCCGCCCTAAAATAAACCTTGTCCTTAAACCGTGCTGAGGAAAGCCCCGCAATAACATTTGCCGGGAAGCTGTCTCGCTTTGAGTTAAAGCCCTGTGCCGCCTCGTTAAACCGCATTCGCTCCACGGTTATCCGGTTTTCGGTGCCTTCCAACTGTGCCTGCAAATCCCTGAAGTTCTCGGTTGCCTTCAAATCGGGATATGCCTCCACCACTACCATCAGCCGAGATAATGCGGAGGAAAGATTGTCTTGAGACTTCTGGTAATCCGCAAACTTTGCCGGGTCGTTCTGTGCCCCCGTCGATGGCGCAACATGCCCCGCATTCGCCCGTACTTCGGCAACCGCAGTGTAGGTACTTTTCTCAAAAGCAGCCGCACCTTTTACTGTAGAAACAAGGTTCGGAACCAGATCCAAGCGCCGCTGATAGGCATTTTCTACCTGAGCCCATTGCGATTGCGCCTGCTGGTCCAGCCTTATCAGGGAGTTGTAAGTGCCAATCCCATATAAAAAACACAACACAACAACAATCAGCACAATCAGCGCCGGACGCTTACTTCGATTAACCACGTTATTACCCCCAGGTTACTGTTAGCCTGCGTTACTGTTAACCAACGGGATAAACCCGCTAATCAACCGCCGCACAGGCCAGACGGAGGCAACATGCAAACATGTTCCGGCCAGGTTCTAACAATCAGGGGCAGGCTGGCAAAGTGGGGCAGACGCTGCCACATAGAATATGATGAGGGCCGCAAACCACTTCTGGTTCACGGCCCCATTGGCACTCACTCTGTAATGGATGTGCTTTACTCTATTGGCGATATCAACTGCCGCTGGTGCCAGTAACTTTTATAGTGGTTTCACGGGTGGTGTGCTCTCCACCATCCATCTCTCGTGGTGACGCTTTTATGTACTTCCACTCAATGCGGAGTCTTCATAACTGCCGCCATTTGCGCTACGTGCCGAACTACGAGCATGAAAGTGAACCCGGGCTGTGGCCCGAAGCCTGCCAACTTCCAAAATGGCGCGCGTTTCACCTTCATTCGCCTCAGCAAAACTCACCAGCGTGGTGCCCCCATTCTGCAGCCTGGCCATATCGGCGGGCGATACCTGCTGTACATGCCTGCCGGTAACCTTCATTGGGTTGCCCACAATTTCACGGGCACATATAGGGGATAGTTGCGGGATGTTGCCATCCACCTGAACCGTCAATCGAGTTTTATTCCATCGCAGCTTCAAATGGCCATACGCCACCGCACTTTTGCCGCTTCGTGAGGGAGTGGTGAGCAGAATATTAGCCTGATGCATGCCAGCATGATAGTGAGGATCGGCAGAAAGTGTGGATCGAAGAGTGAGATTGCCCGCAGAAATTACAAGTGGGGTATCTGGCTCCAGAGTGAGATCGCCCTCAAGCGGTATGGTGGCCTCAAGCCGCACCGCACCACCCTCGCTTGAGACGTGCTCTGAAAGGGAGCCGTTCCCCTTTTCTACAAACGTATGCTGATCACGCACGCGCAATGTCTCGGTAAACTGTATCGTCAGCGGCATCTCCTCAGCGGCCTTCGCCGCCGGGTTAGCCAGGCCAAAAGTAACGACCAATAGAGCGGCGCCAACTGCGCTGCGGTAAGTGGAATTCATTTCATCTCCTCCTTACACACGGGTTGCACACAATAACCAACCGTATGAGAGAAGATAACGAACCCATAGCGCAAGTGTGACAAAACAAACATGTACACCCGAGTGCACACTTAGCAACGCGCACTCTACCACTTATTCTCCACTGATTATTCCCTTAGCCAGCCGCGCAATGGATTCGGCAGATCGCAGCACATCGACCTCCTGGCACGGATAACCTATCACCGAGATACGCATTATCCATCTGCCCTTCCACCTGGCACCGGCCGCAAAGCAGGTTCCTTCCCGTTGAACGGCAGAAATCACCTTTAAAGTCAACTCATCACCCGTTTCAACAGGTTTGTCAGCACCAAAACGAACAGCAACCTGATTCAGGACCACGTCGTTCATGATCTCAATACCGGGCACCTGGCTCAGTTCCCCCGCAATAAGCCGAGCCAGCCTGCAATGCCGTTCAACCATTTCTGCAATGCCCTGCCTGCCGAGATGCTTCAGCATTGCCCATGTTGCAAATCCACGCGCCCTGCGAGAGAGCTCTGGAACGTACTGCGATGGATCGCGCTCGCCCTCGGTAGTCGGCGGCAGATAGCTTGCAGCGATATTCATTGCTCTGCGATGTGCTTCCGCATTTTTTACAATGGCATAACCGCAATCGTAAGGTGTTTGCAGCCACTTATGCCCATCGGTTGCCCACGAATCTGCCTCCGCTACTCCCGCGGCAAGATGTGCTCTATCCGGGCATGCTCTCGCCCAGAGGCCGAATGCACCATCCACATGAACCCAGCAGTTTGCGTGGTTCCGGGTTGCAGCAACTATGGACACAAGCGGATCAAATACCCCCGTATTAATCTGCCCCGCCTGGGCAATTACAATTACGGCGGGGTCGGCCGCCGCATCGGCAATAATCTGCTCAAAACTGTCCGGTAGCATGGCACCTTGATTATCTGTGGGAACCCGCGTAACCCTTTCGGTTCCGAACCCAAGATACTGAAGCGCTGAATATACCGTAGAGTGCGCGTCTTCACCAAGTACTACTCGGATTGGCGGGGCCCCAAACAGTCCCTTTGCCTCAACATCCCAGCCCAGTTTCCGCAGCACCTCGCTGCGCGCTGCAGCCAGGCACACAAAGTTTGCCATCGTACAGCCCGTTACATAGCCCACCGAGGCTTCCGAAGGCAAATCAAGAATATCCAAAAGCCACTGTGAAGCAATCAGCTCTGCGGCAGCTGCTGCAGGGGCGGCCATGTGGTTCCCCGCATTCTGGCCCCAGGAGGCCGTAAGCCAGTCTGCCGCCACACCCACCTCATGCGAGGCACCGATGACCCAACCAAAAAATCGGGCACCAGGCATTGCATGTATTCCCGGAGACGCGAGCTCAGCCAGTTCCGCAACCACCTGCGCGCCCTCCGTGCCTACTTCGGGGGTAGGCGCGCGAAACGCCTCAGCCGCTTGCTGGTAGCTATGTATGGGTCGCTGCACACCCTCGTCCAGATGCTCCCGAAACTGAATAGCTTGCTCCGCGGCTTGTTGCCACAGCGCCCGGATTGATGTGATTTTATCTGCCACTATCGGTACCCAAACAGCCCCTTCTTTTCAAACTGAAGCTTCATTACTCTGCCACTGTGCCCGAACGACGATCTGCCATAACTAACCTTAACCCGCTCGGTAGCGCTTTGCCCCACGGTATCGCCCTCTTTTATCCGGGCTCCGCTCGTTAACAGATATAGCGCCAGATCGTAGAGCTTGGCGGCAAGTTCGTTCGCGTTCAGTTTGCTGGCAGGCACCTCGATCTCACAAAGCCCCAGAGACTCCAGGCCGAGGGTGTAACCACATGCCCCTTCGGCACCCGAGCGGGCAAGCCGAACACTCATCCATACCAGCAAGGGGTAGCTCTTGCCCTGCAGTTTCGCCGCCGATTCTATATATAGCTTAGAGGGAGCCACCAGTCCGGCATCCCCATCGTACACACCTATGGCACCCGGGCAGGCTGCTAAAATGGCTGCCACAAGGCGCGTTAGCGCCGTGGCTGCCGCCAGGCGGGCTCCGCATTCGGTAACACTCGCCACAAAGTGGCTATCGTGCGCCAGCAGATCTTGAGAGGCAGTTGGCCAGATGAAACTCGCCTTACACGGCTCTTCCAGATCCCCAGGCGGAATCCGCATGTTCATCTTTACAATAAAGCCAATGGCAGTGCCGATCTTGAACTTAGCAACATTGTCGCCAGTTTCGAGATCGGTAAGCGGAGGGGCACCGGGCCACATCATGGCATGCCGTTCAAATATCTCAGCGGGCGTCACATGCGCCCCAGGGGCCAGGGCAATAAAGCACACCGTAGCAGCCATAATCACCCTCCTGTTTCAGATCATCTGCATCCAATCGTCACGGTTCAAACCAACATCAACGCTCACGCCCCACAGGCCACTTATGCAATCCATTAAACCGCAAAACTCACACAAGATGGAAGAGGTACACCATGAATGCACGCAACGATTGGCACCCAGAGGGTTTGAGCCTATGAAAGTTGCCACCACAACTCCCATAACTTCATTCCCACAGCCAGCTGCCTGAACGCTACTGGTCGTACGGGGCGTACGCCCAACCATACACCCGTCCGTCCGTCACGGGCGGCGTTCCCTGTTATCTCTTCCCTTTTCCATTGCGGCTCCAGCGCTTACCGCTTTACTTGCTCGGGGCCATACTTATCGCTAATATAGCTTACATCGAATGGCCGCACCTGTGCCTGAAAAACGTATGCCTTAACGGCGGGGTCACCCTTAACAATCTGTTGGGCCTCCGCTTCGGAGCCGGCTTCGAATATGATCATTGCGACGTTGTCCCAGTAATCGCCTTTCATACCGCCAGCCAGCAGTGCCTTGCCAGATTTTAGTTGCTCCGCCCAGTACTTAGAGTGGCCGCCCAGAGCGGCATTTGCTTCTTTATCATCCGGCCACTTACCGGTATCTTTCCATTTAAGAAACAGATCCTGGCGCAGCCTCAACAGAACAACATAGGCTTCAATTGGCTTCTTGTTTGCACGGGCGTATTCACGCTTCGGATTATCATCTGCCGGTCGCTGGGCGCGAACCCGAAATGTGATGGCTCCCAGGGCCGAAATGCAAAGTACGGCCACTATCGTGGCAACGCGAAGCGATCGCAACATTGTTCTGCCCAACATTCGTCCTCCATAAAAAGTGTGGTTCAATTAGCCACCACAGATCGAAAGTGCAAGTTCACCAAATTGTAGCAGAGGTGCGCATCAACAGCAACACTGCCATTGCATCGGGTTTTGACCGCAGGGAAATACCGGTTACAACCGGCAAAATAACGGTGGGTTTGCACCAATCATGGCTAAGATCTCCATATGGCGGTCGCCATCAGAATAGATGATGAGATCGTAATTCCCCCGGATCCCCATTCGCCTCCAATGATCTCTCAAAAAAAATGTTTGCGTTATTTACGATCACGTACTCATGTGCATACACGCCGTGGAGTTTTCGGAGATTATCCTATTTACTTTGTTCCCTTTGCCTACTCAACACCAAACCCCACGCGCGAAGCGCGCCACGCACGCGCTTGGGTACACTATTAAGGTACTCGACTGTCGGCCGCGTTTGATCGGCCAAAGAGGTTGTGCATCAATGAAGACACGTTACAACTTTGTTCATCACATTATGAATGCTGCTCTGCCCCTCGGCGCCGTGGCGCTGGCCCTGCTTGGTGCCGGCCGGTGTTCTGCACAGCAGAAGCCTGCCATTAACCGCAACGATGTGCTCTCGGTTCGCAACGGCAGGTTCTATCTGGACGGTCGGCCATTTGCCGAGATAAGTTTCAACAAGTTCGATCTGCTGTGGCAGTTATATGATCAGCTTAAGGCAGGCAAGCCGCTGGAAGACTCCAACCCCATGGTGGCGGCACAGGACCAGGCGCTGCGGAATCTGCATGAGCTCGGGTTTAAATCGATCCGTGTTTTCGCGCTGCCCTGGGGACCCTTTGGCCCCGAAGCCTATGCGGAATCCGACAAGCGTAAATTGCTGTACTCCGCTCTGGATAAGATGGTGGATCTCTGTGAACGGCACGATATCCGCTTAGTTTGGAGCTTCGGAGCAGCCTCATTTACAGATACACGGCTGGTTGAAGGCAAGTGGGTGCGCGGCGAGGAGCACGAGCGGGAGCTGGTGGCAAACCCTAACTCGCGAGGCAGAGCGCTGCTTTATAAGTACATCGATGAGACGGTAGAGCGCTACAAGAACCGAAAAGCGGTGATGATGTGGGAGATTTCTAACGAGGTTACGCTAAACGCCGACATTGGCGATGCCAACCATGTTTATGATGGCGAGCGTATGCCCACACTGAAGCAGGTGGCCAATTTCTTTACCGAAGTAACTGCGCGCATTAAGGCTGCCGACCCGTTAAGGCTGGTGAACAGCGGGGGATCTAATATGCGGGAAGCGCAATGGCACCTCTACAATAACCAGGGCTGGAAAACCGATACCTTTGAAGACCAGTTCAACTGCTTTAACCTGCTATACGGCCATTCACCCATGGATGTAATCGATATACACTCCTACCCCAACAACCACCCGGGCTACTTTATAAGCGGACCAGATGGCAAGCAGGTGGTTCTGGATAACCGTGGTTACATGGCAATTGCGGCACGGATTAAGAAGCCGCTGATGATAGGCGAGTTGGGGCTGCAGGCAACCGCGAAATCTAACACGAAGCTGTGGGAGGAAACCCCCAACTACTTTGAGAGCTACAGCGATGTTTCTGCCGCTAAACCCTGGGTGGAGCGCACGCTAAACGACGTGGTGGATGCGGGCGTACCGCTATCCTACTGGTGGACTTACCAGAGCGACCGGCCGGATGATAGGACAGATAAACAGCACTTTGACGTGAGCCGCGAGCGTGACCCGGAGCTGGTGGCCAGCATAGTTGCGGCAAATATACGCCTTAAGGCAAAGCTGCTGGGCGCTGCCCGTTAATGGTGTGCCGGCACCGGGCTGGGCACTCACAAGCATGCAACGGGTAAGCCAGATATTGCAACATGGCTCTCCGGGCGGCCTTTTTATGTACTCGCCTGGTTCGCTGCGCAGAGCTCCTACCAGGTGCCCGTATTTCTAATGCCGCACAGGTATCTGCAACTATGTGTTCTGGTTTGTCTATGGCTGCTCGCTGCCGCAATCTTGTGCAACAAGAGATTGAAGCATGCCATCGAAGCGATTACGATCCGCAGTTTCAGACAAATCAAACACCGGGTACCCATTGCTGCTGAGCGTTTCGCTAATGCCATTTACGCCCGGCCAGGAGATCCCGGCGATGGGCCTACTGTACTGTTGAGCAAAACGCACCGTGTGCGCAGTTCCGCTTTGCACGGCCGCTTCAATTGGGATAACAAGATCCGCAAGAGCAGATTGCAGGCGATTTCTATGAACCAGGTTCTGCTTTAGATACCGATCGCCTGGCAAGTATTCTGAGGCGACAGCACCGCCCTGGTTTACAATTCGCTCTCTCAGGACTTTGTTTGCGGCAGGCAACATCAGGTTAATACCGTGGCCGAGAAACGCGACATTTGTCAGGCCGACCCCTAAACTGCAGGAATGCGCCTCGGCATCAATACCATCTGCCAACCCGGAAACGATGACTATATCGTATGCCGAGATCATTTCAACTACCTGAGCGGTGGCCCGAAGGCCGGGGGGTGTAGCTTGCCGCGTACCCACAAGCGCAATGGCAGGCTTTTGATACAGTGCCCGGGGGTCCCCTTCTACGAATAGCCACCTTGGCGGATCCGATAGTTCTCGGAGTGAAGCGGGCAGAACAGCGCCCGGCAAAATCGAAATATTCCTATCGATCAGTTCTTCATATTGTGTTACCGCGAATTGATGGTGGTACGCAAAATCCTTCTGAATGGAAGTTACAACGCTATCCAAATCGGGCAATTGAGCTGGCCTCAATATGTTTCGCAACTTGCCAGCATCAACTTGCCAGATTGCAGTGCAGTCCCCATCAAATGCTTCCACCAATCGTCTGATGGCTTTGAATCCCAGCCCTGGAATGGCGTTAAGAACAAGCAATGCAATAGGAAACGCCCCAATTTGGCTGGCACTCAGATCCGGCCCGGCAAAGCTACCCCGTGCCGGTGACATGTTACCAACAGCATCATCGGCATCTAGAAGGACTGGCTTTGAGTCGTCTGGTTGCATGTTGGGCATTACAGGGGATCCAGTGAAAAGTGTTCTATCAGTCACAAAAATGGAATAGCACAAATGTGCCACAGGATCGATTGACCGTTAGCCTTTATCCTTCCGATGAGAAGAGAATTCGCACGCAAAGACGCAGGGACGCAAGACATACCGCTGGCGACCATAGCCTATCGCATTTGCAGAGCTCACTACAGTGCGCTAACGTCTCACCAAATCTATGCGGCCAGGCGGCCAGGCGTGTTTTATAAATACCTCTCAAACCGGCAGCCGCCTCCCATCCGGAAGGCACGCACTTAACCAACACCCAACCCCGCGCAAAGCACGCCACTCAGCGGCCTTGCGTGCAGTATCAATTGACGTGCCATCTCAGGGATAGCACCCATCCGTCAGACATGCCGCCGAACCCTGCCCCCAATGCCCCGAACCCCATTCTGCGTATTTTTTCGCGGCTTCAGCCCGTCAAATGTTGCCCAGATTACTTCAGCTCGCCACCAGTTCTGGCAGCTGCTTTTCGGCAATTCCAATCTGCCGATCCAGTGGAATGCCCGCACATGTTAGCAGCGTGCCAAGCAGGTCGCCCTGGTTGCCTTTTACATTGGGCAGAAAACATCCGGTTTTGAGTGATCCGCCGCCCTTGCCGGCGATGATAAACGGCAGGTTCTCTCTGCTATGTACGTTGCCATCTTCCAGGCCCGATCCCCACATCATAATGCAGTTATCCAGCAGTGTGCCGCTGCCTTCCTTCAAGCTGGCCATCTTCTTCACCATATAGGCAAACTGAGCCACGTTAAATGCGTTGATTTTGGTAACTTTATCCAGCATAACGGCATCGTTGTTATGGTGCGTTTGGGAGTGATGTTCGTCGCTGAAGCCAAGCTCCGGGTACGATACGCCATTGGGCGTAGAGCCGATGTAAGTACTTACGCGGGTTAAATCACACTGGAAGGCCAGCACGTTGAGGTCGCACATAACCTGCATGTACTCGCTGCGTTTATCGCCGGTGGGGATTTTAACCTCAATCGGCACCGAATTGGCAGCCACCCTGTTGGATGGGGCAACCCTGGCCTTTGCCAGGGCGCTCTCTTTCTGCCTCGCCTGGATAGCCGCAATTCGCCGTTCCACGGCGCGCACACTGTCCAGATACTCGTCCAGCTTCTGCTGGTCGTCACGGCTCAGCTTTCCACGCAGGTCTTTTGCACCTCCCAAAACCAGATCGAGCATCGAACGGTCCAGCGGGTCGTAAGACCCCTTGCTCGCCGGTCCCAGGCCCGTTTCACGGCATTGGAACAATCTTTTGAGAACACTGGCGGGATCTATCTCTGCTGGCATTGGCTGGCGTGGCCCACGATAACTGCAGTGAGAGTAGTACGCTTCGTGCAGCCCTTCCTGGTGCTCCATATGCGTTTGAGGCATGGTTGCAAGTTCCAGCGACGGCATGGGAGTGTAAACGCCAACATAGTTTGCAGCTATCTGATCGGCAGAGATGGCGATATTCACCACGTTCCGCGTTTTCGCATCCGGCAGTGTTGCCGTGAGCCAGGTGGAGAGTTCCAGCGCGTGCGGCGCACCATTAAATGGTGAGATGGGCACTCCGCTGATGCCCTTCACCAGCAGGCACTGATCCAGCACACCGCGCAGCGGCTCCAGTATTGATGGGGGCGAATTTACATACCCGGCAGCATCTTTTGGCCAAAATCTATCCGGGATAACCCCATGCGGCATGTACATAAAGCCAAGCCGCACCGGTGGCTTTGCGGCCGGCTTCGAACCCTCTGCCCAGCCCATGGTTTCCATCAGAGGCAACGCCAGCGATACCCCAATGCCACTCAAACAGGTTCGGCGACTGATAAGAAAGTTACTTCGCATTGGGGATAGCTCCTGTACTGGCCACGCGACCACGGGTGTGGGTGAAGGGATCACTGGTTACAACGCTTAGTACGAGCGTTTGCATCCGATAGTCATCTTTCTCGATAGAATCTGTCATGCGATCAACGATCACCAGATCATACCCTTCAAGCTGCCTGCCAAGCGCATACGCCAGCAGTTTGCCGGTTAAACTTCGGCAGAAATCGTCTTTTCTGCCAGCTATAATCTGTTTGAGTTGCGCCGGGGTGGTAAAACGGTGCCCTCCGGGCAGTTCTCCCGTGGCATCAATCTTACCGGCGGAATCATCCACAGTGCGCCACCTGCCAATCGCATCGTAATTCTCCAGCCCAAAACCTATTGGGTCGAGCACCTTGTGGCAGCTGGCGCAAATGGGATTAGACCGATGCAGTTCCGTACGCTGCCGCAACGTCAGTTTCGCAATAATCTGTTTGTCTTGCTTCTCCAGCGAGGGCACATTGGGCGGAGGAGGAGGCACGTGCTCGCCCAGTATTTGCTCCAGCACCCAAACTCCACGATTAACCGGGCTCGTGCGGTTGGGAAACGAGGTGTTTGCGAGCGTACCGGGCATAGTCAGGATGCCACCCCGGTTGGTATCGGTAAGTGTTACCCGCCGCATTTGCTCGCCGTGAACCGTCTGCTCCATCCCATATATTCTCGCCAGGCTCTCGTTAAGGTAGGTAAAGTTGCCATCTACAAAGGTTACAAGATTCAAGTTTTTGCGCAGGATCTCTTGAAACACGAGGCGGGCCTCATCGTACATGGCCAGCCGCAATTTGGGGGTCATCTGCGGGAACTTCTGAGCATCAAACGTCTTGCCTTCAAGCTTGTCCATGCCGAGCCATTGTGCCCCAAAACCATCGAAAAGTGCGCGCGATCTCGGATCGTTAATCAGCCGTTGAGCCTGGGCTTCAAGAACTGCCGGATTCTGCAGCTTCCCAGCATCTGCCAGCGCAGATAACTCGGCATCGGGCATTGTTGCCCACAGCAGATAAGAGAGGCGTGACGCCAGCTGATAGTCGTCCAGAGGCACCATCTCCTGAGAAGCCATTGTATTTCCAGCGTTAAGCCCGGTGTTATTGCCCCTGGCGGGTGTAATAAACAAAAACTGTGGCGAAACCAGGGTTGCCTTAACCATCAGTTTCAGTGCTTCGGAGTAGGGTTTGCCATTGGCTCTGGCCAACGCGAAAACCCTGATAAAAACATCCACTTCCGCATCGGAGGCTGGCCTGCGAAATGCGAGGCGAGCCAGCGATCGGGCAACCTTCCGCGCCGCTACGGTAGGATCAACTCCTTTTGCCGGCAACTCCCCCAGCAAGCGCCGCTGCACTGCAGTGGGCTTTGCCCCGGCAGGAGAAAATGACCTGGCAAGAACATCATTTGCTATGGAAAGGTACTTCTCTATCTGTAGCGCAGAAAGTGTGTTGGTGTACCCCGCGCCAGTTACTTCATCTGGCAGATCGTGGGCAATTGCAGGATCCACCCCGAATATATCGTGTAACGTGTTGCCATATTCCCGTTTGTTCAATCTTCGAATAACAAATGGGCCGGGGTCTTTTGGCAGGAGGTTCTTCAGTCCGGCAGCCCAGTCGATAAGCGCCTTGCGTTCCTTATCCGTCGGTTGTTTTGGTTCACCGAGTGGCGGCATTTCATGTGCTGCAATCTGGGTAGATGCGCGCTTCCAGAGCCGTTGGAATGCTGGCCCTTCTGGGTTTTTCAAAGCATCCTGAAAAGTCACATCGCCGTTCCTCTTATTGTCGTCATGGCAACGCAAACAGTAGATCGAAACGAACGGCGAGATCTCATTCTTAAACACTCTGGCAGCTTCTGTGCGTGCCTGAGTTAACGCTGCGGCATCCTTCTGTGCGTCCGCACGCAGGGCTGGAGGAATCGCAAGAAGCAACGCTATCAGGAGTGTAAAAGTATGTTTCAACGGCCAGTTCCTTAAATCGAGAGTCTCACATGCAATTGTTACTATTGTTCACCTTAAATGGGGGAGATTCCCCCCGCTCCACGCCTGCACGCCTTGCTACGAAGGCACTATGCTCTCACTAAGCAAGCGTAGCGCGGTAGAAATTACTTTTCATACCAACAGGCACCACCCTCATACGTCCCAGAAGTCCCATCGTGTCCCATTGGTCTCAGCATTTGAGCTGCACCATCCTACCGGCAGGCACGCATCAATTCCTCTCCCCACGTTTTTCACACAGGATCTGCAGACAAAACCTGATCGTTACGGCAGTGTGAAAAACAGAGTGTGGGAAAGGCAAGGAGATCGCGGGGGCGGCACGTAGTACCGGCAACCCTACCGCCACCCACCTTACCTCTGATTCTGCTCGGTCGAAAGGCTGTGCCTGAGCATGAGGCAGCTTGAGCAGTACAACTTTCCTCTTCGGTGCATCTCTTCGCGTGCTTTGCATTTCCTTAGCGCGACACATGCATTTCAAAATGTAACTCTGCTTGAGCCGCAGGCAGCTTGACCAGTAACAGTTCCCTCTTCGGTGCATCTCCTTCGCGTGCTTTGCATTTCCTTAGCGCGACAAATGCATCTAGAACGTAGCTCTGCTTAAGCAACAGGCAGCATGCGCGGTACCACATCCCTGTCAGCAGCATCTCTTCGCGCAACGTAGAAGTGGATCTTTATGAAAAGCAATACCTACCGCGCTACGCTTGCTTGCGAGAGACATCGCATTTCTACACTCTGGCTCGCTGTGCAGATATGGATGGGAAAGGCTATGGCCCATTGGTCCCAGCCTACTCATATGCACCCAGCCACCCATCCGAAGGCGGCATCAATTCCTCTCCCCGCGAGCTTGCGAGCAAATGTGGGAAAGGCAAGGAGATCGCGGGGGCGGCACGTAGTACCGGCAACCCTACCGCCACCCACCTTACCTCTGATTCTGCTCGGTCGAAAGGCTGTGCCTGAGCATGAGGCAGCTTGAG
>CAIONQ010000082.1 GCA_903859705.1 uncultured Chthonomonas sp.
CCAGGTGCCGTTGGGGCCTATTCCGCCGGTACGTGTGGAGTGGGTGATGGCTGCTTTGGCTCGGGTGAATACGCTTTTTGTAAAGCCCTGCGCCAGCGCCTGTTCTTCGAGTTCTCTGGATGGCATGGGGCCTTTTGCCAGGGCTTCTCTCAGGAAGCGCTCTACAGATAGTTGGGCTCTTTCGTTGCGATCGGGGCCGTGCAGGAGCTTATCTGCTGTGTATGTTGCGGTGGCTCCTGCCCAATGGATGCGGGGTTGGCTGGCGCCTGGCTCTTGAATGAACGTGAAGCGTTGCGATATGGGCGCCGCGCCGAGGTTGCCCTTCACGAGCGCGAGTATCCTGCTGGTTGGATCTTCGGGGTCTTTAGCGACGAGCATCACGGATCGTGCCGTTGCAGCTATTGCCAGGCTGCCAGATGAGCGCATTGCCGCAGAGCCCGACCTGCCCTTGTTGGGGTGGTGTACAACCAGGAATGTTGCCCCTGTGTGCCGGGCGATTATCGCCATGCTTGCAAACAGATCTCGAATCTGGTGGTCGCTTGAGAGATGCCGATCGCCAAGGTAGGCGCTGAGCGGATCTACGATAACGAGTGAGGCCGATAGGTCCTTGATTAGCCTGATGAGGGTTCGACAGTCGTTGAATTGCCGCTGGCCCCCGGTTGGAAAGAGATGAATACGGGATAGGTCGGCACCGGCAGCTGCCAGCCTCGGCCGGATGGTATCCGAAACATTGTCTTCTGCAGAGAAGAGCAGAACGGTACCGGGGGGCCGGTTGTTGCGTGTGTTGATTGGCATATCGCGCCCGGTTGTGAGGCGCGCAGCGATATCGAGGGTTCTAAGGGATTTGCCGAGGCCAGGTTCCCCGATGATTACGCTGACTTTGCCTGCAGGTATCCAGCCTTGAAGCAGCCATGTCACCTCTTCCTCCGCAATGTTGGAAACTGCAGTGAGGTCTGCTGTGGAAGGCGCAGGAGGCATGGCGGGCGCAATTATGGCTTCCAGATTTTTGATGTGCTGCCGCAACTCCTGGTCTTTTGTGAGTGGCCGGGGGGTGGTATTGGGTGCCTGTGCAGATGGTGGGTTTTGTGGTTGTGGCCGGGGAATCAGAGCAACGGCATCTGGCATGCCCGATGCAGTGCCTGTGACTTTTGTATTGTTATGTTGCAGTGTTGGGTGTGATCTGATCAGTTTTCGTTTGATAGATGACATTGGCGGGCACCTCTTAGTAATAGTAGACATTAATATACTATTTGTGCAGATTGGTGTCAAGGGGCTTCGCTCAGTTAGGAGGTTAGGAAAGTTAGGGAGCGAGGGGGCGCCTGTCGGAATGCCTTTGAGAAGCAGGGGCGCATCGCTGCCTGCGACCTGCTGCTGTAGTTCACGTATCTCTGCGTATCTGGGCTTCAGTAGAAAGGTGCGTACCGCCAGATAGCTTACACCGCGATAGACATTCTTGAGGGGTCGTGAGCTGGTAAAGCGGTTGGGATAGCCCGTTCGAAAAACGTAAAACTGCCCCGGCGCCCTTACAATGCCGTTACCGCAAAGGTCTATAGCACTGATTTTCTGTTGTTCCAATTCCAGCAAACGCTTTTCGGAAAGATAGGGGACAACTAGCAGCGGCAATATCTGATCGCGCTGCGCCCGTGCTTCAATCTGCATTGCAGAAAAGGCCAGTGATTGAGGCGAGGCATCACTCTTGTATTCCACTCCGAAGGTAGCAGATGCTTTGGCGACCTCACCGATTTCAACCAGGGCATCCCAATCGCGGTTGGTACCCGAACAAGGTTGCCAATCCAGCTTCAGAGGAGTAAACGCGAGGTTGGAAATGAGGTCTGGCGTCCACTTATCAGGCAAGGCCACTTGCGGTACTTTCTTGCACATGAGTACTTTCTCCGATGAGAAAATAACCATCTAATTAGAAAATAGTCAATTTTCAGACGCGCTTTTGCCAATGAGTACAAATCAAATGTGATAATCCCCTTTATAATGTACTTGCTGGAGATCCTGCAGCGGAACACCTAACTTGGCGGAGCAAAGACCAAATTCCTCGTGCGTGGTTCCTGCTGCGCTCCCATGCTCGTGCTACGGGTCGTAATTGTCGTACCCAAACACATCCAGCCCCCATCCGAAGGCGCGCATCTGCTCCCTACCTAAGCGTAGCGTCCTAACTGTCCTCGCCTCCCTCGCTTCCTACCTGCATTTCGGGCACATGAAACCATCCTGCACAGCAATGAGAATGTTAGCAGGTGGCGCCCGGCTGCTGAAGAGTTTTACAAAAGTAGTGCAACCGGTTCAAAAGTCTCTCCCAGTTTCGGTACACTACGTGCAACGAGTGAAATAGGTGAGAGAACAGAAATGACTTTACGAACAACAACTGGCAAACTGCAATCACGGCGTGACGCAAGTCTGGATAATCAGGTAATTCAAGTGTTGATAGTGCTGCTGGATGTAGACCCCATCATCTGGCGGCGCATTCTTGTGCCCGCCAGCTACTCTTTCTGGGATCTGCATGTTGCCATTCAAGACTCTATGGGCTGGCTGGATTGCCATTTGCATCAGTTTGCGTTCAACCATGGAACGCGGCAGGTAAAGTACTTAGGTATCCCGGACGATGAATTTGAAGAACCGCCCATTGTGCCTGGATGGACGGTTCCCATTCACAAATACTTGCCACACTTTGACCGGGCCTGTTTCAGTTACTGGTATGACTTTGGCGATGACTGGATGCACTCCATCACTTTTGAGGATATGTTCCAGGCAGATGAGGGTGTTAAGTACCCGGTGTGCGTTAGCGGTGCCAGAAAGTGCCCACCAGAAAATTGTGGAGGGCCCCATGGTTACAAAATGCTGTTAGAGGCGCTGCAAGATAAACAGAACCCTGAGTATGCCGAAATTGTGAAGTATATTGGCCGCTACAATCCTAATCAGTTTTCGGCCAAATCTGTAGAGTTTGATAACCCCGATGCCCGCTGGGAGATTGCGTTCTCAGAACAGCGGTAAGGCAAAATCCGTACTGCCAGCAACTTGACTTCCACTCGCGTACGGGGTACGATCAACTAACAATTTCTGGTTCACAGTTCGGTTGCCGAAACAAAGGGATGTGGCTTCACATTCGGTTGATACGGAGGCCGGAAGCGTGTGGTGAGCGTTGTTGCTTTCCTTCTATAAAGGATGGCGGCATGCGGCTCCCGCGTGCTTCCGGCCTTTTTGTTATTTGCCTGCTTACCCTGGTTGCGCAGCCGAATACGGAAGTGATGGTTAACGTGCTCGCTGTAGCGTACAATTCTAATCGAATATCGCAACCGGAGGGGTACCAACACCAGCCCAATGAATGCAACAGCCACCACAGAAACAAACTTCACTCAGTTTTTTACGCTGATTCTGGCCGCTTTCGCCGTGTCGCTTGTTTCACGTCGGCTTCGGTTTCCCTACGCCATCTCGCTGGTTGTTACCGGCCTGATTATCGGCATTCCACGCCTTATGCCAAGGGTGCACCTGGATCCCGATATTCTGATGACCGTTTTTCTGCCGCCACTTCTGTTCGAATCGGCGCTGAACCTGCATCTGGACCTCCTGAAGAAGGATTGGATGCCGATTACCCTCTACACCCTGCTGGGCACAGCGGCTTCCACACTTATTGTGGGGATGGGATTTTCGGCGCTAATGCATGTGCCCTACGCCCAGGGCATGGTGTTCGGAGCGCTTATCTCTACCACCGATCCCATTTCGGTTATCGCCGTGTTTCGGCGGCTGGGTGCGGGAAAGCGGCTTACCCTGCTGATAGAGGCAGAGAGCCTATTCAACGATGCAGCTGCCGTGGTGGTGTTTACCGTGGTGGTGGGGCTGGCCCTGGGCGGCCAGGCAAACTGGGGAATGGCTGGCCTCAACTTTATGCGGCTGGCGCTGGGTGGCGTGCTGCTTGGCGCAACACTGGGCGCGCTGGCCTCGCGGCTGCATTATGAGCTGGACGACCATCTTATAGAGATTACGCTTACCACGGTGGTGGCGTATGGCTCTTACCTGGCGGCAGATAGGCTGCATGTTTCGGGCGTTATGGCGGTGGTGGCCTCCGGCGTTACGCTGGGAAGTATGGGGATGCAAACCAGTATGTCGCCCGGCACGCGCCTTGCCGTTGCCGCCTTCTGGGAGTACGCGGCATTCGTCGTAAACTCCATCGTGTTTCTGCTTATCGGCATCGAGGTGGCCTATATTCACTGGCTGCACTGGCTTCCGCTGGCGGCGATCTGCGCTGCGTTGGTGCTTTGCGGCCGCTCTGCCATATACCCAATAAGCTGGCTGGTAAACCGGCTGGGTGGCCGTATACCCTTGCGGTGGCAGCATGTTATGGTGTGGGGCGGGCTGCGCGGTGCGCTTTCTATGGCGCTGGCGCTGGGGCTCAGCACAAAATATGCCCTGCGAGAGCCGGTTATAGCCGGCACCTTTGCCGTGGTGCTGTTTTCGCTGCTTATTCAGGGCTCTACAGTGGGGCTGCTGCTGCAGAGGCTGGGGCTGGCAAGCCCACGCACTGCCCGGGCATCTTCGCCAGAGCTAAAGAACATTGAGGCCAGCCTGGAGGCGGCACGTGGTGGCCTGGAGGAGCTGGAGCGGCTGAGCGCAATGGAGGCCCACCCGGCCTGGGCGCTGCAGCAACTGCGTGAAGAGTATTTGGACAGGGTTGGCGCCCTGCAACGAGATCTGGAACATCTGCAGCCGGGCTATGCCACGCAGGCAGAACTCTCGGTAAATTCTGCACGCATCGCCCTGCTGTTGGGCGAAAAAAGTGCGCTGGCCGAGGCACGCAAACGCACCGAGGAGGCCGCAGATGAATACCGTAAGATTGCCGATGATATCGATCGCAAACTGCTGAACCTGCGGCATGGTCCGGAGGGCAGCAGCGATGCATAACAATACTCATGGCAGAAAGCCGGGTAACAGCCTGTGAAGACAATGCGCTCACAGCTTATGTTCAGCCATCTGTTGCTGGTGCTGCTGATGTTTGTGGTTATGGGTGGGGCGGTAATTAACTTTGCCCTGCTTGGCGGATCTATTCGTAAGATCCTGAAAGATAACTACAACAGCGTGCGGGCAGCGCAGGAGATGAAGGAGACCCTGGAGCGGCAGGATAGCGCCGCCTCATTTTTGCTGGGCGGCGAAGGCCGGCTTGGCAAGCTCCAGTTCGATGCCAATGCAAGGTTGTTTGAAGCCGCATTCCAGGCCGAGGCGCACAACATTACCGAGCCCGGAGAGCAGCAGCTTGTTACCGAAATTGGCGAAAGGTACCGCGTGTACCACGATGCCGTTACCAGGTTTTTTAACGCCCAACCGGCGCTAAACAAGCAGCAGGCGCACGATTACTACTTCGGCACGCTCAAGCCAGATTTTGATTGGCTGAAGAACCGCGCTCAAGATGTGCTGGATCTTAACCAGGCCGCCATTCTGCGGGCCAGCCATAAGGCAGAGCAACAGGCAGGGCGCGCCGCTGCAACGGCAGTTACCGTGGCAGCCGTTTCTGTGCTAATGGCCATGTTCTTTTCGCTACGAATGATTCGGCTTACTCTGGCGCCGCTCAGCTCGCTGGCCCGGCAAGCAGGCGAGATTGGAGCGGGCCGCTGGAACCAGCGGATAGAGCTGAACCGGGCAGATGAGATGGGCGTACTGGCCGATGCCTTTAACAGCATGGCCGCCAAAATTGCGGAATCGTTTAGAGAAGAGGAACAGAGGCTGCACCGCGCCGAGCGGATGTCCGACGCAGCTCTGGAGAACCTCTACGATCCCGTGATTGTAACCGATGCCGCAGGAGTAGTAGTGCACCTTAATCAGGCTGCCGCACACCTCTTTGGCTCCCATGAAACACTGGTTGGCCATGCCGCCGCCGATGCCGTGCAGGATAAGCGCATAGTGCAGGCTATAAGCAGGGCCATTCATCAGGAGCGTGTTTCGGCCGCAGAGGATGAGGCCGGGTATGTAACGCTTGCGGCCGGCGGTAGAGACCGCATCTATCGGCTGCGGGTAACACCAATGCGAGACAATGCGAACCTGCTTGGTGCCGTTGCTGTGCTGGAAGACATTACGCATTTACGAGAGCTAGACAGGCTTAAAACCGAGTTTATCGGCGTGGCTTCTCATGAATTGAGAACGCCGGTTACATCGCTCCTGCTCTCCGTACAACTGCTGCAAGAAGGGGCCGTTGGCGAGCTGAGTGCGGCTCAGAAAGAGCTGGTTGATGCCCAGCGAGAGGATCTGGAGCGCCTGCAGCGCATGATGCAGGATCTGCTGGAGCTAACCCGGCTGGAGGCAGGCATCACCACTCCCCGGCAGCTGCATGTGGCACCTGCCGAACTGGTGAAATCGGCGGCCAATGCCGTTCAGAACCAGGCAGCACAAAAGGGCGTGAGCATGCAAACGCAGGTGGCCGAGGGGCTGCAGACCATAGAAGCAGATGCCGGGCAGATTGTGCGGGCGCTGATAAACCTTGCAAACAACGCCATTCGGCATACCGAAAAGGGCGGCGAAGTGCGGTTACAGGCAGAGCAAAAAGATGGGAAGTTGCGCCTCTCGGTGGCGGATACCGGCTGTGGAATACCTGCAGATTACCAGGAGCGGATATTCGACAGGTTTGTGCAGGTGCCCGGCGCCACTCGGGGCGGGGCAGGCCTGGGGCTATCTATAGCCCGCAGCATCGCAGAAGCGCATCAGGGCGAGATTTGTGTGGAAAGCGAACCCGGAAAGGGCAGCACGTTTACCCTTGTTCTGCCGATGAGCAAAGCAAGCGCCGCTGAAGGCGCAGCCGGCAGCAACAGTTGATGAGATCAGGATAAGGAGGCCAGGCAGATGGCCAGAGTATTAATAGTAGACGACGAAACAAACATACGCACCATGATCCGTATTACGCTGGAGCAGCAGGGCCACACCGTGCTAACCGCTGCGGATGGCAATGAGGGGCTGGATAAGTTTGGAGACGGCACAGACGTAGATCTGGTGCTGCTGGATCAACGCATGCCCGGCCTTGAAGGCATAACGGTACTTAAGCAGATGCTGTACCAACAGCCCGTTGCACGCATTATTATGATAACCGCGTTCGGCACGGTGGATCTGGCAGTGGAGGCTATGAAGGCGGGCGCTACCGACTTTTTGCGCAAGCCCTTTACCACGGATACTCTTAGAGGCGCCGTGGCTACCGCCCTTGCATCTCGCCCGGCGGGTGGCGGGCAGGGCAGCGGGCGCATTACCTTCGGTGTAACCACCATCAACGGGTATCGCATAGAATCTCAGCTCAACGCCGGCGTTAACATGGGTGGCAGCATGGGCTATGCATTTACCGTGCTCAGCCCCTCGGCAGATGCGGGCTCAAAAAGTTGCACAGTGGTGCTTCCAGATTTTGTTGCCGAGCTGGTTAAAGCCCATACAGATATAGAAGAGCTGCCTGGAGGGCCAAGATTCTGGCAGGCACTGTGTGAAGAGGTGCTTGCCAACTACCTGTATCAAAATGCAGAAGTACCGCCGGATGGCCTGCTGAATGTAGAGGATTTTACTGCCGGCATGCGCCGCTGGGTAGATTCGGTTGTCGTTGGTTAGCGGCGTTTGCGGTTGTAGGAGGCCAGAATGGCAGCACAGGATGCAGAGAAGAACAGACCATCACCGGAGGCTCTGCTTGCTAAAATCCAGCGCGAAGAGCGGAAGCGGGGCCGCCTGAAGATATTTTTGGGGTTTGCCGCAGGTGTTGGCAAAACCTATGAAATGCTGAGCGAGGCCAACAGGCGCAAAGCTCAACGCGGCCAGGATGTGGTTATTGGCATTGTAGAAACGCATGGCCGAAAGGGAACTCACGAGCAGCTGGGTGAGCTGGAGCGTGTGCCCATGCGCTCCATAGAGTACCGTGGTGCGGTATTTCAGGAGATGGATACCGATGCGATTATAGCCCGCCGGCCCCAGTGGGTGCTGGTGGATGAACTGGCGCACACCAACGTGCCGGGCAGCGAGCGTGAAAAGCGCTGGCAGGATGTAGAAGTAATACTGGAGGCAGGCATCAATGTGGCAAGCACACTAAATGTGCAGCACATAGAAAGCCTGAACGATACGGTTCACGATATTACTGGCATCTGGGTTAGAGAAACCGTGCCGGATAGAATTGTGCGAGAAGCCGATGAAGTAAAGATGGTGGATATCACCCCTCGCTCGCTGGTGCATCGGCTGGAGCGTGGCGATATCTATGCGGCAGATAAGGTGCCGGGCGCCCTCAAAAACTTCTTTAGAGAGGGCAACCTCAATGCGCTTCGTGAGATTGCGCTACGAGAAATTGCCCATGAGGTGGATGAAGACCTAACCAACTACCGCCGCGAAAAGCATATAAACGAAACCTGGGCCACGCATGATAGGATTATGGTTTGCATAAGCCCCAACAGATCCTCCATGCGCTTGATACGGCGCGGTTGGCGCATTGCCCAGCGGCTGCATGGTGAAATAGTGGCTGTGTATGTGGAAACAGACTCTCCATCGGCAGATCAGCAAGAGATACTAAAGGGCGATTTTGCGCTTGCCGACAGGCTAAAGGTGCCGGTGGTTACGCTCAGTGGGGATGTGGCATCCGAGATTATTCGGTATGCAATAGAAAACAGAACAACACAGATCGTGGTGGGCCACTCCAACCGTACGCGCTTCCAGGAGTTTATACACGGCTCCATTATTAACCGGCTAACAACTGAGCTGCGTGCCGTAGATATATTAATTGTTGCTGCCGATAGCGATTAAGAATTGGGGTGGCGTTATTGGCCGCCCCATTTATCCAATTCTCAGTGCGGGTAGATGTACTCCACAACAAAGGTATCGTCCCTTGTGGGCACTTCCAGCGCTTGAACGTTTGCGTTAAGATATATAAGGGCGTCTACAATCCACTCTGGGTAGTCGCTGCCTTGCAGTTCCTGTATCAGAGCATCCATCAAGGCAGGATCGTAGGCACTTTCGGCCGGGTTGTTTTTATTCTCTGTTCTCACTGTTGTGTGGCTCCAGGTGTTCAGGGTTTACCGGATACTAAAACAGCTTTTCGGCGATGTAATTGCCAATTACAAGGCAATCGATATCCGTTCTTAGGAAGCATCGTACGGCATCCAGCGGTGTGCAGACTATTGGCTCGCCACGAATATTGAACGATGTATTGATCACTATCGGCACGCCAGATAGCGCTTCTACCTGTTTCAAAAGATCATAGAAAACCGGGTTATCTTCGGCAGTAACCGTCTGGGTTCGTGCTGTTCCATCCGTATGGGTAACCGAGGGGAGCGCTTGCTTATGCTCATCTCGCACCGGGCACACAAACAGCATGTAAGGGCTGTCGAATGGCAGATGGAAGTACTCTTCTGCTTTATCGGCGAGCACTGCCGGTGCGAATGGCCTAAAATCTTCTCGGAATTTAACACGAGAGTTCAGAATATCTTGCATTGAAGGGTTGGAGGCATTGGCAAGAATGCTGCGGCAGCCAAGTGCCCTTGGTCCAAACTCCATGCGCCCCTGAAACCAGCCTACTATTTGATTTGTGGTGATCAGGGCAGCGGTTCTGGCAAGCATATCTGGTTGAGAAAGCTTTTGATAACCAACGCCTTCAGCGGTGAGTGCTGCTTCTATTTCGGCATCTGTATACTCTGGTCCGAGCAACGTACTATGTTTGCCTACTGCAGACACATTGCGGGGTTTGCCGGCATGTGCACAGTTGAGTGCGGCACCAAGCGCACCGCCAGCATCACCAGCAGCGGGCTGAACCCATAAAGATTTGAAGGGAGTATCCTGCAGCAATCTCCAGTTCGCAACGCCATTTAGCGCCACTCCGCCTGCAAGGCACAGGTTATCGGGGCGCCCGGCTGCCTCATGCAGTTTGCAGGCCATTTGTACCAGGCATTGTTCCAGCACAGCTTGCAGCGAGGCAGCTATATCCTGATGATAAGCTGTAAGCGTTTGTGATTCTACGCGTGGTGGGCCAAGCAGACTAACCAGTTCTGGCGTGAACATTGAGGTATCGTCGTACATAAACCGGAAGTACACTAAATTGAGTTTGAAGCTTCCATCTTCAAACTCTGTAATCAGCTTCCGAATTCGATCCTGGTAAATGGGTTTGCCGATACCCGCCAGGCCCATTACTTTGTACTCGTCGTTATTTACCTTGAAACCCAGAAATGCCGTAAGGGTGCTATACAATAAGCCGAGCGAATCTGGGTAATGGATTTCTCGTACCAGCTCAATAGTGTTGCCTATTGCAGTGTATTGTCCGGTTGTGGACCACTCTCCAACGCCATCTATTGTCAGGATTGCAGCTTCTGAATACGGTGATGGAAAATAGGCGGAGGCGGCGTGCGAAAGGTGGTGTGGGATGTATTTGAATTGCCCGGAATAACCTGTGGATTTACGTACAGTAGCTTCAATGAACAGGCGCTCATGCACCGACTTACACAGTTGTTTGTAAACCAGATTTCTTGCACTATCGCCCCATTGTTTACCGCAGGATACAATACGGTGCAGCTTTTGCAGGGGCTCTTCGTAAAACGCAATCAGGTTGATATCATCGATTTGCATACCAGCCTGTTTGAGGCAAAACTGAATGGATTGCGCTGGAAAGTTACTATCGTGCTTACGTCTGGTAAATCGCTCTTCCTCTGCTGCTGCAACCGTGATGCCATCTGCCACCAGTGCCGCCGCGGCATCATGATAATAACAGGAAATGCCAAGGATATTTCGCGCGGAAAGAGGCCCCGAGCTTACAGCAGGAGACGCGTAGTGCCAGGTGCTAACATTGCGGGTTGATGGGAGTTTTGGGGCAGGGACCAGAGCATACAATCCCCTTAACAGACCATCGATATCCACGGATGGCTCCGCCACTACAATCTCCCTTTGCTACAGCTTCCGTACTGATATAAAAAACCAGATGTGTAAGAACGGCAGCCACATCACTATGGAGCCATGCAATCAATGAAGTAGCCTATGCCGTGCTTGCCGGTTTAGATCATGCATATGCTTTAACTATTGATCAGTGCTCAGGAGTGCGTACCATACCTGAACAGTTAACGGCACATTATACCTTCTTAGCCAAACCGAGCTATTCACTATTTGAACGGTATGCCGGGTAGTACTCTGGTTCAGGTAGCATGGCAACCATCCACCCTGCGATAAGTGCAAACTACAATCGAGCAATTCGGGGATTGACTAATTGCTTGCTGGTATAATGTGAGCAAGATTGATATCTAAAAACGTGGTACTTTTCGGTACTTTCGGAAAGACCTATCTGCAATTAATTGAGAATTTACTACACTGTTTTCCGGGCAGTTCCGGGCGAACAGGATGGGGGAGAGTGTCGTGGTTGATCCGTCTGAATCTAACTCTGCTGAAAGCGTAGCAACCAGTTCTTATCTGGATTCGATATCCGCCTATGGCAAGGCGGGCGTACCAGAAGCGCCGGTGTTTGCTGATCCTGAGCATGATGCAGCGTTTCGTCGCGATGGTTACATTATTCTGCCCTTACTGAACGAAGAAGAAGTTGCTGAATTGCTTAAGCTGCACAGCACGTTCAATCCAAATCAGCAGTCTGAGTTTGATACCACTATCTTCAATCCGGATCCTTCCTACCGTACTGGCGTTCGAGTTGAGATTGATCGCATTGTGCAGCCCCGGGCGTTGCCACTACTGGCGAACTACAAACGTGCCGTTAGCAACTTCATAAACAAGCGCCATGAAACCAAGAATGCCCGTGTGTGGATACATCAGGATTACACTTTTGTAGATCAATCCAGGTACAGTGGCGTTCACGTATGGATACCGCTGGTAGATGTTGATGAAACAAACGGCTGTATGAGCATTTATCCTGGAACGCACAGCCTGATTAATCACATCAGCGCACAACCATACCAGAGTTACCAGTGCTTCCCCAATCCGTACGAAAATGTTAGCCAGATGCTGGAAAAGGGGGGAGCAGTTGCCGCCCCAATGAAGGCCGGTTACGGGCTGTTTTTTAACGAGCGTACGCTGCACAGTTCTGGCGAAAACTATACTGGCATCGATAGAGTGGTCGTTAATTGTGCTTATATTCCAGAAGATGAGCCTATGTATCTGTATGCCCCCTCTCCCGAAGAGGATGGCGTTCTGGACATGGTTGAGCTGCTGGATATAAGCTTCCTACATTTGATGCATCAGAAGCCGCTTCCAGTACCTTATCCGGATGCATTCAAACTGGTAGGCACTGTTAATTACAAGCCAACCATGCTCACTCAAGACGACATCAAGCATATGCTGCGCCCCGGTTATGTGCATGTGCATGAGGTTGAAGATCCGAATGCACCTAACTGGCATTCAGATCACACCATATCGGTGGAAACTGTGAGCGCAGCGCCAACTCCTATCGAAGTTGCCTCACCCGTCGCCGAGCCGGCAGCTGTTGCTGTTGCGGAGCCGGTTGCAGTAGCCACGGCAGCGCCAGCTTCAAAACCTTCCTGGATCAGGAAACTGTTTGGGCGCGGCAATTAAGTTTGTAACTGTGTTAAGATAACCGCAACTTATTTAAGGGTGGCCGCATCATGAATTAGTGATGCGGCCACCCTTTTTATTTACTAATTCACATTCGACTGTGAATCTCGCCCGGTTGCTTGCTCACTTAGAACGCTACTCCTGTTGCTGTTTTGCGGCTGTTCCGCTCCAGCGTGCATCCATGTGTACAAACCATGGGCACATGGGAGCAATATTGGTTTCGAGCGATGGGGGGCTATACACTACAAATTCATACTGAATGAACTTCATGTCTCCCCCTGCAAGAATTGCCGATGTTTGAGCATCATAGAGCATGGGCCGCAACTGATAGGTTCCTACCACAAAGGGCAGCCATTCAATGAAACAGGTAAGTGTATTTAGCCCGGTCTTCAGCGCGAAACGCGGTGATTCAAATCCGGAACCAAGCGCTGCCATAGGAAACAGCGTTTCCCGGCCGATGTGCATGCCAAACACAATTGCCTCGTACTCCTGAGGTGAATGGCATGTCATTTCAACAATCATTGGCTTGCCCGGCATGATGTTTTCGCCATCCACTGGGCTACAAGTTAGGCTCAGGATCTGAGGAAGATCGGGATCAACTTCCTGGTTAGTTGCCAGCTCCTCCGCAGTTGTTGCTCTAAAAGGTGTGAGTGCGGGCTCTGCTGGCTGTAGATCCTGCAATCCGCTGAGTGAACTATCTTCAGCTTCCTCCAGCGTGGTAACAGGGGCTGCTTCTACCGCCAGTTGTTCTGCCGTAGCCGCGGGCTCCATTAGCTTGTGGTAAGCTGCAACCACATCTCGCGTTTCGCCATAATTAGAAACGGTGCCATGATCCAGCAATATGCAGTTTCGGCAAAGTGCCTGTATGGTAAACAGATCATGTGAGCAGAGCAGGATAGACCCGCCGCCGTTAAGATATTCACGAATGTAGGCAAGGAACTTAGCTTGAAATTTGAGATCGCCAGCGCTCAGGGCTTCGTCAACGATAAACAGATCTGGCTTTAGCCGTGTGTAAATAGAAAATGCCAGCCGCAGCCGCATGCCAAGGCTATATGTGCCCACAGCCGAATCGATGAACTCTCCAATTTCTGCAAACTCAATCACCGATTCTAATTCAGCGCGAATAAGTTCTTCGCTGCAGCCATGAAGAGCGAGCTGGGTGGATATGTTTTCCCGCCCAGTTTGAACCATGTTCAAACCGCCGTTGTTATCGATTAGTGCAATGCTGTTTGTATAGAGGTTTATGTAACCCTCTGTTGGCCGAATAAGCCCGGCAATGAGGTTGATAAGGGTGCTTTTGCCTGCTCCGTTGTGGCCGATTACGCCGAGCACTTCGCCCTTGTGTAGCTCCAAATCAATGTTTCTGAGTGCCCAGAATTCGCCGGGCCTCAGGGTTGTTTGAGGCTGAATTCGAAGCAGCTCTCGCAAGATGTCCTGCGATGCGTATCGGAAGGCTCGCTCTGGACGCCGACAAAATCGTTTGGAGAGGCCATTTACCTCCAACAGCAAACTACTCATCGTTGTTTACAGCATCCGTTCTACAACATATGGACGGCAAAAGCGGCAAGATAGCCATCCAAAGGTGATCAGGGCCAACCCCACTGGTACTGCAATAACAGCAGCCCAACGCGGGCCAGGTGCACCGTACATTAAAGAGCGGGTGCTGTTCATCACATAACCCAGTGGATTCCACTGGTGAATCAATGCCACAGTGGTGCCGGGCGTTGTTTTAACGAACACAGGTGTTATGGCAAACAAGATCCAGGGGAAGTAGTTCATAACACTATCAATATCGCGCTTCAAGCTGCTGAACGGCGCAAGCATCAGCCCCAAGCCCGCACCGGATAATAGAATTCCCAGGAAACCGACGATTGCAATAGGGAAAGTAGCTACTGGCTTTACCTTGAATACCATACAAACCAGCGTGATCATGGTGAGCCTGATAAACAGGCCAAATAAAAGGTCGATAAATGCCGCAGCAATCAAGCCTTCGGTTGGTACTCGGTTGCGTTTCAAAATCATTGCGTGCTTATCAAACACCATGCGTAGGCCGTTTACACCATCTACAAACGTTTGAGCCATTGCCAGGCCAAATACGCCATAAAATGGGGGCGGAACGTCACCCCGATGGGTACTGATAATCTGTGTTTTCTGCCCAATTGAGATTGCCACTGCCGTGATGATAACGGGAATAAACGCCCAGGCAAGCCCCAGCGATGAGTGGCGATATTGCGTGGCAAGGTTTCTTATAAAGAGCCTTCGGGCAGCTGGCAGCGATTTAGCTGCATCACGCAATGCGGATTTTACAAATTCTGCCGGGTGCTTTAGCCGACTATCGGCGTGGTAAACAACGGAGGGAGATTTTTGAGGCATGGTTATTAGTGCACTGTTTCTCGGGCGGTACGAGGCTCGATTAAACTATCTGTCCGTAATTACCGGTCGGTTGGAAAGCGGGAGTGAAATTCGATGGGTAAGCAAAGCTTAGCAGGCAAGCACAATTATACCCAGACGAACATTAGCAGTCAAACATAACGCCATAATGCGCCAGTACAGCTGCAATTTGCTTGATATACAGGGAGCATACCTGGCAGCTAACCTGTTTTTTGGATTTGACAGCGAGCAGACAATCAGGTATAACTGGGCCGTGACCAGGATTTTGGAGCATTCGGCACATTGATAGTTTGCTGCATCTGGCTCACCAGGCGTTAAGAAAGTTTCAGGTGTTTGTAACCCATGAGCAGAAGAGATTTCAACGGGATCCCGATTGAGGTTCTTATTGAATATAATGCTTCAAGAACTTGTGTAGACACAGGCACCATCTGCCATGCACCAGAAACAAGCATGTATTTTGGCCGGGATGGTACCGTAAGTGCGTGTTGTTACAGCACTACTCCGCCACTTGGCCGGTATCCAGATCAAACACTATCGGAAATTTGGAGTGGTGCGCAGGCCGCATCTATGAGGGATGCATTGCGCCACCAGGTGCTTCCCGCAGGGTGTGAACTATGTGCGGACCAGTTGTGCGCACGCAATTTTACAGGTTTTTTGGGAAAGCAGTTTGATAGAGGGGCGCAGGCTGTGGGGCAGCCTACACCTTCATTGCTGACGAAGGATGGGCGAGTATCGCACGCATATCCTCGGCGGATGGAGTTTTCTCTGGATAATCGCTGCAACCTGGAATGTGCTATGTGCTCAGGTTATTTTTCCTCAACCATCCGTTCCAACCGTGAAAAGTTGCCTCCGCTAAGCATGATGTATGATGATGCCTTTGTAGAGCAGCTTGTGGAGTTTATTCCCCACCTTAAAAACGTTAACTTTCTGGGTGGCGAACCGTTTCTGATTGATATCTATTACAAAATTTGGGAACTGTTTATAGAGCTAAACCCAGAATGCGAAATTTCCATTACCACGAATGGAACCGTATATACCAGCAGGGTAAAGCGTGTTTTAGAGAAACTGAACTGTCATATCAATGTCTCTCTGGATAGTGTTACCAGGGAAAGCTACGAAGCCATTCGTAAGAATGCAATTTTTGCACGGACGATGAGTAATCTGGATGCTTTCAGCGAGGTAAATCGAAGCAGGAAAAAAGGGCTAACTATCTCCACCTGTGCTCTGGTATCTAACAGCCGAGAACTGCCAGATATTATCAAGTTTGCCAATGAGCGCAATATTCGAGTAATTTTTAACACAGTTGTGTTTCCTGCAGAGCACTCGCCTAAATCCCTTCGCAGAGAAGAACAGGCTGAACTTGTTGAGTTCTACTTACTGAATGCAAATGCCACACCCACTAATCAAATTGAGGCAGACAATCAGGCTGCACTTGAGGGTGTTCGCAAGCAAATTGAGTTCTGGATGCATGTAGCGGAGTCTACTCAACGCACACCACTCCAGGCTCGTTGCGCCATCCTGTACGATACTTGCGAAGTTAATTCAGGAAAGAGCGAATTGCTTTCCGATCTTGCCGGCAATCCTCCCCGGAGCCCCGATGCTGATTCGGCTTACTTAAATGGAAGCGCACATACCAGGTTGGTTGCGTATTTCACGGCAATTTGGGAGGTGGGAACGCTCCTGGTACAGGAAGGCTCACTGGAGAGCCTGGAATTCGATACAAATTCCTTACACGCACTGGTCAGGTATTTAGAGCAGATCAGTACTGTACAATCGGAGCGGATGTACACAGAGATCCGGCGCTTTCCGCGTGAAATGGTGAGATTATGCGGTTCTCTCACCTCCGAACGTCTGATAGAGCTTATGGACGCTCATCATTCATCCAGAAAGTGAACTGTACACGGTTCGTAATCGACTCGTTTGAGTGGATCTCCAGGGTATGTAACGTTGCTATTTTTTAGCCATGTGGATAGAAGTTTTATAAGTGATAGAGAGCGGTATAACGGAAGTTTCCGTATCGCCTTTATGGGTGATTCCCTGATTACTGGATGGGGCTGCCTGGTTACGGATACCCTGCCCTACCAATTGGAGAACCTGCTGAACGCTGCGTTCTGGAATCATCGGTTCGAAGTGATAAACGGTGGTGTTGGCAAATACTCGGTTCACAACTCCTGGCACAGATATCTCCATAAATTTACGAAATACAGCCCAGATCTGGTTATTCTAAGTCTGTGTCACAACGATGCGGAGATGTACGAGCAATGCGAATCTCTGAGTGATCACGAATTACAGATGAGTGGCCTGGAATATCACCAGCACACTTTTCTGGATGGCAGTAATCACTTTCTATATGTTAAGTGCCTACTTCAAGATGTTGCGAAATATGTTGCGCAGGGCGGCCCTCCGGTAATAATTACTTTTTATGACATTGGCTCGGAACACCGCAGCAATAGCGTGCCTGCTTTACGTGCCGCATGTGATGCTGTTAGCCTGCCGTTCATTGATCTTTCTGAGGATTTTGATACACCATCGCAGGCAATGAATATGATTGTGAGCGAAGCTGATGACCATCCATCGGCTCTGGCACATTCAATTGCTGCCCAGAGGCTGGTTCGTAAGCTAATCGATCTGAATGTATTACCCACAAATACTTCGGATCCTCAGGCAGAAGCTACGCTTGTTGAGAATGCAATTGGAAGTGCGGTACTTTCCATTCGTAACGGTATAGATGTTGGCAACACCCTGCATCATACAACCCGAATGCTTACTGCCAAGAAACAGAGTAGGGCTCGCAACAGGCTAATACCTGCCCTACTGCTTTCGGAAGACGCACATCAGGCTACCTTATTAGATCTAAACAGGGTTTGGGATAGGTATACTACGCAATTGCGCTTAACTGCCTACGCGCAGCAGATACGCGCAAATGTGCGGCACTTTGATCTTGAAGTTCAGTACTGCCAGTGGATTACAGCGCGCCTATCGCAAACGCTCGCAGTTGCAAAAGAACGGATATGCAATCCGGAGATGCCTGTTATAGAGCCGTTTACACAGGTTGCATCGTTTCCGCACGAACGTGAAGAGTTGACTTCTGAACAGGTTCAGACCCAGTTTACTGATTACTTGCAGCTTCACCAGAGGGTACAAAGCCGATTATCTGCAAGTGTGAATCTGGAATCAGCAGTAGCAGGGCAGTTACACGTAGCTGTGGAACAGATCAATGGCAATATTCGCAGCGTAGTCCGACAGCTGAGTTTGCACTTTAACGAGGCAGAAAGCTTGATACTGGAAGGGCTGGACCATCTTAAATTATGGACCGAACTTAGCGATAGCATTCAGCCTGAACTATTGCTTCCTGTGGCTGCGCCAGCGAAAAAAAGTTGGCCATCGCGCCTCTTTGATCGTGTATCGGGCACCAGGTCCTCTCCCCAAGAACAAACGATACCTGCAGCGAGTGGTTCGGCAGACGTATCACTGATGCTGAACCGTGCTTTGAGTTTGTTTAGTGATCTTAATTACTCACTCGGAAAGCTTCTTCTGCAAATAGATTATCCGCGGCTGGAAGGTGTTGTGAGCAGCACAGACAAGCAAATACGAGAGAGTTTTTTAGTGTATCTGCAGGTAGAGTGTAAGGCACATGGAGATATATTGAGCCATGGCGGCCCAACAGAACGAAACGATGCTCCGTTTATGCTGGTTCGCGTGGAGCCCTCCAGTGGTAGTATTCGCGAATCGCACGAGTTCAACCATATCGTAGCCGATGGTAAGCCTCGGCTGTACAACTTTACGCTGCCCCATTTTGTAGACGCACAAATGCGAGTTGGCATCCGAGGGAATGACGTTCAGATTGAGCGCCTGGTGTTCTCTAATCGCACTGATAGAGTGTGCTGTTTGTCTGTGCTCGCAGGAGAGTTGGCAGAAACAGCGGAAGATGGCATGCGCTGGTACAGCACTCACATTGTCTTGCCTGCAATATTGTGAATCCAGGTTCATCGAAATAAATCAATAATCACTTTGCAGATCTGAATTGAGAAAACATTCTATGTGGCCGTTTTCGTTTAAGGTATAGGAAAGCCCTTATTCCTACTGAATACAGCAGGGCTTCGGTATTGCTAAACAGAAACATACACACAATTCTCACACCTCCTGTAAACGGAGCGTAAAATGCTGCCATCTGTCGGTTGCATACGCACCGTTGCTAACCCATATATTCGTTGTAGAGCGGGCCTTACATGAAGCATCGTGATAAAGATCAAATGAAATCACAGGAACGGGCCCCAACCTCAACGCCAGCTGGCCTTAGTCGCATGGAGGCCATGCTAGGCATGCGAATGTCGGTGTATGAGGGATCGTTCGCAACCGTTTTCGCGGTGTTAACTGCGGGTGCGTTCCTCACCGGCTTTGGATTGTGGCTCGGGGCAAATAGTGTTCAAATTGGTTTGTTAACGGCCATTCCCACCTTTGCCGGGCTGGTTCAGATTATCGCCAGTTATACAGGCGAAAAACGGAGTACGCGGAAACCTTTTGCAGGTGGTTTTGCCCTTATTGGGCGCCTGTTGTGGCTGCCCATTTTGCTGCTGCCGTTTATATTCCACAACAAGCAGCTGGCAGTACTCCCGTTTCTGGTGCTGTTTACAGCCTCGTTTGTGCTGCTGCATGCTTCGGTGCCACCCTGGACATCCTGGATGTCCGACCTTGTTCCGCCCGATTACAGAGGCAGGTACTTTGCCCGCAGAAATATGATTGCGGGCATTGTGGGCATGGTTATTAGCCTGCCAGCCGCATGGTTTTTGGATCTCGCTACAAAGAAGCACCACTGGGAGGCAGCCGGCTTTGGCACGTTATTTGCGGTGGCCTGTGTAGCCTCACTGGTGGCGTTTGCTTTCATTTTACGGCAGCCTGAGCCACCCAAAACCGTATCTCCAGATGCCACTTCGGTAGGGGGACTGCGGGGCGTTGCAGACTACTTATCGGCCCCATTTGCGGATGCCAACTTCCGCAGGCTGATGTCGTTTAACACGATTTTTGTACTGGGGCAGTTCTTTGCTGCCCCGTTCTTTACAGTTTATGCCCTGCAAGATTTGAAGCTGAACTACGTGTGGTTGCAGATATTTGCCACCCTCACCAGCATCAGCAGCCTGGCATCTATGCCCCTATGGGGATACCTGGCAGATAAGTTTGGAAATAAGCCTCTGCTGGCAATCAGCGTGTGGGGCGTGTTTACGCTGCCCATTGTGTGGATGTTTACCACACCCACCCACATGACTACCACTATGCTTCTGCTGGTGGAGCTTAACCTTGTGGGCGGTATGTTCTGGGCCGGGGTTGGGCTAACGCAGTTCAATTTGCTAATAGGGTTTAGCCCTCCTGGCAAAACATCCATCTATGTTGCCACCATGTCGGCAGTAACTGGTTTTGCCGGTGGCCTGGCACCACTGCTTGGCGGCGCCTGTATGAGCGCTATTGCCGCCAGTGGATGGCACGCCAACCTGCTTGGCATGCATATGGGCAACTACCATATAACATTTCTTATCGCCGCCATTTTGAGAATTGCCGCTCTGCCGTTGCTGCGCTCTGTGGTGGATGCCAGAGCAGTGGAAACGCGGGATGTTATTCGGCTGCTTAAACAGGCCAAGCCAAAAAGCTGGCGACACATTCGGCGCCTACAGCATGGTGATCAAGAAGAGCGCCTAAGGGCAACAGAAGCGCTGGCCGGTTCCAGAATTCAGCTTGCGGGCGAGGAGCTGAAAACTGCCCTGATGGACCCCAGTGAGGCTGTGCGATCCGAGGCGGCAAGAGCCCTCGGTGAAATTGGCGATCAGAGCGCAGTGGAGGCGCTGATTGCGGCTATTCACGATCCCGCCGCTGCCCTGGTAGAAGAGGCAGCCGCTTCATTGGCCCGTATTGGAGATAGGCGTGCCAATGCTCCGCTGGCGGCGCTGTTAAGGCGTGGGCCAGATAGGCTTTCTCGGCGAGACAGGGTTGCGGTTGTTAAAGCCCTGGGCGAGCTTGGTGGGCATGATGCGGTAACCGCTTTGCTGGAGGCACTTCAGAAAGCGCGCACCGATGAAGATGAAGAGATTTTGGAAGCTGCCGCTTCGGCGCTTGGCAAAACGGGTTCCTCCCGGGCGGCACCAGGCCTTATTTCCCTGCTTGAATCCGGGGCATCTTCCGCGGGGTTACTGAGAATTGTGGTGCGTGCACTGGGTGAAATCGGGGACGCATCTGCCATTGATCCGTTGCGGCAAATGCTGGCGCAGAAGTACGAAGATCCTATACTGGTGCCGCTGTTGGCCGATGCCTTTGCGCGGCTGGAGGATCGTACTGCCGCCATTAGCCTGATACCCGCGCTGCAGCAGCTGGGATCTCCCATTGCCCGCAGGCAGGTTGCCCACGCCATTGGCCGGTTAATTGAGCAGGGAGATATGGCGTATGCGCTGTTATCGCAGGATGCGATGACCCGGGATGCCTCGATAGAGAAGCTGATTACAGATCTGCGCAAAGGCGCGCCCTCACAATCCGCAGAATCGACATTGCGGGTGGTGCAAAAAGCGCACTCAAATGGAGATATGCAGGATTGCCTGCGTGCAATGGCACGGCTGGTGCGCACCGCCGCCTCCATGGAGGATGATGCCGAAACCGGGGCACAGATGTTGTGCCGCCGTTGCCTTGAAGAGATAGCACATTCCGAAGACCAAACGCCTGAGGCGGCCTTGCTTGCTTTCTGCGCGCTAAAAGGCGCAATCACCAATTCAGGAGACCTGTAAAATGCGCTGCGCTGCTGCCGCAATTACCAGTAATTACACAGCAGTATCGACTTGGTATCGGTGGCGCTCTGGCCTCCTGCTTCTACTCTGTTTGCTGGTTAGTGGAGGCGCTGAAGCTGCCATGACACCCATGATTAAGTCTGCTGCCAACCATATGGCGCAATGGACATTTACGGCTCAGAAGCCCTGCGCCGATCCTTTCAATACCCTCACTCTGGATGCCGTATTTACCACTCCATCCGGCCGTAAGTTGCGTGTTCCTGCCTTTTGGGCGGGTGGCACCCACTGGAAGGTGCGGTATGCATCGGCAGAAAAGGGAGAGCACCACTTTATTACGGAGTGCAGCGATCCTTTGGATGCTGGGTTAAACGGGATAACGGGCTCGGTAACCGTTGAGGCCGTACATGCCGAAGCAAACCCGCTTTACAGGCATGGGCCTGTGCGGGTTGCTGCCGATAAACGCCATTTTGAGCATGAGGATGGAACGCCGTTCTTATGGCTGGGCGATACCTGGTGGATGGGCCTCAGCAGCCGCCTGCACTGGCCAGATGAGTTTGCATCCCTTGCTGCAGACCGCAAGCAAAAAGGATTTAACGTTGTTCAGATAGTTGCAGGGCTGTATCCAGAACTTCCTCCGCTGGATCCCAACTGTGCCAATGAGGGCGGAATGCCCTGGGAGCCAGAATATCGCAGCATCCGTCCAGAATACTGGGATATGGCGGATAGGCGCATTCTAAAACTGGTAGAGAGTGGCTTTGCGCCCTGTGTTGTGGGTGCGTGGGGCTATTACATGCCTTACATGGGCGCTGCCAAACTTCAACAACACTGGAGATACATCATTGCCCGGTGGGGAGCCCTGCCATGCATCTGGTGCCTGGCCGGTGAGGTTAATCTGCCCTATTACCACAACCCCAAATTTCCGTTTGATGATGTAGATCAGGCAAAGGCCTGGATGCCAGTAGTGGAGTATGTTCGTCAGCACGATCCGTACCGCAGGCCCCTAACGGTGCACCCCACAGGGCTTGGCAACCTTACGGCTCGGGGCACGGCAGATGCAAATTTGCTGGATTATGATATGCTGCAAACGGGCCATGGTGGCGAGGCAGATTTGCCGGTTACGGTGCGAACTTCACTGGCCTCTTACCACGCATCCCCAACACTGCCCGTGGTGCAGGGGGAAGTGAACTATGAGGCCTTGCTGGGCCTGAACTACAATCCGGCCGCTATACAACGCCTGATGTACTGGGGATGCATGCTATCCGGCTGCAGTGGCTATACCTACGGTGGCAACGGCATTTGGCAGGTAAATCGGGAGGGCGAGCCCCGCATAACGTACGGAAATTACCCTGTGCCAGCCTGGGACAAAGCCATGCACATGCCGGGCAGTGCTCAGGTGGCAGCCGGGCACCGCCTGCTGGCCAGCCTGCCGTGGCAAAACATGGCCCCTCATCCCGAGTGGGTAACAACACCCGTGCAGCAGCCGCCGAACCTATCTGCTGCAAGCTGGATATGGTTTCCGGAGGGCAGCCCAGCCACAGATGCGCCCGTGGGCAAAAGGTGGTTCCGGCACAGTTTTTCTCTGCTGCCTGGCCGCCAACTGGCAACTGCCAGTGTAGCTATTACTGCAGATGATGCCTGCCATTTGTGGGTAAACGGCAAAGATATTGGCAGCTGTGCAAGCTGGAAAACAGCGCGGGTATTTGATGGTTTGGAAAAGGCGCTACACGTAGGCAAAAATGTGCTGGCCGTGCAGGCAGAAAATGGGGCCGCAAATGTGCCTGCTAACCCGGCGGGCCTAATTGCTGTGTTGCAACTGCACTACGCCGATGGCACCACAGAAACAGTAGCCACAGATGCCAGCTGGCGCTCTGCCCAGGCAGAGGCTATAGGCTGGAGTAGCGTAGATTTTAACGACTCTGGCTGGCAGCATGCGCTCATCGCAGCACCTTACGGCGGCGCACCCTGGGGCGAAATTGCAACATCGGCACGCAGATTAAACCCCATGTGTGCTGGCATACCCGGGCAGTTTCGGCTCATATATCTGCCATCTGCAGCACAGATTACAGTTACTGAGCTGGAGAGTGGTGTTGCCTATAATGCAGAGTGGATAGACCCCACCAACTGTAAAAAGAGGCAAATTGGCACCGTGGAAGTGGCCGCAGACGGCACCTGGGAGGCACCTGCACCTCCGGAAGGCTCGGCAGATTGGCTGCTATTGCTCACCGCAAGTATAGAGTAACTGCCTGCTGTTATGATTGTGAAGATGCAGCCAATGACCAGGAAAAAATGGAAACAGCTTTTTGCCGGATTGCTGGCTGCATGCGTTGCGGTGTGGGTGGCTGCCGCCGTACGCAAAAGTTTGAATGGCCTTTCTCGCCTGTCTCACATAGTCTGTAATTTGCCGTTACAATCTGGGCCGATGAGCTATCGCGATCTGGAAGTGCTTTCGCCAACTTCGGTGCTGATTTTTCAGAACGACGTAAACCAGGCACAGAAATCCTACCGCAGCTGGATATACAATCTGGATACAGTTACCGGCATGGTAACTGAAAATAGGGCACTGGAAAAGGAAACAAAGAACGTAGAATTTTCTACGCCAAGGTTGGCATCGGATGGATCGTTTCTACTTGTGAAAAGTCTCTTTCCGCGGGCACCTCAGGGCCTAAACGTAACGGCTATAACGCCAGCTGGAACCGTTATTAAGCGCTGGAACATAGGTGGTTCGGATAGTGCTCTGCTGGAAGGCCAGGCATATGTGGAGTTCGGCGGCGGATTCGTGCCACTGGATAGTCAACATGGCTGGCTGGAATATGCCGCGAAGGGCGATGTGTCAAATGGCAAAAGCCTGATGCACACCTTGCATGGAGCGGATAGTGCGAACATATCTGAGTGTGTCATCGACAGAGGCGAACACATTTTGGGCCTGGACAACCAGGGACATTTGATTGGATTTCGGGGAAACTCCTATCGATTTGGAAGCAAAGACAATGAGATCCACAAGTTTGATGCAAACAATGTGAACAGAAAAGTGAGCACCAACACACTGCCAATAGACCCTATACAATTAGACGATGGAGGCATTTTGATCAAGTCGCCCCGCAATATCGAGCTATACCGCAACAGCAACCGCCTGTTGTATGTTGTTGAATATGGTGGAGAGCCTATTTACCCTAAGTTTATGCGTAAGTGGTCCACCATGTTTAGAGAGGCTGTTGGGCCTGTGAGATCGGAACTCTGGATAGCTGATACCGATGGCCATAACGCCCGCCTGCTGGCATACCCCGATCTTTATATTCAGCCAGATACGGTGAAGTGGGCACAAGATGGAAAATCCATCCTATTTGTTTCAGGTAATCAATTGAGGCGAATTGCGGTTAATTGATGGTACTTGCACGTCACTCATTCCCAATATCCCGCGGGTAGATAACAGCACTTAATGTGCCGCTCTCTACGCATACCCATTCGGATCCCTCAGTGCCAATAACGGCCACCGTGGCAGTTTTCATCCCCTCCGGCAGCCAGCGCTCCGTAAGCGCTTCGGTAAGCTCCCCAACACCCGGGTTGTGCCCAAGCACCATCAGGCGGCCGCAGCTGTTAGGAGCAGACTGCACTGCAAGCAAAATAGTGCGTGCGGAGGCCGCATACAGATTTTCTATAATTCTTATCGGTACGCCCACAAGCCCATCTGCATTGGCGGTGAGGCCCTCGGCAGTCTGGCGGGTTCTAAGGGCCGGGGAGCAGAGAATCAAATCTGGAACCAGTCCACGCAGTTTCAGTTCTTTGCCCATCCGTGCTGCATCTCTCACACCCCGTGCGTTTAGAGGCCGATCAATATCCGGCAGGTTTTCATTGCCCCAATCCGATTTTGCGTGCCGCATAATTATCAACTGCTTCATAGCCTATTTTCCACCTTTTCTGCCTGCCTCTACATTACTATACCGAACCTGCAGAGCGTACACGCCGCCAGCAGCAAACGGCCTGTTACAAATAGGCATTGGCGTGTAACCGTGTTACAGCGGTGTTACAGAAACAGCGGAACGCAAAACTCCAATGTGAATGGTGCATTCGTGCCTATTTTTAGGGTAAATGGCTCTTTTTGAGCCAGATTCTGCCTCGGATTGGCAAACTGCGGAAAAATTTCCGAAGAAAAATGCTGTTAGTTTCGGGCTGCGTTTCGGATGTGATTTATTTGCTTCTGTTCATGTTATAGTCAACCGGATGGCAAAAATTGTAAGTGAACCCTATCCCGTTATCTGCATGAATTTGGTCAATTCCGGAGACTCAAGATGTTACGAAGCAGGCGATCATTAAACAGGTATTTCAGGCTCTCTGCAGTGCTGGTTCCCGCCCTGGCAATCAGCTTAAGCAGCACCCTTGCTCAGTCTACCTATCAGGTGGCAGAGCAAGAGGTTGTGGATACTGCGGCAACAGCTGCTAACGAATCGGCTGGCCCGGTGCGCTTGGCAAGGTTTTCAATTGTGCAGGGAAATGTTACCTGGCGCGCTTCAGAATCCATGGACTGGGGCGCAGCCACAATAAACTTGCCTATAAAGCAGGGTGCTGAGATATCGGTGCCAGCAGGTGGCCGTGCAGAGATCCAATTTGATGATGGGTCGTACCTGCGACTTGGGAGTGGAGCAACAGCAGGGATACAGGAGCTCTTCAGCGATGCCGATGGGGAGTTTACAGAAATTAAGCTAACCGGTGGCGTATCGATGCTTCAGGCTACGAACGATAAATCCGTGTACCAGGTGGATACGCCCTTTGTAAAGGTGGCAACTGGCGGGCCGTCCCGGGTGCGTATCGGTGTGGCAGCAGTGGTAGATGTGGGAGTAACGAACGGTAAAGCAACAGTAGTTGGTGAAACCAGCAAGGCTGAGGTTAACAGCGGAGAATACCTGGCTGTACGTAAAGATACTACGGAATACAGTGTGGTAGATCTGCCAGGTGCAGATGATTGGGAAAACTGGAACCGAACGCAGGGCGAAGAAGAGGCAACTGCAGCCGAGCAACTGGCAGCGCACAATGTGCCGGATAGCATACAGCATGTGGCGGGCGACCTTGATACGTACGGTACCTGGCATGAAGACCCAAAATATGGGCAAGTGTGGTGCCCAAAAGTAGCCGATCCTACCTGGCGGCCCTACTATAAAGGTCGGTGGGTGTGGGTAGAACCGTTCGGTTGGACCTGGTGTTCTGATGAGCCCTGGGGCTGGGCGCCTTATCACTATGGAACGTGGTATCGTTCTTCTTTTGGCTGGGCATGGCGGCCAGGTCCGCAAACACAGTACTGGAGCCCTGCTGTTGTTCACTTTACGGAATGTGCCGATGGAACCGTTGCCTGGTGCGCCCTGGCGCCAGAAGATGTGCACTACCCGGCATTTCTAAACCTGGGATTCAGGCATGGCAGCTGGGGTGCTTACTTCTCTATAGGGCAGGCGGGTTGTTACTACCCGGTGCGCGGTGTGTATTGTGTTGGGCGTGCCTTCAATACCGTGGTGATTAACCGCACCCGCTTTGTGAGTGTTGGCGGTGCATCCCATGGGCTTGGCGGCGGCTTTGCTCAAAACCGCAACACCAGGCTTGTGGGGCAACAGTTTGTTCCCAGAAATGCCCGGCAATCTGCGGGAGTAATCCGAGGCACAACCTCCGCATTTGGTGGCAGAGGCAGCTTTGTTGCCGAGCCATCGGGCGCGCACGCTGCAGGCCTTTTTAGCAACGGGCACGCGGTTGCGGCTCCGCCGCGTGGGGCAATGGCAGTAGCCGGACCAGCAGCCATTCGGCCAACGGTAACCTCCATGCTTCCAGGGCGTGCTTTTAGTGCGTCAGCTGGCCGAATGGGGCGGGATACCCCAACCATCATAGGAGGTAGCAACGCACATGGGGCTCCTAACAGCGGCCATCCACAGATCGGCAGTACATCCAACACGCCCAAATCTGGCTCAGGGGGGCAGAAGCAAACTGCTGGTGGCTCCGGAATCACAACTACAACTGGTGCTTCTGCCGCCTATGAAGCGCGCAAGGCGCTCAGTGGAGGAACTCTTGGCTTTGGAAGCTCCTCTTCCAGTAATTTGGGTGGAGGCACTCCAAGTACGACAGTCGGCAAGCCCAATCCCAATACCGGTGGGCGTGAAACGAGCGGCAGAAACGCCAGCAGTGGAACGAACAACAATGCTGGTGGGTATAACGCCAACGGCGGCACCACCAGAAGCACTAACCCCAATACTGGTGGGCGTGAAACGGGCGGCAGCAAAACCAGTAGCCGAACGAACCCAAATACCGGTGGGCGTGAAGCGAACGGCGGCAACGCCATCAGCGGAACAAATCCCAACACCGGGGGGCGCGGCATCACTGGGGGTACTTCAGGCGGGGGTTCGACACCAAGGGCAAACCCAGGTTCCAGGCCTACAGGCGGTACACCGCGCAATAGCGGTGGCTCCGGTTCGAGTTCCAGTGGCAAGAGCAGCTCGAAAGACTCTGGCGGAAGCAAAAACGACAAAAAGGGAAAGAACTAAGTTTCTGAATCAAGGTTAGACACTTTGCCTCAGCCTCCCGAAGTTTTGGGAGGCAGAGGTATTAATTTATATCGTTCCGTTTAACACTGCAATTACGTGGCTAAATAATCAAGTGCGAGAGCAACCGCTTCGGATACATTAATTGGTTCTTTTGAACCAAAGTTATGGTTAACTGCGGATTCAGAAATAGCGGCCGACACGGCAGCTCTTACTGTTACAGTGGTGTTGCTATCTTCAGACAGTGCCGGAAGCCCGGTAACTTTACGTAGTGTGGAAGCGGCCTCAAGCAACTGTACAGCAAGCTGTAAATTAGTGGCCGAAATGCCAGCAGCGATCGATTCTAAGATCTCGGCAGTTCCACGCATGTCTCCAATTTGATAGAACTGGCGAAGCGCCTGCCCCATCAAATCGAGAGACTCTGTTAATTCTCCCTGTCTTCGTGCTGCTTGAGCAAGGCTATCTAATACGAGGGCAATGCCTCGCTGGTCGCCAATCTCTCTGCGTATCTCAATGCTCTCATTCAGGTTTTTTCGTGCATGTTCGATGTCGCCAGTGTGAACGCGTATTTCACCCAGATTACCAAGTGCATTTGCGATACCCTGCCTGTCTCCATACCGAACTCGTACGTCGTAATCTTCCTTATAAAGTTCAAGCGCAGCGTTATAGTCCTTTTTTGCCCAGGCGTATCCACCAAGATTGCCAAGCGCGTTGGCAATTCGGCCATTGTCTTCTATAGAGCGTGCCAGCTCGAGGCACTCCTCATAGTGCATCTTTGCCTCATCCAGCCGCTGTTCATACCACAGCACATTCCCAAGGTTCAGCAGCACATCACACAGGAGTACCCGCGCATCTAATTTTCGGGCTTCTGATAGCGCCTGCTCAAGCACAGCTCGGGCGCTCTGGAGCTCTCCTCGTTGCGTACGTAGGATACCGAGGCGGTTGAGCGCTCTCAAGCGAAGCATCGGTTCCACGTTGGTGCATTTATCGAGCAGGTTTGTCAGGAACTCTGCTCCCTCTGCCAGGCTGCCGCGCACTTCCCAGTAAGAACCGAGGGCAACAGCAATTTGTAACCCTGTTTCTGTCATTGTCGGGTTTGTCTGGCACACCTGCAGTACTTCCCGGAAGTTCAGGTGCTCAGTTTCCAGCGTATCCAACCATATCTTTTGGTCCGGGCCAGTCTGGCCGACATCTGCTTCCCGGGCCAGGTTGAGGTAGAAATCTACACTCTTGAAACGCGCTTGTTCTGGGGTGTATTCACTATCGCTTGATGCCAGCAGTGACCGCGCATGCGCTAACAACAGCGCATGAAGTTGGAAGCGTCCCGCGCCCAGTGCTTCAATTAAGCCGCGGCCAACAAGGGTGCGGATGATGCTTGTCGCTGAATGTGTGCTCCAAATGTGCTCTAACATCGGGATGCCGAATGTTGCTGGCTTAGGGGCGCAAATTCCCAGTTGTGCGAAGCTGTTGCGGGTGATGGGGTCCAGTCTATCTGTACTCTTTCGCAGAAGCAACTCCACTGTTGGGACGGTGTGTCTATCAACATCCGCTCTATCGGCAGGCGCAGTGGATTCCAGCAGAGTTCTTCCCGCCCTCAAGTCTGTAAGCAGCTCTGAAACGTCCAGGCCCGAGTCGGCTTCTTCCCGCAATAATCGGCCAGCAACTTTGAGGGCAAGTGGCAGCCCGTCAAGCTCACGGCAAAGCTCCAGGCACTCTGAGTGGTGCTCTAGAACTGCCTCGCCAGCAACCATATTGATCAGATCAACAGCATCCTTCTGTTGCAGCTCTTTCAGGTAATACACATCGTCGGCCGTAGGTGCCAATGCACGCGCTGTTCCAATTTCCCGTGTCGTAATTATTAACGCGCAGTATTGCCCACCAACCGTAAATGGAATGGCATGGCCCTGTTGCCACACGTCATCCACAATCAGCAGCATTCGCCTGTCCTGCAGTGCCGCGGCAAGCTGGGCGGATGCATCCTGAACGGACTTCATGCTATCGATGCTATTCAAACCAATTTGATGCCCCCAGGCACTCAGTTTAGATTCTACTGAGGGGCTGGTTCCAAGTTCTGCCCACAAGATGCCATCAGGATACGCTGCCCGAATCTCAGGATCATGCGCCATGGCTGCAGCCAGCGTTGTCTTACCAACCCCTGGCAATCCTCGAATAACTACTGTTTTCTGGCTGCCGAAGTGCTTGGCATCCATTTCTTCTTCGCACAGCAACGTGCGCAGTGCGGCCATGTCCGCATCGCGGCCAACTATCAGCCCTGGTTTACCCGGTGCACTGCCCCACATAACCTTTGCTTCGTGAGTGCGCTCTGGAGCCGCCTGCTGCAGGCAATAGTCCGAACGCCAGACTATACCGAGCGTGCCAAGGATATGTTTCAAGGTTGCAAGGTCTGCACCCTCATTCTTCGCAACAGCATCCCATGTCTTAACATTGATGTCCAGGCGCTCTGCTTTTCGCTCTCGTGTTAACTTTCTGGATCGCAGGCCGTCTTGCTCTTCCAGCGCCGAAGTCCACCAAGTCTGCAATGCATTTTCAATAAGTTCCAGGGCCTGCCTGGTGAGCCGCACGGCGCGTGCAGGTTTGCTTCCGGTTGATTGAGACATTCTTGTTTTTCCATCAATTTGCAAGTTGGATTTTTTCGGTAACAACTTCCCTCGACCCTGAAAAAGCCACGCCCTATACTACACATGACGAAAGCGAAATACCTGCAAGCAACTCAGCAAAGAGCTGAAACAAGCGATTGCAGGCAACTCATCTACTACCCTGGGGTGGAACCCCGATGCGCCCAACGAGGCATAAGAAAGGTTGAAAGTAATGAAGATCACTCACCTGATTTCCCGTGTTGCTGCTGTAACAGCATTCGTAATTCTCAGCATTGGTGCAGCAGTTACCCCCAAGGTAGCAACTGCTCAGATGAATGTTCCCGCGTATGGTCAGGCATGGAGCCCATGGGGACATTCAGGTCTCGGCACAAGTCATCTAACAATGGCATCCTACGGCTGTGCAACAACGAGCACAGCTATGGTACTGCGGTATTTTGGTGTAGGAACAGACCCGGGTGATCTCAACACCTGGCTCACCTGCAACGGTGGGTATGCATGGGATGGCTCTACAAGAGCTTATGACCTGATCAATTGGGGACGAGCCTCACAGAGGACAGGCGGAATTCGCTGGGTGGGGCGCTGGGATTGGACATGGACCGCGGCGGATCTTGGCACAGTAAACTATTTCCTGGATCGTGGCATTCCGGTTGTTACGGAAACACGATACGGATCTGCGCGTAACTATATGCATTTTGTAGTGCTAACGGGCCGATCTGGCTCCAACTACTACATGAACGATCCGATAGACGGGGCAAAGAACATTTCGTTCAATAATCGATATGGTGCTCCCGGGAGATGGATCTACTCGATCCAGGTTTACAGCCGCTAACTCACCATACGCATCGGATTGTGGCCGGGCTAAACCCTGAATAATGAGGGTCAGCTCGGCCCTTTTTGTTGTTGTCTGGGATCACACATCAATGAGCTCGAGGTCGGCCCCGGAGGTTTTGACACGACCCAAAATAAATTTTCAAGTTGGATATTTTCGGTAAGAACTTACCTCGACCCTGAAATCGCCACGTTTTATACTGCAGATGTCGAAAGCGATACCTCCGGAAGCCAGATCACAGGGCAGAAAAATTTCACCGGGAATCGTTCGGCAACTCCGGGGATCAACCCCATACAGAGCGAAAGAGGCAATGAAAATGAGCAACAGTATCTTTTCAAGAAAAAGCAGTGCTGCAGGCTGCTCTCGGCGTGAACTGGTTGTAGCAGCGGGATCCATGGTACTCGGCGGATTTCTTGCTGGCTGTGGCGGCGGCAACTCTCAGATTGCTTCGGCACCGCCTGCAGGAACAGCCAGGGCGCTGAACAATGGCGAAATGTTCCAGCTTCCACTCGCGTCGGATATCGAAACAGCCACCGAAGTGCCGTATCTCGCGGAGGCTTACGATCCGGCCCGGGGAATGACAATTCCTGGTACGCATCAATTCAGCTACGAAGGGGCAAGGCTTGGGCAGAACGGCCCAGATTACTTTGATGGCAATCTGCAAAATGGACAGTGTGCAGTGGCTACGCGCAGCCTGTACAAGGCCCGTTTCAATTTTGACATCGGCCCAACGGGCGGCGATGGCGGGGCTTACAACTATTCATCACGGCGGAATGGTATGACCCAGATCAGTGCAACTGGAGATCCGCGGCCAATGGATATGGTTGTGTTTGCAAACAAACAGGGCGCCAAAGGATCTCCATTTTACACCTACGGCCATGTCGGGACTGTGGCATATGTGGTTGGCAACAAACAGGTCTGCATTGTGGATAGCAACTGGGTTGCTAGCGTAACAGGAGGATGTCACGTAATTGACCTGAAGCAATATAATGTGATGTACCAGCGGCCAAACGATCCGCCAGCCGGTTACCCACCAAAGCCACGTCTGCCAGATAACTCAGAGGTATCATACCGCGGCCACTTTCAGGATACAGGTGATTTTGTCACCGTTTCGTATGGTGAGGTTCTCGGAGATGTGTTGCTATCCAAGCGTATGGAAGCCATCCAGGTAACATCGGCAGGACGGAACATATCCTATCAGGTTCACGTTCAGAACGTTGGGTGGATGGATGTGGTTAAGAACGGAGCTCTTGCCGGTACAACTGGGCGTGGACTGAGAATCGAGGCGGTACGCATGTGGGTAGACCGTGGCAGAGTAGAGTACTGGGTTTACGTAAACGGTGTTGGGTGGTCTTATGGAACACAGGGTAGCACAGGCGGCAGCACGGGGCAAGGACGATTAATTGAAGCCATCGCAATTCGCGTAACTGGCTAAGCACAACTTTGCTAACGCAACATCTAACACCCAGTAATAGGCAAGGAGCTGTGCTCCTTGCCTATTGCTACGTCTTGTTCAAGTGTGCGGGGAGGCGCGTTAGTGGCCGGTGGATTTTCGCAGCACGGCACCGGGGCGGTTGCCGGTGAATTTGCCCTGTGCCAGCACAACGCTGCCGTTTACAATTACGTAGGGAATGCCTACTGGTGGGGCTGCAGGGTGGGCTGTGGTGGCTGTATCGTGCACAGTGGCGGGGTCAAACAGCGTTATATCTGCCTTCATTCCTGGTGCTATGCCCCCTCTGTTGGCAAGGTGCATGCGGGCTGCTGGCAGGCCCGTCATTTTATGAATGGCCGCCTCTAAGCTAAGTGCCTTTTGCGATTGTGCATAGTAACCCAATACTCGCGGGAAGCTGCCTGCCCCACGTGGATGGGAGGGCTTTAGCCCACCATCGCTGCAGAACATTACCTCGGGTGCGGCCACAAAGGCGGTTACATCGGCCTCTGTCATGGCGGTAACAACCACGCTTTCTTTGCCAGTGGCAGCGGGGCCATGAGTTTTCTTCACAATCTCCTGAATGATGGTGATGGCATCTTTGCCGGTTTTTGCGGCGATGGCGGCAATGGTTTTTCCCTGCCAGTTTGCATCCGGGGTGTAGGTGCTCAGCAACACATGTTCTGCGCCGCCAACTTCCTCCAGGCCTTTTTGCCAGGCCCCTCTGTCATCCCAGTTGCGGGTTGGAATCAACACAATGATTGTGGATTGCCAGTAGGTGTAGGGATATACATCTGCAGAGATATCCAGGCCTTCTGCTTTTGCCTTCCGAATCATCTGCAGCGCTTCCGAAGCGCGGTTCCATGCGGGGGATGTATCCAGTTTGATATGCGATATCTGAGCTGGCAGGTGAGCCTCTCGAGCAATCTGTATCAGCTCATCAAACGATTTAAACGCTTCATCGCCCTCATCGCGCACATGGCTTATGTACATGCCACCATATTTTGCGGCCGCCCTGGCGCAAGCAACAAGCTCTGCAGTAGTGGAGTAGAACCCGGGGTCGTACTCCAATCCGCTGGAGAGGCCCAGCCCGCCTGCCTGCATCTCCTGCTCTACCAGTGCCTGCATGCGGGTTAGCTCTTCGGGGGTAACGGCGCGTTTGCCGGCATCGGCAGTTACTTTCCCCCGAACTGTGCCATGGCCCACAAAGCTGGCGATATTCAGGGTGGTGTGCTTTGCCTCCAGCTTTAGAAACCACTCTTTAAGCGGGTAGTTGGATCCGCCGTCCTGCCCTACAATGGCTGTGGTTATCCCCTGCCTAATCTGTGTTTCTGCCAGTGGGTCTTCCAGCAGGCCGCCATCCGCATGGCTATGAGTGTCTATAAACCCGGGGGCAGCTACCAGTCCCTTTGCTTCAATTACCGCATCTCCTGGGTGTGGCTTTAGCGCCCCAACTTCGCGAATGGTATCGCCCACAATCCGGATAGAGCCCAGTTTGCGCTGTTTGCCAGTGCCATCAATAATGGTGGCACCCCTTATAAACAGGCTATTCCCCGGCCTGTGCTGGGCCCGCGTTCTTCCCTGCACCGAAATTACAATGCCAACCATTGCAGAAAGCATACAAAGATGTTGTGTGGTATTGCGCATTATCGGTTAAGTACCCTGGATAGAAAAGCTCGTGTTCGCGGCTCCGTAGGAGATTCCAGCACCTGTTGTGGGGTTCCCTGTTCAACAATAACGCCCCCATCCAGAAACAGAACCCGGCCGGCGGCCTCCTTACAAAATCCCATTTCATGCGTGGCAATAAGCATGGTGCTGCCCCGCTTTGCCAGATCTCGCATTACCTCCAGAACCTCACCAACCAGTTCCGGATCCAGTGCAGAGGTTGGCTCATCAAACAGAAGGACTTCGGGCTTAAGGGCAAGTGCCCTGGCAATAGCCACACGTTGCTGCTGCCCTCCAGAGAGCTGTGCGGGGAAGCTATCTGCCTTTTCTGCCAGCTTTACCTGCTCCAACAGTGCCAGAGCCTCCTTCTTTGCGGTTGCTTCTGGCACGCCGCTAACTTTGCATGGTGCCAGCATTATGTTTTGAAGGGCTGTAAGGTGCGGAAACAGGTTGAAGCGCTGAAACACCATACCTATTTTGGTGCGAACGGCGTTGATGTTTCTATCCGATTCCTGAATTACTGTATCTCGAAACTGAATGCGCCCAAGTGTGGGCTGCTCAAGATGATTAATGCACCGCAGCAGGGTGCTTTTGCCGCTGCCAGAAGGGCCAATTAGGCCAACCACTTCTCCTTCGGCAACAGATAAGTCTATGCCCTTCAGTACTTCCAGATCGCCGAAGCGTTTGTGAAGGCCCTGGATGGCTAAAATTGGCGGGTTCTGTGTTGTCATTTCCTTATCACGCCCCCTTCTGGCGGCGGGTTGGGCGCGCTCCGGTGCCCGCATCCGTCTGCCACGTCTTTTCCAGTTTACGAACCAGGGAGGTCAACGGTAACGTCATCGCAAGATAAATGGCACCCACACCAAGGTAAAGGGTGGTGGGGGCAGCCGTATTGGCAGCCACCTCTTTGCCAACACGCATCAGTTCGGTAACCGATATTACGGATACAAGTGAGCTGTCCTTTAGCAATGCCACCGCCTCATTTGTAAGTGGCGGCAAAACGCGGCGTAAGGTCTGCGGCAAAATTACCCAGCGCATAGCTCCACGGTAATCCAGGCCAAGGGCCCTGGCCGCTTCCATCTGGCCAACATCTATGCTCTGAATGCCGGCACGGAATATCTCGGCAATATAGGCGGCGGCGTTCAGCGTAAGTGCCGCAATACCTGCCTTTATGGGGTTATCAAACGATAGCCCGAATGCGGGCAGCACAAAGTAGATTGCGTATATCTGCATTAGCAGCGGTGTGCCGCGCACTATCTCTACATAAAACACCATCAGCGCCCTGATTGGCGGCGGAGCAGATAGCCGGGCAAGGGCTATCAGGAGGCCCGCTACGGCTCCAAATATCAGGGTAAAGAAGGTAACAATAAGCGTTACCTTGGCACCTTCAAGCAGAAGCTTACGAGCATTCCATAGCAAGTTCCATCTTATGGAAACACCGGGGGCTTTGCCTGTGTTCAGCGCTGCACTTTCTGTGGGAGCATTGCTCAAGATCTCTTCTGTATCTTTTACGGTTACGGATCCCTGATCGCGCATGGCATCCAGCTTGCCCAACATGCGTGTGGTTGCCGGCTCCTGAATCCATTTCTTATAAATAGATGCGTAGGTGCCATCGGTCATTATCTGGGCCAGTGCCTCATTTATTGCCTGTGCCAGGCGGGTTTCGCCTTTGCGGGCTGCGGCTCCAACATACTCATCTTTAACAATGCCGCCAACAATCTGCATATCCCCAAAAGACATGCGTACAAGGCGCTTCAGAGCGGGCATATCGGCAACTGCAGCATCTGATTTGTGGTTGCGTACATCCGTTAGTGCCTCTGGCAGCTGATCAAACTTCATGATGTGGTTGGCGGGCACGCCAATCTTTTGTACGGCGTACATGCCGGTGGTTTCATCCTGAACGGAAACTGTTTTCTGCTTCAGGTCGTTCAGGCCATTAATGCTGTTGTCGTCATTTCGCCTAACTATGGATTGACCCGAGAGGAAGTAGGGCCTGCTAAACGTATAGCCTTTCTTCTTACGCTCCTCGGTAATCGTCATTCCAGAGAGAATGAGGTCTGCCTTGTGCGCTTCCAGCGATCCCAGCACGGCGGTCCATTCAAGCGGCAGCCATTCTGCCTTTACCCCCAGCCTCTTCGCAATCTCATTGCCGAGGTCCACATCAAAGCCCATTAGCTTGCCACCATCTTTGTATTCAAAAGGTGGGTAGGTGGCATCGGTGGCGATTATTAGCTTCTTCCGGGCACGCACCTGATCCAGCGCATCTCCGCTGTTCTGGGCAAAGCTGCGCACAGGTGCCGCAATCGGAAGCAGGCACAGCAGGGCGAAGAGCATGGTTTGGCATGCAGAGCGAAAGTGAGGGGATATGAGTTGGCGATTATTCATGAGGTTGATAAAGTAAGGCTGGTGTTCTCTGTAGATTTGCAGGAACGAGGCTATCTGTCGGTTAACAAGGCACACATTGAGCCGTTGCGAGCAAAGTGCATGCTTTTTGGCAATGCATCGGTACATCGCGAACTTCATTTTCTGGAACGGAGTATCCTTCAAATGAGAAGCTTCTCAAGCTGGTCTGCCCTTCGATGTGCAGCAATGTCCGTATTTGCTGCAGGGCTGGTTGCCAGTGTCGCTGGCAGTCTGCAGGCCGAGCCACCCACTGCACCCGCGCTGCACCAGGTATCTGCAGAGGGCATTCGTCATGGAATCGCCGGGTTTGGAGCCGATACTTTTATTGCCGATGCAGATGGCAAAGTGCTTTGGTCTGATCCACGCAACACCCGGGATGGGTTTGTGCTGCCAAACGGGCATCTGTTGTTAACCATTACCAAAAGCTCTGAGTACCCCGGCGGCGGTGCGATTGAGGTGGATAGAGCAGGCAAAATGTATTTTGAATACCGCGGAACACAGAGTGAGGTCAACAGCGTTCAGCCTGTGCCCGGCGGCCACTACGTGCTTACAGAAGGCGGCGAAAAGCCGCGCCTGCTGGAGCTCGATCGCTCTGGGAAGATTGTAGTGGAGTTTCCGTTGCAGTGCCAGAACAAAGATTTCCACATGGAAACCCGCATGGCACGCAAACTGAAGAATGGCCACTATCTTGTACCCCATCTGTTGGATTTTGCGGTGAAAGAGTACGACAAAACCGGCAAGGTTGTGTGGGAGGCAAAAACTCCCAACTGGCCGTTCTCATGCATTCGCCTGGCCACTGGTGAAACCTATATCTCCTGCACCCACGGCAATATGGTGGTAGAGGCCGATAAAGAGGGCAAGATAATATGGCAGGTTACGAACGATGATTTGCCCGGAGCCCCCATCAAAGACGCCTGTGGAGCCCAGCTGCTTTCCAATGGCCACCTGGTATTTACCAGCTACGGTTCTGGTGGAGAATCGGAGCCGAAGCTTACCGAAATTACTAAAGACAAGAAGATTGTGTGGCAGCTGTTTACGGGCCGCAACCATGGGCTGCATCAGTTCCAGATTCTGGAAGCGGATGGTGCTTTGCCGCATGGTAACGCGATGCGCTGAGCGTGCAATAGCGCACTGTAAGACGCCAGAAGGCGCCGAAGATTCTACAATCTGCGGCGCCTTTTCTATTCTGCGATGTCGGCGAGTGCATTCGAAGCTTGCGCTATTTGCTGTGGTTCCAGCGTTCCCACACCTGCCGCATGTGGCTTTCAAACAGAAACCATCGTGGTCGAGATCCCTCGCCATATTTCAGTCCGAATCGCTCCATTGTAACGCTTCTAATGAAGGCAGCGGCCTCTTCAGGAGAGTCCATGATCTGTACGTGGTCCAGATCTGCAGCCGATATTGTGCCCTCTTTCAGCAGCGTGTTCTGCATCACATCAAACAAAGATTGCCAGAATGCACGGCCAACCATTACCACAGGAAAGTTCTGAATTTTGCCGGTTTGAATCAGTGTTAACGCCTCAAAAACTTCATCATACGTGCCAAAGCCACCGGGCATAACTATAAAGGCATAGGAGTACTTTACGAGCATAACCTTACGAACAAAGAAGTATCGAAAATTCAGCATCGTATCCAGATACGGGTTGGGGTGCTGCTCCATTGGCAGCACGATGTTACAGCCAACCGATCGTCCGCCAGCCTCTTTTGCCCCTTTGTTTGCGGCCTCCATAATGCCCGGCCCACCACCGGTCATTACTGTAAATCCTTCGTTAGCCAGCGCTGCGCCTGCGCGTACTGCAAGATCGTAGTACGGATGATCCGGCTTAAACCTGGCAGATCCGAACACAGTAACACATGGGCCAACAAAGTGCAGGGTACGGAAACCCCGAATCATTTCAAAGAAAACACGCATTGCCATGCGCAGTTCAAAGGTTCTGGATTGCGGGCCGGATAGAAACTGGCGTTCATGTCCATTTACATTGCCGGTGTGTCCCCACGGGGCACCCGTTTGTGTCTGTGGCTCTTTTTCATGCTTGAAATTGCTGTTGTCCATTTAAAATCACCTGCAAACGTGCCGTAGCACTGCGGCTTTACGGCTGTTTCCCTGTTATTCTCTCTTATAAATCTACGGAATTGTTAGCCATTTTGGCTTCATTTGCCTGCCCCTCTGAAAGGTGCAACAGGCACAATACGCCTATTCGGGGATGCACACCGATTGCCGCACAAACTACAATCAGGCAGCAAACACAGCGTGCGTAGTGGCTGTTTACAGGGTGCAATTCACTTCTGAAGCAGCAGTAATACGGGGAGATGGAGACCATGCGCAGACAGGTCACAATTGATGGCAACGAGGCAACAACCTATGTAGCCTACCGCACCAACGAGGTGATGACGATCTACCCGATCACACCCTCGTCTACAATGGGAGAGCTGGCCGATGCATGGCAGGCAGTGGGAGAGAAGAACCTCTGGGGTACTGTTCCGCTGGTGCAGGAGATGCAATCTGAAGGCGGTGCAGCTGGTGCAGTGCACGGTGCATTGCAGGCAGGCGCACTAACCACCACATTTACGGCAAGCCAGGGCCTGCTGTTGATGATCCCCAATATGTTTAAAATTGCGGGAGAACTAACCAGCACAGTATTCCATGTTGCGGCGAGGTGTATTGCAACACACGCCCTTTCAATTTTTGGTGATCATAGCGATATCATGGCCGCCCGTAGTACGGGATGGGCCATTTTGTTTTCAGACTCCGTTCAGGAGGCCATGGATTTTGCGTTGATCTCGCAGTCTGCAACGCTTCGCGCAAGGGTGCCATTTATTCATGCCTTCGATGGCTTCCGCACCTCGCACGAAGTACGCAAAATTGAAGAGCTTACCATCGACGATATTCGCGCCATGATCCCGCAAGAGCAGATCCACGCGCACCGCTCTCGAGCTCTATCGCCAGATCGCCCCGTAATGCGCGGCTCCGCTCAAAACCCGGATGTCTTCTTCCAGGCCCGTGAGGCATGTAACTCCTACTACTCTGCGGTGCCCGGCATTGTAGAAGAGGAGATGAACAAATTTGCCGCAATTACAGGCCGGCAATACCACCTGTTTGATTACTTTGGTGCGCCAGATGCGCAGAAGGTAATCATCTTAATGGGTTCCGGCGCGGAAACGGTGGAAGAAACATCTGCCATCTTGAACGAAGCTGGCGATAGCACCGGGGTGGTGGTTGGTCGCCTGTTCCGGCCGTTCTCGGTAGAGCATCTTCTGAAGGCGCTTCCGGCAAGCGTTCGCTCCATAGCAGTTCTGGATCGCACGAAAGAGCCGGGCGCCGTTGGCGAACCGATGTATCAGGATGTGATCACCGCAATTTCCGAAGGTCTTTCCGCGGGTACAGCGCCATTCACATCTATGCCAAAGGTAATTGGCGGGCGCTATGGCCTCTCTTCCAAAGAGTTTACGCCGGCAATGGTTAAGGCCATCTACGATGAGCTTGGCAAAGCCAAACCCATCAACCACTTCTCGGTTGGTATTACAGATGATGTAACGCATCTCAGCCTGCCTGTAGATGCCACTTTCTCCATAGAGCCGCCAGACGTTGTTCGTGCGATCTTCTGGGGATTGGGCTCAGATGGTACGGTTGGAGCCAACAAGAACTCCATTAAGATTATTGGTGAAGAAACCCCCAACTACGCTCAGGGCTACTTTGTGTACGACTCCAAGAAGTCTGGCTCTATGACGGTATCTCACCTGCGTTTCGGCCCCAGGCCCATACGCAGCCCATATCTCATCCAGAGCTCAAACTTTGTAGCCGTGCATCAGTACGAATTCCTGGATCGCTATCCGGTGCTGGATACCGCAGCAGAAGGTGCCATTGTTCTGCTGAATAGCCCCTTTGATAAAGACAGTGTGTGGGCAACACTTCCACGCCCAATTCAGCAGATTGTAATTGATCGCAAGCTCAAGCTATTTGTAATCGATGCTCTGGAAGTAGCCCGCAAAACTGGAATGGGCGGCCGCATCAACGGCATCATGCAAACATGCTTCTTCGCGCTTTCCAACGTGATGCCGCGTGATGAGGCCATTGAGCGCATCAAGTACGCAATCAAGAAGAGTTACGGCAAACGCGGCGAAAAGGTGGTTCAGCAGAACTACCGTGCCGTAGATGAAACGCTGGAAAACCTGTATGAGGTAACCACCCCATTCCAGATAACAAGTGATCGCGAGTTAACCGCTTCTGCTCTGGTTGGCGCCTCAGATTTTGTCCGAAACGTAACCGCAGAGATAATTGCTGGCCGGGGAGATAACCTGCCCGTAAGTGCAATGCCTGTAGATGGCACCTTCCCAACCGGCACAGCCGCATGGGAAAAACGCAATATTGCGGTGGATGTTCCCGTGTGGGAAGAGGACCTCTGCATTCAGTGCGGCAAATGCGTGCTGGTTTGCCCACACTCCGTAATCCGAGCCAAGGTTGCCACACCGGCCGCCCTGGAAAATGCACCGGAAGGCTTCAAAACAGCTCCTGCCAAGTGGCGCGAGTTTGGAGACAGCCGCTACACACTGCAGGTTGCAGTTGAAGATTGCACGGGCTGTACCCTGTGTGTAGAGGTTTGCCCTGCAAAAGATAAATCACATGCCGGCCGAAAAGCGCTGAACATGGCGCCACAGCGTCCACTGCGCGAAACCGGTGCCAGAGATTGGGATTACTTCCTGGGCTTGAAAGATATTGAATCCAGCTCACAGCTAATCCGGTTCAATACCATTAAGAATGCCCAGCTGCTTCAACCGCTCTTCGAATTCTCGGGAGCATGCAGCGGCTGCGGGGAAACGCCTTACATAAAGCTGGTAACACAACTCTTTGGCGATAGAACAGTAATTGCCAACGCTACGGGCTGTTCCAGCATCTACGGCGGTAACCTGCCAACCACACCTTACACCCGCAACAGTGCGGGGAGGGGCCCGGCATGGGCCAACTCCCTATTTGAGGACAACGCCGAATTCGGCCTTGGCATCCGCATCTCGCTGGATATGCAAACCGAATTCGCCAATCAGCTTCTCGCTTCTCAGCGCGATACCGTTGGTGCAGAGCTCGCAGACTCGATCCTGAATGCGAATCAGTCTGATGATGCCGGTATCGCAGCGCAGCGAGAGCGCATAGAGTCCCTTAAGAAGGCCCTGACCGCCCGGGATACCCCGGAGGCCCGCGATCTGCTTGCCCTGGTAGATCTGCTGGCACGCAAAACCGTGTGGATTATCGGCGGAGACGGCTGGGCCTACGACATCGGTTACGGTGGTCTGGATCACGTTCTTGCCAGCGGCAAGAAGGTTAAGGTGCTTGTTCTGGATACGGAGGTTTACTCCAACACCGGCGGTCAAGCTTCCAAATCCACATCTCGTGGAGCAGTTGCCAAGTTTGCAGCGGGAGGCAAAGCTTCTGCCAAAAAAGATCTTGGTATGATGGCAATGGCCTATCGCAATGTGTATGTTGCACAGATAGCGGTGGGGGCCGACGATGCGCAAACGCTAAAAGCCATTCGCGAAGCAGAGGCCTATGATGGCCCAGCAATTGTGATTGCATACAGCCACTGCATAGCACATGGCATTGATATGAGCAAGGGGTTGAGCCAGCAGAAACTTGCTGTAGACTCCGGCGCATGGATGCTGTATCGCTACGATCCACGCCGGGCTGAAGAGGGCAAGAATCCGCTGCAGATAGATAGCAAAGCGGGCTCTATTCCGCTTGCCGATTATCTGTACAGCGAAATGCGATATCAGATGCTGCGCCAGAGCAATCCAGATGCTGCGGCAGTGCTGCTGGAGTTTGCCCGCGAAGATGTAGCCAACCGATGGCAGGAGTACAGCACAAAAGCGGCTCCGTGGCCAGAGCCGGCAGCTGCACAGTAACACAGGATCTCGTTTTGCACATGCGGGGCTGCAGATTATACGGCCCCGCAAGCAGGCGGATCGCGGTGTACGGCAGAGTTCTGCCTGTGTGCATGATTACCGATCCGCAAATTGAAGTGAAGACTTTTGAGAGGAGCCTTCCTGAATGGATCTCACAACGCAATATATGGGGCTGGAGCTGAAGCATCCGGTGCTGGCTTCGGCATCTCCTCTATCTAAAACCCTGGCTGGTATCAAACGGCTGGAAGATGGTGGTGCATCTGCCATTGTGCTGCTTTCCCTGTTTGAAGAGCAGCTTGCACACGATAGCCTGGCGCTGGATTACTTCCTGAGTGTCGGTACAGATAGCTATAACGAGGCGCTGAGTTACTTTCCGGAAGCAAGCAGCTATGAAGTTGGCCCGGATAAGTATCTGGATTTGATAAGTGGAGCAAAGAGCAACTGCACGGTTCCCATTATTGCCAGCCTTAACGGCATTAGCCGTGGTGGCTGGACCGACTATGCGACCCTGATAGAGCAGGCCGGCGCCGATGGCATCGAGCTCAATATGTACTATCTGCCTACAAATACCAGTATTACCGGCGCAGAAATTGAACAGCGATATCTGGATACCCTTTCAGATGTGCTGGCGGCAGTAAAGATACCCGTTGCCATAAAGCTGAGCCCATATTTTAGCTCAACAGCCAACATTGCATCTCAGATGGCGCGGGAAGGTGCCCGCGGCCTGGTGCTGTTTAACCGCTTCTATCAGCCAGATTTCGATCTCGAGAAGCTGGAAGTGGTTCCCAGCCTGGAACTTAGCCGCTCTTACGACATGCGCCTGCCGCTGCACTGGGCAGCCATTCTTTATGGGCACGTGCCTGTAGATATGGCCATCACCAGCGGAGTGCACACCCATCTGGATGTGCTTAAATGCATGATGGCAGGAGCCTCTGTTGTTGAGATTGCTTCCGAACTCCTGCACAATGGCCCGGGGCGTGCTCAGGAGATTGTGGATGCAATGGCGAGTTGGATGGCCGAATTTGAGTACGAATCGGTTCGGCAGATGCAGGGAAGCATGAGCCAGATCAAATGCCCGGATCCCAGCGCATTTGAGCGTGCCAACTACATGAAGGTGCTGCAGTCGTTCCAAACAGCAGCAATCCGTTAGGTGCAGCACTGTGATCTCTTATTGATAGCGGGAGGATAGGGGAGCAGATGCGAAGTATCAGGTGAGTGCTATGGCCACCGCCGATTCTCATAAACCAGATACTGGTTTTCGTATGCCCCTCAGCCTTGCGGCACTCGGGGTGGTGTTCGGCGATATTGCAACGTCGCCCCTCTATGCACTGAATGAACTGTTTTTCGGGCGTGGTCATGCTGAGACCACGCCCGAAACTATTCGGGGTGCCGTTTCGCTGGTGGTATGGGTGATTACGGCCGTAATCAGCATCAAGTATCTTGTATTTGTACTGCGTGCCGATAACGACGGCGAAGGGGGCGTGTTTGCCCTGTATGCGCGTTTGAATGGGTTCAAACGCCAGAGCGCCGCTGTTGCTGTGCTGCTTGTAGTACTTATACTGGCAGCTGGCATGTTAATTGGCGATGGCATGATAACACCGGCCATCAGTGTGCTTGCTGCTGTCGAAGGATTATCTCAACTCTCCGATCGCTTTACACCGTTTATCCTGCCAATTACTTTGTGTGTTCTTGGCGCCCTCTTTACCGTGCAAAGGCAGGGTACTGCAAAAATTGGCAATCTATTCGGACCGATTATAGCCGTATGGTTGCTTGCTATTGGAACGATTGGTGCTCATGGAATCTGGCTCAATCCGGGAATCCTCTCTGCTCTTAATCCCTATGCAGGCGTTCAATTTGCATTGCATCTGCCTCCGCCAACACTGCTAGTGCTGCTTGGTGCGGTAATGCTTGTAATCACAGGGGGCGAGGCTCTGTATGCAGATATGGGGCATTTTGGCACCGCTCCCATTCGTAAGGCCTGGTTCTTGCTTGCCTTTCCCTGTCTGCTTCTCAATTATCTGGGGCAGGGGGCTTACCTGCTGGGCGGTGGTATTGTTCGTAATGGTGCCATTCTGTACAGCATGGTGCCGCGAAGCCTGCTTATCCCACTGATTCTACTGGCATCTGCGGCAACGGTAGTGGCATCTCAGGCACTAATATCGGGCGCTTTTTCACTTACGGTGCAGGCGGTTGGGCTCGGACTATTCCCGCGCCTGCGCGTATTGCACACACATCATGAGCACGAAGGTCAAACCTATATCAGCGTGGTGTGCTGGGCGCTCTTTGCAGGGTGTTCTGCCCTGGTTTTGGGGTTCAGGAGCAGTACAGGGCTCGCAGCAGCCTATGGGTTGGCAGTTTCCTGTGATATGCTGGTAACTTCTATTTCCATGGTAGCTATGGCCCGATATTGCTGGAACTGGCCACGGTTGGTAGCAATACCGCTATTTGGTACCTTTGCCCTATTAGATGCTCTGTTTGTAACTGCCAACTCTCAGAAACTGCTTGCCGGAGGCTGGATACCGCTTACTGCCGGCGCGTTGCTGTTTGTTGCTATGACCACCTGGCGCTGGGGCCGCAAGGCAACCGCAGCCGCATACACAGCCACACCAACCATAACTATGCGAGAGCTTGTTGAGTGGAAGCGCCGCGTGCCAGATTACATCGACCACACCGTTCTGTTTATGTGCCCACGGCCGATCCTAAATCTGGATAAGAACGTGCCGGCACTGCTACAGGTGTACTTGAACAGATACGGCAAGATACCGCGAAACCTGATATTGCTGGATGTAATCCACACCAAGACACCAGTGATTCATGACCCGGCTAATCGGTACGAAGTGAGAGTGTTTGACAGAGAAGAGGGCCGGGGAAGTATTGTTTCTGTAACGGTACTATTCGGGTTTATGGAAGATCCCAATGTAGAGGAAATTCTGGAGGCTCTTGCACGGCACCATGAGGTAGCGCTGGCGGAAGATCCCAGCCAGTGGCATGTAATTGCCTCGCAAGAAAGGCTGATATCTGGGCCGGATCTTACACGCTGGGAACACTTCCGGCTTAACCTGTTTCGTTTGCTGCGCCGCAACTCGCTGCCCGCATACTACTACTACGGGCTTGGGACCAATGTTGGGTTATCTATAGAAGTTTTTCCAATCAAAATTACTGATTAGCTGCATTAAGCCGGGTTTGTTTGTTAATAAACATGCCTGCAGAAAGCAACGCAAGGGCACCAAAAATATATACCCAACCGCCGTAGCCAATGGCCTGGCTCATGTTTTCAATCGGTATTTTTGAGGGGCCGTGATCGCTGAAGTATCCAATAAAGGTAGGGCCAAGTGCCCCACCTCCCCAACCAACCGTATTCATAATGCCTGCGGCAGATCCCCTTACCTCTGGCTTTACACAATCGTAAAGCGAGGCAAATATCCCCGAATCGTAAAAGCCCTTGAAGAACCCGAAGCCTGCCATGGCAAAAAGCACCGTGGATATCTGGGTTGTGAGGCCAACCGCAGATACAAAGCCTGCTCCCAGCAACAGGCCGGCACATTGAATGTACACACGACCCGCACGAAATTTACGTGAAAACCTGTCTGCAAGGTAACCGGCAATTGGCACAGCGATAGCACTTGCCACCTGAATGTAAACCTGCCCGTTGAGCCCTGCTGCAGCCACCTTAAAGTGAAACTTCTCGGCGAGGTATGTGGGAGTCCACGTTAAGAAGATGGCGGCAACAAAATTGGCCAGCATAAACGCCATCATCAGCATCAGCACGGCAGGGTTTGCCAGAAAACGGTAGCGCTCCGCAAACGTGAGGTCGGTACTCTCTGTGGGAGCAGCATGTCCATGAGCCAGCAGGTCGGCAGCAGCCTCAATCCCACCACGCTTTGGCTCTTTCAGAATTCTATAGAGAATTATGCTCAATACCATCCCAAGTGTGCCAAAGAGATAAAAGCCATATCTCCAGTTGTACTTCTCACCAATGAGTGCGCCAATCCAGCTGCCAAGTATGGTTCCAACATAAACGCTGGATTGGTGGGATGAAAGCGCGCGCGAACGGGTTTGTGGCCCATGGTAATCGCTAATAAGCGACATGGATGCGGGGAAGTAGAATGTCTCCCCAAAGCCCTCAAGGCATCGTACCATGATGAATTGTGAGGTTTTTCTGCACCACCCGGTGGTTACTGTGATAAAGCTCCAGAACATGCACCCGCCAAGAATCAGGTCCTTACGCCGGAATTTATCCGCTATCCATCCGGCAACGGGTGCACCAAACGCGTAAACATACATAAATGCAGAGCCAATAATACCAAGCTCGGTTTTGCTAAGGTGAAACTCTTTCTTAAGCAAGGGAAACACTGCTGCCATCGCCTGCCTGTCTGCATAATTAAACAGGCAGATAAACCACAGCATCACCACAATTAACCATTTGTAAGAGGAGTTAACAGCGGAAGGGTCTACTTCGTAGCTTGCAGTGTTTGAATCAGGAGCGGATCGGGTGGTCATGATGCACTATTGTACTACTGACAGTGTGGAATATCCTGTACTGATGTGATGAATTGCAGGCAACAGCAGGCTGTTACATCAGTATCCCGTGCAGTGCAACCACAACAATAGGTGGCTACAACAAGCCTGGTCTCTTCGCGCAACGCATAACATGATGTTTATGAAAAGCAATATCTACCGCGCTATGCTTGCTTGTGTGACAAATGCATTTCAGAACGTGGCTCTGCTTTCGCCACAGGCACCTTTAGCAGTACCACCTCCCTCTTCGCTGCATCTCCTTCGCGTGCTTTGCATTTCCTTAGCGTAACAAATGC
>CAIONQ010000083.1 GCA_903859705.1 uncultured Chthonomonas sp.
AGTGGTTTTGTAACGCTTGGCACCGTACTTGTGCTACTGCCTCAGCTCTCCAATAAGTGGAAAATCTCAATCAGCACGATAGCTGCGATGCTGTTTGCCATCATCGGAATGAGCCTATACCGCCTATTTTTCAGTTTGTACGATGGCAATTTTCCGCTCTCGCCATACACAGATCAATATGCCGTGTTTGGCCTGGGAGTTGGCATTGCATTGCCTGTCGGCATAAGCAATATGGCAATTTCCCTGCCCAAAGCCTCGCATGCGTGGGCAGCCTACTTCCGATTAGTTTGTGCGGCAATCTGTGCTATTGCTGTGCCCGCAAGTTTACTGATACTCTGGGGCAACCGCTGCAGTATCGCGTTCTTAACTTCTGCATCCCTATCGGCCGCTCTAATGAGCTGCATCTCTCTGCAGGCAGACGATGAGGCGAGTGTTATCCGAAGGTCGGCAGTCGCCCTCGTGGGCAGCGTTGCAATTCCCCTGTTTGTGTGTGAATGGGCACACTATGCCATCGATAGTGGTTTTGTTACCCGCGAAAGCAAAGAGCACTTTGCGCTGATTATTGGCAGTGGCCTGGCAATCGTAATTGTGATTCTGGCCGTCGTAAAAGCGTGTGGTGAGCCCGCCGAAACGGAACAGAGTTCACAGCAAGGCACGGTGGCAAAATGAACAGGCGATTAATTAAAATCGCGTCTTTGGCATTGCCACAACTGGCGGCACTTGTGTTTGTCCTGGGCTGTGTCTGTTTCCTCATCTCCCGAGATACAGCCATAGGCACAGTGCGCGGTGTTGTTAGCATGCAGGAAAATGGCAGGCCCATTAGCGGTGCAAAAGTCTTTCTTATAGATGAGTTCAGCGCCTTCGATTCCCGAACGTATCGAAACCGTCCACGGGTTGTGCGTACAAATGCCAGAGGCGAATTCGAGTTTCCCCGCGTAGAAACTGGCGTTTACCGCCTTTCTGCACGGGCAGCCTCGCATAGTACGGCAACCGTAACCGATCGTGTATTTAGCGTTGTAGAGGGCCGCACAACCAATGCTTTGTTGGCTGCAGCACAGGCCGAACCCGTATTTCAGCTTCACCAGGCTCAGGCCATGTATGGCACACAAGAGCACGCACAGCTTGGGTTTACGGGTTACGTAGACGATAAAAAAGGCAAAACAGGGGATTCTGTTAGCTTGCAGGTATGGAAGCTAAAGCTATCTGATATGCTGTCCCGCGAGAACGGCGACGAGTTGCTTAGGAAGATCGGGCGCGGGTATGAGCACATAACCTGGATGCCAGCCTCCCTGGTCAATCCTAAAAGCACATCGCGGGCTGCCCACGTGTTTGAAAAGAGCTTGCCACTGCAATCCATAGACGAAGAAGGCTTTTTTCATGTTCGTTTTAAGTTCGATAGCCTGAGGCCGGCACTTTACCTCGTGCAGGCAAACCATGCAGGCAAATCAGAAGTAACCTGGCTTCTGGTTTCGGATATGGCGTTAGTGGTAAAACGCGCGGCAGAGCAGATGACGGCGTACGCAGCGGGCCTCCAGAGTGGAACGCCAATAACCAGCGCGGAGATACGCACCTACAGCAATGGTAAAGTGATTCACTCGGTACGTTCCGATGCATTTGGCCTTGCCACATACAACATTTCCGAATTGGCCAACAAACACCACAAAGAAGCGGAAGCAGATCAAGATCCCGAAGAAGGCTCAGCCAGCACCTCAAACCATAACCTAATAACCGTTGCCGTGCATGGCGAAGACGAATCCGTTATTCAGCGTTCCTACTATTCGCAGGAAAATGATGGTTCTCTGGCACTCTTCACCTATACAGATCGGCCAATCTACCGGCCGGGACAGGAGATTAAGTTCCGAGAAATAGCACGAACACGCCTACCCATGCAAAGCTGGAAAAATGGTGTTCGCTTTGAGTCTGCCAGAGGAAGCGCCTACCATGTCATCTTCCGAGATGTAAATGGCGAAAAGCTGCTGGATAAGCAGGGAACCCTGAACGACGATGGATGCTTATGGGGGAGTGTGACCCTGGATTCGGAAGCGCCAACCGGTGTCTACAGCCTCATCACAACGGTAAACGGGGAATCACGTACGCACGATATCACCATCGCCTCCTATAAAAAGCCAGAGTTCGCCGTTACGGTGTCTGCACTTAAGCCCTACTATATCCGTGGCGAGCAGATTGAGATGGCGATAAGCGGTCAGTACTACTTCGGTTCGCCCGCTGCCGGGGCCAGAGTGAAATACAGGGTTTACCGAGAAGAAGATTACACTTACGCTTCCGATGATGACGACAATGCAGAAGCCTATGCATATGACGCCGAAGGGGGAGGGAACAGTGGCTTCTATGGCCAGGAAGCCGCTAAGGGCACTGGCACCCTGGATGAAAATGGAAAGCTCATAATCCACTTCCCTGCGGCACGGCCAGAAGACGATGCAGGCCCACAGAAGGAGCGCTACACGGCATCGGTTACCGTTATTGAGGGCGAAGACAACGAAGTAACGGCCGATGGCAAGGCGCAGGTGTACAGCGGCGCGCTAAACGTTGGCGTAACAAGCGGTGGGCAGTTAGCCACACCGGGCAAAACCAGTACGGCACGAATTACCGTTCAGACATTGGATGGCCAACGTGTTGCCAACAAACAGGTAACAATAGAGGGCCTGCGGATGCATTGGGATTCCGAAGGCATGAAGTCGACTCCAGTGTTTACTCATCACGCTGCAACCGAAGCCGACGGAAGCGTCATCGATAACTTTGTGCCCGATGCTCCCGGTGAACTGCAGATTAAAGTAACCGCTGCCGATGATCATGGCAACAAAGTTACTGCCCGAACATACTACTGGGTTGTAGCCAACGGCGGGGGAGATCTGGATACCAGCTACACCGATCTTGCGCTCCACGCCGATAAGAAGCAGTACCAGCCCGG
>CAIONQ010000084.1 GCA_903859705.1 uncultured Chthonomonas sp.
ACCCGCAATCCTGGTGATCGGCCCGTAGGTGGCCCTACACGGAACCCTGGTGGTAATACCGGTGGCGACAACAGCGGTGGCGGACGCAGTACCGGCGATCGGCCCGTAGGTGGCCCAACCCGCAATCCTGGTGATCGGCCCGTAGGTGGCCCTACACGGAACCCTGGTGGTAATACCGGTGGCGACAACAGCGGTGGCGGACGCAGTACCGGCGATCGGCCCGTAGGTGGCCCAACACGGAACCCTGGTGGTAATTCCGGCGGTGATAGGCCTACCGGTGGTGGCCGCAGCACTGGTGGCGACAGGCCGACAGGTGGCCCGACTCGTAACTCTGGCGGTGACAACAACAATAAGGGTGACCGCAAAGAGAACAGTGGTGGGGATAACTAAACGGGCAAGCGCCCATTCTGACTTCTTGTGGTTAAAGTGACCAATCAAGAATAGTAAATAGGTTGTGGGCGGCTCGCCTCCGGATACCCGGGAGTGAGCCGCCCATACTCTTTTTCATCCCGATTTAAGCTACGCGGTGGCAGGTGGATCGGCATCTGGTTTGAGGTGATGGCGCAGCCAGAAAACAAATGGAATTGCGAGCGCCACTACTATTACTGCATCTGCGCCATGGAAGTACTTTTTGAGAGCATCCAGATTGTTGGCGAACTTGATTCCGACCAGGCCAAGTGCATAGCACCAGGGTAGAGAACCAATAAATGAAAGTGCAATAAATGGCACAAACGGCATTCGGGCGATCCCGGCTGGCAGCGAGATAAATGTTCGTACCACGGGCAGCAATCGAGCAATGAATACTGCGCTGGAGCCACGCTTTTGAAACCAGGCCTCGGACTTCTCTACATCATGGCGTTTCAGCAGGATGAACTTGCCGTACTTGTAGATGAACTCTCTGCCGCCCTTGTAGCCGACTGCATATGCAAGTGCGGAGCCTATGGCACACCCAATTGCCCCTGCAAGGGCTACAAGGTAAATATTGAGCGGTTCTCGTGGGACCTGTGATGCGATTACGGTTAGTGTAAGTGCACCACTAAACGGCATGATCACTTCGCTTGGAAGGGGGATACAGGCGCTCTCCAGCGCCATCAGGAACGCAATGCCGGCGTACCCCGAATGCCCGATTACGGCCTCTATCCACCTGGCCAGTGTTGAGAGAATATGTTCCAATACGCTTCCTTTCCGTTGTTGTCCAGCGGTGGTACGAGGCTTCTTACGGGTGGCGGCATGGTCCGCACCTGCTCGTACAGCTCGATAACCTGCGCGATCATGAGTTCGGGAGTGAATAACCGGGCTCTTCTGTGCGCATGTTGCCGCATAGACTGATATCTATCGTCATTACCTAAAATTGCCAGAGCCTTTTCAGCAAACGATTGAGCATTTGCTGGTTCGGCAAGAAGCGCGTCTTCTCCATCGACAAATGTTTCTGGCGCGCCCCCTTGATTTACCAATATGCATGGTAAACCGGCCGCGCGTGCTTCGCCAGCGACGAGACCTTGCGTTTCGCTGCCAGAGGCAAAGCAGAACAGGTCGGCGGCACAATAATGAGCGTCCATCTCTTCGCGAGGTATGGAGCCAAGAAACTGAACCACCTTTTCAGGCAATAGCTGTGTTGCGAGCAGTTCGAGCGCCTCTCGCTCTGGACCGTCTCCAATAATCGCCAGTGTAGCGTTGGGAACCGATTTGAGGATTTGAACCATGGCATGAAGCAGTAGCGGTACGTTCTTTTCCTCGGCCAGCCTGCCTGCATAAAGCAGTACTTTTTGATCCATGCGCCAGTTATGCCGCTGGCGGGTTGCTTTTCTACGTTCAAGACTCACAGCTGAACTAGTTGGTATAGGCACGCCGGTAGGCACGACGGCAATTGGTGCCTCAACTCCTATGCGTTTAAGGCTTGCCATTGTTACTCGTGATGGGCAGAAAACATGCGAACACCGATTGTAGTACCATGGCAGATACACATCCAGAAAACCTTGCGACATAGACTCCGGCACAACAGGCAGGTAGTGTGTGTATTGCGAGTAGAGAGTATGGTACGTAGAAACCAGCGGCGTGCCCCTGGTTATCGCCATTTTTGCACCCGTTAGCCCCAGCACGAAAGGCGAATGCGTGTGCACAACATCTAAGCGAAGCCTATTGAAGTGTGTGGATAGGGCGAGCCGTGGATAGAATGGGTAGGCGAGCGGATATCCACGATTGTAGGCGGTTACGAACGATGGAAACCGCAACACATTGGTTTCTGGTGCGGCACCGACAGCTTCGTGTGCGGGAGCACAAACCCAAACGCGGTGGCCCGATGTGCGAAGCCCTTTTACGAGAGTATCCAGGGACGTAGTTACGCCATTTCGCACAGGGGCAAAACTCTCGGAGAAGATGCCTACCCGAAGCGAATCCGGGCACATCTCCTCGGGCCGCAACGATACGGCACCGCTCTTCGATCTCTTGTCACGTGGTTCTAGGCGCAATGGATGTTTTCGGCGATTAATAAGCATTAGAGGCTGGAATTGAACTGCGATGTACAATTCCGTGGCTATGCGGATTATATCCTGCATGAGTTATTGGCTGCAAGCCGTTGCAGCCAATTCTACGCATGATGAGCTATAGAATCAGCATTGCATCCCCAAAGCTAAACAGTAAGTAGCGTTCTTTGATTGCTTCTGCATATGCGGCGAGAATCAGTTCACGGCTGGCAAATGCTGAAATCATCATGAGCAGAGTAGAACGGGGCTGGTGAAAGTTTGTAACCAGAGCATCCATCGCCTTTACTTCGCTGCCCGGGCGCAGAAACAGATTTGTGCTTCCGGCGAACATGCTGGCCCGATTGCTGGCAACCGCCTGCGGATTTATCTCTGAACGGCGAGACGACTCGAGAGCGCGAACCGTTGTGGTGCCCACTGCAACAATTTTACCTGTGCACGCATTGATGGCATCTGCGGTTTCTCTGGGAACTGAGACAACCTCTCGATGCATTTCATGCTCCTCGATATTTTCGGTGCGTACTGGCCTAAATGTGCCCACACCAACATGCAAGGTTACCTCTGCAAGCCTGGTGCCATTTTCCGATACCCGCCTCATTATCTCTGGTGTGAAGTGCAGCCCGGCTGTGGGAGCTGCTGCAGAGCCCGGCAAGTTGCTGTAAACAGTTTGGTATCGCTCTTCTTCCTCTTTGCTGAGTTGTGGAGCGATGTAAGGCGGCAGCGGGGTATTTCCCCAGGTGGCAACCTGTTGGGATATGAGCGGGTTTTTAAACTCCAGTATTCGCCCGCCATCTGGAGTGGTGGCAGCTACCATCACTGAAGTACGGAGATCCTCTGGGCCAATGAGGGTTATCTCGGATCCTGACCTGAATGATCGGCCCGGTTTAACCAATGCGTACCAGGAAGTATCTGATTGGGGAGCGATTAACAGTACCTCTGCTGGCAACCCGTTTGGGCGCAGGGCAGCTATTCTGCGGGCAGAAACGCGTGTGTTGTTAACCACGAGAACATCGTTGTGAGATAGATAATCTGTGATGTCTGAGAAGGATCGGTGTTCAAACGTGCCGGAGTTGCGGTTAACAACCATGAGGCGCGATTCGCCCCGTGGCCGCGGATGCTGGGCAATCAATTCTTCTGGTGCGTCGTAATTAAACAGCTCTGTTTTCATGAAGCAGGGGATACTCAGTCGTCTACTATATCGAAGGTTAGAGCAAAAACTTCACCGGTTTGGGAATCAGTCTGCAGCGGTATTATTTCTACAGAATATCCGGATGCGTTGGTGCAGTCTCCACTAACCATATTAAAGCGTAGCCCATGGTAGCGGCAGACGATATGGCCAGGCTCGCCAGGAGATCCATCCATGCGGGCATATTGATGTGGGCACCAGGCGCTGCACGCACGTAGAGTATCGCCATCGCGCAGCACGCAGATATCTCGTCCATTTACTTCGCGCAGCACTGCAAGACCTTCTGGGAATGCATCGGCATTCCCAAGTGGATGGCGTGTTTCAATTCGTTTCACGCGCGAACAGCTCGCTGCCAGGCCTCCGCATACTCTACGGCATGGTATGTGAGAATGATATCGGCACCAGCGCGTTTGAAGGCCGTGAGAGTTTCTGCGATCACTCTCTGTTCGTCTATCCAGCCGTTTCGTGCGGCTGCTTTGATCATGCTGTATTCGCCGGAAACATTATATACCGCAATGGGTACATCGAAGTTGTCACGTGCTTCTCGCAGGATATCCAGGTAGGCCAGGCCGGGTTTCACCATCACGATGTCTGCACCTTCATCGATATCCAGGGCAATTTCGCGAAGTGCTTCTCGGCGGTTTGGAGGATCCATCTGGTAGGTTCTGCGATCTCCAAATTGTGGCGCGCTATCTGCAGCTTCCCTGAACGGCCCATAGTATGCGCTGGCATATTTTGCGCTGTACGCCATTATTGGAATTTGCTCAAATCCGCTTGTATCCAGAGCACTTCTGATTGCACCGATTCGGCCATCCATCATATCCGAAGGGGCGATCATATCGGCACCTGCCTGCGCATAGGTTACTGCCGCACGCTGCAGTAGTCCCAGGGTAGGGTCGTTTGCCACGTCGCCGTTTTCAATGATGCCGCAGTGACCATGATCGGTGTATTCGCACAGGCAAACATCGGGCACAATTGTTAGCTCTTTGCCAAAGGACTTCCGCAGGCTGGAGATAGCTGAAGGGATGATGCCATCGGAGGCGTAGCCCTGTGAGCCTACGGAATCCTTATCGGCAGGAATGCCAAAGAGCATGATTGCGTGAACGCCGCTGGCGAGGACCCTGTTTACTGCTGGTGTGAGATCTTCTATGGTGTATCGGAACACACCGGGCATAGACCCAATTTCTGAACTAGCCGCCTCTGCGGTAACAAACATCGGATACAGCAAGTCGTCTGGCGTTACGTGGTTTTCTCGTACCAGGCTGCGAATGGAGGCGGTGCCACGAAGGCGTCGCGGTCTGTGCAATAGATCTGCCATGTCTCAGAGTACTTTCTAATCTAAGTCGAAAACGTTAGGCTTCAGCGATAACCTGGTCTACTCAGGAGCAAAATGTGCTTTGAGTGCCGCTACTACGCCAGGAATTGTGTGATCGTAGGCGCTCACATCTGGTTCCAGACCATTTTCACGCAGTGTGGCTGAAGTAATTGGGCCGATAGAAATAATGACGCTACCTCCAATGAGTTTCTTTAGCTCTTCGGTGGTAGGGGACCCGATTGACTGTATGAAGTTTGTTACCGTTGATGAGGAAGTAAATGTTAGCGCATCGAGTTCGCCATCGTTCAGCAGTTCGATGAGCTGGGCCGCACCAGATCCATCCAGAATTGTTGTGTAAACAGCAATGACATCCACGGTGGCGCCGAGTGCGCGCAATCCCTCTGGGAGAACTTCTCGAGCCTCGGATGCGCGGGGCATCAGCACGCTTTTGCCAGACATATCCGTATCTGGCCAACCTGCAAGCACGGCTTCAGCCACGGCTTCTGTGGGTACGTAATCCGGCAAGATATTCAGCACGGATGAAACGGCCGCCGCTGTGGCTGGACCAATCGCTGCGATACGGGCGTGGAAGAGCGCACGCGAGTCTAAGCCAGACTGTTGGAGTGCTTCTGCGAAGCAGGTAACGGCGTTTGCACTGGTAAATACCAGCCACGCGTATGAACCAAGCTGTACGAGCGCAGGTTTGAGTGCCTCATAAGGCCTATCTGGCACTATTTTAATTGCAGGGAATTCTAATGGTTCTGCTCCCAGCGAACGCAACGCACTTGATAGTGCGCTGGCCTGTTCTCTGGCTCTGGTTACCAGCACCTTTTTACCGAAGAGTGGGCGGATTGATGGGTCATCGAACCAGCGCAGTTTCTCGCGAAGTGCGACAACCTCGCCAACAATACACACAGCAGGGCTGGTGATGCCGTTAGTTTTAACGACATCCACAATAGATGCGAGTGTGCCGGTGACAACGCGTTGCCCGGGCCAGGTACCCCACTGTACGACGCCTACGGGAGTTTCTGGTAGTCTGCCATTTTCAATCAGGCGAGATGTGATTTCTTGAAGATTTTCCACACCCATCAGGAACACGAGGGTATCTGCCGCCCATGCGAGGCGAGCCCAGTTACGGCGCCCTTCGGCGGCTCCTGCCTGGCTGCGCGAGGCGTCATCCTCTCGCTCGTGCCCTGTGATTACAGCGAATGAAGAGGCTGCATCGCGATGCGTAATTGGAATACCTGCGTAAGTACCTGCGGCTATTGCCGATGTAACGCCGGGAACAAACTCAAATGGCACTCCATGCTCACGGCAGCACTCCGCCTCTTCGCCGCCCCGGCCAAATACCAATGGATCGCCGCCTTTTAGGCGTGCAACGGTTTTGCCTTCCAGTGCAAGGCGAACAATTGTTGCATTGATGTCTGGCTGCTTCATGGCGTGGTTAGCGCTGGCTTTGCCAACATAAATTCTCTCGGCATCCGGACGGGCATAATCGAGCAATGAAGGGTGGGCGAGACGATCGTACACTACTGCGTCTGCTCGCTCCAGTGCCTCTTTGCCACGAATGGTGAGCAGGCCGGGGTCGCCTGGCCCGGCGCCTATCAGGTATACAACCCCGGGTGCCTGTTTGGGAACTTCAATAAGATTTTCGCTGTTCATAGCTCTTCTAACTTTCCAGTCCAGAACGCATCTGCATGTTCATAATGCAAGGGGCTTATTCCGAGATCAGGGACCAATTGATAGGATCCTGACCTGTTGCCACGAGCGCTGCGTTCACGCGCGTAAAGATTTTGCTCCCAAAAAATCCCCGGTGTGCCGATAACGGCGAAGGGTGGGGCGCAGATAGAACAATGTGTTTGCCAGAATCGATCAGGTTGGCTTTCTTCTGTGCATGCCCGCCAAGCAGTAGAAATACCACACTACGTTGTGAAGCGTTTATGGCACGAATTGCTGCGTCTGTTACGCTCTCCCAGGCGAGGCCAGCATGTGAGGCCGGATCGGCAGCGCGAACTGTAAGAACGGTGTTCAGTAACAGTACGCCCTGCCTACCCCAGTTGGAAAGGTTAGTACAGCCATGCGCATCGATACCGGTATCCGCCAGCAGCTCCTTAAGAATGTTCCGGAGCGACGGTGGAGCAGAGACGCCCTGCGGCACGGAGAAGCAGAGCCCGTGGGCCTGATCGGGACCGTGGTATGGATCTTGCCCAAGCAGAACTACCTTAACTTGTGCCGGGGGCGTAAGCAGAAATGCACGAAACGTATCTGCTTCTGCCGGGTATACCTCACCTGAGGCGCGTTCCTGATCCAGAAATTGCGCGAAGCTCAGGAACTCTGGAGAGTTCAGCGAGGCTGCGAGCGCTTGCTGCCAGGGAGAGCCATCCAGGTAAGTGTATAGCCGCCTGGCTGGCTCCATCAAACCGAATCTACCGACCGAGGAATAAGCACCGTATCATGCCGTTCTGCTTCACTCGTTTCTGGATAGTCCAGAGTGTAGTGCAAACCGCGGCTCTCTTTGCGGAGCAGTGCGGATTCTACAATGAGCCTACCTACCAGAGCGATGTTGCTTGCTTCCCATGCATCTGGAACCAGCGGATCAAAGCCGATGAGTTCATTTTCTGATGCCGCGATGATATCGGCGGTTTTCAGCAGCTCTGCGCTTGTTCTGACTATGCCGACATTGCGCTGCATTACATCCCGCACGCGCGTATTGATGCTGGCAATATCCGGCGTGGTTGTTACTGCATTCAGTTCTGGCTGTTCTGCCGAGAGACTGGAAGTATTGGGAATCTCGCGTATGCGTGTGAGCGAATCGGCCGCGGCACGATATCCAAACACCATGGCTTCAAGCAGAGAGTTAGATGCCAGCCGGTTGGCCCCGTGCACTCCAGTGCAGGCCACTTCCCCGGCAGCGTAGAGGCCGCCAATTTCTGTGCGGCCCATGAGATCTGTTTGTACCCCACCGCACTGATAGTGTTGTGCCGGTGTGATTGGGATGGGTGTTTGTGTGATATCTATGCCTACTGCTAGGCAACGTTCGTATACCGTTGGGAAGTGGCTCTTGAGCAGATGGTGATCGATGTGTGTTGCATCCAGATAGACGCAAGGAACTTCCCGACGCTTCATCTCGGAGACAATTGCTCTGGCAACGATATCTCTTGGAGCTAACTCACCCATGGCATGATACCGCTTCATGAATGCTTCGCCATCCGCGTGACGGAGGATTCCGCCCTCACCGCGCAGGGCCTCTGTAATTAAAAATGCACGATCCGACGGGTGGTAGAGGGTGGTGGGGTGGAACTGGATAAACTCCATGTTGGAGATTGGCAGGCCGGCACGCCAGGCCATTGCAACGCCATCGCCAGTTGCCACCAGTGGGTTTGTGGTGTGTTTGTAGATTTGACCACATCCGCCAGTAGCCAATAGGACACACTGTGCCCGGAAGGTTTCGATACACCGGTCTTCTGTGTTAACCGCTTCTGCACCAATGCAAACGCGATTGCCATTTTGTACCGCTGTTAACAGCCGAGCCGCGTACAGGTGCTCGTATACGGTGATACCGCCCTGGGCCTTAACGGCTTCCAGCAGCGTGCGCTCACACTCCCAACCGGTATAGTCGGCGGTGTGAACTATTCTATTACGAGAGTGGCCGCCTTCGCGACCCAGAGAGAGTACCTCGTGGCCTTGATCATCGGTTTCAGTATTGAACTGTGCACCGAGCGTCATTAGCTCTCGGATGCGCTCTGGTCCCTCATGAACCAGCACATCTACAGCCTCTTCGCTGCATAGGCCGGCCCCGGCGCGGAGAGTATCTGCCTTATGTAGTTCGAACGAATCTTCTTCTGAAAGAACGCCAGCAATGCCACCCTGTGCCCAACTGCTGTTTGCATCCGTTCTGGACTTCTTTGTTACAACGGCAACGGTTCCGTAGGGCGCCACGCTAAGAGCGTAGGTGAGACCTGCAAGGCCGCTACCGATGATCAGAAAGTCTACTTTCGTGCTCATGGGAGTTAAACCGGAGCCTTTCAGTTTTGTGAGAGAAGTGCGGAAGCGCCGAGCTGTTTGAGCTGTGCTGCAACCGACAAGCCAAGCTGTTCGGCATTTGCACGATCACCGGAACCTTCAGCCTTCACAAGCTGGAGACCATCTGCACTTGCCGCAAGTGCTTTGAGATGAACAGTGTTGCCAGAAACGGAAGCGAATGCTGCCAACGGCACCGAGCAACCCCCACCCATTGCTGCCAGTAAGGCTCGTTCGGCTCTAGTGCAGTCGGCAGTATCTGTGCAGTGAATAGATAGAAGCAGATCCAGCGTGGCGGTATCCGTTGCGCGTGCTTCAATGGCAAGGGCTCCCTGGCCAACCGCCGGTAGGCAGATATCCGGGGACAGTTCTTCGGTAATGCGATTGCCTAAGCCCAGGCGGACCAAACCGGCACATGCGAGTAAGATGGCATCGTACTGACCTTCATCTAGTTTTCTCAGGCGCGTATCCAGGTTTCCGCGCAGTTCCATTACCTCAAGATCTGGCCGAACGGCCAGCATCTGTGCACGCCTTCTAGCGCTGCTTGTGCCAAGCTTCGCTCCCAGCGGCAGTTGCAGCAGGGTAGGGTACTTAACGCTTACAAAGGCATCCAGAGGGTTTACGCGTTGTGGTACGCAGCCCAAGGTGAGTCCTTCTGGGAGTTCGCCAGGCATATCCTTGAGACTATGCACGCCGATATCGATACTGGTATCAAGCAGTGCCTGTTCTATCTCTTTTACGAACATGCCCTTTGTGCCAACACTGGCAAAAGGGCGATCTCGCTGCATATCGCCTGTTGTTTCGATAATGCGCGTTTCAAAATTGGTGTTTGGGTTGGCGGTTTCCAGGAGCCGGACAGTTTGCCCGGTTTGGGTAGTGGCGAGCAGTGAGCCGCGGGTGCCAACGATAATTCGGGAAGGGGGTGCCATGGTGCGTGCCTAAGGATCCAATCTATCGGGCATCCTGCAACAGGAACGGCCTGCCTTAAGCGCCGGCAGGCCGTTGGTGTTAAGCTGAGCCCTGTCAGTTCTTCTGTTTGGCTGGTTTCACAACCGTAAGGGTAGCCAATCCCCGGTTTCTGCTTACTACTAACAGCGGGTTGTACTGATATGGTCGCTGTGGATCCCACAGGCCAGCACCCGCAATGGCCGCTTCTGCATCCTTGCGGCGGCCGGGCTTTTCATGAATCGCTGCATATGCGAGGATCGTGATGGCCTGATCATCTGATCCAAATCGTTTATCTATTGTGATATCCGTTTCAAACAGATCACCCTGGGTTGGGTGTAGCTCCCATGTTTGGCCAGACTTGTGACGGGCCACGACGACTATATCCACATGTGGATCTGGCGGTATGGAGATAGATGCCTGCAGGTGAATAACTTGTCCAGGCTCTGCGAGGCTGGGAGCGAGGCGGACATGATTGAACTTGAGGTAGTTGGAATCGAACTTGGACGGTTGTTCGGTGCCGGCTACCGTTAGTTTAACCGGGTCCAGCCATGCTGCCATGGTGCGCCGTGATTTACCGCCGACTTTGATCTCTTCTGATTGCAGCCAGTAGATTTTGCCGACATCCACCATATCGTTAGAACTTGGGGCAACCACCTTGATCATTACCGCACCGGGTTGATTGCGTTCTGCTTTAATAGCAGTGTGCCTTTTGCCAGGTGAGATCATGGAGAGTACTTTATCTGCGACTACTCCACCCGCTGCAACGCCACCCTTTGTTACTGGATCTGCGAAAGAGGCGCTTTCTGCAGCCGTAATGGCGTGAACTCCCTGGCGAACCGGGTCTGTAACAAAGCCAACGGTGTCTCCGCCGAAACGCGCTGCTGTGCCGATAACGGAAGCTATAAAACCGATGCTATGCTTCTCCAGATGCAGTGCACGCGGAGGAACGGCCAGCGCGTACTCCCCATTTTTATCTGTTTTGGCATAGTCCACAACCTTATTCTGGTCATCGTAGGCAGCAACAAGAGCTCCTGCCACGGGCTTTCCATCGGCGCTAAGGATGCGCCCGGTGGTCCAGATAGGTTCGTCGGCACACGCAACAAGGCTCGACGTTGCGATGCAGGCTGCAACGCCAGCAGTGATCATCTTCTGTGCAAACCACCGGTTGTGGAAGGGCTTAATTTTCATCCGTTCGTTTTCCATTCGGTTCCCGAGCGGGCTGTATCTAACAGGCATCCGCAGGGCGTCTGTTACTTCCAGGCGGCGTTGTTGGGATCATCCATCGCGGCTCGCAACTGGTCGTTTCCAGAAAGCATGTAGGGAGGGTTACTTCCATGTATGATGAAGAAAGAGGGCGTCTGTTTCACCTCAAGCTGTGGAGCGGCTGTAGCATCTGTGGCAACCCGCATTGTTATCTTGTCGCTAAGCATGTCCGTACTGAACTTATCGAGATCCAGCCCGAGCTGAACCGCCCACTCTTTGAACTTGTCCTGTTTGAATCCAGGGGCTTCCATCTCGGCCTGATGTTCAAAGATCATGTCGTGCATTTCCCAGAATTTACCCTGCTCTGCCGCTGCTTCTGCTGCGAGTGCTGCCTTTGATGCCCAGGCATGAATTGGCAGAGGGTAATTTCGGAACGCCAGCCGATATCGTCCAGGAGTTTTTGTCATTACCTGATGCAGGTATTCGTTAGCCTTTTTACAGTGATTGCACTGGTAGTCGGCAAACTCTACGACGGTGTAAGGAGCTGCGTCATCCCCAATTATGTGCATGTCCTTTATTACTATTGGGGGCATGTCGCGCTTCTTGGTTACGGGGCCCGGCTGGCGGATAGGTGGCAAGTGACGAATGATATCTATCTGCCTGAGGAGTTCTGGCAAACCCATGAAAATTGTCATTGCGCCAATAAAACCGATTGTACCAACAAGAAGCTTTTGTTCGCCCTGCAGTTTGCCATTGCCCACGAACAGGTCTCTGGTTGCTAGAACGACAATTATCAGGACGAAGATGCATGAGGACATGCAGTATGGGCAAAAGCTAAACAGTTCAAAAAGCGATACTTTTTGAAGCCAGAGCGATATACAAATTGCAGGAAGAGCTATTGCAAACGCTAAGATATCCAGGGCCTTCACACCAGGTGGATCCTCTGGTGTTGCGGGGGCCTCTTCTGTAGACATTGGCGACTGTGAAGAATAGAGCTTGCGCCGTTTGAGGCAAATACCAATAAAGGTCAGGTACATTCCAAGGCCAAATGCAGAAGTTGGAATGGGGCCAACATGGCCGTATTTGCTCTCATTTGCTGTTTGGCAGTTTCCGCCAACGGCAGTACAACCGATATCGGCAGCAGGTTTGAAGTGCTCATACAGAAGAACAAGTGTGACGAGACACCCGAGAACGGAGAGCAAGAGAATTGCCAGGTTAGAGAGCTTTTTTATGCGCGACATAGTGGCTCCATTATATCATATAGAGGCGCTTCGAAATGGCCTGTGGTAAGGCGCAAAGTTGAGCGCCGTAGCCACGGCACTGCAGCATGAATACGGCTGTGTTTAGACTGATTCGTTCCCATAACCGAACATTCGTTATAGTTAATGACATTGTTGCGCAATGAACTGATGAATCTGCGGCACACTAACCGTATTAGATAAGGGTGTAACGGTGTTTCTTGCGTTGAATTTCGCAATAGATGGCACGTACACCAAAGTTTTGAAAGGTGTAACGTCGCCAAATATGCAGGGTTCTGAATCCAATTCGGCACACAACCGCCGGGCTCCAAAGTTTTTTGCTGCAACTGAAAACTTCAAACATGCGTTTGCGGCACTCGGCCGCAACTGGCAGCGAACGACGCTTACCATGTCCGGCATTACAGTTGGAGTAATCTCAATTGTAACGCTTGTTGCCATTATGAAAGGTGTTCAGGTTGAGATAAGAAATCAAGTTGAGGGCCTTGGCGCCAATCTGGCGGTAGTTGTGCCTGGCAAGCTTGATGAAAATGGCCAGCCAAACCCTGGAGCCCTCATTGGGATATCAACGCTGACTTTTAAAGATGTAGAGGCCCTAAAAAAGGTGCCGGGCGTAAAGGCGAACACCGTTTCGCCTGTTACTCTGGTTGCTGGACTTGCGGAATATGGTGCTGAGCCGCACCTAAAATCCAGCGGTGCTCTGGTTGTATCGACAACACGGCAGGGTGTGGAGTTAAATCCATCCCGGCTGGTATCTGGCAGGTACTTTAATGATGACGAGGAGCATGTTTGCATCCTCTCTCAAAAGCCAACGAAAGACCTTTTTGGCGATGTGGATCCTGTTGGCAAAATGGTAACTATATCTGGCAAACAGTGGAAGGTTGTTGGAGTACTCGGGAAACCGCCGGGCGACGGTGGGTTGGGATCAATGGTTTTGGGGCTGGCAACTCTAGTTTACCTGCCACTAAATGAAGTAAGAAAAGAGATGCCTTCCAGCCAGGTGAACCGGATTGTTCTTCAAACGGATTATAAAGGGAAGGCCTCTGTTGTGATTGCCGCAATGAATGCCGCTATGAAGAAAACCCATGGTGGGCATGAGGATTACGGGATAATCACTTCTGAAAAGGCCCTATCGATCGTGACCAAGTTCCTCACTCTTGCTCAGGAGCTGCTGGTACTCATTGCTGCAATTTCGTTGTTTGTGGCCGGGGTTAGCATTATGAATATAATGCTTGTGACAGTGAGCGAGCGAACCCGGGAGATAGGTATACGCAAGACAGTTGGTGCACGAAATAGCGACATCTTTACTCAGTTCTTGATGGAAGCGATTATTATTTCCCTGGCTGGCTGTTTTCTTGGAGTGTTTGTTAGCGCCCTCATAAGTAAAGCAATATCGTATTTTACGGCACTTAATCCGGTGATAACTTTAGGGGTGGTATTTCAGGCTGCAGTTGCTTGCATATTTGTAGGAGTGGTATTTGGGGTGACGCCGGCAATGCGGGCCTCACGGTTAAATCCTATTGATGCGTTAAGGCACGAATAGCAAGAAAAACGAAGAGTAGAGTTCCTGCTTGACATTTCGGAATGCGGTCGCATATAATTCTGCACGCAGTAGCAAAATTAACTGCGTACAGAGTAATTGGCAACCGCATCTACCACCATAGCAGGAGGTCTGGATTGTCTGAAGCAAGCTCTATCCTATCTTTACAGAATCGCACCCGGCGTGCGCTTCGGCAATGCAACAGGTTAAAGTTCACGATGTTTACATCGTTAGCCTTGCTGATTGTGTTGCTTCTGGCAGCGCCCGCCCACGCTGGCGAGGCCGTATCTCTTCCAAAGTTCTCCAGTTCTGAAACCTCACTTATTGTTGTGGTGTTGCTCTCTGGCGTATTTTCTGTGCTTGTTGGCTTCGTATGGTACAACGCCGTTAATAAGTTGAGCCCTGGCACTGAGAAGATGCAGGAGGTAGGGCAGGCAATACGCGATGGTGCGCTTGCCTACCTGAAGCAGCAAGTGCGCACGATGGCAAGCCTTGTGTGTGTTATTGCAATTGGCCTGTTTTTTATGTTCCGCACACAAGAAGATTACGGAAACGCAGGAGCCGCCGGAGTGGCTATCTTCTTTGTGCTTGGCATCGCAGCATCCTATATCGCAGGCTATGTGGGCATGAAGATGGCCACAATTGCCAACCAGAGAACTGCAAACCAGGCGCGAACCACGTTTAAGGGTGCCCTGGAAACTGCCTTTAAGGCCGGTGCGGTATCTGGAATGATGACGGTTGGGCTGGGGTTGATTGGAGCATGCTGCGTGTTCTTGCTGTACCGCGAACGGGCAATGCTTATTCTGGTGGGATTTGGCTTTGGTGGCTCGCTTGCAGCGCTCTTTATGCGGGTTGGTGGCGGCATATACACCAAGGCAGCTGATGTTGGAGCCGACCTTGTAGGCAAAGTTGAGGCGGGTATTCCAGAAGATGACCCTCGTAACCCGGCAACTATAGCAGACAATGTGGGAGACAATGTTGGCGATTGCGCAGGCATGGCGGCGGATGTTTTCGAGAGCTACGAAGTAACTCTGGTGGCTGCCATCATACTTGGTGCAGCAATTGTGCCTTCAACTGCATGGCAGGGAAGTGAAGCGTTCAAATCAAGTGCTCTCCATCTGATTATGTATCCACTCATTGTTAGGGCGGTTGGCGTAATCGCTTCTGTTATAGGTGTGTTGGCGGTTAAGGGTGAGGATCGGGAAGATCTGGACCCGATGCAGCCTATCAATCGTGGTTTCAACGTGTCTGCTGTGATAGCCGTCATTTTGTTTGGGGCGGCCGCCATGTACTACTTTAAAGATGGCATTGAAATACCAGGTGTGAACGGAAGCACCCGATACAATGGTGGCCCATTCTTTATTTGCACGCTGGCGGGCATCATACTTGCTATCGTTATTGGCAAGCTGACAGAGTACTTCACATCTACTGAGAAGAAGCCGGTTACAGAGATAGCGTGGAATTCCAAAACAGGCCCGGCTACGATGATACTATCGGGCTTCTCCTATGGTTTGGAGAGTTCAGTGTGGTCTGTTGTTGCCATTGCTGTAACGCTAATGGTAGCGCTTATTACCTTCCAGGGTAACCCATTGCTCGCGGCCTATGGAATATCACTCTCAGGCCTTGGCTTATTAACCACCACCGGTTACATCCTGGCGATGGATACTTTTGGGCCGATAACAGACAATGCAAACGGCATCTTCGAGATGTCTGGAGTATTGGAAGAGGACCTTGCATCGGGGCATGTAACTGCTAAAGGTGGACTATCTGGCGATAGGATTGTAGGCAGGTTGGATGCAGTTGGCAACACCACCAAGGCGCTTACAAAAGGGTTTGCCATTGCAACCGCAGTTATCGCTGCGGTGGCGCTCTTCAGATCTTTCATGACGGATGCAAGCCTCCTGGAGGTTGGTATTCGCCTTGACCACACAGAGGTATTTATCGGCCTGTTGATAGGTGGAGCCGCTCCATTCCTCTTCTCATCATTTTCTATCAATGCTGTTAACAGGGCTGCCTATATGTTGATAGAAGAGGTACGCCGCCAGTTCCGTGAAGATAAGGGAATTATGGATGGAACGAGCAAGCCAGACTATGCGCGCTGCGTAGCGATTGTTACGGCGGCTGCACAGAAGGAGCTACTTGGCCCGGGTATTCTCGCTATAATGCTCCCGGTGTTGGTGGGTTTCGGCCTTGGCTTTAACGATCCAAAGACGGGAGCAGAGGCGCTGGGAGGCTACCTGGCTGGCGCCATTATCTGCGGGCAGTTGATGGCTGTACTTCTATCTAACTCTGGTGGTGCCTGGGACAATGCCAAGAAGAAGATAGAGGATGGTCTGTTTGGTGGCAAGGGAACGGACAACCATAAAGCGGCTATTATTTGTGATACGGTTGGAGACCCATTTAAGGATACCGCTGGCCCCGCACTCAACCCGCTGATAAAGGTTATGAACCTCACCAGCATATTGATTGCGGGCGTTGTAACGCAACACATAGATAGCTGCATGCGTATAGGCGTATGTGTTGTTGCAGGCGGGCTATTGATTGCCGCAATTATCTTCTCGAAACGAGGCTCCATAGTGGGTACAGATGATAGGGGAGATACGCCAAGCGGGGCCAGCGCATAGCCCTTTGTTATTCACGGTATAAAACGGGCTGTGCATCTGATATAGATGGACAGCCCGATTTTTCATTAATTATATACTATCGCTTGCGATTGGGCCGGAGTGTGCTGGCTGGTTTTCGGCGAATAATTGCAAACAGCCTTACTATATCTGTGCCTGGTAAAACTGCCCTTTCGCAATCTTCGAGGGTACCTCCGAGCTTCTTAATCTCTGGTTCTGCGTCCCGGATCTCGTTTATGGCATCAACGGACTTATAGGCTACGGCACTTCCTCCCGAGCGAACATAGGGAAGAAGCCATGCTGCCACCTTATCGGTGCTGGCAAGCGCTCGCGCTACCACCAGATCAAATGTGCCGTATAGCGGCCGTTGAGATGGATCTTCGGCACGCGCATGCATGATGTATGCGTTGTTGACGCCTATCTCGGTGAGGATAGAGTCAACAATCCTCAGTCGTTTCAATGTGGAATCCAACAGGCACACCGAAACCTGTGGAAATGCAATTGCGAGAATTGCGCCTGGAAATCCAGCCCCGGTACCAACATCCAGAACTCGCCATCCATCCGTAAAATTAACACATGACGCGATAGCAAGAGAATCCAGAAGATGGAGGTTTACGGCTTCTTCTCGTGGTACACGGGTAAGATTTATGTATTCGTTTGCCTCGTAAATGGCGCTGGTATATTTGAGCATCTGTTCAGCTTGAAGTTCCGTAAGGATAACCCCAAGTGTCTTCGCGCCGGTTATCAGCGTATTTAGCTCGGCATTTTCGTCAATCATTGTTGCTTACCGCCATTGGCTTTGTTGTGATTTTGCATTACACCGTAATAAACGCTGATGGTTGCAGATATCTGCTTATTGAGGCTGCACTCTCTGTGAACATACTCGAACGCAGCGGTACTCAAAGTCTCCTTCAAACTATCGTCCGCTAATAGTTCTTGAAGTTTTTGAATAAGCGCCGCTTGATCGCCAGCCGGAACTTGCACTGCCCGCTTGCCATCTGCAGTTGTTTCTTTAAGGCCGCCGGCATCGGATGCTAATACTGGAATTCCACATGCCATGGCCTCCAGGACGGTAATGCCCTGACCTTCCTCGAGAGATGGAACGCATACGAGCGTACAAATCTTCATAATGGCCGCCACATCCTCACGATAGCCAAGAAACTTGATTCTGTTGTTGTTTGCAGCAAGCTCGATCAGCTGCGGCTTTTGAGGGCCATCTCCTACAATTACCAGATACTGTTCCGAACCAGGTAGCGATTGAAAAGCTCGGATGAGGTTGTCGGCTCCTTTTTCAGGCGACAATCTGCCGACAAATCCTATAACGTTTGCACTTTCTGATATTCCGAATGCAGACCTACTGACGCTGGGAGCGGATGTGTAAGCATCTAGGTCTATGCCATTTGGAATTACAGAAACCTTTTCTGCTGTAATCCCAATTTCGACCAGTGCAGACTTAACTGCCTGGCTTACGGCAATAATAGCGGAAGCTCTGTTGCCGATTAAACGGAGTATAGTGCGGTGTAGTGTGCCAAGGCGCGCTGCGGGCGGAAGATTGTGTGCGGTGAAAATGGATGGCAATCCGGCTCTATGTGCAGCCAGGCACCCAATGAGGGCAGCCCTAAGACCATGTGCATGAACGAGCGTATTTTTTTGGGGAAGTTGCCTTGTAAGGCTCGAGATTAGCTTCAAATCTTGCAGCGGGCGCGTAGATGCGGATATCTCCAGGTTAACGCGCTGGATGTTTAGTTGATCTGCACCAGAATCCAGAACGAAAGGTGCCGGGGCATATAAGACGTTACTAATGCCCCGCACAACTGTTTCTCGCAGAAGTAGAGATACGTGGCGCCTAATACCACCCTGCGCCGGGCGAACCACTTGCGCAACCGTGAGTGGTGGTTTATTCGCGGTATCCATGGTTATTATCTGGGTACTTGCACAGATTGCAGAGCCAGATCCAGAACGCGCTCGATGGTGAAACCTTCCCGATCCGATTCTGGATTAACTATCAGCCTGTGAGATAGCACGGATGGGCACATATCTCGTACATCATCCGGAGTAACAAAGGCACGACCGCGGGAAGCTGCCAGCACGCGGGATGTTAGCAGGAGCGTGATGCCTGCGCGTGGGCTGGCGCCAAGCAGAACATGGCGGCTTGTTCGCGTTGCCCGGCAAATATCCAGGATGTATTTAAGAACTGAGTTTTCAACTCTGATCTGCTCAATTTCTGCTCTGCACGCCTCGAGTTGCCCGGGTTGGATAACGGCACTAATTTCGATGGCATCCAGACTTTGTGCCCGGAAGCCTTCCTTAACGCGCCGCAACAGTTCAAACTCCTGCTGCTCATCCGGGTAATCCAGATTGATCTTAATCATAAAGCGATCCAGCTGAGCTTCTGGCAGAGGATAGGTGCCCTCGTACTCAATAGGGTTTTGCGTTGCACATACTAGAAATGGTGAAGGCAATGTGTGCTGGATACCATCGATGGTTACACGGCGTTCTTCCATAGCCTCCAAAAGTGCAGATTGCGTTTTGGGGGGCGTTCGGTTGATTTCATCTGCAAGGACGAGGCCTGCAAAGATAGGGCCGGGCCGGAAGTGAAAATCCTGAGATTTTGGATCGAATACGCTTGTGCCAAGAATGTCTGAAGGCATCATATCTGGCGTAAACTGGATGCGTGCAAAGCTGGTATCAAACACACGGGCCATGGTACGAACAGACAGAGTTTTTGCGAGGCCTGGCACGCCCTCCAGCAGAATGTGCCCGCCTGCGATAATGGCAACAAACATCTGCTCGATGAGCTTATCCTGACCAACAATTACGCGATGCATTTCAGATACAACGCTTGCGTGAAGATCCCGGCAAACTGTAGGTGCCCACGTTGCAGGTACCAGTGGCTCTGGCAGCGGTGGCAGCACAGCGGCAGAAGGCACGGTGGGCACTGCCAGAACGGGGAGAGCTGGCGGTGGCGGTACGCCGGGAGCAAAAGCAACGGTTGGAGCAGGCGTTTCAGTTGCCTCTGGAATGGGCGTGTTATCTGTGTCCGACAAGGCCTGTATCCCTTCTAAACTGATCTGTGAGCGAACTGATCTCTACAAGTTCTGATTCCGAAACGGCACCACCATTCTCGGCAACACTGCATCGAGTAATTATACTTTGCAATGTATCCGAGTAGGGGATGTACTCTTCTGTTTTGCGGGCAAGCTGAAGCAGCTCATCTGGGCTGGTATCCGCGGTTACGTGTAGCTTAAGGCGCAGATCTGTAATAAGGGCTATATAGATGGCCCGCAAGGCTAGCCCGTATGCACCCGATCTCTGGTACAGATGCGCCATTGAGCGCACATGATCCATGGCTTTCCGCGGAACCTCAGGCGGTTCGACTGGCGGAATGGATCTTGTTACAGAACCGGCCAATAGAACTCCGCACAACAGAGTTACCAGCCCAAGTATCCACTTTACCGGCACGGGTAGTAGCGCGTATAACCTTGAGCCGGGACCAGATACATCCGTAGCAAATCCGATGCCATGGTGGTATTCGTCAAACGCAATGCTTTGCTGGTTTTTCGGGTCTGCTGATTTTGCCATGTTAACGAGGAATACGGCATTGTCTGCCTGGCCGATGCCTGAATTGGTAACCAGCAGCTCATCAGCTAAGATGATGACGCGCCCTTTACCTATCTTCTTATCGATAGCGATAGCACCGGCTGCATCTTTGAACAGCACCGTATAAATGTGTGGATCGAATCCAGCCAAACGAACAGAGCTGGAAACGCTGATGGTGTTGACACCATGTGTAAGGTCCGACTGGACCACTGGTGTCACCTGGAAAGGCTTAGTTTCCTTAACCTTGATGACAATTACGTCGCCAGCGATATGATCCTGGCTATCTGCTGGTTGAGGTTGGTCACTCGTGCCGATAATCAGAGTACCGCCGCCCTGAATCCATTTAAGCAAATCACGAACTTCCTGCTGATCCGGGTTACGCTCAAACGGTTGAAACGAGAACAGAACTCGTGATTCGGAATGTACAGTGTTCCAGGAAGAGGTTAATTGCCGAACAGGATATCCGAGATTCTTTAGCAGGGTGTAACCTGCACCTGCACCTGTTTGCGATTTATCAACGGTACTTGGCTGGCCTGCAGCGCTGGCATATTGCCCATAGATCTCCAGGCGAAATGCTGTAACCATGTAGACCAGTAGCATTAAGGCGAGCGCGACAGGGTACTTCCAGCTGGTTGCGGTGCGAGAGGAATTATTCATTTCCTATCTCTCCCAACTGTACCTTCGTGTTCTGTATCGCTGTTTCTATACCTGTGCCGAGCAACTGCATTGATTGGTAAGTGTTTGATACACCTTCTAGCTCGCCATACCATACCGCTTCGTACATTTGCACCATGGTTTCGAAGGATCCGGCTATGAGAGTATTGCGCGTGGATAGTGTTGCCGTGAGCCCGCGGTTTGTTTGTGATGGCTGAAATTCAAGAATACTGCGGCGATCCAACAAGCAGATCATTCGCAGAAACAGTGCGCGAATTGCGCGCCGGTACTCGGCATTGGCTGCAAACCCTGCGGCGATACTGGCCCATTCTTCTGGTGATTTTGAAAGAGCCTCGATTACCAGCTCATCATCCAGCGTTCCTTCTGCGATTTGGGAAGCCGCGGCCGTCCTCTTCTTTCCGCGTGGGTTCTTGAAGTAACGCCACAAAAAGAAAAGAATGGCAGCTGTGCAAATAACGAGAAACAGAATAATGAAGAGGTTGCCCGATCCCTTTACTCCCCGCAGGCCACCAAACAGGCGCTGTATCTTTCCATACAGGTTCTGTATCCAGCGCTTTACGGCTTCATAGTTTTTGCGCAGCGTCTCTGTATAGCTCTTGATCTTTTTGCTTAGATCAGATTCTGAATTCGAGTTCTCTTTATATTCGGAAGAAGAGAGAATAGACTTGATCTCACTTTTCACTCTGGCAGTTTCGGCATCCTGTGTGGGTTGTGCGGTGGGCGCAGTGTTATGCTCCCCTGCGAATACCGGCGGAGATTTTTTTACCTGTTGGGCTGTGGCTGACGTGAAATAGCCAACGAGTGAGCACTGCATCACGACGCAGAGCACAAACAGCCTGAGAGCTTTGATAATCAACTCTGTGCCTCCTGTGCCAGGAGGATGCGAATATCGAGGGCCTCGCGAGACATTCGAGCATTGAAGTACAGCCGAGCAATAAACACCATCCAATAGGTTTGGACAGTGCATGAGACAAGTGCAGCTGCAGCTGAGCCCGCCACAAATAGCATTTGTGGTGAAAAGCCACTCATACCGATTACGGTATTAATTCCAGCAGATAGTCCGATCTGCAACAGGATGATGGTGAACGGCAGTATGGAAACGATGCCACCTGCGCGTGCACACTTAGCAAGCTGAGCTGATCTATTCGGCGCTTCCAGAGCATCCAGTTTTTCAAGCACGGCTGCAGGTACAGAAAACAGAAATGTTCTGCTCAAGAAGTATGTGGTTACAAAGTAGGGAACCACTACGCACACAAGCACTATTACTGTACCAAGTGCTGGAGGAACAAGCCCATCCGTTACAACGCTTACTGCTGTGAGCGCAATCATCAGCAAGACCGCAACCACGATCATTACAATCAGTGACCCGGTAAGAACTACCAGTGTGCACAACATGCCAAGAATGCTGCAGGCAAGCACTGAAAATGCACGCCTAGAGAGAGCCAACAGAGAGCCGGCTACCGACATCTGGCGCCCAGCCAGGATATCGGCAACTATAACACATGTGGCTCCGCTAGCGAGCAACGGAATGAAGAGACCAATTAAGCCAGGAATTGCATTTGTGGGGCTACCAACAAAAATGTAGCCAATAGCGAGATAGATTGCGGTAAGAGCATCTGCGTTGTCCCCCTGGGCTTGCAGATCTGCCAAAGCTGGGTTCAGCCATCGCAATTGGATCAGCGTGAGCAGCAGATGTGTTGGCAGCATTAACAATGCCGTTGGGAGTATTAGTACAAAGAAGTAGCGCTTTAAGAGGTCAAAGGCGTCATCCAATACCGAAGTTATCGATTGAGGAGTCGGAATTGGTACGCCTCTGGCTGCACTCTCATTTGTTTGTGTTGCGTTGTTGAGCGCCAAAAAATTCCCTTTAGTGCCAGTTATTGCAGTGGTTGGCTGGCTGGCGGACCGGGTGGCTGTGTTACACTGCCACCTTGCTTTTCAACCGTTATTCTCACAGTAACCCGTGATATTGGGCTGCCGTTTGCATCTTTTAGCAACACTCCGCGGGGCACAACCAGCGGCACAAGTATTACCTGGCTTCCCACCATTTCATGTACATCTATTTCCTCTGTGGCCAGAGTGGAAAGTGTATCTATAATTTCAGGGCGGCCAGTTGCTCGAACCTGGTTCGGATCTGCGGCAACATGTGTTATTCGGTATCCGGGAGGCGGCTGATCGTTGAATATTGGGCTTATGCTCAATATTCGTGAGTAAGGGTCTTCCAGGATTGGCACGGTAACGTGGGCTTTTGGTACTTCCAGCACAATGCCCTCTACCACATTGTTGTTGGCATCTCTGGCTGCCAGCGGGAAGTCGTTATCAATCCCTCCACCGGGTTCCAGGGAGTTAGAGTCGGCAACAATCTGTGTGACCCTCTTGATCCGGTCTATTCTGCCAGTGATGCGGATTCGGGATGGTCGAATGGATGCCGGTCCATAATGATAGCCTACGCGGGCTGCCTGAGGGAAGTGGGCTTCAACCGCAATATCTCTAGATCGTTGCGGAAACACCTGAACTTCCATCCTCTGCAACGGCCAGGGATCATATGAGAGAAGCAGTTGCATTTCATGAGAGAGGCGCACATCGTAATGTAGTTTGATCTTTTGTGTGCTCACTACGTCCGTAGGCACATTTCGTAAGTCCCCAATCACGCGTATATCCGAGTCTTTCATGAGTTCCAGCACAGGCTGTGGGCCTGTGACGGCAACCTTAATTTGAGGTTGATCTGCCTCTACCGAGACATCGGACGTTTGCCCTTCAAACGAAACCGGGATAAGAAACTGGCGTGTAATGGTTGGGTTGCGCTCTTGCTGAACGTAGAAGTAAAGCAGAATTGCCGTGCACAGAGACAGGCATTTCAAGAAGAAGTTGCGCCTTATGCGATGCAGAAGGGCCACCTTTTGCTTGCTTAGCACTTCTTTACCTGTATTGTAGTGGTTACTCAGGCTCACGTGCGTTTCAGGTCTCTTCTCAGCTATCAGGCAGTAGCCTTACGGCGAATCGTAATCTTATCGGATGGTTGAAGGTATTTGTTGAGACGTTCTGTAAGACTTTCGGCATTCTGTCCGCGCAGTAACTTACCTTCTACTGCCAGGGAAATAGTGCCAGTTTCTTCGGAAACCACCACAACAACTGCATCGCTGTTTTCAGACATGCCGAGTGCGGCCTTGTGCCTCGTATGCACAGCCGCGTTGATCTGTGGTCTATCTGTGAGTGGTAGTACGCATCCTGCAGCAATTATGCGGCCATTTCTAATCATTACTGCACCATCATGCAGGGCTGTTCCGTTATAAAAAATTGTTTCAAGTAGGTCTCTAGATACTGCTGCATCCAGTGCAACGCCCGTGGAGACTACTTCATCCAGGCCAGTTTGGCGTTCGAACACAATGAGTGCCCCCACTTTTTTTGAGGAAAGGCTAACTATTGCTGCTGTAACGCTGGAAATAACCTCGCTGAGATCTTCTCTGGACAGAAAACTGAGCCCCTGGCGCCAGAAGCGTGGGCCAAACTCCTCTAATGCGTGCCGCAGCTCGGGATAAAACAGGATTACGATAGCCACAGGGCCAAGCGGAACTACGAGATTTAGGAGCCAGTTTAAAGTAAAGAGTCCGAGCTTGCGGCTCAGAAATAGCGCAAGAAAAAGTGTTCCCAGACCACCCATGATCTGGAGTGCGCGAGTGCCCCGCGCCAGAAGCAGCAGGCGATATATAAGGTAGGCTACGAGAGAAATATCCAGCAAGCCCACCCAGAGGGATACGCCATGTAAAGCGCGCATTGCCTGTTGGATCCCCATCAATCTCGCTCCCGGTCGCCGAAGAGGATGGACCAGCCTTCAAAATTGCCCGCTCGCCATTTGCAGATCCAATTTAATTGGTATGTGCCGATATTTACAAATATCGCAATACTGCAAGAGGGGAGACGACCGAACTGAGTATATCACAGGCACTATTTGAGGTCAAGAAAACCAGAGATTTACGCACACGGAACCCCATAAGGCGTGTATTACGTAAGAGCTAAACGTTGGCAAATGGCTGCCTGTGAACCATTTCACGATGCAACTTACAGGAAGCTATACCGGTATACGCCAAATCAGGGTTGACACAACTTCGGCGAATCCGCTATTATCTTGTCGTTAACAGACCACGGGTTGAGTTATTCTGCAGCCCACTTGGCCTCACCGCAGAGCCGCATACGAGACACTTTATGCCCGCCAGAGTTCGACACGCGGGTGAACGTGTATAGTTCAGGAAGGAACGCTGCGTTGTTATTCAACGGTTCAAAGCTAGGAATTTGCTGTGTTACGATGGCTGGTACGCTGCTATCAGGTGGCGCGGCCAACGCTTCGCACAAGCACACCATGAAGCCTGGCGAAAACCTTTCCCACGTTGCTCGCAAGTACCACGTGGCAGTACAGGATATTGTACGGGCCAATCATCTTGAGGATTCTGATTCTCTTAAAGATGGCGTGGTTCTCACCATTCCAGATCCTGTAAAGCCAAAACTGGTTTCTGCAACAATGCATAAATCAGCCTCGGTGTTTGGTGATCGCATAAGCGTTAGGATGGGTCCTTCAGTCGATAGTCGCCGCGTCGAAATGTTCGATATGGGGGCGCCTCTTACAGTAACAGCTCTAAAGCAGGGTTGGTATCAGGTATCGCTGCAAGATGGCCGCAAGGGTTGGGTTCGGCAGGATTTTGTGAAGCTTGCTGGCGCGGTTCAGGTTGCCGCCAACAAGCACACACCTATTAAGCTTTCTCATGCAAAGTCCCACAGCGAAACGGCATCGCATCGCCGCCATGTGCTTAAGGGGCATCTTGCTCACAATAGTTCTTCTCGTCGAAATGGCCACAGCGGAAGGGTAACTTCAGCGCATGTGCCAGCAAACGCGGATATCGTGCGAACTGCCATTGCGTATCGTGGTACGCCGTACCATTATGGCGGCACAGGCAGATCCGGGTTTGATTGTTCTGGTTTCACGAGCTACATCTATGGTAAGAAGGGTGTGTCTCTGCCACATAATGCAGCGGCTCAGTTTTCTCATGGTTCTCGTGTTTCTAAGGGTGAGTTGAAGCCGGGAGATCTCGTGTTTTTCCACTGTGGCCGAAGGGGGATATCTCATGTGGGTATCTTCGTTGGAAACGGTAAGTTCGTGCACGCGTCCAGCCCGCACTCAGGCGGTGTACGCGTGGACAGTTTGAATAGTGGCTACTATAAGAGCACATATCGCGGTGCTCGTCGTGTAAAAAAATGACGACCCGGGTGGCTCTAATGCTGTGTGTGCATAGGGAGGCGGGTTTCCGCCTCCCTTTGTCTTTGGGGAATTGGTGGCAGGGTATGTGAGCCAGGCAACCTGTTGTCTGCTCCAATTCTGCCTGAAATAAACCGGTTATCTTTAACTGGTGCTGGGAGGGTATTGATTATGAATGCATGGAGCAAACGCATGGCCCGGGCCTCGGCTTCGCTGGCGCTGCTGCGTACGGTAGGCACGCTTGCCGCTGTAACAATTGTGCTGGTTGGCGCCAGCGGTTCGGCATCTGCTCGAGAGAAATTTCTGGATCAGTTTAAGCAGGTTTACACCACAATGAAATCCGGTGGAAACCTGGATAATGCCTCTTGTGACCTGTGTCACCTAAACGGTCCGCCCAAACTGAACAAATATGGAGTATCGGTGAAGGCGGCGCTGGAAAAAGCGAATGCCAAGGATGTTACCGCGGATGTACTACATTCTATTGAGGCTTTAGACTCCGATGGTGATGGTTTTTCTAACGGTGAAGAGATAACCGCGGACACTTTGCCTGGTGATGAGAAGAGCCACCCGGCCGGAGCACCAAAAGTTGCTGCCAAGCCGGTTTCTGCTTCTGAATCTCATGAGCCGAGCCCGTTCGATGTTGTTGGTGCTATCAAAGCGAAACATGCTCAGCACCCGATTATTGTTCACTTCCCAATTGGCCTGTTTATGGCGAGCCTTTTGTTTGATATTCTTGCCCGACTAAAGAAGAACGAAGGCTTAAACGCTGCGGCGTACTACAACATCGTTTTCTCGGCAATTACCGGTGTGGCTTCGGTAATTTCGGGAATAGTTTGCTGGCAGTGGAAGCTTGCCGGTGATCCGCTGGTTGGTAATCTTAAGCTGCACCTCATTCTTGGCATCGTCACGAGCGTGCTGATGTTTGTGCTGTGGGGTGTAAGGAAGAGCCAGACGAAGAAGATTACGGATCCTGTTACCATTGGCTATCTTATTCTGGCGTTAATTACCGTAGTAATCATCGCGCTTACTGGCCATGTTGGAGGCATCCTTAGCGGAGTTGTTTGATCTGCAGTGTCATAAAGGGGCGCCAACCTGTTCATAGTGTTTGCAACATGGAACAATGGCGCCCCTAACCGTGGTAGAATATTTAACATTCTGCGTGCGCACTGCACAACGCATAGCGCCCGTACGCAACAGTTTGCCATCCTGCTGTTTTTGTTCGCTTTCCAGCGGGTATCAGCGCAGGGTGGCTCATTTCGTTACTTAACCATCAGGAAGTCACGCATCTATGAACCGCAGACAGTTTCTGAGAGACGCCGCATCCCTTTCTGTTACCACGGCCGCAGCCGGTAGCACTCTGGGTACGCGTGCTCTCGCAATCTCGCAGCAGGCCGGCGCCAAGGTCATCGATCCAGATGATCCGCATGATCCGCCCGTAGTCTGCGCCGTAATTGGAGCCAACTTGCAGGGTCGCGAAATCCTGACTTCGCTGGCAAAAATGGGTAAGTATGCCCCGGTTGCGTATGTGTGCGACACCTTTGCTCAAGCAGGTTTCGACAAACGCTGGAAGGCAATCGTACCGGATGCGAAGTACACTGCCGATTACCGCAAGGTTTTGGACGATAAGTCTGTACAGGCTGTGTTTATCGCAACTCCATCGTATAAGCATAAGCAGATTGTTCTGGATGCAATTGCAGCCGGAAAGCATGTTTACTGCGAAGCTCCTCTTGCCAATGACCTTGAAGAAGCCAGGGCCATTGCCGTGGCCGGTAAGGGTGCAAAGACAGCATTCCAATCTGGACTTATCCAGCGCAACAACAAGCAGCACAGGCATGTGCTTAAATTTGTGCGCGGCGGAGATCTGGGCCATCTTAGTGGGGGGCATGCACAGTGGCACAAGCGCACCTCATGGCGGTTCCCGTGGCAGGATGCTGATAGGGAAAAGGATCTAAACTGGCGCCTTAATGCCGAAACTTCTACCGGCTTAATTGGCGAAATTGGTATTCACCAGTTGGATACTGCAAGCTGGTTCTTCAAATCACTCCCGATTGCTGTTTCTGGCCGCGGATCCGTTCACGAATATGTGGATGGACGCACAGTGCCGGATACAGTCAGCTGTATGCTTGAGTATCCTAAGAACCTGAATTTCTCTTACTCGGCAACTCTGACCAACGGATACGACGAGGCTTTTGAAGTATTTACGGGATCTGCGTGCGCTATTGAACTGCGCGACCTGCGTGCCTGGATGTACAAAGAAGCCGATAGCCCTGTGCTTGGCTGGGAAGTATTTGCACGTAAAGACGACATGGTTATTGGCGATGTAAAAGCTGGCACTGGACTACGCATTGCAACGGGCATTGCTCTTGTTGCCGATGCTACCAAGCAGCTTGCAATTGGAAAACAGCCTGGCGCCGTTGGAACAGACCTTACGAAAACAGCCCTTTATCAGGCGGTTACCGATTTCCTGAATGCAATTCGCGATAACAAGAAGCCCGAAGTTGGCCCTGAAGAAGGCTTTCAGGCCACTGTAGTAGCCCACAAGGCGAACGAGGCTGTTGTTTCTGGTACGCGCATTGAGTTCAAGAAGGAATGGTTTACACTGTAGTATTTCGGCTTCGCTGGCGGTGCCCGCGAAGCCTGTGCTTTTAGCATCGCACAAAGGAGTATCGTTCTGATGAGTGAGATCAACGATAACGCAGGCAGCACGCGCCGCGAGCTTCTACAGAAGTCGGCCGTTACGGTAGCTGCTGGAGTTGCCGCCACAACCGTTAGCCATATGCCCGCAACGGCAGAAGGAATGGCTCGGGTAATCGGTGCAAACGATCGTATTAATGTGGGCCATATTGGCATCGGCGTTCAGGGCACCCTGCATCTTCGCCTGATCAAAGAGAACTCGAAAGAGGGCCTCACGAACAACACCGATCAGATCGGCGTTTGTGACATCTACACCCGTGCTCGTAAGGGTGGACAGGCAACGCTCGGTATTAAAGACAGCCAGACCTACGATGACCATCGTAAACTGCTGGAAAACAAAGATATCGATGCAGTGTGGGTAACCACTTCTGATCAGTGGCATGCTCCTATCACCATTGATGCCGTTCAGGCTGGCAAGCATGTATACTGCGAAAAGCCGATGACCCGAACCATCGAAGAAGCCTTTGCGGTATTCGATGCGGTGAAGAAGAGCGGTAAGATCTTCCAGATTGGTTCTCAGGGCACTTCCGATGGCAAACATCATGCGGTTGGTGCGATGGTTAAGTCTGGCAAAATCGGCAAGCTGATTGTTGGCCAGGACAGCTACTGCCGCGCAGACAACAAAAAGGGCGAGTGGAACGATTATCGTAAGATCGATCCCGATGCTGCTCCTACCGCCTCTGGGGATGCATTCATCAACTGGGATGTTTTCTGCAAGGGTAAGAAGACCCCGTGGGACCCGGATCGCTTCTTCCACTGGCGCAAATGGTGGGACTACGGTTCAGGCCTGATGGGTGATCTGCTTCCCCACCGCTTGCACCCACTTATGTACGCGATGGCTATTCCGCTTGAGGGCGAGGGCGGTTTCCCGCAGCGTGTTTCTTCTACCGGTGGTCTGTACGTGCAGAAGATCAACCCTGCAAGTGGCAAGCCCGATCGTGAAGTTCCTGACTTCATGAACCTGATGGTTGATTTTGGTGATTTCTCGCTCATGGCGATGACCTCCTGCGTAACCGAGCAGGGCTGGCCTTCTATGATCCGTGGTAATAAGGCAACTATTGTTTACAATGGTGGCAATATCGAGCTTAAGCCAGAACATAACTACACAGACGAAATTGATGGCGATAGCACCCCGGCACCTGGCCCAACGGAAGACATACGTATCCACGAAAAGAACTTCCTGGATTGTATCCGCTCTAACAAGCCAACCAATGGTAACATCGATCTTGCTACACGCGTTCAGGTAATGGTATCTCTCGGTGAGCTCTCTTATCGCCAGGGGCATACGTATCACTTCAATGCTAAAACACGCTCCTACGGCACGTCTCCAATCACGGCGTCAGCCCCGGGCAAGAAGGCCTGATTTCAGAATTTCGGAATGAAGTCTGGATAATCTTAAACGGGTGGCCGGGAAATAATCCCTGGCCACCCGTTTCTTGTAAGGTACCGAGTTAAATGCAGGGCACGTATCGGCATAGTATAAGGGCGATGAATACCGAGTGGGAGTTTCAGCTTTGTGGCACGAACCCGGTGTTTCTTAGAGGCGTTGCTGAAGATGCCGCAGGCGAGGTTTTTCGCCTGGATGGCCAGCTTAGTCTGTTTGAAGCAACCAGTGAAACTTCAGATGTTAACCGTAATTCGGGCACTGGGCCTGTAGTTGTAGATCGCCGTTTTTTTTACTTGCTGCAGCGTGCAAAACAGTATTCTCAGGTTACCAATGGCGCTTTTGATATTACGGTAGCGCCCCTTATGCGGGCCTGGAAGCTGCAAGGAGGGCAGGGGGCCGTACCAACTGATGACGAGGTACAGGCGGCACTTTCGCTTACGGGCAGCCACATGCTACATCTGGATGATACTGCTTACACCGTATTTCTGGAACGCGAAGGAATGAGTATTGATCTCGGGGCAATTGGGAAGGGGTACGCAATTGATTGTGCCTCTGCTCTTGTAACCGATTATGGTGTGGAAGCAGCGCTGCTGCACAGCGGATCCAGTACTGTATACGGAATTGGATGTACGCTTGAGGGCGATCCCTGGAAGGTTCAGGTTAAACTGCCTCAGGCGCCTGGAGCCTGGGGTGAATCAGAGACCGTGGTTTTCCAACTAAGTAACCGAGCGTTGAGTGTTTCTGCGCCGCATGGAAAATGGTTTGAGCGGGATGGTGTTCGGTACGGTCATGTGATGGACTCAAGCACGGGTAGGCCAGTGCAGGGCAGTTTGCTGGCAGCTGTTTCCGTAGGGAGCGCCGAGGTGAGCGATGCGCTTTCTACCGCTTTATTGGGAGCAGGCAAATCGCTGCTTCCTTCCCTTGTTAAGTTCTATCCGGATCTGCAGGCTGTTGTTGTAGATATGGAAGACGATGAGGTAACAGTTACAACCGTAGGTATACCGTGACCGACCGATTTTGTGTGAACTACAGGAGATAAAGAGGTAGATGGCAGAGGTAGGAAAATACGCAGCTGTGGCGATAATTGCGCTATTTGCACTTATTATTCTGTGGGGGAAAACGCCACCCGGTAATCGTACCCTCAGCCGAGTTCTGGGAGAACCTGGGCCGCCACCACGTTCCAGGAACGCGAAGAGTAAAAGCACCACCAGGACCAATTCAACGAGATCTCAGACTGCGGCTAAACGCTCTTCCGAGAAGAAGACTTCTGCGAAGAAGGCTTCAGGGAATGTTGTGAAGAGGCAATAGAGTTTTCCTGGCGATCCAGCACCTGCCTGATTGAGGTCAACTCTCCCCGGGTGAACCCTTCGGTTTCTAACAGGTGGCGAATCAAAATCGCCGGCGAACCAGAGAACAACCTATGCAGGATATCGTGCAGTATCTCTTCCCGGGCCTCATGCGACGATAGACGTGGGATATACACAGTTTTGCGTGGTTTAGCGGTTGTAATCTTAGCAGCCATTTCGCGCTCGGTAAGGCCCACAAGTGCCTTGCTTACCGCTCGGTAACCTGGAAGTGGTTCTGGCAGAGCGTTTAGCACATCACGCACTGAAGCCTCTTTTTTAGTCCAGAGCACGCTCATTACAAGCTGCTCTAGACCATTGAGATCTGTATACCCCGGTTTGCTCATTCGCGGGCTCCCTGCAGGTACTCAATCCATACCCTGAACTCTACTTCTTACGGCCAGCCCTTGGAATTGTAGTTGGATCGATTGGCATGGGCATGTGGCGGCCAAACGGTGGGTTGGAACTGGTAGTTAAGAAGAGGGCATCTATACCGAAGCTGTAGCGACCTGTGGCTGCCGCTCTGCCCGTTACGTAGATTGCCAGAGTGTTTTGTTCACGCTCTTTGAATGTTGCTGTTCCCAGGAGTATCCAGCCAAATCGATCGTTAGCATAATAAGATCGGGGATTGGGGTCTGCAGGATCTCTGCGTTGATTATCTGCCAGGGTCCACTGGAACGGTGAAGTCTCCGCTCCTGGTGGTGTAGCCGCCATCCAAATGTTGTACTTACCGCCTGCGGCAACACTTACGTTGTAGTGTACACCGTACTCGCGTGGCGGGTTATTAAAATTCGATATTCGCAGATACTTATCATTTGAGGCGCCAGGCAATGAAGGAGTGTCGTCGAAGGTAGATTGGTTCTGTTGGAACATTTCTCCCTCTATCCACAGGTACGGCGTAGTTTCGGCTACAAACCGATCCAGCCCACTGCGCGCTGATGAGTTGGCCAGAGAGTAATTCTTCTTTTGAAATTCTGTGTGCGCTTCAAATATTGCGGTGCGTCCGGCATCAATATCGTGCGCTTTGAGGCCTTTAGCGTAGTCAAACATCCAGTCTAATTGCTCAAGCGCATCTGTTGCGGCGTCTACAGATGTAATCGGTTGGTCGTTTGTTGAGAGAATTACCGGGTTATGATCAACAAATGGAACCTGAAAGCTATTCTTGCCGGTTATTTTAACCGGTACAGGAATTCCTGCTGCCGTGCGAGCCGTGACCTGTTTTGGATCGACAACCATAAAAGTGCAGGGATCTTTACGTTTGCCCTGTAGCGAAACAAGGACTATGTCTTGTGTTTTGCTTGAGCTCAGGTGAGATTTGTAGCCGGTAAATGTTGGCCACCAATCCTCGAAGCTGCCCTGATCAAAACCAGGAACCCAGTACACGCCTGTACTGCCGATAGGACCAGCTGTAGCGGGACCGGGTGTACCGGCCGGAAATTTCAGAACCTGTGGCCGCAGATCTGATGACCTGCTATCGGCTGCTATGCCAGCTGCCGTATCTTTAAGCCAATCCAGCGTGTTGGGGGCAGAATTCCAGGCAGCGTGTGATCCTGAAGCATCTGCTGTGAAGCTGCCCGGGAAGAAGGCCTTCACCCCTATTTTGCGAAGTTCGGATACTTCATCGGACAGCAGGCTTTGTGCGGTATATGGGTTTGACGCTGCCTGAGGCTGTTGGCCAGCAGGAAGCAGATCTTTTTCTGATATGGCAGATGTTTCCAAAAACCACAGTCTTCGACTGCTCTGCAAAACATTGCTATATGCGGGTACCGCCACGCGGTTTATCAGGCGTGCACCGCGCTGATTTCCAGATATTCCGATCCCATCAAAACCATCGTGATCCGTTGGGTTGATAAATATCTGGTGGTTCATGGTCCAGGTATACACTACTGGAACATCTGCAACCTGCTTCTTAAGGACATCTGCGAACCCATTCATGTAATAACGAATGCTGTGGTTCCGGCAGGTAAGAAAATCGTTCCACCAGTGGCACTGATTGATATCGGTGAGGCGAATGGTCTTCTTCTTAACCGGATCGTACAGATATCCTGTAAGTACATCATTGGACCAGAGGGGGATGAGCCGTGCCAGATCGTGTGCCGATAAGTTCTTGTACTCTTCAAGCGCCCACTGCTGATAAACGTCATCCAGGTTGGGGTAGGTAGTGCGGATGTAGCTTTCCCACTCAAGCAGAAAGTTTGCAGAATCTGGCACGAGGTAGTCGGTTTCGTCGCTCAAGCTCAACTGCGAGCCAAGTGGATCCAGAAAGAACCGAAATCCTTTGCCGGGTTTCACAGTTTGCATCAAGGTGAGCAGGCGATCGCGGTAGGTATCATAACCGCTCCAGAGATCTGGAATAGAGCCACGTGTACCGGATGGTACAGACTTATGCGGGTAAAGATAGGGTGTAACCTTACCGCCAGCTGCTGGTGTTTCGATAGGGTAGGTAAGGTTACCTTCTGTTATCTTAGTTTCTGCTACTCGTGATACATCGTTGCGACCAATTCCCTGATCAACCAGTGCAATTAACGCTGAATCTGAATTCTGGATTCTCCAGGACGCGGTTAAAGATTGATCCGGATAACCCTTGTAGGAAGCGGGCTTTACCACAGTGCCTGTTAGTGGATCTGGCACACCAATTCCAAATGCAAGGCCGTAGGTAAAATCACCTTGATCAAGATAATCCAGTAACCGCTTCAGCCTGGCAGCGGGTACATCCACAAGCGAACCTTCTGGAACAACAATTAGATCCCGCACACCATGCGATTTTAACGTTCCAAGAGCAGCAACATCCTTATCCCAATCGGCTGATGCCTCAGACTTCAGGGAGACCGGGTAAAATGCTCCGCCTACTGGCATGTATGGCTTGCCATCCCAGATTAGAGACGATGCTGCACTAATGCTCCAGCTGTGTTTGGCGCCAGCAGCATCAATGAAAGTACCGCCGGAAGGCGTTGCTGCCGTTTCTTGAACGACACTTTTAGTTGATGACGGAGAGGCAGCGCCAACGGCGGTGGCTACAAGCGCAGCAAGGATGAAACGCGTAATCTTTGGGCAATTGCTCATGGCTGGTTCCTGGGAGGGTAACTATCTTCCGGCGGTAGGTGCCGTGCCATGGCACGGCTGCACGAATGTAATTTCCACTTCGTTATCGAGCAGTTCTGAACCGGTGTTAGCCGGCTTCAGTACTCGGAAACTGGGGAGAAGTGAATTACAGTAACCGTGTCTTCAACGGAGATATCAGGGCTGTAAATACGGCGCATCAGGTGCAGCAGGTCTTCCGTAGCACGGAACTCCGGGTTTTCTTTCTGGACCTCTCTGGGGGAGAGTTCATCCAATGTTTTGATTTCAACCTTATCCAGAATTGCTGTAAACAGCTTCTGCCTGCGGCCAAACCGCGGGCCAACTGTAACCCATACCAGCATGCCGGCCTGATATTTGGAAGATTTGTCTCCGAGGCGAATAGTTACGGACTTTCTGCCGGTCCGGAGCACTTCTTCATAGTATTCCGCATAGAAATTGAGTGCAAACATGGCAGTGCTGCTTTCTCCCAGAGTGTGTTTAATCTTAACACACGGGACTGTGTTCGTCAAATCCCTGCCATGCTTTGCGCTGCTGGCAGGGGGTGCTTTGCGGCAATCACATGGCGCTACATTTTTTCTGGTGCGCTAACGCCCAGCATGGTAAGGAGGTTGCGAAGCACTCGCCTCGCACCATCTGCAAGCGATATGCGTGCTATGGTGATCTCCGCCGGAACCTCTTCTTCTTTACCGGAAAGTACCCGGCAGTTTTCATAAAACACATTCAGGAGACTTGCCATATCCCGCGCATATCTCGTAAGGCGATGTGGAGAATACGTATCTGCGGCAATTTTGATTTCGGCAGGGTAATCTGCCAGCTTCCTCAGTACTTCGAGTTCGGCCGGGTGTGTGAGCACGCTCAGGTTAACATCTGCTGGCGACTTCAGGGCAAACCCTGCGGTTTCTGCCTTTGCAAGAATGCTGCACAGGCGTGCGTGGGCATACTGAACGTAGTACACCGGGTTATCCATGGACTGCCGCCTGGCCAGTTCTACATCTACCGTGGCAGGAGTTTCATAGCTATTGAGAAGGAAGTAGAACCGAGCCGCATCCTTACCTACCTCATCAACCAGATCTTGCTGAAGCTCTATAACGTTGCCCTTGCGTTTGCCACCAATAACGGCTTCGCCATCTCGCACCAGAGAAACCATTTGTGTAAGTACTATCTCAAGGCGTGATACGTCGTAACCGAGTGCGGCTACGCCAGCCTTTAGACGTGCCACGTAGCCATGGTGATCGGCACCCCAGATATTAATAAGGTGGTTAAATCCGCGTGAGAACTTGTTATCGTGGTAGGCGGCATCTGCAGCAACATAGGTTGCTTTTTCATTAGACCTTACGAGAACCCTGTCTTTTTCATCTCCAAATGCTGATGAGCGCAGCCAGAGGGCGCCTTCCTGTTCGTATGCCATTTCTCTATCTCGTAGATGGCGAATAGTTTTATCTACTGATCCACTTTCATAGAGGCTGCTCTCATAAAACCAGTTGTTGTATTGCAGGCCAAATGCTTGCAGCGCCTCTCGCTGAGCTGCAACCATACTTTTGAGAGTAGCTTCTCTGAAGTAGGCCATGCTCTCGGGTTCCAGTGCAAGTGGGTATGCAAACCGATTGCCTACTTCTGCGATGATTGCACGTGCAATATCTCGGACGTATTCTCCCCGGTAGCCATCCTTAGGGAAGGAGAGCTGTGGCTGTAAAACCACATCAGCTCCGCCTGGCTCCAGGATGTCTGCTTCTTCCGGGTTAGAAGAAGGAACCGAGAGTGGATGCCCGAGCTCCTGCAGATATCGAAGTGCCACAGACGCGGCAAACTTCTCAAGTTGGAGAGAGTTTAGCGCATCGTTGATATAAAACTCTCGCTCAACCACTGCCCCCTGCGAAGCGAGCAGGTTGCCAAGCACATCTCCCAGTGCAGCAGCCCGACCGTTTACCACGCTGATTGGGCCAGTTGGGTTGGCACTTACGAACTCAATTAGGACGCGATCACCGATGCGATTAGTCGCCATTCCGTAGTTGGCATCTTCGGCCCAAATGCGCAACAGGATGTTGTGCAGCCAATCTGGTTTCAGATACAGGTTCATAAAGCCGGGGCCAGCCACCTCAATGCGGTCTATCACGGAGCCATCGGTGGGCAAATGTTTGATAATTCTGGAGGCAATATCTCGGCTATCCTTAAGACCAGTGCTCTTTTTAAGGATTAAAGCTATATTGGATGAATAGTCGCCATGTGCCTTATCCGCCGGCTTTTCAAGCTTAACGGCGGTGGGCATTTCCTCCAGTGGGAACTCGCCTGCAAGGTGTGCCGCGTTTACGGCATTTAGTATGAGCTCAGTTAGAACATCGATAATCAAAATCAGACACTCCTCAGGTTGGTGGCTCCCGGGCGCATCAGCGCATCCAGTGTTCCAGAAGCATAGAAAGCACTATCAGTGTTGGTGCCAGGCCCACAAGTGATTGAACCATGCCACTGCACCAAATCCGGCGCAATGCTGTTCGGTGGCGGGGGCCATGAGACCGATATTTGTTTATTACTTGCTGAGCGGCATAGATGCCGCTTTCAATTTCTGTTTTAGAAGCCTGTTTAGTGGTAAAGACGGATTGAAGCATAGTTCCAAATCGACGCCAATAGACCATTGTGACAAGAATTGCAACGAGCGTGGCCGAATCTCCATCGAACCCCGGCAATGTTCGCAGAAGCGAGGAGAGGTTCCAGAACAGGATGCCCGCCCCCATCAGGTTGGTGCCACATCTTGGATGTGGGCGTGGCATACGCGCTACGAGTTCAGGTAGTAACTCTTCCCCGTGTTCGATTGCGTGCACGGTTTGATGTTCTGCCGCATGAAAGCCAGCAATTCTCGTGGTTCGAACCATGAGAAGGAACACTAACGTGGAGCATAAGTGCACAGATAGTGCAAGCAATCCCAGCTTAACATCGCCCGATGGGGCAATATAGTCCTCTGTAAGGTAGCTCAAATCAATGTGGGCGGCCGTTCCCACAGCAGTAAACATGGCATGTACGCAGAAGCTGGAGGTAACGGCGAGTAGGCCGAGAACCGCGCCCGAGCTAACCAACGCCCAGTTCCCTACACCACCCTGGTTAACTCCATCTGAGAGATATACTCCAAACGGAGTTGCCATTCCGCCGATGGTGGGCAGGCGCAGAGGCATTCGCACGCCACAAAGTAAATCCCTGGCTGCCACAATGCCACAGTAATTGCCTACCTCATCTATAACGGCAATCATCTCGGTATTACCGGCCGCAAATTGTACTTCGGCAGCACGCAACGTTGCGTCGGCGGTAAGAAATAGCGTTGCCCCACGCATAAATTGATCTACTGGTTGCCGCAGTGCAGTGGCACGTGCATCGCCAGAGGCAATACCCAGCATAAACTGAATATCGGCTTGATGTGCATACCCAAGCAGGCGAGTTTCATCCACAACAGGCAGCATAGTAAATGGAGTGCAGGAAAGCACATCCAGAAAGCGCTGCACGCTGTCTTGTGGCCCAACAATAGGGATATGGCGCAGGATATCCGCCAGATAAAGAGCCTGACCGTCGTTTAACAAAGGCATGTATGGTGTGAGCGTGAGCGGAACGTACCAGAATGAGCAAACGGAGCGGCCACGATCGCGATTTTGGCCCCTCCGTTACTCCTGAATTATACTCTTAGCCGGTTGTATTTGCAAGAACACCCTTAAGGATCAAGCAGACTACGAAGCTGTAAACAAAAAGCGCTACCGTATACGTATAAGTGGTAGCGCCCATTATCAAAATGTGGGAGCATCACTTTACACTGTGTGGTTGGCTGCAAAGTTTGTGCCTCTCCATTTGCGCCTGCCATGGCTCCGGAAACCCCATGCAAACTTCTCACTTTCGCAATTATTCTGTGTTTCGGGTGGCAATAGCCATTGCGGCCACTGTGCTGGCATCTATTACAGCTATTGCCGCGCCGTCGTTTACGGCGGGGGTTCGTGAAACTCACTTGCCAAATGGCCTCACTGTGCTGACTTTGGAAAACCATGCGTCGCCAGTGACTTGCACTTATGTGTATTACCGCGTAGGCGCTAAGAATGAGGTGCCCGGCATAACGGGAGTTTCACATCAGCTTGAGCACATGATGTTTAAGGGAACAAAGAGCAAGTATCCGCACCCTGGTTACATCGATTTGCTTATCGGCCGCCACGGTGGCGTTAACAATGCTGAAACCACGGCCGACTATACGGATTATTACCTGCTGATACCCTCTGATCAATTGGACCTGGCACTCCAGATTGAAGCAGACCGAATGACACAGGCAGCTATTGATCCCGCGCAGCTAACCGCAGAGAAGAGGGTGGTGCTATCTGAGCTTGAAGGCGATGAAAATCAGAACTCGGCGTACCTATATGAGCATATGCGCGCTTCGGCCTATGAGTATCATCCCTACCATTACCCTGTAATTGGCACGAAGTTTGATGTAAACCACTACACTCGCGAACAGGTTTACAACTATTACCGCAAGCATTATTGCCCTAACAACGCGACACTGGTAATTGTTGGTGACTTTAAAACAGAGGCTACTCTGAAGCGAGTGAAAGAGCTGTGGAAAGACGTACTACCACAAAAGCTTGATACCACGCCATTAAACCCGGAGCCCGTTCAGAGAGGCGAGCGGCGCTTAACCATTCGGCGGGCAGGTTCCACCTCTTACGTGGATCTTGCGTATCACATTCCCGCGGCAAGCAGTACAGATCTCCCAGCGCTAGATGTGTTAAGTACATTGCTTACAACTGGCCGAAGCAGTATTCTTTACCGGGCTCTTGTAGAATCCAGGCTTGCTACATCCGTTAGTTCTGGCGCTAATTATGGCATGGACCCTGAGCTGTTTGAGATTATGGCTACTGCTGCAGAAACCGTAAAACCAGCTGCCGTAGAAAAGGCGCTAATTGCGGAGATAGAAAAGGTAAAGAAACAGGCAGTTTCTGCCCATGATCTGCAGAAAGCCCGAAATCTAACACGTGCCAGCTTTGTTTTTGGCAGTGAAGGCGTGCAAGCACTCGCCAATAGATTGGGTTATTTCCACACCGTATTTGGCACCTACAAGCGAATTGACAGCTACCTGAGTGCAGTTGAGAGAGTTACACCCGCAGACGTGCGACGGGTTGCCGAAAAGTACTTTGGAGCCGATAACCGCACTGTAGCGGCATTTGAGCCAAACGGCGAGCGGGCAGACCCATCTGCAGATGCCGGTGGAGGTGCTCGTGGCGCACACTATCGCCCTCCGCATAATCGCGCGAGAGCCGGTATTGATATGCCCACGGCGGGTGGCCAGGGTGGTGGCAGAGAGCCCGTGAGCGTGCCTGGCGTAGTGGTTAAGAAGTTGGACAACGGCCTAACACTGGTTGTTAAAGAGAACCACGCTGTTCCCACTGTATATGTGGACGGCTTTGTCCGTAATGCTGGCTCGGTTTCTGATCCAGAAGGTTCGTACGGGGTGTCTTCGCTGTTGGCGAGCCTTCTTACGCGGGGGACTCTTAAGCGAACCTCCTCTGAATTTGCGGCGGCATTGGATTTTGTTGGGGCAACGGTTCAGGCGCAGAGCAGGAGAGAGCGTCTTGATTTTTCAGCTGCGATGCTGCGCGAAAATTTTTCGGAAGTGACACGGGCTCTGGGTGAGTGCGTGGTGCAGCCATCGTTTCTACCGGATGAAGTTGAAAAAGCAAAAAGCGAATTAATTACTTCTATAGGCGAATCGGAGAACGATACAGCAACTACTGCAACTAAAGAATTGTATGCGCGCATCTATAGCAATAAACCGGAGTTTTCGCATCCGGTTTCTGGCTCATCAGAATCAGTTCGGTCGCTTTCCGAGGCGGAAGTTCGAAGCTTCTACAATAGTAATATTCGTCCAGATGCCACTACGGTGGTAGTGGTGGGTGATGTTAATGTAGAGGACGCTATACGAGAAGTGACCATGGCATTTGGAGCCTGGCAACCGCATGAGGGAAAGCCGCGCATCATCCACAAGCCGAGTCCATTCGATAGCGCTGAACCAGCAAGAGATGACACCAGCCTGGTTTTGGTGCCGATGAAGGACAAATCCCAGGACGATATCGCAATGGGGCTGGCGGGGATTTCTCGCCTTTCATCCGACTTTGAAGCCACGCAGATTATGAACCTCATACTGGGGGGCGACGACTTTGTTGGCAGAGTTGGAAAGCGTATTAGGGACACCGAAGGGCTGGCCTATTATGCGGTTACTGGCTTAACTCCCGCACTGGATCGTGGCCCGTGGATTTTCCGTGCCGGTGTAAATCCTGAAAACGTAAGAAAAGCAGTGGCATCTGCTGTGGATGAAATCCGCAAGATGGCACAGCGTGGTTTAACTCCAGAGGAGCTTGCCTGGGCAAAGGACAACTCGATTGGAGGAATGCAGATTGCAATAGAGACCAATGCTAACATCGCCAGCGAGCTGATTGATAGCGCCTTTTTCGGGCTTGGGTTGGATTACAGCGTTCGTTATCCATCCATCGTGAAAAAGATAACACTCCGGGATGTTAACCGCCTGGCATCTCAACTATTGCAGGCAAAGAGACTTATAACCGTTGTTGCCGGCCCACCTATTCCGCCAACTTCCAATGCAGACAGAGCTAAGAAGCCCTCTGCTAATCCATAGAAACACACTGGCAACATCGTGTGACAGGAGCTGGATTGAATACAACTGAACTATCAAGCACCGCTCGAGGAATTGTGCAGGCAGTTGAAACTGCAATCGTTGGTAAAACCGAGATCATAGAGCTTGCGCTATCTGTGCTGTTGTCCAACGGTCATCTGCTGATCGAAGATATCCCTGGTGTGGGAAAAACCACACTCGCAAAGGCACTGGCGCGAGCGCTTGGAATGTCGTTCAAGAGAATCCAGTTCACACCCGATCTTCTGCCATCAGATATCACAGGATCCTCGATTTATAATCAGAAGACCGGTGACTTTGAGGTGCGGCCGGGGCCAGTATTCGCAAACATTGTGCTAGCCGATGAGATCAACCGCACGACGCCCAAAACTCAGGCTGCGCTGCTGGAGTGTATGGAAGAGCGCCAGGTTACAATTGATGGCACAACCCATCAACTACCGAGCCCCTTCTTTGTAATTGCAACTCAGAACAATATTGAAATGTCTGGCACATTTCCATTGCCAGAGGCGCAATTGGACAGGTTTGCCGCAAGAATAGAAATAGGGCATCCCAACCGCGCCGCCGAGATGGCAATACTGACAATGCAGCGGCAATCCGCCCCTGTAGACAGTATTCAGCCGGTAATTGATACCACGCGCCTTCTGGCTCTTCAGCGAGACATTCGGGAAATTACTGTAAGGGATTTTGTAACCGGCTATATACTGGATATTGTGGCAGCAACCAGGAATATGGATGAGGTTCAGTTGGGAGCGAGCCCTAGAGGTTCGCTGTGCTTGTTGCATGCATGCCAGGCGCGCGCTGCTCTGCATGGCCGGGATGCGGTGATTCCGGATGATGTGAAGGCACTTGCTGTCGCAGTTTTGGCTCACAGAATAATAGTGAGGCCAGATTTCCGTGGACGCGGCGTAACTGCAGCTTCCTGCGTTAATAAGCTTCTCACGCAGATTACGGTACCCACCGCGCCTAAGTAGCCGTGATGCTCCGGCAATTAAATGCCGGAGCACATGTGCCTGAGCACAAATATGCAAATTAGCAAATGGGTGGCTCTCGGAGTAGCGGCATTTTGCCTGGTTGCTGTGGGAGGCATTGTAAACCTCGCTCAGCTCTACTACATGGCAGCAATGCTCATTACCCTGCCACTGGTTTCATATGCCATAGGCAGGTGGATGCTGCGTGGGCTAGAGTTTGAGCGCCAGTTCGTTTCACCCATTTGGGAAGGCGAAGAGGCGGAGATAATCTACCGCGTTACAAATCCCAGCCGAATTCCCCGCTTCTCTATCTCTATTCTGACGCCAGATCAATCTTATCTGAAGAGTGTGAGGATGGAGCCGCCTCTGTTTCATGTGGGTGCTTTTGGCACAACAACGGTTACAAACGTGGTGAGGTTTGATCGGCGTGGAGTGTTTGAAAGCGGACAGTTTGAAGTGAGCGCTGTTGATCCGCTTGGAGTTTTTACGTTTACAAGAACCGTTGCTGCCGATGGCGAGATAGTGGTATTTCCTTCCGTTCGGCCACTTGATCCCATGGAGCTATCTGGCTCGCACAAATTGGGTATGAACGACGCAGTGGCACAGGCCAGGCTTGGGAGCGGTGTTGACCCTGCCGGTGTTCGAGGCTACTTACCTGGTGACCCTTTGCGGTCTATACACTGGCGACAGACTGCTCGCACAGGCAACCTAGTGGTAATAGAGTTTGAAGAAACACAGTCTGCAAATCTATCTATTATTCTGGATACCACTGCCAGAGCAATTGTGGGAGAAGAGCCGGATACAACCCTGGAATTCGCAATTAGGGCAGCGGCATCTGCAGCACGTGATGCTGTGCAGCATGGTGCCGTGGTAGCGCTGGCAGCGCGCAGACAGGATGGATCGCTATCCAGCGCATCTACAGGCTCCGGGCTTGACCGTGGGGCCGGGCAGCTTTATCCCATTCTGGATTCACTGGCCCGCATAGAAGCTCAGGCTGATACTTCTTTTGCAGCTTTGCTGCTAGACAAGATGGGATCCGCTATGCCGGGTGCAACACATCTGCTAATTATGCTAACCGCTGATGCAGAGGTTGCCGGTGCGGTGCGAAGGTGGATTGCATCTGGCCGAAGTGTTGCTGTGCTGGCGATAGATGCAAACACATTTCCGGGTGCGGCACGCGTAGATGCCGAAACTCACCAGGCCTCTCTTGGGCAAATTGCCGCCATGGGCGTGCCTGTGTATACACTGCCGTACAATCCGCAGGGAGCACTTATTATATCGAGAGTGGCGTAAGGATTACCGTTATGCAGGCTCGAAAAATCTACAAATCAGACAGTGCATCCATTCGAGTTGCAATTCGTAAGAGCGCACTCGACGAAGAAGATATTGTCTCGGCTGGCCCGGTTAGCCCGTACCTATACATCGCAGGTTTGCTAGTTACCCTTTCAGGGCTATATGCAGCAACGTACGATATGTCTGATGTAGCCTTTGCCAACGTGCTCAGGCTGCTAGCGGTTGCCGGGTATGCCGTGAGTTATTGGATGCGCAGGATCGGGTTTGATTGGAAGCAATATCAAGTTCCGGTTCTGGCAGTGTTTGGACTATGCATCTACTACATAGGTACAACTGCCCCATCAATATCGGGAGCTGGCAGCGGGCTGGATATTCATCCTTACCAGGCCCAAACCGTTGTGGTGTGGATAGCAGTACTTCAGGCATTTACGCTTGCGAATGATGCCTCTGTTCTGTTTGCGTGCGTGCCTGCCATGGCGCTGCTTGGTATTATGAGCAGTGGTGCGCCGGACGATGAAATTCAATACGCGTTTATTGTGTTTCTCGCCAGTGCCACATTCTTGATGGTGCACGAAAACCATTTGCGGACAAGCGGCCATCCTGAAGCGCGTTCCACTGCTAATCCCCGACCGGCCCTTGTGAAACAGGCAGGAAGCCTGTTGCGGGGCGAGGTAGTGATAGCCGTAGCCTGCGTTCTTGCCACCATGCTACTTGCCAGAGGGGGTGGCCCTGTACTGCAGGTGGTGGGCAAGGCCATATTGCCTTCTACACCCATTGATGCATTTAAGGATAGGAATAACAAGAACCCCGGGCGTAAAACCGTGCGTGTTTCAGAAGATCCTTCGATTGAAATTGCCACCGGGCCTAGAACCGAGAGCGATACGATTTTGCTGCAGGTGAACTCGAACGTTCCGATTACGTACCTTCGGGGTTCGAGTTATGACTTTTTCACCGGCCGCAGTTTTGAGGATCATCAGCCCGAACCCGTGAGCATATCCCCCGGCCCACCGCCAACGGCGCAGGCCGGCGACATGATGACCCAGCAGCCGAATATGAATACCTATAATATTCAGCCTTCGGCACTGGAAGCAGGTGGCGCCAACTCAGATTCTGGCCAGGCTTGCAGGCAAGTTATTACCGTAAGAGATGGAGTGATGAATCACATTTACGCGGCGCCAGAAGCCCGTATTGTGGTGACACCATACGTATCTCTTTTGCAGGGAAGAGCTGGCAGCCTGGCGATTGAATCCACCATGGTGCGCGATTCGATGTATATAGTTTCATCTCGCCTGCCGGTTTCTGATCCCGAGCTTCTTAGAAAAGCAACTCATGAGTTTCCTGCGGCAATAACAGACACCTACTTGCAGTTGCCTGGAAA
>CAIONQ010000085.1 GCA_903859705.1 uncultured Chthonomonas sp.
CGTGCCAGAAGTGAAGGTGCTATCCGGCAAAGATGCCAACAGTGTTTCGTTTCAATCTTTCCATTGCGAGCGCACCCAGGATTGGAAGAAGTACGATCTGTGCTTTAACTCTATGAACTGCACGGATGCGAATATCTATCTCGGAACGTGGTCTGGCAAATCTGGCAAAATGTGGTGGGACGACCTTAAAGTAGAAGAGATGGCGCTTGTTAACGTGCTGCGTCGCCCCGGATGCCCACTAACAGTAAAAGCCGAGGATGGAACGGTTTACACCGAAGGCAAGGACTATGCAAAGGTGGTGGATTACAACCTTCATCCCTGGATTGCGTATCACGACCCTGCCGTTATCCGAATTATGGAAGGCGGCCGCATTAAAGAGGGCCAGAAGCTGCGCGTAAGCTGGTATCACCCCATCATCTGCTACGAGGATCGGATCACATCCTGTATCAGTGAAGAGAAGATCTTTGACGACTGGAAACTGGAGATTCAGGAGGCAGACAAGCTGCTGCATCCCGCTGCCTTCCTGATGTCTCATGATGAGATGCGCACCATGAATCAATGTGCGCTGTGCCAGAGCAAGAAGATGACCGCTGGGGAGCTGTTGGCGTGGAATGTGCACCGCGCTGCCGCGATTATTCGCACAGCGCGCCCCGATGCCGAGATTTGGGTTTGGAACGATATGTTTGACCCCATGCATAACGCAATAGATCAATACTATGCGGTTAATGGCACGCTGGCTGGGTCCTGGAAGGGGTTGGATAAGGACGTTGGTATTGTGAACTGGCACGGTGGGCTCAACGGTAAGAACTGCCCGTTTTTTGCCAACCTGGGGCTAAAGCAGATACTCTCTGGCTATTATGATGGTGATGAGGATGGCTCCGGGATTGCAGGTTGGATTACAGCAACCAGGGGCGTAAACGGCATTGTGGGTGCCATGTACACCACGTGGGAAGATAAGTACGATGCGCTAACGCCGTGGGCAAAAAAGGCCTGGGGAACATCACGCTGAGGCAGTTGGCAGAAGGCGAACGATGAACGAGCGCAACCCGGCAAAGCATCCAGGCATACTCATGGGTATTTGTGTGGTGGTAGCTGCGCTCTGTGCGTATGGCGGAAAAACACATCCGCCATACGGAAATAATGTGAGCGTTGGCATCCTCATCGGAGGTGGGTTAGGGGCGTGCCTTGGGATCTTCTTCGCCTCGCTATGGGCAGCCATAGCAACACTCTGGGATTGAGTGTAGGTTACGGAAGTGGGCTTGCCTGTGGGAAAAATACGCCGCCGATTGTATGCACACGTACACAATCTTCCCCGTTCATGTGCTGAAGCTGGAAAGAGACATCCGGCTCTGCTGCCACTTCTGGCACAAGTGCCTTTAGCTCATCCAAATCCAGATGCTCAGAATTTAGCGCGACGCTCTCCGAATAGGCGCGCTGATCTGCGATCAGGAATAGAAGGTTACGCACATTCTTAACAGGTGGTCCCTCGTAGTGGGCGGTTGCGGTACGGCGGAGCGTGTGTTCGATGGCCCAGTCTGCAATGCCATCGGCATCAATACGGTCGTCGTAACAGTCCAGAAGATGGTCAAGAAGGGGTTGGCGCACTCTATCTGCGAAAGCGGTTGCCGAAGCTGGCTCCCACTGGCTGCGTATGCAGAGTACATAATCGGAGAGCTGGGAAAGATCCCAGGTAACAGGTGTGGAGATGGCTGTCATGACTGCCTCCCTAAACGCGACGCCGCGTTCTATTTCAGCACAGAAATTTCCTGTGTTGAGCGAGATCACCGGGCTACTGTCTGCATCCTGCTGCCAGACTCTATTACTCTTATAGATGATTCTAATAGGCAAATCGTTCCAACGAGTCTCAACGAATAACAAGAAGAGCGTCTGCACGCACGAATTGGCGCATTTTGTATGCAAATTCGATAGGTGCGGACGCTCATTACGAGTCGGGATTCGCATTTAAACTGTGGTTTAGCGCATTGTTTGCCCTGCATCCACCACAATCGTCTGCCCGGTAATGCTTTCATTTTTTGCCAGCATTACGTAGGCCGCAGCGGTATCGGCCACATGGGCAGCCCTGCCGAGCAGTGCGCTGCTCTGCATCTGCTCGATTCTCTCTTCAGAAAAGCCAGCAACCCAGCGTGTAATTAGCAGGCCAGGGGCAACAGAATTCACCCGAATATCTGGTGCCAGTGCTACCGAAAGGCACTGCGTAAGGTGTATTAGGGCCGCCTTGGAGCAGGCATATGGGATGCTGCTTCCCAGTGGATCGATGCCCGCTATGCTGGATGTGGTGATGAGCTGACCGCCCCCGTTTTGCCGCATTAGCGGAGCCGCAGCCTGCGCCATGAAGAACGCAGAGCGCGTGTTGACGGCAAAAATCTCGTCCCAATTTTCCGGTGATATCTTATCGATATCCGGGAAAGCAACAAACCGTGTTGTGCCTGCATTGTGGATCAGCAGATCCAGCCTGCCCAGTGCCTGGAATGCCTGGCCAGGCAATTCCGATGCTGCCTGCGCGGAGCTTAAATCCGCTTTCAGAGCGATGGCACGCACGCCCAGCTCCCGGCATGCCTGTGCTGTCTCCTCGGCCTCACTGGCAGATCGAGAGTACCCAATCGCCAGATCAACGCCCTCGCGGGCCAGTTGCATCGATATCTCATGTCCCAACCCCGTGCCACCGCCGGTAATCAGGCACACTTTGCCTTTAATATCCATCGTTATTCCCTGTGTGTTTCTATCGGATGATTATTTTCCATGCCCAAACTGTCCCTCGGCAGCACTGCGAAATGCCGAGTATGCCTGGTCCCCATTCAGAGGGTACCCGCCGGCCGATTGAACCATCCAGATGGTAATGAGCCCACGGTTGGTATCGATATTCATGTTGGTGGCATAGGCACCACCGTGGCCGAAGTTTCCGCCGCCGGTCGACCATCCCAGCCCGTACCCATCCGGTAAACTGCCGGTTTGTTTTGAGGTCATCTCCTTCACGGCGGCTTCGCTCAGGTACCGCTTGCCCTTCCATTCACCATGGTTCATCACCATCTGGCAAAACACTGTCAGGTCTGCCGCTGTAGAGAACAGGCCACCGGCAGGCATTGGGTAGCGAATGCTGTGATCGCTGAGCGGGTAGCGAAGCTGGGTAACGGTAACCTCCGTCAGGCCCGTTTTTGCGGCGTCCGGGCTATAAGATTTTGCCAGGCGTGCCACCTGTGCGGTAGTTGGCCAGAACGTGGTGTCTTTCATTCCCAGCGGTTTGAACAGGCGCTCGTTCAAAAACTGCTCGTATGCCACTCCGCTCACCACCTCAATAATTCTGCCGGCAGTGTTGATGCCTGCGTTAGAGTAGGAGTAGCGCGTGCCAGGCCCGGATTGCAGGGGTGTTAGCGCATAGCGAACAACGCGCTCTCGCAGCGGGCGCTGATCCAGCGTTGGGTTTTCGATGGAGCTGGAGAAGGGAAGGCCACTTGTGTGGGAGAGGATTTCACGAACTGTGATGGCATGCGATGGGCGCTTGAGGGTTTGATGATCGCCAGC
>CAIONQ010000086.1 GCA_903859705.1 uncultured Chthonomonas sp.
GTGAATGGAACGTGGATTAGCAGGGATCCGATTGGGCCTTTCGGTGGTCCGAACGCGTATGAGTACTCCATTAACTCGCCCGTAGGTAATAGCGATCCAACCGGCCTATTTTGTAATGGAGGATTGGAGCTCACAACTCCAAGTTTGCCACTTCAATTTGGCCCGATTACCTGCGGCGTGCAGATGACTATATGTTACAAATGCCATATGTGTGGACCAGTCAGAGAGAATTGCGGACAAATATCCCTCAGCATGACATGCACAACTGGCCTAGCTGCCAAGAACTACATCAAATTCTTCAGGGAGCTTTTGAAGGGGAGTGGGATATCCAACAAACTGATACAGTGGGCTACTGGCACTCTGAAGAATCCGTCTGCAAAAGGAATTGTAGGTGCTCAATGTTCATTACCGCCGTGCGACAATGGGTGCCTCGGAAAAGGATTTCATTTTACCGGTGGGGACATAATTGTCTGTCTCGGAGCCTTAACACTGGAGTTTGATGTATTAACTGGGAGATTGGACGAGGTGATTGGCATATGCGGTATGCCTTCAATTGGAGGAGATATAGATTTTGAATTATGTGTTTGAGCGTGAGTGGGCCACTTGTCGCGCGACATCGTCAATTCAGGTACAGCACATAACTCAACTTTATAGTAAGTTGGTAAACAGGAGTCGTATGAGCAACATCGAACTATTCATGAGAGCAGAAGAACTACACAAGAAGCGATCTCAATACGCCACGTATTACTATGGATTCATGAAGCTGTTATTTATTTGTCTGGCTACCATCATGTGCTTGACAGCCCTTAATTCCAGGTTGATTGTGTCCCATGCTGCATTGGTAATTACAGTTAAGGGGATATTCGTTGCACTCATTGTTACTGCTGCAGCAGATCCCATATTTAAACCATGCCGGAGCAGCACCGTAATTCGTGAATTAATTGAGACACATGATAAGCGCGCGGTTCCATATCTCTTGGAAGTCATTGCTCCGGAAAGGAAGATGGCATACCGACGTTCGACGCAAAAAGCCGCGCTGAACGAACTGCTAAGGCTATTACCTGAATATACAGCGGAGGATGCGATCTCTTCAGCTATTCATCTGGTTGGTCCATTAACACGGATTGTAACCCCAGAAGAGGTAAGCAATTTACCACCATTCCATGCGGACCTTGTGCTTCATTGTTTGCGTATAGTGTCGTATTTGTCGATGCAGATTTTTACCACAGATAAACCGAAGAAATGAGGGGTACCTGGACATTAAGCGAGTTAACAGGTCCGCATAACCTAAACGTATGTTAATGGTAGACTCGTTAACCGTTTCCCGCTACTAACTGCGTTATTCTCCATGCTCTCGAAACGATTCCGTGCACTTACGCCAGAATCTGGTCCACGCTGTTTACTACGGATGCGCGAAACATAGCGGGAGGTTTAGCCTATATTATGGTGCATAGAAGAAACTTAAGGTTGTCGCAGCAAGCTGCTCTTTAAATCATGCTAACCCCAGCATGATTTGGGACCAAATTGGCCAGCAGACATCAATGCAGGATACCACCGGGATTACCAGCTACCTGTATGACCTGAACCAGAGGCAGGTTGCGGTACAGAATCCAACCGGGATTAACCTGACATACAGCTTCGATGCTGTTGATAACAGGGTAACCATGCAAGATATCGGGGGCACAACCAGCTATCTTTACGATGCCCAATCCCGCAATACGGTTATTGTGAATCCGCTGAATGAGCGGACCAGCATTCAGTACGATGCTCTGGATAGAGAGTATCGCCGGGTGTTGGCCAACGGAGGCAGCATCTCTCACGTCTTCGATGCGGCTGGCAGAGAGACGCTTGTCCAGAACATCTCTGCAGCGGGGATAGCTCAGGCGGTGTTCACAAACACCTATTCGGCAACGAACAACCGGCTTACTGTGCAGGAGCTGGATGGAACAAGAGTTACCTTTGGATACGATGTTACAAGCCAGTTGACGCTGGAACAGCGCAACGGGGCACAGGCCTACGACATCGGGTACTCATATGACCGGACCGGGAACAGGCTTACGCAAACAAATTCTGGCGCTGTAACCAACTACCAGTACAATGCCGCCAATGCGCAGGTGCTGATAACGCCGCCAACGGGCGCGCCAACAACCCAGACTTTTGATCCTGTTGGTAACCTTACCATTCAGAACACGGGTGGCGCGCTCACTACCCAAACCTGGAGCCCAGAAAACCGCTTGCTCTCCATATCCAACCCGGATGGCAGTGGTGAACAGAGCATATACTCGGCAGATGGCCTCCGCAAGTCCAGGATCTCTGAGGGCGTAACCACTAACTTTACCTGGGACCAGCAGAACCTGCTGCTGGAAACCGATACCAGCAACGTAATTCAAGCCAGATACACTGACTTCCCGGGCTACTGGGGAGGCCTCACATCCCAAAATCGCAGTGGCGTAAGCTCCTTCTACGGATACGACAGCCAGGGCTCTGTGCGCATTCTTACCAACTCTGCGGGTGCAGTAACGGATAGCTACGTCTACACCGCGTTCGGGGTAGAACTCCTCAATGGCAGTGGCACCATAAACCCATTCCGGTATGTTGGCCTGTATGGCTACTACATGACCTTCATTAATCTGTACTATGTGCGGGCACGGTGGCTGGATGCCGTGAAGGGAAGGTGGGATAGCAGGGATCCGATTGGGTTTGAGGGTGGTGATTGGAACTTGTTAGTATATGTACGCAATGCACCCAATGACCGAATTGATGCCAGTGGAAACATTACTTTCCCGCTTCCAAGTTGCAAAGTCACAAAAACTAACAATTCCGCCCAACAGGCATGTAACTGCCTTAAC